>NZ_NSGD01000007.1:0-293761 GCF_002294955.1 Mesorhizobium sp. WSM3864
GGCTGCGCTTCATGTCCTGGTCCTCTCGATGGGCCAGAACGAACTTCAAACCGGATTAGATCAGAGGGGCAAGGTCACAATCCGTCTGACGGTTTTGCGGGCCTGCGGCGGGCTCGTATCGGCACAAGTCAATTTGCGTGATGCGTTTCGCGCCAAGGCGCTCCAGCACGCGAATGAGCTCAAGGTTGGCCGAACTCAGCTTCAAGACGCGGTGCCCATGACAGTTGGGCAGGAGTTCGGAGCCTTTGCTGAACTCATCGACGAAGATATCGTCCAACTTCAGTCGGTCGCGAGATTGTTGTTGGAAATCAACCTTGGGGGCTCGGCGATCGGCACCTCGATTAACGTGCCCCGCGAGTTCCCAGGCATCGTTTGCGGTCATCTGTCGCGAATATCAGGCATTCAGCTTGTTGCTGCCCGTAATTTCATCGAGGCAACGTCGGACACCGGCGGCCTCGTTTCCTTTTCGGGCATGCTGAAGCGCATCGCAGTCAAGCTGACCAAGATCTGCAACGATTTGCGCCTGCTTAGCAGTGGGCCGCTTGGCGGACTGGGCGAGATTCGATTGCCACCCGTGCAGGCCGGCTCTTCGATCATGCCGGGTAAAATCAATCCCGTCATTCCTGAGATGGTGAACCAACTCAGCTTCCAGGTGATTGGCAACGACCTTACCGTGACACTGGCCGCAAGCGCGGGCCAGCTTCAGTTGAATGCAATGGAGCCGGTGATCGTCTTGAACATCCTGCAATCCATGCGGTTGTTGACGAGAGGAATGCGGATTTTCAAAGAGCGCTGCGTGGACGGGATCGAAGTCGATTTTGATCGTTGCAGAGCGCTGCTTGATCAATCCCTCGTTCTGGCAACGCCCTTAGCAAAACTGATCGGCTACGGCAAAGCAGCCGAATTGTCCAAGCGCGCTTTGGCAGGGAAGAGGACCTTACGCCAAGTCGTTGAAGAAGCGGGGGTTCTGCTTCCCGACCAGGTTGAGCATATTTTTGGCAACAGCGCTGAGTTCGCTGGTCTCCCCGACGCCTCCCCGGCTTGAAGATTGGAAGACTGTCTCGGAAGTGATCACCGGGACATGCCGTTCGCACAGCGCCAAATGGGTAAGGCGCCGCTCGCAAGAGACTGCTGGCCCTTACGTCAGCTGGTTAGGACCTGTCGTGGACGGCGATGACAGCCTTCATCAGCCCAGCCTTCGCGTGACCAGCGCGCAATGTCGTGAGGGCTCTTGGCCAGAGTGGTCCGGTGGGTCACGAGCTTGGTAATCGGTATTTCGCCGTCCCCGATCGATGCGACGACCTGATCGAAGTCGCTCCTGGTGGCGTTACGGCTGCCGATCACCGTCATCAAGAGCAGAGCCGAGATCGTGCTTCACTAACCCGTCCATTCGCGAATACGGCGCACGACCTCAGTTGCCGAGATGCCGTACCGATCGTGAAGTGTCGGCAGAGCACCGGCGTTCAGAAACTCGTCGGGAAGGGCGATCTGCCGAAAGGCGGGTGTCACGCCCGTGCGCATCAGCAAGGATGCGACACCTTCACCCAGTCCGCCTATGACGGTGTGGTTTTCCGCCACCACCACCAGCCGGCCAGCTTGGCGCGCGGCCGCAAGAATTCTCTCATTGTCCAGCGGCTTGATCGTCGGCACATGTAGCACTGCGCTACTGATGCGGTCCGCTTCGAGAGCCGTTGCCGCCTCAAGCACACGCATCGTCATCAGGCCGCTCGAAATGAACAGCACGTCCGTGCCTTCACGCAGCAGCCGTGCTTTGCCGATCTCGAACCTGTAATCGTACTTGTCGAGCACGACCGGCACCTTGCCGCGCAGGAGCCGCATATAGACCGGTCCTCTGTGACCCGCGATTGCCTCGGTAGCCTGCTCGATATCGATCGCGTCGCACGGGTCGATGATGGTAAGGTTCGGCATGCCGCGGAAGATGGCGATGTCTTCCGTTGCTTGGTGGCTCGGGCCGTAGCCGGTCGTCAGTCCCGGAAGGGCGCAGACAATCTTGACGTCCAGCCTTTCCTCCGCAATTGCCATGCAGATGAAATCATAGGCCCGTCGTGAGGCGAAGACGGCGTAGGTCGTGGCGAAAGGCGTGAAGCCTTCACGCGCCAGTCCGGCGGCAGCGCTCATCAGCACCTGCTCGGCCATGCCCATCTGGTAGAAGCGATCCGGATGTTCCTGCGCAAAGACATGAAGGTCAGTGTATTTCGCAAGATCGGCAGTGAGCCCGACGATCCCGCTCCGGTGACGTGCCAGCCTAGCGAGCGTGTGGCCGAAAGGGGCGCTGCGAGTCGGAACGCCGTCCGGGGCGATCGAGGCGATCATCGCCGATGTGGTCTTGCGCTCGCCTGCGTTGACGGGGAGGCGCGGTTCGAACTTTGACAGCCTCACTGCGGACGTGCCTTTTCCAGTGCCTCGAGCGCCAGCGTCCATTCATGCGGCTCGACGCGGATGAAATGCGTGATGTCGCGGGCCTCCAGAAACGGCACGCCCTTGGCCATGCGCGTGTCGCAGACGATGATGCGCGGTCTCGGCTCGTCGAGATGGCGGGCGCTGTCGAACGCCGCGCGGACCGCCTCGATGTCATTGCCGTCGACGCGCTGCGCGTGCCAGCCGAAGGCCTCGAACTTGTCAGTAACCGGCTCGGACGACAGCATCGTCGTCGACGGGCCGTCGGCCTGCTGGTTGTTGAAGTCGACGATGGCGATCAGGTTATCGAGCTTGTGGTGGGCGGCCGACATCGCCGCTTCCCAGGTCGAGCCCTCGCCGAGCTCGCCGTCGGACAATAGATTGTAGACGAAACTGTCGCTCTGCTTGCGCTTCAGCCCGAGGCACATGCCGACGGCGATGCCGAGCCCATGGCCGAGCGATCCGCCGGTGATCTCCATTCCAGGCGTGTAGGCAGCCATGCCGGACATCGGCATGCGGCTGTCGTCGGTGCCATAGGTTTCGAGTTCGTCCTCCGGCAGCACGCCAGCTTCGATCAACGCCGCATAGAGCGCGATCGCATAATGCCCTATCGACAATAGGAAGCGGTCGCGCCCCTCCCATTGCGTGTCATCCGGCCGGTATCGAAGTGCATGGAAGTAAGCGACCGCGAGCACGTCGGCGATGCCGAGCGCCTGCCCGACATAGCCTTGGCCCTGGACTTCGCCCATGCGCACGGCATGCCGGCGGATGCGATAGGCCCGTTCGACAAGACTGACATTGCTGCCGGAGCGTGGCATCCTCAATTCGGCCGCTCCGTCAGCCATGGATCAGCATCCCGCCATTCACGTCGATTACCGCGCCGGTGATGTAGCTGGCCAGATCCGACGCGAGGAACAGATAGGCGCCCGCCACGTCGAGCGCCTCGCCGAGGCGGCTGAGCGGAATTCCCTTGATGATGTCGGCGCGCATGGCGTCGGTCATCTTGCCGCCGGTGATGTCGGTCTGGATCAGGCCGGGCGTGACGCAGTTGACGCGGATGCGGTCGGGTCCGAATTCGCGCGCCATCGCTTTTGCCAAGCCGAGCACACCTGCCTTGGCGGCGGAGTAATGCGGGCCGCCGAAGATGCCGCCGCCGCGTTGCGCCGAGACCGACGACATGCAGATGATCGAGCCGCCGCCATTTTCGCGCATATGCGGAATGAAGGCCTGGCTGAGGTAAAGGACGCCGCGCAGATTGACGTCGAGGATCCGGTCCCAGTCGGCCGGACTGATCTCCAGTGTCTTGACCGGCTGCGTGATGCCCGCATTGTTACAAAGCACATCGACCTTGCCCAAGGCTTCGGTGACCTGCACGGCCGCCCTCCTGCAAGCGTCCCTGTCGGCGACGTTGCAGGCAAGCCCGATATGGTCGCCTCCGAGCGAAGCGGCAGCGTCACGCGCTTGCCCCTCATCGAGGTCGAGAATCGCGACGCGTGCCCCATGTTCGGCCATCAGCGTTGCCGTGGAGCGGCCTATCCCACGTGGGCTCGCGGCGCCTGAAATGACCACGGCCTTGCCCTTCAGCAACATGTCGAACTCTCCTGCTATTCCAATCTCTTGGCGGATGATCTAGAGCCGGTAGAACCGGGCGGCGTTGTCATGGAACAGCGCGAGCCGCTCTTCATGCGGATATTGTCGCGTGATCTCCTTGTAGGCGTTCACGATGGCGTCGAAGCTCGAGAACAGCTTGTCGACCGGGAAGTTCGTCGCAAACATCGAGCGGTTGATGCCGAAGGCGGCGATCGCCTCCTCCACGTAGGGACGGATCGACGCCGTGGTCCATGTCCAGTCGCCCATGCCGAGACCCGAGATCTTGCAGGCGACGTTCGGCGCCTGCGCCAGCTGGCGCATGCCCTTTTTCCAGGCGCCGAAGTGCTCGGGGCCGTCGACCTGCATGCCGGTGTGATTGAGGATGATCTGCACGTCGGGAAAGTCGCGCGCCAGCTCGAGAAACTCGCCCATCTGCGGATAATAGAGCTGCAGGTCAAAACTCAGCCGACGTTTCGCCAGCTCGCGGAAGCCGCGCCGCCATTCGGGTGTCCGGCTGACCTCCGGCCGCTCCAGATAGGTCTTGGCGCGATCGGGGTGATAATTCATCGACTGCCGGATCCCGCGGAAGTTCGGATGCTCCATGTGCCGGTCGAGGAGTTCGCCGACATCGGGTTTTGAAAGGTCGGCGTAGCCGACTATGCCGTGCGGAAAACCCCGCTTGTTGGCGATGCCTTGCAGCCAGCGCGTCTCCCCGACCGGATCGGCGGGATTGAACCCGACGTCCAGGTGCACCGATTTCACCAGGTTCTGGTTCCTGGCGTCTTCCAGATAGTCGTCGATCAGATAGCTCTTGCGGATCGCCTCATAGTCGCCGAAGGCCGCCGGCTTAACCCCGTCGGTCAGCCACGGATAATAGTGGGTCTCCAGATCCCAAAGGTGGTGATGCGGATCGATGAAAGGCAGTTCGGCCACGGCCAGTTTCCTTGCACTTGGTCTGGACCCGCCGGCCTCGCCGGCGGGTCCGTTCAATGACGGTCAGTTGCTCGGGGGGAAAACGCGGGCGATGACTTTCTTGGCCTCGGCACTGTCGACCTTGTCAGCCGTGACGAGCGGCATGACCAGGGCCAGATCCTGCGTCACCTTCGCCCCCGTCAAAGCGTTGTAGACCTGCTGGGTTCCGTCGATGCCTTGGCCGACCGCCTCTTGGAAGAAGATGCCCTGGATAGCTCCCTTCTTGAGCAGCGCGATCGTCGTTGGCGAACCGTCGGCGACAGTGATGCCGATCTTACCGGTGAGGCCCCGTGTCTCGACCACCTTGGCGGCCCCGCTGCCAGCCTCGTCATACATGCCGTAGATGGCCTTGATATCGGGATTGGCGGTCAAGAGGTCGTTTGCCTGGGTGACGGCCTCGTTGATGGTAAGGCCACGGGTTTCCAGCATCTGCGCGAGATCGCAGCCCTCGGCGGCGAACGCTTCCTTGGCGCCCTTGAGATACTTCTGCGCATTTTCCCGGTCCTGCGGCAGCGACAGCATGCCTACCTTGTTGCCGCCGCGCTCCTTGGCGAGATCGCAGGTGAATTTCCCTTGTGCCTTGCCGGTCTCATAATTGTTTGCGGTGACAGAGGATGTGTAGTTGGTCAGTCCCGGCTGCGGACCGATGCCGGCGAAGGCGATCGGCACCTTTTGCTTCTCCAGATAATCGAGCAGCGGCGGCGTCGATGTCGAGCTGACCGGACCGATCACGATTGCCGCGACCCCCTTTGTCACGGCTGTCCGCGCATTGTCCATCTGCTTGGCGGGTGAGTTCTCAGAGGTGTACTCGACATAATCCATGCCGAGCTCCTTGGCCTTCTCCTTCACGCCGTAGCCGACCCATTGCCAGTAGGAGATGTCCAGCGAGGGCGCGATATAAGCGACGGTCTTCTTGTCCTCGGCATATGATGCGCTGGACAAGGCTGACGCCGCCAGTGCTGCAATCAGGATGCTCTTCAACTTCATCTTGGTTCCTCCCGTTGATGATCTAGAGTCGGTTCTTGTTGCTGAAGCGGTCGATCAGGACCGCAAGCAGGATCGCGGCGCCGGTGACGGAACCTTGCCAGAAGCTGTTGACGCCGATGAGGTTCACGCCGTTCTGGATGCAGGTGATCATCAGCGCGCCGAGCACCGCGCCGATCGCGCTGCCGGTTCCGCCAAAGAGGCTGGCTCCGCCGATGACGACCGCGGCGATCGCCTGCAGCATCAGGCTGGCGCCGGCCGTTGCCTCGGCATTGAGGATGTAGCTCGCCGTCAGCAGCCCGGCGAACGAGGCGAGCAGGCCGGAAGTGACATAGGCCGCGAATTTGATGCGAAGCACGGGAATGCCGAGCAGCCGGGCTGCAGTCGCCGACGACCCGACGGCATAGAACCAGCGGCCCAGCACGACCCTGCGCAGCACATATTCCAGCACCACCATCAGGACGATGCAGAACAGAAGATGATTGGGGATGCCGGGGACGATCTCGCCGGAATTCAGCAGCCAGAAATCCGGCGCACCGATCGGCATCGAGCGACCATTGGTGACGATGAAGGCCAGACTGCCCGCCACCGCGTAGGTGATGAGGGTGACGACGAAAGGGGCCAGCCTGACGACAGTGACGAAAAACCCGTTGATCGCTCCGAATACCAGCCCCACGGCCAAGCCTGCCAGGCTGGCGGTAAGATCGTCCGCTCCATTGGCCATTGCCAGCGCCGTGACCATTCCGGTCAGCGAGAACACCGAGCCGACCGAAAGATCAATGCCGCCGGTGACCACGACCAGGAAAACGCCCAGCGACATGATGATAAGCGGCGCCGCGGCCTGGATGATGTTTTGGACGTTGGCCATGCTGAGCGCCGCGGGCACGAACATGCCGACCGCCAGCAACAGGACGACAATCGCGCCGGCAATCGCGGCTTCCGTGCGGTAGGACAGAAGAATCCCGGGGGAGCGGCTCCTGGCGGTCCGAGCCTTCTTGGCCGTCGCGGCGCCGTTCGTTGCGTCGGTCATGCTGCCATCCCCGTCAGCTCGGCGAGCCCGTCTTCGGTGAATTGCTCGTCCGGTAGAAACCCCTTCGGGCGCCCCTCGGTGTCGAAGGCGAAGATCA
Organism: Mesorhizobium sp. WSM3864; assembly: GCF_002294955.1. NCBI lineage: Bacteria > Pseudomonadati > Pseudomonadota > Alphaproteobacteria > Hyphomicrobiales > Phyllobacteriaceae > Mesorhizobium > Mesorhizobium sp. WSM3864. The sequence continues at coordinate 7,092 of NZ_NSGD01000007.1, forward strand.
CATCGCACAGCTCGAGCAGTTCGACGTTCTCGGTCGACCACCAGACAATGATTGCTCCGGCGTCCGCCATCTCGCGGATCAGCGCGTAGATGTCGTGCTTGGTGGCGATGTCGACGCCGCGCGTCGGCTCTTCCAGCACCACCATGCGCAGCGGCAATCCGAGCCAGCGCGCAACGATGAGCTTCTGCTGGTTGCCGCCGGACAGCGACACCGGAAGGTCCCAGATCGAACCCGCCTTCAACTTCAGCGCCGAAACCAGATCGGAGCATTCCTGCCGTTCGGCGGCGCCGACGATCCGCCGCTTGTCGCGTACCCTGCGCGCGGCAAGCACGTTGTCGACGATCGGAAGCTGCGAAAGGATGCCCTTCGCCGCACGGTCGCCCGACACGAAGCCGATACCCGCGCGCGCCGCCGCGGCCGGGGAGGGGAAGCCGTCCCCGAGGCCGTCGCCGGAGAGGCGCCAGCCGGCGCCCTTTCCCGCGCCGACGAGGGGATCGATCAGGCCCGTCGGACCCGCCGGCGCGCCGGCCAGCCCGAGAATGGTGCCTGGCCAGATTTCCAACCTGGCGCCGTCCGGTCCGAGCAGTACAAGCGGCGCGCCCTCTCGGCTGCGTTGCCGCCGCTTGAGCTGGGGTCCGGAACGATGGGTCGATTGCCCCATCTGCTGGACGATCTCGGCATCGCTCAGCGAGGCAAGCGGAGTGGCATTCGCCACGGTGACGCCGTCCCGCAGGACGGTGCAGACATCGCATAGCTCGCGGATTTCGCGCATCCTATGCGAGACGAATACGATGCCGATGCCCTCGTCGCGCGCCAAACGCTTCAGCACGGAGAAAAGCTTGGCCGTCTCGCCCGCGGTCAGGTTGGCGGTGGGCTCGTCGAGAAGCAGCACTTCGGCGCCCGTTGAAAGCGCGCGGGCGATCTCCACGATCTGCCTTTCATGCAAGGACAATTTGCCCGCAGGCAGGTCCACGATCTCGTCGCCGATCACCGCATCGATCAGGCGCAAGGCATTGAGTGCGATGTCGCGCATGCGGCGGTGGCTGCTCTGCGACAGGCCGGACTTCGCATGCACAATGCCGATGTTTTCCGCGACCGACAGTTCGGGCAGCAGCGCCAGTTCCTGATGCACCACCGCTATGATCGGGCCGCTTGGGCCGACCTTCGCCGATGCGAAGCCGATGTCGCCGGCGTCACGAGGGGTGAGGCCTGTGATGATGCGGATCAGCGTGCTTTTGCCGGCACCGTTGCCGCCCAGCAGCGCATGGATTTCGCCGGCCCGGACCTGAAAGCTCACACCTCGCAGCACGCGGGTTGCGCCGTAGCTCTTCTCGACATTGGCAGCGTCGATCAGAGGCGTCCTGTTCGATGCCTGTGCGGCCGCGCTCCCATTGTCGGCGACGCCCAGGCCCTGGGCCGTTTCCATCCTGCATCTCCTCCCGAGATCGAAGGAAAGATGCGACCGATTGACATTCGGCTCAATTCTCGTTTCTTAACATTTTGTGTAGCTGAACTTAACTGACGATGACGATATGTCGGACATCAAGTTCAAGTCGATGGCGCATTTCGAAGCCGTTGCGCGCCTCGGCGGCGTGGCAAAAGCGGCGCAGGAATTGCAGGTGACGCCTTCGGCCGTCAGCCAGCAACTGCGCTTGCTCGAGCATCAGCTGGGCGTGCGGCTGTTCCAGCGCGAAAAGCGTCACCTTTCCCTGACGATCGACGGGGAGCGGCTCTACCAGACCACCACGCAAGCCTTCGAATCCATACGCGAGGTGCGAAACGCCATCGTGCGGCAGCGCGAGAGCTTTCAGCTCAGCCTTCGGGTCAGCCCCTCCTTTGGCGAGAAATGGCTGGCGCCACGTTTGGCTGAATTCAGCAAGGACTATCCGACTTGGAATCTGCGCGTCGACGCGACACCCAATTTCTCTGATTTCGAAACCGAGATCATCGATCTCGATCTTCGCTACGGCGACGGGGGCTGGGCCGGCCTCTATTCGGATTGCGTGGTCAACGACCTGATCTTGCCGATGTGCTCGCCTTCGTATCTCACCGAGCTGCAGAGGCTTTCATCCGATCCGCGCGAGCAGTTGCGCCAGGCAAGACTGATCGACAGCGTGAAGGCCTATTTCCGCTGGGATTACTGGCTGCCGCGTAACGGGGTCCAGGGCGCGCGCATGACCTATCCCTATCGTTTCGACCGCTCCTCGATGTCGGTTCAGCTGGCGAAGGATGGAGCGGGCGTGGTTCTGGAAAGCACGTCAATTGCATTCGAGGATCTTGTTTCGGGCGCTTTGGTGCCCGTCTCGACCGAGTTCGACGTCATAGAGTTCCCCGGATACTGGCTGGTCTGTCCGTCGCGGCACATGAACCGGCGCGCGGTGCGGCTGTTTTCAGAATGGGTGTCGCGCGTCGGCAGGCGCGACACCGACCGCGCTCGGCATTTCATGTCCGAGTTGGGGCTGCACATATCGTTTGAACGACGGCCTCATTTCGGATTGCGGGATGACAAGCCAGCCGCCATGGCTTGATCCACGAATAAAAGGCGCCCTTATTACGAGCGCTAAGAGCCCGGTGGATTGCAGAGGTTCACATCGGCCGGAGGGGGTGGTTCCTTTCGGGTAAGCGAAGTTGCCGTTCGGCTGCCGGCCCGTTTGACGCCATACCAAGCCATATCGATTGCATCGGCGAGGCCACTGACCTAAGCATCGCCGATTGGCCGCGCACCCCTTCACCCTTGGTCGATGAGAACTGCTCGACCTGTGGCGGCCGATAGCGCCACGGCCTTTGCCAACTTTACACTCCAAACACCGTCCTCGCCCGTTGAGGAGGGCCGGCCTTTCCCTTGCATAGCGGCCATGAAATCGGAAACACCGCGGTCATAAGTGACCTTGAGTTCAAGAGGTATGTCTCGCTCACCGTCGGATGTTCGCAACACGACGCTCCCGCCAGGGGCCTGTGACATGACGTCGATGCCAAGAATGCTTCCGGCGGAGCCATGGATTTCGACGCCGCGCGGGCCATGGCCGACGACAAAGCTGTCATGGCATTGCACCAAGATGTCGCCTGGAAATTCCCATACTGACATGACGCTGTCCTCGATGCCGTTCGCCCCTTCGCCAGACGCACTCGCCAGTGCGGTGATCCTGGTGGGATTTCTGTCCAGATAGAATCGAAGAAGATCTCCGTTGTGCACGGTGATGTCGTAAATAACCCCCGCGCCCGCGCTTTTCTCGAATAGCCTCCAAGTCTTCAGGCTCTGGGGCAACGCTCCTGCGTGGAAGATTCGGATGGAGTTGATTTTTCCTATAGCTCCCTCGCGCAGAAGCCCCTTTATCGCTCGGTGGCTCTCCATGTTGCGCAGATGATGGTTCGTAGCGAGTACCACGCCTTTGCGTTCAGCTGCCTCAACGATTGATTGCGCGTCTTTCGGCTCCAAAGCGAGCGGTTTTTCACAAAGCACGTGCTTGCCGGCTTCGATGGCGGCGAGCGCCTGCGACAGGTGCTGATCGTTCTTGGTGCTGATGTAGACCGCGTCGATTTCTCGATCGCTTAACATCGGCACAATCGAGTCATAGGCGTCAGGAATACCCATCTGATCCGAGAATGCTTGGGCGCGGCTCAACTCGCTGCTGACGATAGCTTTAACCCTGCCCAGCGGGTGCTTGCGTATGGAATTGACCATCCACTCGCGTGCGATGGTGCTGGCGCCGATCAGGCCCCAAGAGACCGCTTTCTCGTTCATTGCGATGTACTCCTTCACTCCCGCAGAGCTGCGGGACCCTCGTTTGCTCGATAATTTGTCCGACCGGATTATTATTTGTCAACGTGCCGCCGAATGGAAAACGCCATGCAAAGGCAATCATTTCCCGATTTTACTGTGATTTAATGCCGAGTTAGCTCCATTCCGCACGCGTATTGAATGCCTGTCTGACCTCCGGCTTAGGTGACCTCTCTGATTTCAGATTGACATATATGTAATAAAAGCTAACGATAAGTCAGACATCTGAAGCCGGTGGCCTGAGACGGCAACTCTGGACACAGGGCGGCAGTGTCGGTGTCGGGAAAGGCGGCGCGCGTGTTGTCAAGAAGAGGCGAAAGAGACGCCCAAAGACCTAACCAACATCCTTGTATCGCAACCGTAGTTTCACCAAGGGGAATGAGAAATGCTTAATCGGAATCTGGTTCTTGCGACGGCCTTGTTGCTGTCCGGTTCGACATCGATGGCGCTGGCGGGCGGGCCGAACGTGGAGGTTATGCACTACTGGACCAGTGGCAGCGAGGCAGCCGGACTGAATGTGCTCAAGAAACTCCTGGAGGAGCGTGGCGTCACCTGGAGCGACTCGCCGGTGGCCGGTGGCACCGGGATGAACATGGTGCAGGTGCTGCGCGCCCGCATCGCATCCGATACCGCGCCAGCCGCAGCGCAGATGCACGCTCAGCAGGTCCAGGCCTGGGCATCCGAGGGTGTGCTAACCGACCTGACGGACCTCGCCAAGAAGGACGACTGGGCCAAGGTGATTGCTCCGGAACTTGTTCCTCTGATTTCTCATGACGGTTCGTATGTCGCGGTTCCGGTGAACGTGCACCGTTCGAACTGGCTCTGGTACAACAAGAAAGTTTTCGATTCCGCCGGCCTGCAGCCGCCGACAACCTGGGACGAATTCAACGAAGTTTCCGAAAAGCTTCTCGCCAAGGGCGTGACGCCGCTGGCCCTGGGAGGTCAGCCCTGGCAGGAGTTGGATCTCTTCGAGAATGCTGTTCTTGGCATCGGGGGCGCCGACTTCTACCGCAAGGCTGTCATCGATGAGGACGAAGCCGCGCTTCGCAGCGACACGATGGTCAAGGTTTTCGACCAGCTGCGTAAGATGAACAAGTATATCGATTCCAATTATCCCGGCCGCGACTGGAACCTTGCTACCCAGATGGTGATCAAGGGCGAGGCTGGAATGCAGATCATGGGAGACTGGGCGAAAGGCGAGCTGTCGCTCGCCAACCTGCAGCCCAACGTAGACTACGGCTGTGTGCCCGCCCCGGGCACCAAGGGAAGTTACGTCTGGCTGACCGACAATTTCGGCTTCTTCAAGACCAAGGACAAGGGCAAACAGGCCGGCCAGCTTGCCATGGCGTCGGCGATACTGGACAAAGGTTTCCAGGAGGCCTTCAACATCAAGAAGGGCTCGATCCCTTCGCGGATCGACGTTTCCATGGACAAGTTCGATTTCTGCGGCAAGGCCGCCTTTGCGGATCGGGCCGAAGCCCAAAAGAGCCAGAAATCGCTGCCGTCACTCGCACACAATGCCGCGGCCGGCGCAACGAAAACGGGCGTCTTCACCGACGTCGTTTCAACTTTCTTCGAGACGCCCAGCGTGACCTCGCAGCAGGCCATCGACCAACTCGTAACCGGCCTTAAATCCGCGCAGTAGCGGACCAGATCGAGGTCAGGCGACGATCGCGGCCGCCCCAAACAAGCTGCGATCGTCGGCCTTCGCGAGACGAAAGGATTCCTGGTGTCAACGACTTTCCCGGTCCAGCAAACCGCGAAGCGCGGGCAATGGCGTGAGGGCTCCGGCGCCAAGCTCTGGCTTGCCCGCAACGCATCCCAACTGGCGTTGGCTCCATCGGTCGCTATCATCCTTCTGGCGGTCTACGGCTTCATGGTGTGGACGGGGGTGGTGTCGTTCACAGCATCCAAGATGCTGCCATCCTATGAATTTGTCGGCTTCGACCAATACTGGCGCCTCTGGAGCAATCCGATATGGCGGATCGCGGTCGACAATATTTTCATTTTCGCGATCCTGTTTATCGCGATTGCATCGATCATCGGAATGGCGCTGGCGATCCTGGTCGATCAGAAGATCCGCGCCGAGGGCCTCTTCCGAACGATATATCTCTACCCGATGGCGCTGTCGTTCATCGTGACAGGAACCGCCTGGAAGTGGATCCTCAATCCGGGCCTCGGCATCGAGCGAATGGTGCGGCTATGGGGCTGGGACAGCTTCCGGTTCGACTGGTTGGTGGACCCTCGGTTTGCCATCTACACGCTCGTCATTGCAGGGGTCTGGCAGTCATCCGGATTCGTTATGGCCCTGTTCCTCGCGGCGCTCCGAGGAATTGACGAGGATATCACCAAGGCCGCGAGGCTTGATGGGGCCGGCAGCTTTCAAATCTACCGGCGCATCATCATACCGCAACTCGGGCCAGCCTTCTTGACTGTGTTCGTCATCCTGACGCAGCAGGCAGTGAAAAGCTTCGACTTGGTGGTGGCGCTGACCGCCGGCGGCCCTGGAAACAGCACACATCTTCCTGCCACGTTCATGTACATGCAGACATTTGGTCGAGACCAGATGGCAGTGGGCGCCGCCAGCGCAATGATGATTTTCATGACAGTTACCGCGGTCGTGGCACTATACCTTTATTCCGACGTGAGGAAACAACGCGATGACGCATGACAGCATCGTTCTCGAAAGGGGAGGGCGCTATCATCTCAGGCGCGTATTCATCTATTGCTGCCTGATGTTCATCGCGGCTGTCTATCTGCTGCCGCTCGTTGTCGTGGTATTTACGTCTCTCAAGAACATCGACGAGATACGCAACGGCTCCTTGCTTTCGCTGCCAAAGGCGCCAACCTTGGAGGCCTGGCAGCAAGCCTGGTCCGACGCTTGCATTGGCCTTCAATGTTCAGGTTTGAAGGGCTTCTTTCTCAATTCAATGATCCTGATCGTCCCCGCTGTCGGGTTGTCAACCGCGATCGGAGCCATAAACGGTTTTGCGCTCACGCATTGGAAGTTTCGCGGGTCCAACGTTATATTCGCCTTGCTCCTTTTTGGCGTATTCATCCCATTTCAGATCATCCTCATTCCAATGGCTCGTTCGCTCGGCGCGGTTGGCCTGGCGAACACTATGCCCGGTCTCATATTGGTTCACGTGGTATATGGGATCCCTTTCACAACGCTTTTCTTCAGGAATTATTTCGTCTCTTTGCCTGCAGAATTGGTCAAGGCCGCAAAGGTAGATGGCGCGGGTTTTTATCAAACCTTCTTTAGGGTCATCCTGCCCATTTCAATCCCTTGTATCGTCGTTGCGGTGATCTGGCAGTTCACCAATATCTGGAATGACTTCCTCTTTGGCACGACATTCACATCCGGCGACAACGTTCCGGTCACCGTAGCTCTGAACAATATTGTCAACACGACCACCGGTGTGAAGCGCTACAACGTCGACATGGCGGCAGTCGTGCTGACCGCGCTGCCGACGATTGCCATCTACGTTCTCGCTGGGAAGTACTTCCTTCGCGGCCTAATGGCCGGTTCCGTGAAGGGGTAGGGAGACCCGGCAAGTTTTTGGGTTCCTGGCTCCTGGCGCGTCAGCAAGGGCGCCCAGGCGGCACAATAGATCTGCGCGCCAGACGGATGACCAACACATGGACGCTCCTACCACTTTGCAATTGCCATTTGGCTTCGCACTCGAGGCGCATTGGGAATATCACGCCTGGCTGATGTTCACGATCTGGATCGTTCTGGTGCCCGGCATTGTTCTTCTCACCCGGTACGGCAAGCCGCCGCCCTCTCGCGAAGGCATACCGAACGGAAGTCCTAGACTTGGTCGCAAGCTCTATTGGTTCACCGTTCATCGCCTGGGACTTTCCTTGCTTGCCTTCAGCAGCCTTTGCGGAGGGTCGATCGCCTTGCTGGCGAACGGAGGCTTGAGTGCCACGATCCACGCAGTATTTGGCATTGCAACCGTGGTCCTCGGCATCCTCCAGCTTGTGAGCGCGCGCCTTCGCGGGACCCATGGCGGCCCCGATGCATCCACCCAGAGCGCCACGAACGCCATCGTCGATCGGGGCGACCATTATGACATGAGCCCGCAACGCCGATGGTTCGAGGCCTACCATAAGATTGTCGGGTACTTCACCGGGGCCCTGGCGTTGGGCGCGGTCGTGACCGGCCTGTCTCAGTACTGGATCTCGAGCCTAGCTATCGGCCTCGGCCTCGCCCTTATCATATGGGTGGTGACTATGATCGTCCTGGAGGCCAGGGGATTCCACCACGACACATATCTGTCGAACTTCGGCACCGGAGCTGGTCACCCGTTCAACAAGCTTCGGATCGATCAGATGAATGGTGACTAAGACCAGGGACCGCTGTGGGAGCATCGGCCGTTGGCTGTCGCCACAAGTCGGAAAGGCGGCGGGCTGCGGAGGGAGGATCGCAGCCCGCCAAGCCGGCCTCGGGAGGAAGAGGCCGCTTTAGGTCTAGCGCCCTGCCTTTTTGCGCCAGACGTCATATTTTTCCTGGTTTTCCGGTTTCGTGCAGGGGTAGAGCCCGATGATCGAGGCGCCGCCGCGGACCTCCTCCAGGACGAAATCCTCGAAGCTTTCCATCCCGGTGCATTCCTCCGCAATCTCGTCGGCGAGGTGAGCCGGGACCACCATCACGCCGTCCTTATCCCCGATGAGGATATCGCCAGGGAAGATCGGCGCATCTCCGCACGAAATGGGCACGTTGATGTCCAGCGCTTCATGATGTGTCAGGTTGGTTGGCGCAGACGGCCTGGCGTAGTAGGCGGGCATGTTCAGCGCGCCTATGCCTTCCGCATCGCGGAAGCCGCCATCCGAGACCACGCCCGCCGCGCCGCGCAATGCCAGCCTCGTGATCAAAATAGAACCCGCGGTCGCTGCCCTGGCGTCCTTGCGCGCGTCCATCACGAGGACATGGCCGGGTGGGCAAGTCTCCACCGCCACGCGCTGTGGATGCTCCGGGTTCCGGAAAACGGTGATAGGATTGCGATCTTCGCGCGCGGGAATGTAGCGCAGTGTGAATGCCGGGCCGACCATGTTGTCCTGTTTGGGCGCGACCGGAACGACGCCCTGAATGAACTGGTTGCGCAGCCCTCGCTTGTAAAGCGCCGTCGCGATGGATGCAGTGGATATCTTCTTGAGCTTCGCTCGCGTTTCGTCAGATAAGCTATGTTCGCTCATGCTTTCCTCGTTCACTTGGTTAGACCATTTTGGCGATCGGCCGTGACGCTGCCGGCATCGCGCTCGGCGGCGGGGCCATAGCCGCCGCCGCCGGGCGTTTCGACGACAAGCCTGTCGCCCGCAGGTACCAGTTGCTTGCCTTTGCCCTTGAGGAATTTGCCTGACTTCAGCGCGACTTTCCCCGGAGCACCGTTTGCGCCGCCGAAGCGGCCGCGTGCGGGGTTCTCGATGCGGTCGAGGGCTGCGTAGATATAGAACGGATGGCCTTCGCGATGACCGATCTCGATGCTTTGACCGAGACCGCCACGAAATTTCCCAGCTCCGCCCGAACCGCCACGCAATTCCTTGCGCCAGAAAATGAGCGGGGTCAGGGTCTCGAGGATCTCGACAGGAACACCAGACACCCCCGACGGGAAGGCCGTCGCATTGAGCCCATCAAGCCGCGAGCGGGCTCCGGTGCCGCCGGTCTGAACCGACAGCGCCGAGAACCGTCGCGTCCCTGCGATGCCTTGTGTGAGGCACGCGTCATGCGCGTCTTCAAGGATGAGATTCCACAGAGCTGATGCGCCCTCGGCCAAAACGTTCTCGGGAACCAGTTGCGCAAGACAGCCATAGACCACGTCGGGCAGCATCTGGCCGATGACGTGTCGCGACGATACCGGGGCAGGGCGTTGGGCGTTGACGATCGTCGCTTCGGGAGCCGTGACGGTCACGACGGAAAGCGAGCCCGAATTGTTCGGGACCTCAGGGAAAAGCGCGCAGGCGACGGCATAGGTCGAATAGGCCTGGGCATAGCTGATCGGCACGTTGATGCCGCGCGCTGAAAGTCCCGATGTGCCAGTAAAATCCACCGTGATGTGGTCGTCCGCAATTCGGGTCGTTGCCTTCAAGGTGACCGGCCGGTCGTAACCATCGATCACCATTTCGGCCTGGGCCGTGCCTTTGGGAATTGCGGCGATCGCCTTCAGGGCTGCGTCGCGTGAGCGCCTGACAATCTGGTCGCAGAGCGCGGTCAGATCGGTAAGATGAAACTCCTCCAGCATGTCCGCCAGCCGGCTCACTCCGATCTGATTGCAGGCGGCGAGGGACATCAGATCGCCTTCGAGTTCAGCCGGGTAGCGCGAATTCGAGCGCGCGAGGGTTATCAGGGTCTGATCGATCTCGCCCGCTGTGATCATTGCAAGCGGGGGGACGTAAAAACCCTCCTCGAAGACATCGCGGCCGTCCGGGCCGAAGCCGATGCCTCCGACGTCCATGAAATGACAAGTCGATGCAAAAAGCCCAACCAGATGGCCTCTATGGAAGGCGGGCGTCACCGCGACGAAGTCATGCAGATGGCCTGTTCCCATCCAAGGGTCGTTGGTGACATACACGTCACCCTCGCGCATCGTGCCTGCGGGATAGCGGTTCAGGAAGTGCAGCACCGAGGCGGCCATCGTATTGACATGTCCGGGCGTGCCTGTAACCGCCTGTGCGATCATGCGGCCGTCGGGGTGGAAGTAGCCGGCAGAAAGATCGCCCGATTCGCGGACGATCGGGCTGAACGCCGTGCGGCGCAAGGCCTGGGCCTGTTCCTCGACGACGGCAATGAGGCGGTTCCACATAATCTGGAACTCGATCTCGCCAATCTGCTGGATTTCAGGGCTGACGGTCATTTGTCGCTCCCTTGCGATCGGACTGTCGGGCCGCTTGTGCGGCAAGATTGGTCAGGACCAGGTGGCCGAATGCATTGCATTCGACACAAAAATCCCTCGGAACGACTGTGTTGGTCTCACGCTCGGTGATGACGAGCGGCCCGGTCAGGACGATGCCCGGGCCAAGCTCGGAGCGCTCATAGACGGGAGCGTGGACGGTGCTGCCATCGATTTCGGTGAAGGGGGTCTCGCCCGACGGTTCGATCTTGCGACAGCTGCCATTTGAGGCGTCATCTGCCGCGAGGACAGGTTGTTCGGAAGACGCGGTTACCGCCCACGTGAGAACCTCAATCTCGTGATTGGGCAGGAAGCGACCGAAGACCTCTTTGTATCGCCGATCGAATGCCTCCTTCAAAGCCGCGCCGTCGATCCCGCCATCTGCCGCGAATGGCAGGTCGACCTCGAGCTCGTGGCCCTGCCCGACATAGCGCAGGAACGCTGAGACATGCGCCTTGACGAGTTGGCCCCCCGCTGCCGGAGCAACCACGGCGGTGGCTTCCTGCTTCATCTGTGCGATGAGGTCGGCAGTGGCGGCATTGTTGACGTGGTCCAGCCGGCTATGGCGGCTCCGCACGACCTCGTAGGCCAAAGGCGCCTCCAGAAAGCCGATGGCAGATCCCACGCCGGCTCCCTTGGGCACGATCACATTGACCAAGGACAATTTTCTTGACAGTTGCGCTGCGTGCATCGGAGCGGCGCCGCCAAAGGCGATCATTGCGCGGCGCCGCAGGTCCTTGCCGTGCTCGGCGGCATGGACCCGGCTGGCGTTTGACATGTTCTCCTCGACGATTGCGGTGACCGCGGCGGCCGCCTGGACAGGCGTCAACCGCAACTTATCCCCTACCTCGCTTGATAGCGCTTGCTCTGCCAGGTCGCGCCGCAAGACCATGCGGCCGTCCGCGAATTTTCGGGTGTCGATCCGCCCCAACACGAAATCACCGTCGGTGACAGTCGGTCGATGGCCGCCGATTCCGTAACAAGCCGGCCCCGGCTCCGAAGAAGCACTCTCAGGACCGACCGTGAGGCGCCCCATGCTGTCGACCTGGGCGATCGAGCCGCCTCCTGCGCCGATCTCGACCATTTCGATCACGGGTATCCGGACCGGCAGGCCCGAACCCTTGAGGAACCGCTCGGTCCGATCCACCTCAAAACTGCGCGATTTCAGCGGCTGGCCATGGTCGATCAGACAGATCTTGGCGGTCGTCCCCCCCATGTCGAATGAGACGATGGCGTCAAGATCGCATTCCTTTGCGATCTTGGCTGCAAGAATTGCCCCACCGGCCGGGCCGGATTCGACCAAGCGGATCGGGTAATCGGCGGCCTGGTCGACCGTCGTGAGCCCGCCGCCCGAGGTCATAAGCAGGATCGGCGCGTTGAGCCCCTTTTGCCCCAACTCAGCTTTGAGCCGGCCAAGATAACCGGCCATGATTGGACGGATATAGGCGTTGGCAACTGTGGTCGAGGTGCGCTCGTACTCACGAATCTCGGGGCACGTCTCGGACGAGATACAAAAATAGACGTCGGGCAACATGCCCGACAGGATTTCCCGCACGCGCACCTCATGCGATGGATTCGCATAGGCATGGATGAACGAGACGGCGATCGATTGAACGCCTTGCTCCTTCAATGAATGCGCAAGTGCGACGACATGTGTGTCATCGAGCTCGAGCAGGACGCTTCCATCGGAGGCGACCCGCTCTGGTATGGTGAAGCGCAAGCCACGGCCCACCAACGGCTGTGGCTTCTTGATGAAGATGTCGTACTGGTCATGTCGGCTTTCCGAGCCAATTTCGATCGTGTCGCGGAAGCCTTGCGTGGTGATCAGTGCTGTCTTGGCACCACGGCGTTCGATGATTGCATTCGTCGCCAACGTGGTGCCGTGGAGGAAGACGTCAAGGTCACCGAATCCAAGCCCCTGCGTTTCCAGCAGGCCCTGCACGCCGTCGATAACGGCGCGTTCGGGCGCCTGATGGGTCGTCAGGATTTTGGTCGAGGCGCGGACGCCGCCGATCTCGATGACGATATCGGTGAAAGTGCCACCGATGTCGGCGGACGCTCTGTTGACGCGGGAAACCATCACCACTCCATTATCGCAGGAAGTTTTCATATTTGTAAGTTTTCCGGTTGATTGTCAATCAATCTCGCGCGCAGACTGACGCGCGGGACATCGGGTCGGGGCTGTTTGCGGCCGGCCAATAGCGATTCTGCTGCCGCTGCAGCAATTGCGATTCCTGAGAAATATGTAAGTCGACAGTTTCGGTTAGGCGATTCCGGCAATATGGGCCCCGCAAAAGGATGTTGACAAATAAGTAATTTTATTGCCCGCTTTGCACAGGGGTTTTGGCACGCCGCTTCGACAGCTAGGGTCAAAAGACGCTCGCACAGGGAATGTAGGGATTTGGAATGGCGATTGGCTTTGTTCCGCCGAAAGCGGTCAGACAATTTGGAAGCTGGATTGATGGCGCCTGGTCGTTTAGCCAAGGGGCGCAGAGTGTGTCGGTCAACCCGGCCAATGGCACGCCGGTTTCGCTGTTGCATGAGGCGGGGGAAGGCTTGGTCGATGAGGCCTGTGCGCGCGCTCACGCTGCCTTTGAGGCCGGATGGCGCCTTTCGAGTGGGGAGCAACGCTCAAGCGTGTTGCTGCGAACCGCCAGTCTAATTCGCGAAAATGTGGATGAACTGGCCTGGTTCGAAATGGCCGAAAGCGGCAAGCCGCACAAGCAGGCGAGGCTCGAGATCGAGCGATCGGCCATGCTGTGGGAATTTGCCGCCACGCAGGCCCGCTCTCTGACAGGCGACAGTTTTGGCGGGTTAGGTAAGGACTATTTGGCCTTGACACTGCGCGCGCCAGTCGGCGTGGCCGGCATCGTGACGCCCTGGAACTTTCCGTTCTTGATCATCAGCCAGAAGCTGCCGTTTGCCTTGCAGCCGGCTGCGCCGCTGTCGTGAAGCCATCAGAACTGACTTCCGCCACGACACTGCTCTTGGGTCCTATCCTCAAGCAGGCGGGCCTGCCCGATGGGGTGTGCAACATCGTGACCGGCAGTGGCAGGCTGACCGGGGAGGCTTTGCTTAAGCACCCGCTGGCTCGAATGATCTCCTTCACCGGATCGACGGCGGTGGGCAAACACGCCATGGAAATCGGCGCTCGGATGTTGAAGAAGGTTTCACTCGAGCTAGGCGGCAAGAACGCCCATATCGTCATGAATGATGCCGATCTGGGAGCCGCGCTCGACGCCACCTTGCATGGAGCCTTTCTCAACGCCGGCCAATCGTGCAATCAAGGCGGTCGTATCCTGCTTCAGAACGGCATTGCCAAGGATTTCACGCGGAAGTTCATCGAGGCCGCGCGGTCCATCCCCATCGGCGACACACTGCGCGACGACGTGCTGATGGGTCCGATCATCAGCGAAGCGCAATATCGCAAGATTCTAGGCTACATCGAGATCGGCAAAGCCGAAGGCGCGACGCTTGCCCTTGGCGGCACGTATCGGGAAGAGGCGGGGGGGCGCTACATCGACCCGACCGTTTTCACCGAGGTCGCACCCAGCATGCGGATAGCCCAGGAGGAAATATTCGGTCCAGTCTGCACCATCCAGATTTTCGAGATGCTAGACGAGGCGTTCGCCATCGCCAATGGCACCGACTACGGTTTGTCGGCCGGCATATGGACGGGCGACACAGCCGCGGCGCTAAGGGCCGCACGGGAGCTGGAGGCCGGAACCGTTTGGGTCAACACCTATCTCGACGGACCCGCTGAGCTACCGTTCGGCGGCCTCGGCGCGAGCGGGATCGGGCGCGAGGTTGGTCGCGTCGGATGCGAAGAATTCATGGACATCAAAACTGTCCAATTGCGCAGCGGCGGATATCAGCCGCGTTGGATCGGCAAGGCCATCTGAGGGGAGGGTGAGGATGGACAAGGAATATGACTTTATCGTTGTTGGCGGCGGCTCGGCCGGCTGTGTCGTGGCTTCACGCCTGAGCGAGGATGCCGGCTCACGCGTGCTTCTTGTTGAGTTCGGCAAGAAGAACGACGGTCCTCTGGTTCGTTGGCCAGCGGGCTACGCCAAACTGCAAGGCCCGAGGTTTCGCTACGAGTGGGAAACGGTTCCGCAGTCGGCCCTCAACAACAGGCGCATGCTTTTCCCGCAGGGCAAGGTTCTGGGGGGCGGCTCCTCGGTCAACTCGATGGTCTACATCCGAGGCAACCGTCGCGACTACGATCAGTGGCGCGACTTGGGCAACGAGGGGTGGGGCTATGATGATCTGTTGCCCTATTTCCGCAAATCCGAGGACAATGAGCGATATCTTGACGACTACCACGGTCAGGGCGGGCCCCTTGGCGTATCCGACCAGCGTTCGCCGATCGACCTGACGCGGGTCTATATCCGCGCGGCGCAACAGGCTGGCTACCCCTACAACACCGATTTCAACGGCGCTCAACAACATGGAGTCGGTTATTATCAGGTCACTCAGCGCGCGGCACGCCGCTCGAGCGCTGCGCAGGCCTTTATCTACCCCAATGCCAATCGCAAGAACCTGACCGTGCAAACCGAGGCCCGCGTGCTTCGGGTGTTCGTGGAGAACGGCCGCGCGAGAGGCATCGAGGTCGCAATAAAGGGACAGACAAGCCGGATCGAGGCCAGGTCCGAGGTCATCCTGTGCGCGGGCGCAATCAATTCTCCGAAAATCCTGCTTCTTTCAGGCGTCGGACCAGCCGCCGAACTCAAGCGCGCTGGCGTGAGGGCGGTTCATGATCTGCCAGGCGTCGGCAAGAATTTGCAGGATCATCTGGACGTCTATTGCTGTGCCAGCCTCAAGGAGCCGGTATCCTATAACGGCCACGACAAGGGCCCTATGGCGGCTTGGCATACGCTGCAATTCCTGGCCTTCGGCACTGGCCCGCTCACGTCAAATGTCTGCGAGGGCGGAGGCTTCGTATCGACTGAAGGGAAAACCGATTGGCCAGACATCCAGATGCACTTCCTCCCCGCCTACGTCATCGATCATGGCCGCGTGCAGGTCAAGGGCCACGGAATGACCCTCAACACCGCCTATCTTCGACCCGAAAGCCGCGGAGAGGTGATGCTGGGGTCCGCTAATCCGGCGGCCGAGCCAATCATCGATCCGAAATACATGACGCATGAGCGCGATTGGGCGCACACCGTGAACGGGTTCAAGATTGCTCGTGAGATTCTGTCACAGCCCGCTTTCGCCAAGATCTACAAGGCCGAACACTTGCCCGGCGCGCAACGAACGAGCGAGGAGGATTTGCGGGCCTATGTTCGAGAATGGAGCAAGACCGATTTTCATCCCGCAGGGACCTGCAAGATGGGTTCCGACGAAATGGCCGTTGTGGACACCGACCTCAAGGTCCGCGGCATCGATGGACTACGGGTCATCGATGCCTCGATCATGCCGACGCTGGTTTCTGGCAACACCAATGCGCCGTCAATCATGATCGGCGAACGTGGCGCCGATGCGGTGAAAGGGCGCAAGTTGCCGCAGCAACGCACGCTCGCTCGAGAGATGCAGCAAGAGTATTCGGGCCGCACGGCTACTTGACGGCAGCGACAAGCTCGATCTCGACGCTGGAGTTGCGCGGCAGTTCGGCAACGCCCACGGCAGAGCGCGCGTGATCGCCGCGGTCGCCAAGCACCTCACGCAACAAAAGGCTTGCAGCGTCGGCCACCCGGGGCTGGAGATTGAATCCCGGCGCCGACGCGACGAACACGGTGATCTTCAGGATCTGGACGACATTGTCCAAACCGCCGACGGCATGCGCGAGAGAGGCAAGCGCGTTGCGCATCGCAAGGTCAGCCGCTTCCTTTGCCTGTTCGAGCGTGACGTCCGATCCGACCTTGCCCGGGTGGAGATCCTCATCGCCGGTCTTGGGTACATTGCCGCTGACCCATGCCTGGCCGTCGTGCACCAGAACCGAAGTGTAGCCGTAAGCGGGCGGTTGGTAGGCCGGAATCTCGTACCCGTTGTAGGTGAAGCCACCTGTCATTGTCGTTCCTCCTATGGGACGCCGCGGTGTCTGGCTTTGAGCACCGCTACGATTTGCAAGCGGGGCGAGTTGCTGGACTTATCCCGTAAATGTCGGACATGTGTCACAAAAATAGCTTGCTGTAAAACAAATTAGCTGACAGATTACAAATATGTGCAAATCCCAAGCCCGGGCAGAGCGATGAAGCTCAAACTGGCAGACCAGGTCTATGGCGCTCTTCGGCAATTCGTCGAATGCGGTGAGTGGCCGGAGGGCACGCGGATACCTCCGGAGACCGAGCTTGCGAAGAACCATGGCGTCTCGCGGCCTGTCGTCCGGGAGGCTTTGATAAGGCTCAGAATGGAGGGCTTGATCGGATCTCGCAAAGGATCGGGGAACTTTGTGATTGGCAAAAATGGCCTGGACTCGGGTGGCTACAGGCCAATCGAGAACATAGCCGACCTCATCCAGGCGTTTGAATTTCGATTCTCCGTGGAATGCGATGTGGCTGCTTTCGCGGCGCTGAGGCGGACCGACGAGGAGTTGGAGGAGATTCGCATTGCCTCCGCCGTCGTCAGAAACCAGCCGAACGAGGAGACCTTCGGCGATGCGGATTTCGGGTTCCATCTGGCGCTGTCCCGAGCAAGCCGAAACGCAATGTATGAATCCACGCTCAGCATGCTGCGCACGCAGATCGTCTTCGGGATGCGGCTTGTCGGAGAATTCTCTCAACAACAAGCGGCAGCCCGGTCCGAGGCGATCTTCGAAGAACACGAGATGATCGTCGACGCCGTTGAGGCGCGAGATGCCGACCAAGCCCAGTTGGCAATGGGTCGGCATCTCATGAACTCACGGCGCAGGATCCTTGGCTTCGAAATCGCAAGTGATTGGCAACCCAAATCGAGGACCGAACCGTCGATGAGAAGGGGGCAGATTTGAAGCGGCCCTCCGTCAGCCGTGCTTGCGTTCTTACCGACCGCGATCGCGCGGGCGTGGCCCCTCGATCGCAAATCTGTGCACCCAGCCCGCGTTTTCCAGCGCGATTTCAGTCGCCGCCCGATCCGGCGGCCCTGTGAGAGGTTAGCTTATGTCTTCGTTGTCCATCGATAGCGTCTACAAATATTACGGACCCAACCTTTGCGTCTTGAAGAACATCAACATTGACGTCGCATCCGGCGAGTTTCTCGTTCTTCTTGGGCCATCGGGCTGTGGCAAGTCGACGTTGCTCCATGCAATCGCCGGCCTTCATAGGATCAACGCCGGCGAAATCCGTCTTGGCGAGCGGGTCCTGAACGAAGTCCCCTGTCAGCACCGCGATATCGCGATGGTGTTCCAGTCCTATGCGCTCTATCCCTCAATGACCGTCAGGCAGAACATCGCTTTTCCGCTGGAGATGCGAAAACTGCCAAAGCCGGAACGTGACAAAGCGGTTTCCGACGTCGCCAACTTGCTTCAAATCAGCCATTTGCTGGATCGAAAGCCGGGACAGCTTTCTGGCGGGCAGCGGCAGCGGGTAGCAATTGGCCGCGCATTGGTGCGAGAGCCAAGCCTTTTCCTTTTTGACGAGCCGCTATCGAACCTCGATGCTCTTCTTCGTGTCGAAATGCGAACCGAGTTGAAGAAGCTGCACCATCGGATGGGCAGAACCACCGTCTACGTGACGCATGACCAGATCGAAGCCATGACGCTGGCAAACCGCATCGCCATCCTGGACAAAGGTGTCGTCCAGCAACTTGGAACCCCAGGCGAGGTCTACAATCGACCTGCCAATCTCTTTGTTGCAACTTTCATCGGCAGCCCGCGCATCAACCTTTTGCCGGCGGTGAGCAAGGGGGGGAGGGTGGTGCTAGAGGGGTCAGGAACAATCCTGCCGGCCCCGCAGGAATTCGCCTCGGCTTTGCATCAGGATGGCCGCAGGGTCACGGTCGGAATCCGGCCGGAGCACTATGGCCTGGCAGAGGGTAACGCCGCGAGCGAGAAGACCGTCGACATCGAGGCCGACGTTAATCTGATTGAGCCGACGGGATCAGACGATGTCATTTTGTTTCAACATTCCGGCGTGGAACAGCTGGCCCTGCTGCGGGCAGGGCATGTGAACCAGAGCGGCAGGGCGCGGCTGCGTGTCGATACATCACGGATCAGCATCTTCGACAGTGGGTCCGGCGAGCGCCTTCAATGAGCCTGGATGCAGATATCCGCATGGCAGCGTGGGCTGGGGACGCATCCGTCGCCTTGTCACCATGGCAGCAAATCATGCGCGGCACCGGGTGCCCATCGCCACCTCCCAATGCGATCGGCATTACAGGTGCGTGGCGCCAACGCGCAACTGTGCGAGCCAGCCAGCCCGTCGGTCTTGTGCCCGTATTCCGCATGCGCGGAGCGCACGACTTCCGAAGGCTCCATGCCGGTGACGGATCCTTCTTGTCGCCTTCCGGTGCCGTCGATCCCGCATTGACGATATCAGCCCAAGCAGTGCGCGCCCGCTACCGGCTGACATCCACCCTCGTTCATCAGGAATCCGTGCAATGACAAAGCAACTTCGATGGGGACTTGTCGGCGCAAGCCGCATAGCCGCCGAGTGGATCATCCCCGGGATCAGGGCGACGCCAGGAAACGAAGTGGTCGCCGTCCAGGGCAGCAACCCGGCGCGTGTGAGGGAATATGCCCGGGGCAATGACATCCCGCTTACCTGCGAGTCGCTTGAGGATCTGCTCTCGGCCGGTGTCGATGCGGTCTACATCTCCAATACCAACGAAAAGCATGCCGCGTGCGCCATAGCGGCGCTCAATGCTGGCAAGCATGTGTTGGGTGAGAAGCCGATGGCCATGACCGAACAAGATGCCGAGGAAATGGTTTCGTTGGCAAAAGACAGAGATCTTGTGTTGGCGATCAACCATCATTTGCGCGGAATGAATAGCCACCGCAAGCTACGTGAACTTGTCGACAGTGGCGTGCTCGGCGACCTTGTCGCGGCCCGCGCCATGTTCGGCGTTCTGTTGCCCGAGGACAATCGCGGATGGCGCACCGATAGCGCTTCCGCCGGAGCAGGCGTCTTCTTTGACCTGACCGTTCATGACGCAGATACCCTGCACTTCATTCTGGGGGAGAAATTTGTGCGCGTTGCTGCTTTTACTTCCAACAACGGCATCTCCGCCAAAGGGATTGAAGATGGCGTAGCAACGATAGCCCAAACAGCGTCTGGCCTCACAGTCCAGATCACGGAGAGCTTCGCGATCGAGCATGCGCGAACAAACCTCGAATTGCACGGCACCAAGGCTTCTGTCTTTGCCGAAGACGTGCTGTTGCAGCGGCCCGGCGGCAGGCTGGAGCTAAGCGTGCAAGGCAACCGCCAAGAAATCCCGATCGAGCACGAAAACGCCTACCCCCGTGTCATAGCGGCTTTTGCCGATGCCGTCAGGGGCGTCGGCCGTCCGCTTGTCTCCGGCGAAGACGGTCTCGCTTCGCTTCGATTTGCACTTGCCGCGCGGACCGCGGCCGCAACAGGTCGAGTGATCGAAATCTGACCGCTTCACATGTGCGGATCGCGCCACCGGGTCGCGCCGGCAGCATCATCCAAAGGATCCAATCCGAATGACGATCGTTTCACAGGCCGAACTGAGCTCTGCGATTGCAGCGCTCCCGCGTGTGCGGCTGGCGCATCTTCCGACCCCCATCGACTACTGCCCCACCCTGACAACGCGGCTTGAAGGGCCAAAGATCTGGATCAAGAGGGATGACTGCACCGGTGTCGCTTTTGGCGGCAACAAGGTTCGGCAACATGAATTCATCCTCGGTGACGCGGTTAGTCGCGGTGTCGACGTGGTGATCCAGGGCGCCGCGTCTCAATCAAATCAATCGCGCCAACTCGCCGCAGCCGCGGCGCGGCTTGGTCTCGACTGTATCCTGATGCCTCGCAAGGACGCCCACTACGATCATGTTCAAGGCAATCAGCTTATATCCCGGCTTTTTGGTGCCAAGATCGTGCCCGTGGACGCAACGGCTTCGCTGAAGCAGGCCAAGGAAGATATGGCGGCCAGGCTGAAACGCGAAGGCCGAAGCCCAGCTATCCTCGGCATGGGATCGCAATCCGCGCTGAGCTTGGCGGCGATCGCCTATGTTAACGCGTATCTGGAAATATCTGCTCAGTTCGAAGCGCTGGACGAAGCGCAGCCCACTCACATCTATGCGACATCTCAGGGGAGCACGCAGGCCGGCTTGCAGGCGGCGGCAATGCTGCTTGGGCACCCCACTCAAATCCGCGGCATCAACCCGATGGACAGCCGCAACGAGGCCTATGAATTTCCTTCCGCGATTGCCGGTCAGTGCGAAGCGGCGGCGCGTATCCTCGGGTTCGATTTGTCGGTGCCATTGGAAGAAATTAGCAACTCCACCGATTGGGTGGGTGCCGGCTACGGCCTGCCCTCGGCGGATGCTCAAGAGGCGTCTGCCCTGCTGGCCCGAACCGAGGGTATCCTTGTTGACCCAGTGTACTCAGGAAAAGGGCTCTCCGGCTTGCTTGGCGATATAAGGTCTGGCCTTCTGACGGCGAAGGACCGCGTGGTGTTCATCCATACCGGCGGTCTGCCGGCCATTTTTTCTTACGCCGACGCCATTCTGGCTAGCACCTAGAAATGGCCGTCACAAAGCTGACGAGCTGGCGTTGACCGGCCCCAGCCTTTGCCAATTAGGTGGGACATCAAATCCCAGGATACGGTGGCGCGACTGAAGCAGATGGCTCCGCATAGCGTCAAAAGCCGCTTGCGCGTCACCGGACTTGATTGCATCGACGATCAAGGCGTGTTCGCGATAAACAGTCTGAGCTCGAGTAGTGCTGCCGATCAGCGAGAATTCGCCCACCAGGCGCATACCCAAAAGTATCTGGGGATTGAGCATCGACAGCGTCGCTTCGAACAGCTTGTTCCCAGTGCCCTTGGCGATCGCGATGTGGAATGCCAGGTCAAGATCACCGAAATCACTCTCGCTCAGATCGCTTTTGAACTTCTCATGCGCCGAGATAATTTCGGCCAGATCCTGCGGTTTGCCTCGCAACGCGCTGAATGCCGCAGCATCGCACTCAATCGTTAACCGGAACTCGAACGCGCTGATGAGGTCTGCAACGTTCTCGATAGGGCTGTAACTTCGCCTTGGTGCCCCGTTGGCGGCAATGACCACGCTCCCTGAACCCCGACGGGAGTCGATTATCCCCTCGCTGCGCAGTTGCACCAGCGCCTCGCGCACAACGGGGCGCGAAACACCAAAGCTTGCCGCCAGTTCGGTCTCGGTAGGCATGCGTGTGCCTTCGCGCCACTCACCTTCGTCGATCTGGCGGCGCAAGCCGTCATAGACGCGCTTCGAGAGCTTGATGCGCTCATCGTTTGGAGCACCCATTCGCAAAATCCGCGTGATTCTCCCAGTTGTCTTACAAATCTACTCAAGCAAACGCGGAAAATCCATAACGTGAGCATCGGCACGAAAGCGGCGAGCGCATGATCGCGTTCTGATGACTCTTCCGTGGGTCGATCAGTTGATTGTGGCGGTCGGCATGCCAGGAGTGCGCAAACGGTTGGCATGGGCCGCGCATGAAATTCGAAGGGTTCCCTCATGCGCTCTTGTATAGATGTTGAACGTCTATTTAATGTTCAACGTAGGAGTTTGCATGTGCGCTCAAACCGATTCGGCTACAGACAACGAAGCAAAGGTTGCGTTGCCCCGTAACAAACTCGTCCTCGAGCAGGCGAGGGCTGTTGGCCTCCTTGGCACCGTAGAAACTACGCGTTTGTCGTACCGTCGGAACTGATCGATGCTGCCACGAAGCGCGCCCACGGTGCGTTGCATTTTTGATATCACCGGGGACTTGGTGGGGAGGAGACAGCCCAGGCGCAAGGCTGCTCAAAGTCAAGCGACGGGTGCACAGTTATGGCCCCGGACGCCAACACGTTTCCCTGTTAGGCTGATTTCATTTCGCTGTTACGCCGAGTAGGGAATTATCCATCAAAGCATTGAAACTGCAGCAGGATTTAAGGTTCAAATTCCCTCGGGAGGCGAAAATGACCGAAAATTCGCTGTTTTTGGGCGCCTAGCAGGGAAAATAGGACAGAGACTGGTTCGCATGTGACTGCCAGCACCACCATTACCTTTGATTTTGTTAATGAAAATTGAGCGAGGCCAGAAACTTCCGGGCCCGTTGACGGGCTGGGCAAAAGGCGATCCCCGCGTTTGCTCCCGTCAAGTTGGAGGCGCAGCACCATCGAGTGACTAACCACCATTGCCCGGACGACACAAGCCTACACTGCCGCTGCATGCCCATGCTGGAAGGCCAAACTCGGGGCCGCCACTTGTTACCGTTCGCTTCCGGCCGCTGCTCCAGATTGTTGGGGCAGCATCTTATGAAGCGAGGTGAATAGCAGACGGCAACGAGTTGATGTCCTTGATCTCCAAGGTTTATTAGACCGCCGGCTCGGACCTGGAGGGCATGCGCCTCCGACCTCCCGGGAATCGGTCAAGATGCGCATTGCGCTCGTCCGTTCAACGTCATCGCGCCCCACGAAGGAGTTGGAGAACATAGCGCTTGGCGTGCTGTACCGCCGCCTCCAACGGCAGACCTTGAGCTAACGATGCGGCGATGGCGCTGGACAGCACGCAGCCGGTGCCACGCATCCCCCCATGGACGCGAGGCGCTTCGACCCGAACGGCGCGACGGTCCGGCTGCATGAGAAGGTCATTGGCGTAATCTCCGTGCGCGTGCCCGCCCTTGACGAGCACGGCGGTCCGCACCGTCGCCGACAGGTCCTCGCCTTGAACGCAAGCGCCTTCTTCGTCCTTCGCAGGTTCTGATCCCACCAACCTTGCGAGCTCAATCAGGTTGGGGGTCACGAGCCGGCAGAGCGGCATCAGATCACGGCGCAACACGTCGACGGCATCGTCCTGCAGCAACACGCGTCCCGAGGTCGAGGCAAGCACAGGGTCGAGGACCACCGGCACCTTCGGATGGGCCGCCAGGACAGAGCCGACCGCCTCAATGGCTGCCGCCGTCCCCAGCATGCCGATCTTGACCGCTGCGACCGGATTGGCAGCAAAGGCAGCGCGCATTTGGGCGGCGATAAGCTGCGGCGGCATCTGCTCGATGTGTTCGACGGCCGAATGCGTCTGGACGGTCACGGCCGTGACGGCGAGGCAACTGCGCAGCCCAAAGGCGGATACGGTCTCGACGTCTCGGGCTGTTCCGGCGCCGCCACTCGAATCGCAGCCGGCGACGATCAGCACATGCGGCGTCAACGCCATTGGGCAGTCGCCGCCAGCCATTCAGCCGTCCGCGCCTCGGGGTGCGTGTTGCGGGCGATGTCGGTGACGACCGCCGCACTTTGGGCGCCGTGCGCGAAGACACCGGCAACGCGCTCGACGGTGAGCCCGCCGATGGCCACAAGCGGAAGTTCGCCGACGCGCTGCTTCCAGGCGGCGATGCGGTCCAGCTCCTGCGGAGCCCATTTCATCGCCTTGAGAATGGTCGGGTAGATCGGTCCGAGCGCGACATAGTCCGGCTCGGCTTGGAGCGCTGTTTCGAGCTCGGCGCCGTCGTGGGTGCTGAGGCCCAGCCTCACGCCCGCCCTGCGGATCGCCTTCACATCAGCCTCCGCCAGATCTTCCTGGCCAAGGTGAACGAAATCGCAATCTTCCTCGATCGCAACACGCCAGTAATCGTTGACGATGAGCTGGCAGCCGTGGCGGTCACAGACTGCCTTCGAGGCGCGAATTTCCCGGCGCAGCGAAGCTTCGTCCTGGTCCTTGATGCGCAGCTGCACCAGCCTCACGCCGAGCGGCACCAGACGTTCGATCCAGGCGGCGGAATCGACGATCAGGTAGAACGGATCGAGCTTCATGAGAATGCTGCCATGCCGATGACGGGGGTGGAGGGAACGGCCATGTCGCGCGGCTCGAGCAGGCCGGCGCAATAGGCCTCGCGGCCGGCCTCGACCGCCTTGCCGAAGGCCGCGGCCATGGCAACTGGATCGCCTGCCTTGGCGACGGCCGTGTTGAGCAACACCGCGTCGTAGCCAAACTCCATCACGGCCGCGGCATGCGAGGGCCGGCCGATGCCGGCATCGACGATCAGCGGAATGCCGGGGAAATGGCCGCGCAGGCTTCGCAGCGCATCGAGGTTCTGCGGCCCGCGTGCGGAGCCGATCGGCGCGCACCAGGGCATCAAGAGCCTGCAGCCGGCGTCGAGCAGACGCTCGGCGACGATGAGGTCGTCGGTCGTATAGGGAAACACCTCGAAGCCTTCGGAGGCAAGGATCCTTGCGGCTTCGACCAATCCGAAGACGTCGGGCTGCAGCGTGTCGTGGTTGCCGATCACTTCGAGCTTGATCCAGTCCGTGCCGAACACCTCGCGCGCCATCCGCGCCGTGGTGACCGCTTCCACCACCGAGTGGCAGCCGGCGGTGTTGGGCAGCACGCGAACGCCGAGCGACTGGACAAGCGACCAGAACTGGCCGCCGGCTTTGCCGCCGGAGGTTTCGCGACGGAGCGACACGGTGACGATCTCCGTGCCGGACGCTTTCACCGCCTCCGCCATGACGGCAGGCGAGGGGTAAAGCGCGGTGCCCAGCAGAAGGCGGGACGCGAGTTTCTGTCCATAGAACTCGAGCATGGGATCAGCCTCCCTTCATCGGCGAGAGGATTTCGATGCGATCGCCATTGCTGAGCCGGCAGCGGTCGCGCTCCCGGGCTGGCACGACTTCGCCGTTGAGCGCGGTGGCGAGCCAGCTGCCCTGGAAGTCGAGTTCGCGGAGCAGCGCGGCAAGCGTTTCTGCTGCGACTTCATGGGCTTGGCCGTTAACGGTGAGCTTCAAGGGCAAACTCCTTTGCTCCAGGATCCCAGGATGAGGTCGGCTGCCCGCCGCGCCATGGCTGGCGCGAGCAGGAAGCCGTGGCGGTAGAGGCCGTTGATGCGAATATTCCCCCCGTCGCGCTCGACGCGAGGCAAGTTGTCGGTGAATGCGGGACGCACGCCGACGCCGGTTTCGACCAGCTCGGCTTCGCCGAAGGCCGGATGCAACGCATAGGCGGCGCCGAGCAGCTCCATGGTCGAGCGCGCGGTGATCGGACCTCTGGCATCGCATTCGACCATCGTCGCGCCGACCATGAACAGGTTTTCCGCACGGGGCACGACATAGACGGAGACGCGCGGATGCAGCAGCCGCACCGGGCGGGCCAGCGAGATCTCGTGCGTTCGCAGGATCAGCATCTCGCCGCGCACGCCGCGCAGTTCCGGTCGCCTGTCACCGCTGCCGGTGCAGTCCACCTCGATATCCTGAGATGCCGGCGCCGAGCTGCGGCCGAACTCGACGCGCGCGCCCATCCTGCGCAGCTTGTCGCGCAGGGAAAGCAGAGCCGTCCGTGGGTCGAGATGCGCTTCCTCAGCGAAGAACAGCCCGCGCCCGAACCGGCCCTCGAGCGCCGGCTCGAGTGCCGCGATTTGGCTGGCGTCCAACTGCCTGAAGCCGGATGTGCGGCGGCCGAAGCGGTCGAGTTCGCCGGCATCGCGGGCAGACGCCAGCACCAGCGTGCCGCGGCGCGCGACATGACCGGGCAAGGCGGCGTCCCACCAGTCGGCTGCGCCGCGTCCGAGCGTCAGCACGGTCTCTTCGGCGTTCTCGCGCTCGCACCAGGGCGCGAGCATGCCGCCGGCCTGCCAGGAGGCATTGCCGGCGATCTCGAGGCGTTTCTCGACCACGGTCACATCGGCGCCGCGCGTCGCCAGCTCGTGCGCGAGTGTCAATCCGGCGACGCCAGCGCCGCGAACGAGCACCTTCATGGCGTGTCCGTGCGCTCGGAGGTGCTGTCGACCGGCATGTAGAGATCGCCGCCGTCGCGGTACTTCGCAGCCATGGCCGCGAGCCCTTCCTTCTGCGCTTCCGCGCGGATGTCGTGCGAGATCCGCATCGAGCAGAATTTGGGGCCGCACATCGAGCAGAAATGCGCCACCTTGTGCGCCTCCTTGGGCAGGGTTTCGTCGTGGAAGGCGCGCGCCGTCTCGGGATCGAGCGAAAGGTTGAACTGGTCCTCCCACCGGAACTCGAAGCGCGCTCGCGACAGCGCGTCGTCCCTGACCTGGGCGGCCGGATGGCCCTTGGCCAGATCTGCGGCATGGGCGGCGATCTTGTAGGTGATGACGCCGGTCTTGACGTCATCGCGGTCGGGCAGGCCGAGATGCTCCTTCGGCGTGACGTAGCAGAGCATCGCCGTTCCGAACCAGCCGATCATCGCCGCACCGATGCCCGATGTGATGTGGTCATAGCCGGGCGCGATGTCGGTGGTGAGCGGTCCAAGCGTGTAGAACGGCGCTTCGCCACAGACCGCGAGCTGCTTGTCCATGTTTTGCTTGATCTTGTGCATCGGCACGTGGCCGGGGCCCTCGATCATCACCTGGCAGTCCTTGGACCAGGCGATCTTGGTGAGCTCTCCGAGCGTTTCCAGCTCGGCGAACTGGGCAGCGTCATTGGCATCGGCGATCGAGCCGGGGCGAAGGCCGTCGCCGAGCGAGAACGCCACGTCATAGGCCCGGGCGATGTCGCAGATCTCCTCGAAATGCTCGTAGAGAAAACTCTCCTGGTGGTGATGCAGGCACCACTTGGCCATGATCGAGCCGCCGCGCGACACGATGCCGGTGACGCGGTCGACGGTGAGCGGGATATAGGGCAGGCGCACGCCGGCATGGATCGTGAAATAGTCCACGCCCTGCTCGGCCTGCTCGATGAGGGTGTCGCGGAACACCTCCCAGGTCAGTTCCTCGGCGACGCCGCCGACCTTCTCCAGCGCCTGGTAGATCGGCACCGTGCCGATCGGCACCGGCGAATTGCGCACGATCCATTCGCGGATGTTGTGGATGTTGCGTCCGGTCGAGAGGTCCATCACCGTGTCGGCGCCCCAGCGGATCGCCCACACCATCTTCTCGACCTCCTCGGCCATCGACGAGGTGACGGCGGAGTTGCCGATATTGGCGTTGATCTTGACCAGGAAATTGCGGCCGATGATCATCGGCTCGCTTTCCGGGTGGTTAATGTTGGACGGGATGATGGCGCGGCCGCGCGCCACCTCGTCGCGCACGAATTCCGGCGTGACGAAGTCAGGGATCGCGGCGCCGAAGCTTTGGCCATCGCGTTGAAGTTTCGAACGCAACTGCTCACGGCCGAGGTTCTCGCGGATGGCGACGAACTCCATCTCAGGCGTGATGATGCCGGCGCGCGCATAGGCGAGCTGTGTGACAGCGCGGCCGCCGGCCGCGCGCAACGGTCTGTTGCGAACCGGGAATTCCGGCGTCAGGCGATCGGCTGAGACGAAGCCGTTGTCTTCCGGCTTGATCGTGCGGCCCTCGTAGCGCCCCACGTCTCCGCGCGCCTCGATCCATGCCTCGCGCAGCCGTGGCAAGCCACGCTCGATGTCGGTTTTCACCGTGGCGTCCGTGTAGGGACCGGACGAGTCGTAGACAGTGACCGGCGGCTCGCCGGCGCTCGGGTGGACCGAGATCTCGCGCATCGGCACCCGCAGCTCCGGGTGAAGCTGACCGGGTTTGTGGACCTTCTTCGAAGCTGGGAGTTCGCCGACGGTGACGGTCGGGGTGTGGGCATTCATGAGTGAGCCTCCTTGCTCGAGTGCAACGGAGACCCAGTCCACGCGATGAGGAGGAAGTGACGCTTCGCTTAGAATGCGGGCACTGCCCGAATGCCGAAGCCGGATTGCCGACCCGCGAAGCCTCGCACCGTCCCTACGCCAGTATGAACTGGATCAGGTTCAACGGGTCACTGCGCGCGATAGCAGTATCTCAGCCCCTTGCCGGGACTCCCCTGGTGAGGCGCCTAGGTTGGACGATGCGACGCTATCCTGTCAACTCGACTTCATGACTTCTCCAGCCTGGAACAAGCGACGAGAAGCGGCGCAGCCACGCAGCTTTGATCGAGCATCTCTTACATCGACGCCCATTGAGCCACGACCTTGCGCGCGTCGAGCTGGCAGTCGGGGCCCACTTGTCATCCGCCAAGGAAACGCTTTTGCGATCCCTTGTGGCGGCGGATTGAAGAACGCATTTTTCGCCTCGAAGAGCATCTGTTCGGCGTCTATGGACGCTGGTTCGATTTGTTCAGGACCGAATTATTGCGCAGCCGTAAGGGTCGACTTGCAGCGTTCCCACGACGGCTGCAAGGGCCTTGCCGGGAGCCTGTTCGCGAATGCTGTGGTTGTTCTCGTCCCGCGTCCCGCTCAACGCCGACAGGATCAGCGTACCGCCATTGCCACCTTTGGCGACTATCTGTTCGGGCCAATGCGCGATGCATTGAAGCGTTATGCCATGTGGGACCCGCCGCCGATTGCACCCGATTGGGCAGACGATTCCTGGGCGCGTTGGCGCCGCGGCGCTTGCGACCCAAAGGCTCTTCGACTTCGAAAGCAGCCCCGGAGAAATCGCCGGCACCGGGCTGCAACGATCAACGGTCAAGTAGCTACAGGACCAAAGCGGCGTCCTCGTCCCGATTTCGGGCCTTCGTCTCCGTCTCTGCGCGCCTTTCCGTAGCCAACTGTTTGGAAAAGCGATGCTTGGCCGATGGATGAGGTTCGTGCAAAGGACGCCGGCCGAATGGAAGAAGACCGGCGCGAAGGTGCCGGTCTTGATGTCGTAACGAGCAGAGGAGGTCTGCGACCTCCGGTCTCGGATTGCCTGAGCAGTCAAGCGGCCTTGAGGTTCTTCAAAGCCTTTTCGAAGGCATCCTTGATCGGCTTGGATACGTCTTCGGTGGCTCTCAACATCACCGCCTGCAGGGTCTTGGCCTGCTCGACGGAAGTGTCGATCTGTTTGTTCACGAAAGCGGCCTGCAACTCGAAGAACTCGGATGGCGACTTCACGGCAACCAGTGCTTCGAGGTGAGCGAAGCCGGCTTCGGCATTGGCTCGCAGAGCTGCGATCGTCTTCAGCGACACCTCGTTGCGGGTGGTCTTGGCCACCTCAAGGGTCGACTCAAGAGCCTTTTGAGTCGTCTCGGCGTTCGATTCCAATTTGGAAAATGCTTCCTTCGCCTGCTCAACGCCCTGTTCGGCGACAGCGCGAACCTGCTCGGTAACCCGGTACGGCTCGTAAGTAGCGGATTCCGCGTTGTCGATCGTTTCGGTCTTGCCGGGGATCTTGGACATTTTCCATCCTTTTCCAGAGAGTGGCATTACACAAAGCCCCCCTGTTTCATCTACGAAATCGACACAACGGATTTATGAAGGGGCGAATTGTCGCTCGAGGGCACCACTGCGGCGGCCGGCGCGCTGCCGGCAGCGATCGGTGCAGGTCGTAGCGGCTGCCGTCATTCGGCAGGTCCGCCGGGCGCGAGATTGTGCATCACCGTCTTCGACCAAAAATCAGTCATTCGGTTGATGGCGCAGGAGCGGCCTCTTCGCAGTCCATCGCTGCCATTCGACCCTGGCGCGACCTTCTCAGTTATCCTTGGACAGCCAAGACCCCGTCACTCCTCATGCCAAAACGGCCAAGGCGTCCGCGAAGAAACGGTCGCCACCGAAATTGCCTGACTTCAGGGCAAGCAGCAGCTCGCCGTGCGGGCTGCCGAGTGCGCGCAGCGCGGGGACACCCGCGGCGATTTCGGGGCCCAACTCGAAGGCGGGAATGGCAAGCTGGTCCACGACGGCGCCGGACGTCTCGCCGCCTGCCACGACCAACCTGCGCACGCCGAGTTCGACCAGACCTTCGGCGATCGTCGCCAGCGACTGCTCGATCACATGACCGGCAGCGTCACGTCCATGCCGCGCCTGCAGCGCCGAAACCACCTCGGGCGATCCACTGCTGGCGATGAGCACGGGGCCATCGGCCAAGCGGGCGGCCGCCCATGCGAGCGCACGGTGCGTCTCCGCCGCTCCGCTCATCAACCTTTCCGGATCGAGCCTCAGCACCGGCATCGTCTCTTCGGCGCGGGCAATCTGCGTCAGGGTCGCCCGCGAACAGCTGCCGGCCAAGCACGCCGCAGGCCCCTTGGCCGGCCGATCCCGCAGCACCGTCCGTTGATGGCGCTGCGCGGTGCCGGCGGCGACCAGGCCGCGGGCGAGACCCAATCCCAGGCCGGACGCTCCGACCGACAGGCGTTGTGCCAAGGCTGCGGCGCCGATCGCTTCAAGATCGCTCTCGAAGACGGCGTCGACGATCGCCGCTCCGGCCCCATCCTGGGAAATCGCCGCGTTGCGCGCGCGGATCGCGTCCGCGCCGCGCGCGACCGTCGCGAGGTCGACCGACCCGACCGCTGCCATGCTCTGCCGGGCGAGTACGCGCACCAGATTGGCATCGCGCATGGGATTGAGCGGGTGATCCTTGAGCGGACTCTCGCTGAGCGGCACCGCGCCGACGAAAAGATTCCCCTGGTAGACGGTCCGGCCGGTTTCCGGAAACGCCGGCGTCACCAAAACCGATTTCTCATCCACGTCGTGACGCAAGGCGTCCAGCACCGGGCCGATATTGCCGGCATCGGTGGAATCGAAGGTCGAGCAGATCTTGTACATCACATGCGCTGCCCCGCGGGCGCGCAGCCATTGGTCGGCCGCGCGAGCGCGCTCCACCGCCTGCGCTGCCGCAACCGAACGGATCTTGACCGAGACGACAACCGCGTCGACCTCGGGAAGATCGAGACCTGCTGCCGGAACGCCGATGGTTTGAACCGTGCGAAGACCTTCCTTGGCGAGGGTGTTGGCCAGGTCGGACGCGCCTGTGTAGTCGTCCGCAATTGCGCCGAGGGCGAGGCTCATGGCGAAACTCCGATGCCAGCCTGGGGGAGGGGCCCGCCGGCAAAGGGGGCGAACCAGCCGAGCCCCTCAAGTGTCTTGCCGCCGGGCCGATATTCGCAACCGACGAAACCATCATAGCCCAGCCCGTCCAGTTCCGCGAAGATGAACCGGTCGTTGAGCTCTTCCGAAGTCGGCTCGTGGCGGGAGGGCACGCTTGCGATCTGGACATGGCCAATGATCGGCAGCAGCCGGCGCAACGCCATGACGACATCGCCATGCAGGATCTGGCGGTGGTAGACATCGAACTGCAGCTTGAGGTTGGGCAGCGCCAGTTCGCCGATGAGCTGTTCGGCAAAGTCGAAGTCATTGAGGAAATAGCCGGGCATGTCGCGACCATTGATCGGTTCGATCACCAGATCGATGCTGCGATCGGCAAGCTTGCCGGCGGTCCAGAGGATCGCTTTGCGATAGGCATCCATGGCCGCCCTGTCCCCGCGAGCGGCGAGCCCCGACATCAAATGCAGGCGCTTCACGCCCGTGGCCTCCGCGTAGGGAAGGGCAAATGCCACGGCGGCCTGAAGTTCGGCGAACCGATCGGGCAAGGCGGCCAGTCCTCGCTCGCCGGCCGCCCAATCGCCAGGCGGCAAATTGAACAGAGCCTGGGTCAAACCGTATCTGCGAAGGCGCTCGCCGATCGCCTCGGGCGTGTGCTCGTAAGGAAACAGGAATTCGACCGCACGGAAGCCGGCATCGGCGGCCGCCTGGAACCGATCCAGGAACGGCCACTCGCTGAACATCATTGTCAGGTTGGCGGCAAAGCGGGGCATGGGCGATCCAGTCTTCCTCAGGCCGATGTCAGGCCGGTTGGCTAGGTTTGCGGGTGGCTAGGCAGTTCGGTGCCGGTGATCTTTGCGTAGAGCCGGGCGACGGATGCGTCGTCGTCCCTGCCCATTCCAGCCGCCGAGGTCGCCAGGAACATCTGTAGCGCGGCTGCGGCCACCGGCACCGGGAATTTGGCGCTGCGGGCCATATCCTGAATGATGCCGAGGTCCTTGACGAAGATGTCGACCGCGCTGCGCGGTGTGTAGTCGCCGTCCAGCACGTGCGGCACCCGGTTCTCGAACATCCACGAATTGCCTGCGGAGGCAGTTATCACCTCGTAGACCTTGCGGATGTCCAGCCCTTGCCGGGCGGCAAATGCGATGGCTTCGCTGGCCGCCGCTATGTGCACGCCAGCAAGCAACTGGTTGATCATCTTGAAGGCTGCACCAACGCCCGGCTCGTCACCGAGTTCATAGACGTTGGTGGCTATTGCATCCAGTGCCGGCCGCGCTCTGGCGAAGGCGGCAGGGCTGCCGGAGGCCAGAATGGTGAGCGCACCCTCGGCGGCGCGCACCGACCCGCCGCTGATCGGCGCGTCGAGATAGAGCCGTCCCGTCGCTTCGAGCGGCGTGGCAAGGCGGCGCACCGCATCGGGATCGATCGTGGCCGAGGAGACGAAAACCGCGCCCTCGGCCATGGTTTCGGCGACGCCGTTCGTACCGAACAGGATGGCCTCCGTTTGCGCGGCGTTGACGACCACCGACACGACGACGTCGGCACCTTCAGCGGCCTCGGCGGGGTTTGCCGCGCCTCGGCCGCCCGCGTCGACGAGCCGGGCGACGGCCGCGGCGTCCACGTCGAAGCCAGCCACTTCAAACCCGGCCCGCCTGAGCGACATGGCCATGCCAAGTCCCATGGAACCGATGCCGATCAGGGCGGCCCGGTTCGTCCTTGCTCCGGCGGGGTTTTCCTTGCTTCGATCATAAACGGTCATCACGGAGATCCTTATTCGAAACGCAATCCGGTTTAGCGATTGACCAGCTTGGGTGGCGTCGTCAGCACCAGGACCGCGCCGAGCACCAGGATTGCGGCGAGCGCATACATGCCGACCTGCGTTGCGCCGGTCAAATCCTTCAGGTAGCCGACGAGATACGGGCTAACAAAGCCGGCCAGATTGCCGACCGAATTGATGAGCGCAATGCCTGCCGCGGCACCTGTCCCGGCGAGAAATGACGTCGGCAGCGACCAGAACAGCGGCGCACAGGTGATCGCTCCGGCCGCTGCAACGGACAGGAAGGCGATGGCGATCGTCAGATTCGAGCTGGCGGCCGCTACGACGAAACCGACGGCGCCGAGCAGTGCCGGAACGACCAGGTGCCAACGGCGCTCGCGATGCCTGTCAGCGCTGCGTCCGAACAGATTCATGACCACGACGGCACAGATGAAGGGGATCGCGCTGATCAGTCCGATATTGAAGTTTCCGGTGATGCCGGTCGCCTTGACCAGGGTCGGCATCCAGAAAGTCAGCCCGTACTGGCCCATCACGAAGGTGAAGTAGATCAGGCACATCAGCCAAACTCGGCGATCGCGGAAGATACCGGCTACCGAATGCCCACTCTCCTTGTGACGCTCCTCGCGTGCGATCTCCTCTTCCAGGGCCTGCTTTTCCGTTTCGCTCAGCCACTTGGCCTGACGAATGCCGTTGTCGAGGAAGAACAAGACAGCGATGCCGAGAAGGACGGCTGGAACCGCCTCGATGAGAAACATCCATTGCCATCCGGCGAGGCCGTGGGCGCCATCGAACGAATCCATGATCCAGCCGGAAAGAGGATTGCCCAATATGCCCGAGACCGGGATCGCGGACATGAACACCGCGATGATCTTGGCCCGGCGATGCGAGGGATACCAGTAGGTGAGGAAAAGGATGATCCCCGGGTAGAACCCGGCTTCGGCGACGCCCAGCAGAAAGCGCAACAGGTAGAATGTCGGCGCGGACGTGACGAACATGAAGCCAGCTGAGATCAAACCCCAGGTGATCATGATGCGCGCGATCCACATGCGCGCGCCGACCTTGTGAAGAATGACGTTGCTTGGCACCTCAAACAGGAAATAGCCGATGAAGAAGATGCCGGCGCCGAGGCCGTAGACGGTCTCGCTGAAGCCGAGGTCGGCCGACATCTGCAGCTTGGCGAAGCCGATATTGACGCGGTCGAGATAGGCAACGACGTAGCACAGCATCAGGAACGGCACGATGCGCCAGAAGACCTTGCTGTAGGCGGTCCTCCTCGTTTCGATTTCGGCTACGACTTGCGCCGGTAGCGCAGGTGTAAGCACGGTCATTGGTTCCTCCCTTGACTGTGAATGGGTTCCAGCGCGCCCCGCCGGTAGCGGTTTTGGCAGCGCTTGCGTAACCGGGTAACATGGATTGGCAGCGCTGCCAACGAAAAAATGGCAGCGCTGCCAACAATTGTTTGAAAAGGTTGCCGCGACATGGCAAAAGAGGATGGGCGGAGGCGAGGACGGTCCAGTGCGACGTCGCGCTCCAGCGGGGAGATCGAAAGTGGCCGACGAGCTGGCCGACGGCACGCCGACGGGGACGACGACCCTTACCGATGTCGCACGCGCGGCCGGCGTCGGCGAGAGCACCGCCTCGCGCGTGTTGCGCGGGCACGGTTCATTTTCGGCCAAGACACGCGAGAGCGTCCTCAATGCCGCGAGAAGCCTCGGCTATGTGCCGAACCGCATCGCCGGCACGCTGGCCTCGACCGGCTCCAAGCTGGTCGGGATCGTGATACCGTCGCTCAGCAACATCGTCTTTCCGGACATGCTGCGCGGCGCCAACACGGTGCTGGTGGGCGCCGGGTTCCAACCTGTCGTCGCGGTGACGGACTACGAACAGGGCCGCGAGGAAACCCTCATCGAGTCGCTGCTTAGCTGGCGTCCGGCAGGCATGATGGTGGCCGGGCTCGAACACACCGAGCGTACCGTGGCAATGCTCAGGCACGCCCGCATCAGGGTCGCCGAACTGCTCGATTCGGATGGCGATGGCATCGACATCGTCGTCGGTTATTCCAACCGCGAGGCGGGAGGCGCGAGCGCGCGTCACCTGGTCTCGCGCGGCTATCGGCGCATCGGCTATGTGGGCCACGATCTCAGCCGCGATCTGCGCGCCGCCAAACGCTTCGCCGGATTTCGCTCGGCGCTCGCAGAGGGGGGCCTTGAAGTCGCCGCGGAAGAAATCATTCCCTCATCTTCGTCGATCGAGGCCGGGCGCGACGGTCTCGGCCGGCTGCTCGGGCGCGCCCCCGATCTCGATGCCGTCTATTTCTCTAACGACGACATGGCGATTGGCGGTTATTTCCATTGCCTTGCCCGCGGCATCGCCATCCCCGGCCGGTTGGCGATTTTCGGCTATAACGGCCTGGACGTCGCACGCGCGGCGCCACAACCGCTTTCCACCATCCGGACGCCACGCGTCGCGGTCGGAGAGACCGGTGCTCGGCTGGTCTGCTCCGACGGGCCGCCGACGAAGATCGATCTCGGGTTCGAACTGATCGAGGGAGCCACAACATGAGCGAGGCAAAACTTCGCGAAGACATATGCCGCTTTGGCCGTTCCCTATTCGAGCGCGGGCTGACACCGGGATCATCGGGCAATATCAGTCTGCGGCTCGATGACGGCGGCTGGCTTGTGACGCCGACAAACGCATCGCTGGGCTTTCTCGATCCGGCTCGCCTTGCCAGGCTCGACGCGCAAGGGCAACTCGTCGCGGGCGATGCGCCGACCAAGGAAATCCCCCTGCACACCGCCCTTTACGAGACGCGGGCAGCAGCGCGTGCGATTGTGCACCTGCACTCCACCCATGCGGTGGCCGTCACCATGCTTCCCGAGATCGATCCCAAGTCGGTGCTGCCGCCAATGACGCCATACTATCTCATGCGCGCCGGACAGACGGCTTTGGTGCCATATTTCCGTCCCGGAGACCCTGCGGTAGCCGATGCAATAAAAGGGCTCGCCGGACGCTACTCTTCGGTGCTGCTCGCCAACCATGGTCCCGTCGTCGCGGGCGAGACGCTTGAGGCGGCGGTATTCGCTACCGAAGAGCTGGAGGAAACGGCAAAGCTCTATCTGCTTCTGCGCGGCCTCAACCCCCGCTATCTGTCACCGGAGCAGGTCAGCGACCTGGTGCGGACTTTTGGGCTTTCGCTGCAGGAGCATGGTGCGCACGACCACTGAGACCCGATTTCGACCTTCGTGAGGCGCTCCTGGATTGCATAGGTTGGGGGTATTACCTGAGCATGTTGCTAAGTTTCAAAAGCTGCAGCTCAGCAGAATTCCTGCCGTCGAGATAGAAATCGGCAGCGTTCCCAAATGGGTCACCACGACGATGCCCACGCCAGCCTGAATGCCCGCTCTTAAGCATTCGCAGCCCGAAGATCTCCCACTTCCCAAGTCCAAAGCATCCCTTACCAGTGCGACAAGGTCGCGGCGGGCGCCTCGCCGTGTCTGCGGCTAGGCCAGCTCAACCCAAGCGCGCTTGAATCCTTAGCCGGACTGCGCGATTGTTGCCCCAGGAAAAGGGGGGATGCGCAATGGAAAAGGCATCGCCTTTTGTGCCAGCCGAAATCCATGTCCACACGGTTGCCGATGAGGGGGGCAATCTTGGCATCCTTTCGATCCGCACGACGGAAGGCATCCTGGATATTGCCTTGGACTGCCACGCCGCCGATGCCATCGTAAGCGCAATCAGCTCCATACGACCGAAGCTGGATGCAAGCGAAAAATAAAGCCTGGCGGGAACCGGGCCAGGAGGCCTTCTGGGGGACGATCGGATCAACGTGTTCGGTTGTCCTAACGTGAAGCATGAGCATGACGGCTCGATGAAGCCACGGCAGATCATGTCTGCCATGCGCTGAGCATCAGCAGTAGCGTTGGCCAATAGCGTCAGCTCTGTTGAAGATCGCTATTGGTCCAGTCGCATCCGTTCACCCTCATTGCGCTGCGACAGTAACCACGCTTCATGCAATGCGGGCCGTTCGACCGCGCCGCGCCAGGAGATTGGCGATCACCAGAAGCACGATTGACAGCGCCATCATCAGCGTCGCTGCGGCGGTGATCGCCGGGCTCAATTTTTCTCGCAAGCCGATGAACATTTCGAGCGGCATAGTGCGCTGGCTGGCGCTGGCCAGGAACTGCACGACGACAACTTCGTCGAAAGAAGTGACGAAGGCGAAGGCCGCACCCGAAAGCACCCCGGGCAGGATCAGCGGCAGCATGACGCGGAAGAACGATGTCAGGGGTTTTGCGCCGGAGATCGCCGCGGCCCGCATCAGATTGCGGTCGAAACCGGTGAGGCTGGCGCCCACCGTCACCACCACGAAGGGGCTGGCCAGAGCGGTGTGCGCCAGGATGATGCCGGCATAGGTGCTGGCCAGACCGACGCGCGCGTAAAACAGGTATGAGCCGACGGCAGTGATCACAACCGGCACGATCAGCGGCGACAGCAGCAGCGGCATGATAATGCGCCGGCCGGGGAACTTCTCGTCGGACAGCGCAATCGCCGTCAGGGTGCCGAGCGTCGTCGCGATCACTGTCGTGCCCAAGGCGACGATCAGGCTGTTGCCGATTGCCGCCTGCCAGCGCTGCGTGCCAAGCACCACCTCGTACCAGCGCGTCGAAAGGCCTTCGAGCGGGAAGATGAAGAAGGAGCCGCTGTTGAAGGAAAGCGGCACCGGGATCAGGATCGGCACCAGCAGGAAAAGGATTACAAGCCCGCACCACAGCCAGAGCAGGACGATGCGGATGCGTTCGCCGGTCGTGGGGTAGGGGGACAAAAGCATGGTTACACCAGCTTAAGGCGGTCGAGGCCGAGGATACGGGCAAAGATGCCGAACAGCGCCAGCGTGAAGACGAGAAGGATGAAGGACAGCGCCGCCGC
Organism: Mesorhizobium sp. WSM3864; assembly: GCF_002294955.1. Lineage (NCBI taxonomy): Bacteria > Pseudomonadati > Pseudomonadota > Alphaproteobacteria > Hyphomicrobiales > Phyllobacteriaceae > Mesorhizobium > Mesorhizobium sp. WSM3864. The sequence goes on from NZ_NSGD01000007.1 coordinate 45,278, forward strand.
CATCTCCCAGTTCAGTTCGACATTGACGTAGTTGGCTATGAAATTGCTGATCAGCTGATCGCTCGCCCCGCCGATCAGCGCCGGAGTTATGTAATAGCCGAGGCACAGGATGAAGGTGAGCATCCATCCGGCCATCACGCCCGGGAACACCTGCGGAATGTAGATGCGGCGGAAGGCGGTGAACGGCCTGGCGCCCAGCGAATAGGCGGCCTTCATCTGCGACGGCGGGATGGTGCGCATGACGCTGTAGATCGGCAGCAACGTGAACGGCAGCTGGATATGGGTCATGGCGATGATCAGGCCGATGCGGCTGTACATCAGGTCGAGCCGGTCGCTGGTGACGCCGATAAAAAGCAGGAAATCATTGACGAGCCCGAATTTCTGCAACAGCACCGTCCAGGCTGCGGTGCGCACCAGGATCGAGGTCCAGAAAGGCAGAAGCACGGCGACGATCAGGATGGCCGCCAATCCCTTCGGCACGTTGGCGATGAGATAGGCGAGCGGAAAGCCGAGGATCAGCGTTGCCAGCGTCACTGACGCCGCGACGAAGAAGGTGCGCAGGAACACCTGGATGAAGATCGCCTGCTCCGGCGGCACCCGTTCGATGCCGCCAGCGGCGTTCCAGCGCAGGTCGAGCGCGCTGAGCAGATAGAACGAAGTGAGGCTGTTTGTGCCGCTCCGGATCGTCGGCCATGTCGACGGCGCCGACCAGAACGGCACCGATTTCATGGCCTCGAGCGCGGCTTGGCCGTCGGCGCTTTCGAGCTTGCGCACCGTCTTCAGCACCTGGCTGCGCGCGCCGGGCAAGCGGGCGTTCAGGCTCTTGGCAAGTTCATAGGCCGTGCCCTTGGCCTGGTTGTCCTTGAGGTCCGCCGCGAGCGCCGCGAACGCATCGTCGCCCGGAAGGCCCTGGCCGCTCCAGCCGGCCAGGGCCACGGTCGTCTTGGGCAAGGCATCCGCGATGGTGGGATCATAGACGGCGCGTGACAGCAGCAGCACGATCGGGATGCCGAAGCTCAGCGCCAGCAGCACGAGCAGCGGCGCCGCCAGCAGCAGCGAACGCATCCGATCGCCGAATTCGGCGCGCCGGAGCGCCGCCGACACTGATTTGAGATCCGCGTCGGCGGCTGACCGGTCGCGGGCCAGCGTCGGCCGGTCGAGTTCGCTGGGCTGGAGCGCCGACATCTCGCCTTCCTACTGGGCCAGCCAGGCGTTGAAGCGCTTGACGAGGTCCTCGCCATAGTCGCCCCAGAACTCGGTGTCGGCGACCAGATAGGCGCCTGCTAGATGGTCGGGAGCGTTGGGCAGTTTGGGCAAGGCGTCAGCCGCTACGAAGGACGCCGCGTCGGTGCGCACCGGCCCGTAGGTGATGTAGCTGGCGAGCTTGGCGTTGTTCTCGGGCTGGCTGATATAGGCGAGGTATTTGTAGGCCAACTCCGGATTGCGCGCGCCCTTCGGAATGGCGATCATGTCATATTCGAGGATCTGGTTGTTCCAGACGATCTTGAATGGCTTCTTGTCGGTGTCGATGGCGTTCTGGATGCGGCCGTTCCAGGCGGTGGTCATCACCACTTCCTTGGAGGCGAGAAGCTGCGCCGGCTGCGCGCCGGCATCCCACCAGACGATGTCCTTCTTGATCGTGTCGAGCTTCTTGAAGGCCCGGTCGACGCCTTCCGGCGTTGCCAGCACCTTGTAGACGTCCGCCGGCGCCACGCCGTCGGCCATCAGCGCCCATTCGAGGTTCTGCGCCGGGAACTTGCGCATGGCGCGCTTGCCCGGGAATTTCTTCGTGTCAAAGAGGTCGAGAACCGAGGTCGGCGCTTCCTTGAGCACGGTCGGATCATAGGCGAGGATGTCGCCGTAAGCGTCGAGACCGACACCGCAATCCAGCGCCGAGCCCTCGATGAACTTGTCGCGCGGCCCGATCTTGGCATAGTCGAGCCGTTCGAGGATGCCTGCGTCGCAACCCTGCAGCACGGTCGCCGTTTCCACTGTCACCAGGTCGATCGGCACGTTGCCCGTCTCGACCATGGCTTTGACCTTGCCGAGATCGCCGAGATATTCCTGCTCGAGGATCTTGGCGCCGGTTTCCTTGGCGAAGGGCTCAAACCAGGCCTTGCGCTGAGCGTCCTGCCAGGCGCCGCCGCTCGCCATAATCGAGAGCTCCTCGGCGAAGGCGGCGCCGGCGATGGTCATGCACGCCGTGGCGGCCGCGAGGGCGATCAGACGTGTTCTCAGATGTTTCATGTCGTTTTCCCCTGTTTTGGAATGGTACCACCCGTTCCGGCATCGGCCGGAAAGGCGCGGCAATCGTTGGGCGCGCAGGAGACCGTCACGGTCTCACCATTCGCCATCGTTGCTTCGGGGCCGAGCTTGACGGTCAGCACCTGGTCGTTGGCGAGCCTGGCCAGAAGCCGCAGGTGGTCGCCGAGATAGATGCGCCCATCGACAGTTGCCGCCAGTGCGTTGCCGCCATCGGCGGCGGCCGACAGGCTGAGCCGCTCGGGCCTGATGGCGACGTGGCAGGGACTGCCTTGCGTCACGCCGACCGCCAGCGCGGCGATCTCGCCGCCGCCGTTCAACTGGACGCGGCATTGCTCCCCCCAAACGCGGTCGACCACGCCTTCCAGCGTGTTGTTCTCGCCAATGAAGCTCGCCACAAATGAGCTTTGCGGGGTGTTGTAGAGATCGTCAGGCGAGCCGAGCTGGGCGATGCCGCCCTGATTGAAGACCGCGACGCGGTCGGACATCGTCAGCGCCTCGCTCTGGTCGTGCGTAACATAGACGATGGTGACGCCGAGCATGGTATGGATCTGCTTGATCTCGAGCTGCATGTGCTCGCGCAACTTCTTGTCGAGGGCGCCCAGCGGCTCGTCCATCAGCACCAGGCTCGGCTGGAACACCAGCGCCCGGGCAAGCGCCACGCGCTGCTGCTGGCCGCCGGAAAGCTGCGCCGGGCGGCGGTCGCCGAATTGCTTCAGCCGCACCATGTCGAGCACGCGGCCGACGCGGGCCGCGATGTCCGCCTTGCTCACCTGGCGGACGGACAGCGGAAAGCCGACATTCTCCTCGACTGTCATATGCGGGAACAGCGCATAGTTCTGGAACACCATGCCGATGTTGCGCTGATAGGGCGGCAATCGGTCGACCGGCTGGCCCTCCAGCGTGATCGTGCCATGCGTCGGCCGCTCGAAGCCGGCGAGCATATTGAGCGTCGTCGTCTTGCCGGAACCGGAGGGCCCGAGCAGCGTCAAGAACTCGCCGCGCGCAACGCTGAGGTTCATCCGCGTCACCGCGAAGGTCCGCCCGTCATAGGATTTCTCGACCTCGGCGAATTCGACGAAGCCTGGCCCGGCGCTCGCCAGCACGGGACGCGCAGTGGCAGCTCCGTGGGCCGGCGCAGCGGCTTGGCTGGCGCTCATCGCCCTCAACCCCGGCTGCCAGCGGGCGATTTATCAAATGGCTTGCGATCCATGCCTCGTCCTCCCGGTACCGGCCGCGAACTACGCGCGCCGTCCGACTTGTATGATCACACAATTAGGCTGGAACCGACCATAGATGCGGACAAGTTTGCCCGTCAAGCCGTAAAATGCGGCATTGTGTGATAATTTTCCGAAGTTGAGTGTAGGACAACTTCTATTGTCGGGATCGTTGTCTTATGCTAAATGCCCGACAACTCAGTACCAGCCGCAGTTCGAAATCCGCATGCTCGAAAATCTTCGCCTCACCGAGGACGAAAGCCCTGTCTATCGCCGCCTTGCCGACGCGATCGCCGAACGCATCGCAGCCGGCACGCTTGCCGTCGGCGACCGGCTGCCGCCGCAGCGCGAGATCGCGCGCGCCCTGGGCATCAATGTCACGACCGTGACGCGGGCGTTGTCCACCCTGCAGGAGCAAGGCCTTCTTGAGGCGCGTCCCGGACGCGGCACCACGGTTGCCGCCCGCGACATCGTCGAGCGGCCGGGCTTCGTGTCAGCGCCGAGCGACCAGAGCGGCGTCATCGACCTCTCGGTCAACCGGCCGCCTACGTCAGCCTATCTCGACGCCGTTGCGACGCTGATGCCGCGTCTTTCCAAGGATCGCCACTACGCTTCGTTGCAGGATTATCATCCGCCGGAGGGACCGCTTTGGGGTCGTGTCGCGGTCGCCGATTGGTTCAAAACCGTCGCCGGTGAAGGGGACCCGGGCCGCGTCGTGCTCGCCGCCGGCGCCCAGCATGGCCTGGACTGCGTTCTTGGCGCCGTCACCCGGCAGGGCGAGGTGGTGCTGGCCGACGAGGTGACCTACCAGGGCATCAATGCCCTCTGCCGCGTGCACGGGCTTGATCTCAGGGGCGTTGCCATGGATCGCGGTGGGATGCGGCCGGACGCCTTCGAGGCGGCTTGCGCGCAGCTTCGCCCGCGCGCGGTATTCCTCGTGCCGACGCTGCACAATCCGACGACAATCACGTTGAGCCAGGAGCGTCGGCGCGAACTCGCCTCGGTCGCCCGGCGCCACAACGTGCTGATCATCGAGGACGACGTCTACCGGCCGCTGGCCGACGATCCGCCGCCGTCCTTCGCCAGCCTCGAGCCGGAGCTGACGATCCATCTCGGCGCGCTGTCAAAATGCGTCGCGCCCGGCCTGCGCCTCGGCTTCGTCATCGCCCCGCGCCCGATCGCCGGCCAGGTCGCCGCGGCGCTGCGCATCAACTGCTGGAGCATCAGCCCGCTGACCGCACTGATCGGAGCCAGGCTGCTCGAGGAGGGCGCCGCCGCCCGCATCATCGACATCCAGAAACAGGAACTGCGCCAGCGTCAGGCTATCCTGAGCGACATCCTCGGCCGCTTCGACATCCAGAGCCAGCCGACCTCGACCCATGCCTGGCTGCGCCTGCCCGAGCCGTGGCGCGGCGCGGGCTTTGCCCGCACCTGCCTGGAGCGCGGCGTCGCCGTCCTGCCAGGTGATGCCTTCGCCGTCGGCCGCGAGCCGGTCCAGCACGGCGTGCGCATCAATGTCGGCGCGGCGCGATCGCAAGAGGATCTGCGCTCGGCGCTCACCACCATGGCCGAGCTGCTCGCCGCCGGCCATCTGCAACTGCCTGGCTTTGTCTGAGACCATGGCCTCCTCGCCGAAATCAGTCGAGATCGCCATCATCGGCGCCGGCGTCGTCGGGCTGGCGACCGCTTTGCGCCTTGCCGGCGAGGGTCGCGAGGTCCTGCTCATCGACCCGCACGAGCCCGGCTCGGGCGCTTCGTTCGGGAATGCCGGCACGATTGCCGAATATGCCTGCATGCCGGTCGGCAATCCCGGCCTGCTGCACGCGTTGCCGAAGCTGCTGCTCGATCCCGAAAGCCCGTTCTCGCTGCGCTGGGCAGCGCTTTTCCAGCTCGCGCCATGGCTCATCCGCTTTGTCCGCCAGTCGCTGCCGGCGGCAACCCGCGCCAATGCACTGGCGCTTGCCGGCTTGCTCGCCGAAGCGCTGCCGGCCTGGGGCGAAATGGTGCAGGAGGCCGGACTTCAGGATCTTATGCGTCGCAATGGCTGCCTCTATGTCTATCGCCGCGACAGCGATTTTGCCGCCTCCGAGAGTGGACGGGCTTTGCGCGCCGAGCTCGGCGTTCATCAGCAGGTTCTGACCGCCGATCAGGTGGGCGCGCTGGAGCCGCGGCTGGCGGCGTTTGGGACCCACGGCCTCTATTTCCCGGATTCGATCAATGTCAGCGATCCCAAGGCGGTGATGGCGCGGCTGGCGGCAGCCGCTACCGCCAGGGGTGCTCAACTCATGCGCGCGAGCGTCACCGGCCTCGCAACGGGGGCAGGCGGCGTGCGGCTGAGCGGCCCGGGCCTCGCCGTCACGGCGCAAAAAGTAGTGATTGCGGCGGGCGCGCGGTCACGGCCGCTCGCTGCCCAGGCCGGTGACCGGATCCCGTTGGAGACCGAGCGCGGCTATCATCTCGAGTTTCCGACCACGACACCTTTGCTCAACCGGCCGGTCTGCCCGGTCGATCTCGGTTTCTACATGACGCCGATGGACGGCAGGCTGAGAGTTGCCGGCACCGTCGAGCTGGGTGGGCTCGAAGCACCGGCCAATCCGCGCCGGCTGGCGCTGCTCGATCGCGGCGTGCGGCAGTTCTTCCCCGATCTCAGCCAGCCATCGTCGCAATGGCTAGGCTTCCGGCCGTCCCTGCCGGACTCGCGCGCTGTGATCGGGCCCTCGAGGAAATCGCCGGACGTGATCTACGCCTTCGGCCACGGTCACCTCGGACTCACCCTCGCACCAATTACTGCCCGACTAGTCGCCGACGTGATTCACGGAAAGGACAGCACATTGCTGTCCGCCTTCAGCTCGGCCCGGTTCTGAACAGGCGAACCCCACGTTTGACCGCGACTAGAGGTTCCGGCGGCGGGCGGAACCTCGCCCCGGACCGTCGCTGTCTATCGGTCGCGTTGCGGTCAGGCCGGCTTCGATGGATCTGAGAAGCTCAAGCGCGGCATTGAGATTGCGTGTGTCGTCGCCGGCGGCCTCGGATACGGCAGTTGCCCACTCCTTGCGCACCAGGGCGTAATTGTGGGCTCCCCGCCGGGTGCGGTGGACGCTAACGCCCCGGCGATCTTGCGGGTCGACATGGCGCTCGATCAGCCCCTTGCCTTCCAGGTCGCGCAGCACGGTGGAAACATTGGTGCGCTGCAGCCCGGTCGCCGTCGCGATCTGGCTGGGCGTTGCGGAAGCGTGCGCAACGAGGTGGCGCATCACCATGCCCTCCGATTGCGACAGCGACAGCGCTTTTTCGTCCCGGTAACCGCGAAATTGAATCTCACGGGCAATGATGAGAATCAAGTCGGCCAGGTCCGCCCAGCGAACAGCCGGGGGAGCTTTGCGAGCGGACGATTCCTGGTCGGTTTCCATAGGGCGCAGTTTACAGACTTCCAACGTCTATGTATATGAACATAATCATTATAATCATATAACTATGTTTTCATACACATCTGGAGGTTCGGATGACCAACTCGACAACCGCCGCCGGGCACGCTTGGCACACACCTCGTTCCATGGCCCGCGCCGGCGGGCTGCACGGGATTGGCGTGTACGTTCTGCTCGCCGGCGCCTTCCTGCCGATCGCCGACTTTTTCATCGTCAACGTGGCGCTGCCGACCATCGCCACCTCGCTGCAGGCGACGCCGGCCGCACTTGAGCTGGTGGTTTCAGTCTATGGTGTGGCTTACGCCGCCATGCTCGTTCTCGGCGGCAGGCTGGGCGATCGTTTTGGACGCCATAGCCTGTTCTTGGTCGGGCTCTCCGGGTTTATCCTCGCCTCTCTCGCCTGCGGTCTGGCACCCACCATCGATCTCCTTATCGCCGCCCGCCTGGTCCAGGGCGCAATGGCGGCGATGCTCGTGCCGCAGGTGCTTGCGACCTTCCAGGCCACCCTGGAAGGCGAACGCAAGACCCGGGCCATCGCGCTTTACGGCGCGACCTCGGGCATCGCCGCGGTTGTCGGCCAACTCGCCGGCGGACTGCTGGTCAGCGCCAATCTGTTCGGCACCTCCTGGCGGCCGATCTTCCTGATCAACATTCCGCTCGGCGTCATCGTGTTCTTCGCCTCGCGGGCGGTCGTGCCAGCCAACCGCTCGCCGCACCCCTCGGGCATCGACGTCGCCGGCACTGTACTTTTCGCCGCCACGCTGACGGCTCTGCTGGTGCCGCTGACCGAAGGTCACTCGCTCGGCTGGCCGGCATGGACGTGGACAATGCTGGCTGCAGCCGTCTTGCTTGCCGTCGCGACGGTCACCGTCGAAAGGGCCGCCGAAGCGCGCGGCGAGATGCCATTGCTGCCGCCGTCGCTGCTCAAGCTGCCCTCGATGTCGCGCGGCCTGGCCATGATCACGCTGTTCAGCGTCGGCTTCGGCGCCTTCATGTTCGTCTTCGCGCTCACCGTCCAGAACGGGCTCGGCGCCAACCCGCTCGAAAGCGGCCTCGCAATCCTGCCGATGGCGGCGATGTTCTTCATCGGTTCAGTGGTCAGCCCGCGCATCATCGGCCGCTTCGGTCGTGGGGCGCTCGCGGCCGGCGGTCTCCTGCAGGCGCTTGGACTGGTCACGTTGATCGCAATCACCGTGTCCAGTTGGCCAAGGGTGAGCCTCCTCGAATTTGCCGTGCCGCTGGTCGTGATCGGGGCCGGACAATCGATGTTGTTTTCGGGCTTGTTCCGGGCCGTGCTCGCCGATGTCCCCAAGCATCTGGCGGGCGTCGGCAGCGGCGTCCTCATCACCCTACAGCAGTCGGGCCTGGCGCTCGGGGTCGCAACCTTGGGCACGCTCTACCTGGCACTGGAGCCGGCGAGCATTTCGCACGCCTTCGGCACAGTCATCGCATGTCAGTTCGTCATTGTCGTCATGCTGGTCCTGTGCACCGGGCTGCTGCCGCGGTTCAACAAGGATCAGGCCGACGCCCAGCCCGTGGAGATGTGATTTCAAATGCCGGAACAGCGCGACCGCTCCGAGCCGCGAGGCTGAAGGAACGGACCGATCGCGAGCTTTAGGTGGATGATGATCATCAGTCGTTATTCAACTGGGTGATGATGCTGACGGCGAACTCTGAATTGGACGGCGTAACCCGTCTCGGGAACGCTATGCGCGCAAACCGGCCTCGGCGCAAACGTTCTCCGCGACGAGAACGAGCGTACGGACGCCGGTCGCGGCCTCGACGAAAAGCACATGGAGCTCTGGGATGACCGCCCCTTGCAAGATTCTCGATTACCTGTTCGACGGCACCGGAGGTGCGGAGCCCCGGCTGACCAGCGGCGACATCGTCAATCCGAGCCGCCGCGCATTTTTGGCCGCCGGCTGCTTTTGTCTGGCCTGCGGCCTGGCGACGCCGTTGTTCGCTGGCGCGCCCATGGCCAAAAGCCAGGCGCCCCGGTTCCATCGTTTGACGCTCGGCGATTTTGAGGTAACGGCGCTGTCCGATGGCAGCAATATGCTCCCCGCGACGAAGTTGCTGCAGGGCGACCCGGCGCGGATCGAGGAAGCACTCAAACGCAACTATCTCACCGATGTCGTCGAGACGTCGCACAATTCCTTTCTCGTCAATACCGGAGCCAGGCTGGTGCTGATCGACGCTGGTGCCGGGTCCCTGTTAGGCCCAGGCACCGGCCACCTGCTAAGCAATCTCAGCGCATCAGGCTATCGGCCGGAGCAGATCGATGAGATCTACCTCACGCACCTGCACACCGACCACGTCGGCGGTCTCATGGTCGACGGCCAGAGAGCCTTCCCCAACGCCGTCGTGCGTGTCGAAAAGCGCGACACCGACTACTGGCTGAGCGAGGCAAGCATGCACGCGGCTCCCGCTGAAGCGAAGCGGTTTTTTCAGGCCGCCATGGCATCGATCGGGCCATATCTGCAAGCCGGCAAGCTCGCCGTATTCGATGGCAACACCGATCTTGTGCCTGGCGTGCGCGCACAAACCGCCTATGGCCACACACCCGGACATACAATGTATGTGGTCGAGAGCAAGGGCGAGAAGATCGTCCTGTGGGGCGACGTCGTGCATGTCGCCGCGGTACAATTCAAGGACCCGTCCGTCACGATCCAGTATGACGCCGACGCATCGGAAGCCGAGCGCGTGCACGAGCGCGCCTTCGCCGATGCGGCTGACAGCGGCTATATCGTTGGCGGCGCCCACATATCGTTTCCTGGGCTTGGCCGTGTCCGGCGCGACGCCGCGAACGTCTACTCATATGTGCCCCTGAACGGTTAGAACTGGTGCCGCGAGGAAGCCGGATCCATCTGCGCCAGTGACATCCTGGATGTCGCTTCCGCCGTAAGATCATGTCGTTCCCACGAGCGGCGCTTCTCCAACCAGCTGGCCATCGAAGGACGAACCGCAGGCGTCCGTCACGAGCGCGCGAAACCATTGGTGGGCGGGGTGCTGCTGCAGTCGTTCGTGCCAGATCAGCTTGTAGAGCAGCTTCTCGGTTTCGAACGGCAACTCGCACACCACCAGGTCACGTCCATCCGCAATCGTTCGCCACGGTCCATTGAAGAAGCCGAGCGGCACGCAGGTGAGGAGGTCGCTACGCGAGGCAATCTTCAGTGCGTCGGCAAAGTGATTGACCACAACGGCGATCGTCCTTGTCCGTCCCGTCAGGCTGAGCCAGCCATCCACCAAGCCGCGTTCCAGACCGGACGGGGTCGCCAAGACGTGTGCCGCGGCGGTGAATCGATCGAGCGTCAGGCAATCGGCCAGGTCATGTCCGCCGCGCATGACGCAGACATAGCGATCCGTCCGCAGGCTCCGTACATGCATTTCTCTTGGCAGCGAGGCAAACATGCCCACGGCGCAGTCAAGGGTGCCGCGATCGATTCCTTCCAGCGAGCCTTCATGGGTATGCACCGCGAAGGAAACGCGGGCGCGCGGCGACGCGGCCTGCAATTTCAGCGTAATTTCGCTGACGCCTTCCATCGCGAGACTGTCGGTGACGGCAATGCGAAAACTGGTCGCATCCGACGCGGGATCGAACTCGTCGGGCGCGAAAGAAGCGCGAATTGCCGTGAGCGAGCGATGAAGGTCGGGCCACATCGCGACCATGCGAGCGGTGGGCTGGACCCCCGTTGCCGTCTTGAGGAAAAGTTGATCTTTAGTGAGGCGGCGGGCTCGACGCAACGCATTGCTCACCGCCGGCTGGCTCATCGCCAGGCTCGAGGCCGCACGTGTCACATTCCTCTCCAGCATGATGGCCTCAAGGACGGCAATCAGGTTCAGATCAAGGCGCACGTTATTCACCCAGCAAATGATGCATTGGTCGATTCTAAATTGGACGCATTGATGGCGGCAAGCCATCCTGATGCCGCTGATCGGAGGATAAGGCATGAATGATATAGCTCTCGCGGATGTGCTGCCGAAGCTCACCGGCAAGATCAGTCGCGACCGCATTCGACTGATGCGGGTACCGCGCCCGCCGAAGGATCTGATCGACGGCTTCAAGCGGATCGGCGACGCCACCAGCGTCATCTCGGACATTATGGATGAGCTCGGTATCACCGGCGCGGTTGGCGCATCGGTTCTGAAGCCGACCCTGCCTTCGGTGTCGATCGTCGGTCCGGCGCTTACGGTGCGCAACATCCTGCAACGCGAGCATGTCTACGAAACGGCGAAAAACCAAGTCAACCGGATGGCGGAGTTCGAGGCCCACAACCTGGCGCTGCCGGGCGACGTTGTGGTGATCGAGGGCGTTGCCGGCGTTTCGAACATGGGCGGAATTTCGGCCCAGACCGGAAAACGGCAGGGCGAGGCCGGAGCAATCGTGGACGGAGGCGTTCGCGACCTCGGGCATTCGCGGCGGGTCGGATATCCGCTTTGGGCCACCGAGATAACGCCTGTCACAGGCAAATGGCGCATCGAGACCGTGGAGATCAACGGCGAAATCCAAGTCGCCGGCGTGCGCGTTGCTCCAGGCGATATCGTCGTTGCGGACGAAACCGGCGTCTGCTTCATCCCGATTGCCCGGGCCGCCGAAGTTCTGGCAAAGGCGCTGAGGAAGTCGGCGCTTGAAGAGGCCAAGTGCGAAGCAATCGACGCCGGTACCTCCGTTGCGGATCTGCCGGGCAATGCATGAGGCGATAGGTCACCCCGTGAGAAAGCTTCGCGTCGCCATCATCAACGACTACCAGGACGTGGTCCGCACGCTGGACTGCTTCTCCAGGCTGGACGGCCACGACGTCACGATCTGGACCGATATCGTCGAGGATGTCGACATTCTGGCAGATCGCCTGGCGGAGGCGGACGTCCTGGTGCTGATGCGCGAGCGCACCAAGATCGACGAAGCTTTGCTGAGCCGCCTTCCCAAGCTGAAGCTCATAAGCCAGAACGGCCACATTCCCCACATCGATCTGGCGGCCTGCGACAGGCACGGTGTCGTCGTTTCGTCCGCTCTGACGTCGCGTCCGTCCTATTCGACCGTCGAACTCACCTGGGGGCTTATTCTTGCGGCGATGCGCAACATTCCTTTCGAGAGCGCGTCGCTGCGGCAAGGCCGTTGGCAGACCACCATAGGCCTCGGCCTGCGCGGCCGCGTCCTCGGCATCTATGGTTTCGGCCGGTTGGGCTCGATGGTGGCGCGGATCGGCAAGGCCTTCGGCATGGAGGTGCTGATCTGGGGGCGCCAAGGCTCGTTGGATCGCGCTAAGGCCGAGGGTTTCAGCGTGGCACAAGACAAGCCGTCCCTGTTCAGGCTGTCGGATGTTCTCAGCTTGCATCTGCGGCTGAATGCCGAGACCAGCGGCGCGATTGGGCCTGACGACCTGGCCTTGATGAAGCCGACCGCTTTGCTTGTGAACACCAGCCGTGCCGAACTGATCCAGCCGGGCGCTTTGGTGGCGGCGCTGAAGAGCGGTCGCCCCGGCAAGGCGGCGGTCGACGTGTTCGAACGCGAGCCGCTCACCAATCCGGACGACGCCCTGCTCAGGCTTCCAAACGCCCTGTGCACGCCGCATCTCGGCTATGTCGAGCGCGACAACTATGAGTTCGCGTACGGCAATGCGTTCGACCAGATCGTAGCCTTCGCGGGCGGAACCCCGATCAATGTCCACTCCGCTGGCGGCCAGAAACAGGATCACTGAAATGAACCTCGAGCTCGACGGGAAAATTGTCCTGATAACCGGGGGCAGCAAGGGAATAGGGCTGGCCTGCGCACGCGCCTTTGCCAGGGAAGGGGCCCGCGTGGTGATTGTGTCACGCAGCCAGGAGAACCTCGACAACGCCAAGAAAAAGCTGGCCGCCGAGGGGCTGTCGGCAACGAGTTTCGCCGCCGATCTGTCGGACGGGCTTGCGGCAAAGGAAATGGTCGCCGCGCTCGAGGAGCAGGTGGGGCCGATCGCGTCCCTGGTCAATTCGGCCGGTGGCGCCAGGAGAGTTGCCCCCGACGAACTGACGCCGGACAAATGGCGTGTCGCGATGGACGCGAAGTTCTTCACCTACATGAACGTCACCGACTACGTCCTGCCGCTGATGGTGGCGCGGGGCGCCGGCACGATCGTCAACATAGTCGGCACCGGCGGCAAGATCGCGTCACCCATGCATTTGCCGGGAGGCGCCGCCAACGCGGCGCTGATGCTCGCCTCGGCGGGGCTGGCAGCGGCGTGGGGGCATGCAGGCGTAAGGGTGAACGTGATCAATCCGGCCGCCACCATGACCGAACGCCTGCAATTGTCGCTTGAAGTCGAATCCAGGGTGACGGGCAAGACGCCGGAAGAACTGCTGCGGCTGAACGAGCAGCGAATTCCGCTGCGGCGCTACGCAAATCCTGAAGAGGTGGCCGATGCGGCGCTTTTCCTCGCCAGCGCAAGATCCTCCTACGTGACGGGCGCTTCGCTGACCATGGACGGAGGACTTACGCCACTGGTTGTCTAGCCGGCGTCGCATCGACAAAACGGGAGGAAGAGATGTTCACTTGGTACAGGGAGTTGACGTCGCGCGAGCGGAACACCTTCTGGGGCTGTTTCGCCGGCTGGGCCGTCGATGCGATGGATGCGCAGCTCTTCAGCTTCGTGCTGCCGATCCTCATCGCGGCCTGGGGAATGACGACGGCGCAGGCCGGCTATCTGGCCACCGCGACGCTGCTCTCCGCGGCGATCGGAGGATGGCTCTGCGGTTATCTCGCCGACCGTTTCGGTCGGGCCCGCATCATGCAGTTCACGATCCTTTGGTTCTGCGCCTTCACTTTCCTTGCCGGGTTCGCCCAGGACTTCCAGCAGCTTATGGTCTTGCGCATCATGCAGGGGCTGGGCTTCGGCGGCGAGTGGGCGGCCGGTGCGGTCCTGATGGGCGAGATCATCCGGGCCGAACATCGCGGCAAAGCCGTAGGCACCGTCCAGAGCGGATTCGGCATCGGCTGGAGCGCCGCCGCCATATTGGCGGGCGTGGTCCTGGCGCATTTGCCCCAGGATTACGGATGGCGCGTGCTGCTGATGATCGGTGTGCTCCCCGGCGTGCTGGTCCTCTATCTGCGCCGCAAGATCGAGGAGCCGGAGATATTCGTCAAAACGCGCGAGCTGGTCGAGAAGAGCGGCGTTCGGCCCGGGCTGGGTGCGATATTTCAGCCTGACGCCCTGCGCGTGACGATCCTTTCTTCATTGCTGGCATTCGGCGTGATCGGAGTCGGCGGTGCGATCGTCAACTGGCTGCCGACCTTCATGAAGACGGTGCGCGAACTGTCGCCGAGCGCATCTGGATATTACCTGTTCGTGGTGACCGGCGGCTCGTTTTTCGGATTTCTGGCCAGCGCATACCTGGCCGATCGTCTCGGGCGGCGGCGGACGTTTCAGCTTTTTCTCGTATGTTCCTGGCTGATCACCATCGCCTATATGTTCTTGCCGCTCTCCGGCTGGTCGTTGATTATCCTGGGTGCGCCGTTCGGCTTCTTCACCATCGGAAACTATGCCGCGCTCGGCCCATTCTTCACCGAGCTTTTCCCCTCCGCCATCCGCGCCAGCGGTCAGAGCTTCGCCTACAATTTCGGTAAGGCGGCCGGTGCGGCCGCCGTATCCAGCATCGGAATACTGGCGCAACATATCAGCCTGGCTGAGGCGATCGGCCTTGTCGCGCTGTTGGGCTACAGCATCGCATTCGCCGCGACCCTGATGCTGCCCGAGACGCGGGGAATTCAGCTGACGTCCGGCTATGAACCGCCCGCGCCGCGTCCCGACACCGGCGCTTCCTCGCCACCCGCGCAAGCCTCGGTTTTGCGCGCGAGACGATAGGTCCTTCCAGCCGCACTCGTGCGCTAGGCATTCAGACCAGCCGTTCACGAGTTTCCCGCTACAGATCGCGAAGGATCAGCAGAACCATGCGCAAAAGTATTTCGGTGAAAGGACTGAGCCACAGGCATCCAGTTCCCAATGCCTGCCGGATCGGCAACATGGTGTTCTCGGGGGCGATTCATGGCGTCAGTCCGACGACGCAGGAATTGCCGGCCGGAATGGCGGCTCAGTCGGCCAATGTGTTCGCCAACATGCGCGCCGTCATCGAGGCCGCCGGCGGCAGCGCGGAGGACATCATCAAGGTGGATATCTATCTCCGCGACAGCAGCGACAGGGTCGCCGTCAATGAAGAATGGCTGCGGATGTTTCCAGATTCCGAGTCGCGTCCGGCCAGGCACATTAGGCCGTTGACACCGGACAGCGCTTCCCTGGTGCAATGCGAATTCGTCGCAGTTGTCGAGCTCTAGATTTGCATCTGCTGTACTCAGCGCTCGCAATTTCTGCGTGAGATCAGTTCAGGTCGATGCATGCCGGCGCCTGCGGGTGAAGTGGTCACCTAAGACGCCGATCCACACAGCTTTCAATCGTGCGTGCGCTGCTGCCAGAAGGTGACGGCAAGCTGCTCGAGATGCGTGCGCATGGCCTGCTCGGCGCGATCGGGATCACGGGCCGCGATGCCGTCATAGATCGCCTTGTGCGCCTCGAACGCCGTCTTTTCCTGCCCCTTTGCCGCAAGGGTCACCGTGCGCTGTTCCTTCAGCCACTCCGAGATCTGGTCGTGCAGCGCGATGAAGACTGGATTGCGCGCCATCTTCGCCAGTTCGAAGTGGAAGGCGATGTCGGTTGAGGTGAAGCGCTCGCGGTCGCCGATCGCTTTCCGGTTGGCTTCGAGCGCAGTCGCCAGCGCCTCGAGGTCCGTGGCCGTCGCGTGCCGGGCGGCCTCGCGCGCCAGCCCAACTTCGAAGAACAGGCGCGCGCCCTGGAAGTAGCGATGTCCCTCCTCGGTCGAAAGCATCTGGCGCACGGCCGGCGCCATGCCAGTGAAGATGTGCGAGGCGGTCGGCATCAGCACCTTGGCCCGCGCGCCGTTGGTGAGTTCGACCAGCCCGGCCTTCTGCAGCGAGATCAGCGCCTCGCGGATGGCGGGCCGGCCGACGCCGAAGCGCGTCTGCAGGTCGCGCTCCGGCGGCAGCTGGTCTCCGGGCTTCAGCTTGCCCGACAGGATCTGCGCCTCGAGATGCGAGGCCACGTGCTCGAAGAGCTTCTTGCGTTCTATAACGAGAGGATCGACCATAGACCTTTCATACCATCATACTTGACAACCATGCAACTGCTTGCAAGGATGACCGGAACATAACCAGACAAGGCCGGATCGGCTAGCGGCTTCGCTCGCCGAAAGCGCGTTTCCACAAGATCCCGGAAACGGCGCCCCGACTTTGCCGAAAACAACCCGTCGTGGGACAGGGAGCGAAAGACATGCGGATCGCCATTCTGGGCGGCGGCGGTGCCATGGGCGGCATTTTCGGCGGCTATCTTGCAAGAGCAGGCAATGACGTGACGCTGATCGACGTCTCGAAGCCGGCGGTGCAAGCGATCAACGACAACGGCCTCACGATCGAGGAGAAGGACGGCTCCCGGCCGGTTATCCGCGTTCCGGCAACAACGGAGCCGTCGAAGGTCGGACCGGTCGACCTGATCATCAACTTCGTCAAATGCTATCACACCGATGCTGCGGTCCGCGCGGCGGCCCCGATGATCGCGGGGGAAACGGCGGTGCTCAGCCTGCAGAACGGCTGGGGTAACGCGCCGCGCATCGCCGGCATTGTGGGCGAAGACAAGGTTCTGGTCGGTCTGACTTACCACGGCGGCACGTTGCTCGGCCCCGGCAGGGTGAAGCATCCCGGCGTCGGGATGACCTATATCGGCGAACTGAGCGGCAAGGCGACACCTCGCCTGGACAAGGTGGTCGAGACCTTCCGTGCCGCGCAGATCGAAACCACCAGGTCCGAGCGCATCCTGGATGAGGTATGGAAGAAGCTGGCGCTGAACGCCTGCACGCTGCCGGTCGCCGGCCTATTGCATCTCATGTCGCACGAACTGGTCGCCTTCGACGGCGCCAAGTCGCTGATGGCGGCAATCCTGAAGGAAGTCGTGGCGGTTGCCAAAGCGCAGGGCATTTCGCTCGATTATGACGAGCGCTGGGCCGCCATAACGGGGTTGCTGGAGAAGGCCGTGGGCGGCAAGGCCTCCATGCTCCAGGACGTCGAGGCGCGGCGCCAGACGGAGATCGAGGTCATCAACGGCGCCATCGTCGACGCCGGCAAGCGCACCGGCGTGGCCACGCCGGTGAATGAAACCATGGTCTGGATGATCCAGGCCAAGCAAGCTCACTACCTTCAGGCCAAGGCATAGCCATGCCGGCCGCACTTGTCAGCGCTTGAGGTCGACATGGCGCCGCGCCTCCACATCTCGCAGCTTTGCAAGACGTTCCCCGGCGTTCGGGCACTCGACGACGTGTCGATATCGGTCGAGCCCGGTGAAATCCGGGCACTGCTTGGCGAGAACGGTGCCGGCAAGTCCACGCTGGGAAAAATCGTTGCCGGCGTCTACAGCCGCACCAGCGGCGAGGTGCGGCTCGACGACGCCGTACTCGGCGACCTCGACGAGAAGGCCGCGGGCGAGCTGGGCATCGGCATCGTCCATCAGGAAGGCTCGCTGGTGCCGCAGCTGTCGGTCGCGGAAAACATCTTTGCCGGCCGTCAGCCGACAAAATGGTTCGGCCAGGTCGATATCCGGCTGATGCGCGAAAGAGCGCACGCTCTCATCGCCCAGCTCGGCGTCGCCATCGATCCGGCAATGAAAGTGGCATTCCTGTCGCCAGCCCAGGCGCAGATCGTCGAGATCGCCAAGGCATTGTCGCGCGAACTGAGGCTGCTGATCCTCGACGAGCCGACGGCGGCGCTGACGCTGACCGAAACCGAAAAGCTCTTCGAGATCGTGCGCCGGCTGGCCAGGGACGGCGTTTCGGTCATCTATGTCTCCCACCGCCTAGCCGAGATCTTCGCGCTCTGCGATTCCGTCACGGTGCTCAAGGACGGGCGGCTCGCCGGTACGCGCAAGGTCGCCGAGACGACGACGGACGAGTTGATACGGCTGATGGTCGGGCGCGAGGTTCATCTCACCCGCGCGGCTTCGGCGCGGCAAGCGGGACCGATCGTTTTTGAAGCCGACGGGGTCTCCGCGCCGCCGCTTGTGCGCTCGGCTTCGATCACCGTGCGCGCCGGTGAGGTTGTCTGTCTTGCCGGGTTGATCGGTTCCGGGCGGAGCGAATTCTGCGAGGCCATTTTTGGCGCCAGGCGCCGCACGGCCGGCGACATCCGGATCGGAGGCGCACCGGTCGACCCTCAGGGCCCGTGGGACGCCAAGCACGCCGGCATCGGCATGGTTCCGGAGGATCGCAAGACGTCGGGTCTCTTCCTCGGGATGGACCTCGTCAACAACATCGCCGCCACTGTGCTTTCGAAGGTCTCGTCCGGCGCCAACTTCTCCAACAGCAAGGCCGAACGGCTCGCAGGCGATTTCGTCAAAGAGCTGCGCATCGCCACCCCCAGCGTGCGCAAGATCGTCGGCGAGCTTTCGGGGGGCAACCAGCAGAAGGTCCTGCTCGCGAAATGGCTGGCCATGGAGCCGCGCCTGCTCATCGTCGACGAGCCGACGCGCGGCGTCGATGTCGGCGCTCGTTCCGAAATTTATCGCCTGCTGCGCGGACTGGCGGAGAAGGGCGTGGCGCTGCTCGTCGTCTCGTCCGAGCTGCCCGAGGTGCTGGCGCTTGCGGACCGGATCGTCGTGATGGCCGAGGGCCGCACGGTCGGGGAACTGCCGGGCGAGGGGGCGACCGAAGAGCAGGTGTTGCGGCTGGCGACCCGGTTCACGTCGTCGGTCGCGAACGTACGCGAGGAAGCGGTTGGAGCATGAGCGTGGCACAGATATCCGAGAACGAAGCGCAGGCCCCGGTCGAACAGCGCGAGGCCCTGCCGCTGCGCATTGTGCGCCGCCTGGCCAACTCGCGTGAGCTGACATTGTTCGTGCTCGTCGTGCTGCTCGCGCTGGCGATGACCATCGTCTATCCGCACAACTTTCCTACCGGGCCCAACATGCGCGCCGTGCTGCTCAATCTGGCACCCGTCGGCATTCTCGTCTGCGGCATGATGCTGCTGATGATCGCCGGCACATTCGACCTGTCCGTCGGATCGACGCTCGCGCTTTCCGGGGTCTGGGCAGGTGTAGTTGCCGGCTGGTGGGGCTGGCCGGCAGAGGCAGCTCTTCTCGTCGGCGTTCTGGTTGGTGCGGTTGCCGGCTTGATCAACGGGCTGATCGTCACGCGCATCGGCATCAACGCGCTGATCGCGACGCTCGGCACGCTCACCATCTATCGCAGCCTGACCTATGTGACGGCCGGAACGGGCGTCACGCCGATCTCCGACAGCTTCGCCGAATATGGCCGCGCCGCCGATCCGATCCTGCGCATCCAGTCGCCGTTCTGGGCGATGCTGATCCTCGTGCTGGTCGGCGGCTGGCTGGTCGCGCGCACCCGCTTCTTCCGCCAGTTCTATTTCGTCGGCGGCAACCCGCGCGCGGCCCAACTGTCCGGCATCCGCGTCGACAGGCTGATCCTCATCGGCTTCATCACAATGGGTGCGCTGGCAGGCATCGCCGGTGTGCTCGGGGCGGCGCGGCTCAACAGCGCTGTTGTCAATGCCGGCGTCGGCATCGAACTCAAGGTCATCACCGCAACGGTCCTTGGCGGCGCCAGCCTCAAGGGCGGCGAGGGCACCGTTCTGGGCGGCATTCTCGGCGTGCTTTTCATAGCGCTGATCGAGAACGCCATGATCATCAACGCGGTTGGCGTTTTCTGGCAGGGACTGGTCGTGGGGCTTGTCCTGCTGTTCGCCGTTTCGCTCGACCGCTTCAAGACCGCGGGCCGCGGCTAGGCCGGCGGGAACCGAGGGGAATCCGGCAAGGCCGGTGGACTGCAAAAAACTGGGAACAGAACCCAATCAGGAGGAAACGGGAATGCGCTTTATGATGAAATCGACATTGGTCGCCTTGGGGATAACGGCGCTCGCGGCAGCCGTGACGGCACCGGCGCGCGCGCAGGAATCGTCTTTCGGCCCAGCCGACGCGAAGGAAACCTATTACTGGATCTCCAACAAGGCCAACCTGCCGCTCTTCGTGCAATACGACTATGTCGGCATGAAGAAGATCGCCGAGGAGCTCGGCGTCAAGGTGGTTGTGGCCGGCCCGACCGATTTCGACCTGCCAGGCTTCATCGCCGCGGTCGATCAGGTCTGCGCCCAGAAGCCGAACGGCGTGTCCGTGGTGGGCGGCTGGGATCCGTCGCTGACGGAATCGGTCAAGAAGTGCCTGGAGCAGGGCGTCCCCACCGTCGTCGATGACGGCGACCTGCCGGACTCCGGACGTCTCGCCTACATCGGCACGAACTGGACGCAGGTCGGTGTCGCTCAGGCCAAGAAGATGATGGAGAAGCTGCCCAATGGCGGCAAGCTGGCCATGATGTCGATCATCAACGCCGGTAACATGCGGGAGGCAGTCGCCGGCTTCAAGGCCTATATCGAGGCCAATGGCGGCGGCAAATACAACATCGTCTCCAACGAGGACGACGGCGGCGATGCGCAGAAGGCGGCGCAGGTGACGGCCGCGATCCTCGCTGCCCATCCCGACATCGCCGGCTTAGCGGGCTTCGATTCGGAGTCGGGCGCCGGCATCGTGACCGCGTTGCGTGAGGCCGGCAAGAATCCGGGCGACATCAAGGTGACGGCGATGGAGCAGACGCCGGACTTCTTCAAGACCGCCAAGGAAGGCTGGGTCGACGGCATAGTGGTGCAGAACCGCGAACTGTTCATCTACTACGCGGTCAAGATCCTGCACGACTACAACCACAACGGACTGAAGTCCGCCGGCCTAGGCGCCAGCGACGGTGGCCGCCCGGTTCCGGACACGCTCGACACCGGCGTGCTGCTCGTCACCAAGGACAATGTCGACAAGGTGACGGCCGCGCTCGGCGTCAAGTAATCGACCACCACCCTGAGGGCTCTGCCCTCTCGCCTCCGGCGTTTCATTCCTTGGCCGCCGGAGGCAGCATCGAAGCCAGCCAACCCAGAAGTCGCGCCCATGGCCGCAATGGTGACAACGGACGAACCGAGCATCCCGGACGAGGTGGACATCCACGATCCGGCGTTCGTTGCCGATCCATTCGCGGCTTTCGAGCATTTGCGCCGAGAATGTCCGGTAGCACGCTCGAACAAATACGGGGGCTTTTGGTTGCTGAGCCGCTACGACGATGTACGGAGCGCCGCAATCAATTGGCGCGACTACACGTCCAGCGTTCCCGGCGTGACGGCCATTCCCGTGATCACGCCGCGGACCGAACCTCAACTGCCGATCGAAATCGATCCGCCCCGGCATTCGCGTTATCGCGCCCTGGTCAACCCGGTCTTCGCGCCGCAGCGAATTGCCGCGATCACACCTCGCGTAAAAATGCTGGCCCGGTCGCTCTTCGAAAAGATGACCGCTGCGGGAAAGGCCGAAGCCGTTGCCGAATTCTGCGTGCCGGTTGCGATCACGTCGCTCGCGGCCTTCACCGACGTGCCGCTGCAAGACTCGGACAAGTGGGTCGGCTGGATCACCAGCATGTTCAACGTGAAGGACCCGAGCGCTGGAGCGACGGCAAGCCGCGAACTCAACACCTATATCGAGACCCTCATTGCCGCGCGACGCGCCAAGCCGACGGGCGATTTCGTCAGCATGCTGATAACGGCCGAGATTGACGGCGAAAGGCTCGACGACATTCAGATCCGCTCGTTCATGACGGTCGTGTTCGGCGCGGGTTTCGAGACCACGGCGGACGCCCTTTCGGTCATGCTGCACTGGCTGGCCGAGCATCCGGAGGCACTGGATCGGCTTGCAAGCGAACCGGAGCTTGTTCCGACCGCGGTGGAGGAGTTCCTGCGCTATTCCTCGCCGATCGAGATTTTCGGCCGCAATGCCTCGCATGATCTGTGCCTGCACGGTCGCGATATAAGGCGGGGCGACATTGTGGCCCTTGGTTTCGGCGCGGCGAACCGGGACCCGTCGGTATTCGATGCGCCGGACGAGATGCGCCTCGATCGCAGTCCCAACAAGCATCTCACCTTCGGAGCCGGCCCGCATCTGTGCGCCGGCGCCGGCGTGGCGCGCATGGAAATGGCGGTGACGCTCGAAACGCTGATCGAGACCGGCGCAAGGCTCGCACCGGGATCGGAGCAAGAGCTTCGCTGGAAGACACGCGGCGACCGGCGCGGGCTCGCTCGACTGCCGCTCACAATCGACACGAGAAAGACGAACCGAAGATGACGCTTCAACCCACCACCCGCATCCGCTTCCACGGCGTGGCCGCCTACGAGATCGTGACGAGCAACGGGCTGCGCATCCTTTGCGACCCGTTCCTCGACCAGAATCCTGGAGCCGCGATCAAACCCACCGACTTCGACCATGTCGATCTGGTGATCGTCAGCCATGCGGCGTTCGATCATCTCGGCGATACCGACAAGATCGCCGCCGCGTACGGCTGTCCGGTTGTCTGCGGCGGCGAGGTGAAGGCCTGGCTGATGGATCGCGGCATCCCGGCCAGCCAGATCCGCGCGACGACCTGGGGCATCCGGGTCAAGGTGGCCGGCATTGAGATCCAGCCGCTGGAGTGCCATCACTGGTCGCAGATCAGGCTGATGGACAACTCCTTCATCTCCGGCGTGCCGATGGCCTTCATCGTCTATGCCGACGGGCTGCGCTTCTATCACTATGGCGATACCGCCATTTTCTCCGACCTGAAACTGCAGGGCGAACTGTATAAACCCAATGTCGGCTGCATCGGCATCGCCAATCCGCAGGAGATCCTGCATCTCAATCCGATGCCGGGAGAAATGCTGACGGGCGAGATGAGTCCCTATGAAGGTGTGCTGGCGACGCAGTGGCTCAGACTCGAGACTGTCCTGCCGTGCCACTACATCACGCTCGATGGCGACAAGGACGTCGCCGCCTACATGGAACATCACGGCGCGGCCAGGGCTCGCGGCGAGGCCATTGCCGATCCCTATCTGCTGCGGGCCGGCGACTGGATCGAATTCGATGCCGATGGCAGGGTCGTGCGCCCCGCAAAGGCGGCATGATGCGGGCCGCCATTTTCGACCAGCCGCAGTCGATCCGCATCGCCGATGCGCCGAAGCCCGTTCCTGGGCCGGGCGAAGTGCTGGTGCGCGTCAGGGCCGCGGGCCTTTGCGCCGGTGATCTCTATATCTATACCGGCAAGAACCCCTATGTGACCTATCCTCGGATAGGCTGTCACGAAATCGCCGGCAGGGTCGAGGCTTACGGGCCAGGAGCGGCCGGTCCGAAGGTCGGGACGCGTGTCGTCGTCGACCCCTTCATCGGTTGCGGCCATTGCTATCCCTGTAGGATCGGCAAACGCAATTGCTGCGCCAATCTCACCATCATCGGGGTGCATCGCGAAGGCGGCTTTGCTGAATTCGTCACCGCGCCCGCGGACAATCTGAACGTCGTGCCGGAGGGGCTCTCCGACTTTGAGGCGGCGTTCGCCGAGCCCGTCGCGATCGGCGTGCAGGGCTGCCGGCGCGGCATGGTCACGGGCGAGGACACGGTCCTCGTCCTTGGCGCGGGTCCGATCGGGCTGGCGATCGTCGAGGTCGCGCGGGCCCATGGCGCAAAGGTCTATGCCACGGATCTGTCGGCGGAGCGGCTGTCCACCGCCGCCGATCTGGGCGCAATCCCTGTGGCCGGCGGTGAAGGGCTGCTTGAACGGGTGACGGAGATCACGAACGGCGAAGGCATGCCCGTGGTGCTGGAGGCTACGGGGGCGGCGCCGGCGATGGAGCAGACCATCGATCTCGTTGCCGCGGGCGGCCGCGTCGTCATTCTCGGTCTCGTCAAGAAAGGACAAGGCATCACGCTGCCCGGGCTGGATTTCACCCGCAAGGAGGTCACCATCCTCGGTTCGCGCGCGTCCGTCGATTGCTTTCCCGAGGCGCTCGACCTGCTTGCGTCGGGCAAGATCCATTACCCCAAAATCGCCAGCAGCTTTGCGCTGTCCGAGGCGCCCGCCGTCTTCAAAACACTCGCTGACAATCCGATGGCCCTGCACAAGGCCGTCTTCATCCCGGAGGCCGCATGAAATTCGTCACTTTCTCTCACAGGCAGGCCGGGCATCGCCAGCACGCCGGCATTCTGGACGGCGAGCAGGTCGCCTGCCTGACCGAAGCAGGACTGGCAGCGTCGGTGCTCGAGGTCGTGCAAGGCGGCGGGGCGGCGCTGGAGAAAGTCCGCGCGGGACTTGCCAAGGCGCCGCGCTATGCGCTTGCCGATACTATCCTCGAAGCGCCTATTCGTCCCGGCAAAGTGCTCTGCTCCGGCATCAACTACAAAGGTCATGCCGAGGAAAACCCGAATGCCAAGATGCCGACCGAGCCGTTCTTTTTCGCCAAGCTGCCGTCATCGGTGGTCGGGCCCGATGTGCGGGTCGAAAAGCCGGTCCGGACGGAGCAGATGGATTATGAGGTCGAATTCACGGCCGTGATCGGCAAACATCTGCACAAGGCTTCCGAAGCCGACGTGATGCCGGCGATCTTCGGCTATACGCTGCTCAACGACATCTCGGCCCGCGACGTCCAATTCAAGGACAACCAGATCACCATCGGCAAGAATTTCGCGGGCTTCGCACCGATAGGCCCATGCATCGTCACCACTGATGAACTGACCAGGCCCGACGACGTGACGCTCAAGACAAGGCTGAACGGCAAGCTTTTGCAGAACGGCAGCACGTCGGACTGGCTGTTCCCGCTGCCGCGGCTGATATCCTTCCTTTCGCACTACGTGCCGCTGGAACCAGGCGACCTCGTCTCGACCGGAACGCCGGCGGGCGTCGGCGCCTTCCAGAAGCCGCAGATATTCATGAAGGCTGGCGACGTCGTGGAAATCGAGGCCGCCGGCATCGGTGTGCTTAGAACCCCCATCGTGGCCGGATAGAGGGCATGGACCGGTCCCTGCGCATCGGCGTGATCGGCTGCGGCTTCTTCGCGCAGAACCATTTGCATTCCTGGAGCGACCTCGCCGAAAAGGGCGCCCAGCTTGCCGCCGTCTGCGACGTGAATGCCGCCAAGGCGCGCGCCGCCGGCGAGACATTCCGTGTGCCGTATTATTCGGACGCCGCAAAGATGCTCGAGGCTGAGCGCCTCGACGTGGCCGATATCGTGACACGCCACGACACGCACCGGCCGTTGGCGGAAATGGCGCTCGCGCACGGCGTGGCCACAATCGTGCAGAAGCCCTTCGCATCGACATGGGAAGATTGCATCGCGATCGTCGAAGCTGCGCAGAAGGCAAATGCGTGGCTTGCCGTGCATGAGAACTTTCGGTTTCAGGGGCCGATGCGCGCCGTCCGCAAGGTAATCGACAGCGGCGCGATCGGAACACCGAACTGGGCAAGGATTCGCTTCAGGACCGGCTTCGACGTCTACAAGACCCAGCCCTATTTCTATGACGAGGAGCGGCTCGCGATTGCCGATGTCGGTATCCACATGCTGGACCTGTCCCGCTTCTTCCTCGGCGAGGTCGAGCACATCTCCTGCGAAAAACAGAAGCGCAATCCACGCATCCGCGCTGAGGACACGGCGACCATGCTGCTCAGGCATCAAAGCGGCGCGGTGTCGGTCGTGGAATGCACCTACGAGTCGCGCCGATTGCCGGATCATTTCCCTGAAACGCTGCTCGTCATCGAAGGTCCGAGGGGAGCCATTTCGCTCGATGCCGGTTGCAGCATGACGGTGACCAGCGACGGCGCGACGTGGACCGAAGACGCAAGCTCGCCGCTCCTGTCCTGGACCGCTTATCCCTGGCATGTCGCCCAGCAAGGCGTGATCGGTGCATGCGGCCATTTCCTCGACAGCCTGCAGCGCGGCGTTCCGCCCGAAACCAGCGGTGAGGACAATCTCAAGACATACGCGTTGGTCGATGCCGCCTATCGCGCCGCCAGCGAACGGCGCGCGGTCGAACCTAAGCGTTGGAACCATGGCTTAGCCAATGGCGGAGAGCGGCCATGAGCATTTCGCCTGCCGAAGCGGCCTTTGCCCTCACCGTCGTTTTCGATCTTGTCGAAGGGACCTTTCCCGAATTCTACCGGCTCGTTTCGCAGAACGCGTCTCTGTCGGTGGAACTCGAGCCGGGATGTCTGCGCTTCGATGTGCTGACGCCGTTAGGCACGCAAAAGCCGTCCCAGATATTCCTGTACGAGATCTATCGCGATCGGGCTGCCTTCGACCTGCACCTCGCTTCGGCTCACTATCTGAGCTTCGATGCCAACACGCGTGACATGGTGAGCCGCAAGACTGTCGTCACCTACAGGGTGGACGAGAATTCCAAGCAGGCGGTGGCATGACCGCCAATGCCGATCTCCTTGCGCTTTACGGCACCGACGAGCCGCTTCCGCAACGGAAGCTTCTTGCCGCCGGACCGCTGACCGCCGTTCTCGAGGACGGCAATCTGCGGACGATCTGTTTTGCCGGCGTGGAGGTGGTTCGGGCGATCAACTATCTTGCGCGCGATGCGTCCTGGGGGACTTACAAGGCCGAGCTTTCCAACATGCGAATTTCCGAGGACGGCACGTCGTTCGAGCTTCGCTATGACGGACTCTGCGCCGGCCCGCAGGGACGTTTCGCCTATCGCATGAAGATTCGTGGCGACGCGTCGGGCGAGCTGACCTTGCAAGCGGATGGCGTGGCGCTCACCGATTTTCCTACCAACCGCACCGGTTTCGTGGTGCTTCATCCTTCAGAGGCGGCGGGCAAAAGGCTGACCATCCGGCATAGCGACGGAAGCATCGAGGAGACGACATTTCCCAAATTGATCAGCCCGGACCAGCCTGCCTTCGACATTTCAGCGCTGACGCACGAGCCAGCACCCGGCTTGGTCTGCGCCGTCGCCATGGAAGGCGATGCCTTCGAGATGGAGGACCAGCGCAACTGGACGGACGCCTCGTTCAAGACTTATGTGCGGCCGCTCTCAAAGCCCCGACCTTATGTCATCGGCAAAGGTGTGAAGGACATACAGCGCGTCACGGTTTCCGTGCACGCCGAGACATCGGCGCCTGGACCGGCCGTCAGCAGTCCAGCAACTCTGACCCTTGGCGGACCTGCCGGGCGGATGCCGTCGATAGCGCTGTTCGTCGATCCCGACCAACTGCCGGCAGCCATCGTCGGCGCGGCTTCGCTTGGCCCGGTGCCGGAGATCATACTGCGCTTCGACAGCGCGCGCGGGCATGATCGGCGCGTGCTGGAAAAGGCAGCCGAGCTTGCGAGCGCGCTTGGCGCCCGGCTGGCGCTCGAGGCGATCTTTGATGCGATCCACCCCGGGGCCGAGGCCCAGACCCTTGCAGCTATGGTTCGCTTGGCGGGCGTCGAACCGAGCGCCATTCTGGTTTCACCACGGCGCGAATTCAAGACACGCCCCTCGAACCATTTGCCGAACGGTGAGCGATCGATTGACGAGATCGTGCAGGCATTGCGGGCTGTCGGTCTCGCTTGCCCGATAGGGGCTGGTACGCCCTCCCTATTCACCGAATTCAACCGCAACCCGCCGACCGGCAATGCGGATTTCGTCTTCTTCGGCAACAGCGCCATCGTGCATGCCGCCGATGAGCAGTCGGTCATGGAAACCCTGACCGTTTATCCTGCAGTCATGGAGACAGCACGGCAATTGTGTCCCGGAAAGCCGATCTGGCTTGGGCCTTGCACGATCGGCTTGCGGCACAATCCCTATGGTGAGGCGGTCGCAGCCAATCCCGGAAATAACCGGGTGCCCGCCGCCGGCACCGACCCGCGTCAGCGGGCATTGTTCGGTGCCGCCTTTGCCGTCGGCGTCGCGGCCCGGGCCGCTGAGACAGCCGCCGAGCAGTTGATATTGGCAGAACCGACTGGCCCCTTCGGTCTCTTGAACGAGGACGGCTCCCGACGACCTTTGCAAGCCGTCCATGCCCAAATCGCTGAGGCCGCCGGCGTCGAACGCTATGGGATTTCGAGTGATTGGCCAGGCGTGGCAGCGATTGCCTTTCGCCTCGGCAACACGATCCGCGTGCTGGCGGCCAACCTGACCCCCGTGCCGATCGATATAGCGCTATCCTCGGGTGCTAAACTGCTCTGCGTTGCAAATGAGGACACGAAGCCGGCGGGGTCCCCGCTGACCACCCACTCATTGGGGCCGTACAACTCTGTCGCTCTTCAGTTTGTCCAGACACCAAGTCGACCAGACGGCAGGACCAGGAAAAGCTGAACGTCAAGATACGCAATCGAAAGCGGGATGTCTCGTTTCCCAGCTATTTGCGCGGGCGGGATGATGGCGCCCGGCAGGAGCATGGAGTGCGCGGACAGGCCTCAAGATCAGCAGCTTCTGCAGGCGAGCGGCGCCTCTGAAGCGCTGAACCTTCGATTTTTGCGTCGGCGTCGAACCGCCAAAGACGTGTGCGGTCAACCGCCTCCGTACATGAGCTTCGGCAGCCAAATGACGATCGAGGGGAACACGATGCACAACCCTACTCCGATCGCCTGCAGGAATAAGAAGGGAACGGCGGATCGGAAGATCGTCGCCATCGATATCTCCGGTGGCGCGACACTCTTCAAGTAAAACAGTGAATAGCCGAACGGTGGGCTCAGGAACGCCATCTGCATGTTGACCATGAAAATGACGCCATACCACAGCGGCACGTCTTCAGGAGCCACACCGGCTAAGCCGAACGTACCGCCGAATTCGAGGGACTTAAGGATGGGCAGAAATATCGGTACGGTGAGAAGGAGAATGCCCACCCAGTCCAGAAACATGCCCAGGACGAACAGGATGATCATCATCAGAACAAGAATGCCGTAAGGCGCGAATCCAGTTCCGAGAATGGATTCGGCAACGAAGTTCTGCCCGCCCTTCAGGATGAAGAAGCCGACGAACATGGTGGCTCCGAAGAATATCCACATCACCATCGCAGTCGCCTTGAGGGTCGCCACGCCGGCTTCCCGGATCGTGTCCCAAGTCAAGCGGCGATGGGCGGCGCAGACGATGAAAGCACCGAATGTGCCGATGCCGGCGGCTTCAACAGGCGTTGCTATGCCAAGGAAGATGACCCCGAGCACAAGCAGGATGAGCAGAATGGGCATGAACGTGCGGCGCAGAAGCCTCAGCTTTTCCCCAAAGCCGATGCGCTCGCTCGGCGGCAAAGCCGGGCCGAGCTTGGGGTTGATGTAGCAGCGCGCCGTGACGTAGACGACATACATCCCCGACAGCAGCAGCCCTGGGAATACCGACCCGATCAAAAGCTCGCCTAACGACTGTTGCGCGACGACGGCGTAGACGATCGCCATCACCGAAGGCGGTATGAGGATGCCAAGCGTTCCTCCGGCGAGCAGCGAGCCGCAGGCGAGCTTTGCGTCGTAGTTGCGGCGGAGCATCGCTGGCAGAGCGATCATGCCCATTGTCACTTCCGTCGCACCGACGACCCCAACCATTGCTGCGAGCAGGGTGCACGAGATTATGGTGGCCGAGGCAAGTCCGCCTTTCAGCCCACCCAGCCATTTATAGACGACGTCAAACAGCTCCTCGATGATCCCCGCTTTCTGAAGGATCGCGGCCATGAAGATAAACAGCGGCACCGCCGAGAGCTGATAATCCGTCATGAAGGGAAAAATCCGCGACGGCAGCATGTTCAGCATGGCCGCATTACCGAATAAGAAGAGGAAGAGAACGGCGAGGCTGCCCGTGCAGAAGGCCATTGGCAGCCCGAGCAATAAAAGCACGCCCAGTCCGCCGAACATCAGGATGCTCAGCCACAGGATTGGAAGCTCGAGACCCATGGCTTAGCGGAGCCTTCTTGTTGCGGTCGCGATGTCACGCATCAGGCGAGACACGCCTTGAAGCAGCAGCAGCGCGGCGCCAACAGGAATCGCCAGCTTCACCGGCCAATATTGAATACCCCACTCGGTGAAAGAACTCTCGCCCACCGCCATCGCGTCACTGGCAAAACGCCAGCCGGCAACGAGCATTGTACCCACGAACAGGAAAAAGAATGCCGAGGTGATGATATCGCAGATCGCCCGGCCACGTTCGGAGAGGTGGCTGTACACGATGTCGACCCTGACATGGGTCTCATCGCGATAGGCATAGGCCCCAGCCAGCATGTATTGCATGCCGAACATCAGAAACATGCTCTCGTGCACCCAGTTGGTCGGGGAGTTGAAAACGAAGCGGGCGACCACCTCGTAATAGTACGCCATGACCGCGAGGACCGACCAATAGGCGACGAACTCGCCTGTCACTCTTACAAGCCAGTCGACCGGCCTAAATGGCGCAAGAGGCTGTTTGACGGGCGTCGCGGGCACATCGACGACGATCTCATGGTGGGTTGCGGCGCGCCCAGTCTCACGGGCGCGGGCGCGCCGCACAAGACCGGGTATGAGAAGGGCGTCGACGACGATAATGAGACCGAGCAGAAGTCCCGCAATCCGGCTGATGCTGCTGTCCCACTCGAGCCCGTGAACGGCCGCCGTCAGATTGTTGCGCGCCGCCGCGGCCTCAGCCTCAGCTTTTGCAAGTCGATCGGCAGCCCCCTGCTTGTTGGCTGCCATATCTGCCTTGGCACGCGGCAACAGTCTCTCGGCGTGCTCGCTCTGGGATCGCGCGAGTGAAACTGCCTCGCGTCCATCGCGCACCTGGGTGCTTGTCCAAAGTACCGCGATGAAGAACGGGATAAAAATGAATCCCCACCTGCTCTTCAGATAGAAGCGGTGCATGCCGAGGAAGCCGGCTGTGACCAGGAACAGATAGGCAAGAAACAGGTTTGGACGGCCGGGATCACGTTGTGCCCGTTCTCGATGGACAAAATGAACGGCGGCCAGCGGAAAGACCGCGAGGGTTAACCAGTAGAGCCAGTGCGGCAGCACAAATGTTAGGGAAGGCATCGGCGAACGCCTGCTGCAGGAGAGAGCGCCCGTCCGGCTCAGGACGGGCGAAAAGAGGGTTCACAGTTTGATGGTCAGCCCCTGGTACATGTCCGGAGTGACATAACCGACTGTCGGGTTCTCCATGACCTCGAGCTGCAACTTGAAGATGCGCGCTGCGTCCTTGTCCTTGTTGGCCCACTCGAACCAGATGGGCACCGCAATTTCCTGGAACTTCTGGAGGTCCTCCGGTCCAAGCCGATTGATTTCAATGCCGGCATCAAGGAATTTTTGCCAAGCCTCCATGTCGGCCTTCTGGATCGAGCCGAAATGGGCATTGGAATAGACTTGGATCTCGTCTTCCACGAACTTCTTGAGGTTGTCCGGGAGTTGGTTCCAGACATTCATGTTGACGGCAAAGTCCATCAGGTCGACGGGCTGGTATACGGACATCAGACCGGCTGGACCCATGGAAATGTACTTGGTCACCTGCTGGAAACCGAGGGCCCAGTTTACGGCCGGACCGGTGTAGTCGGCGGCATCGATCGTGCCCTTTTCCAGCGCGGAGAACACCTCGCCGCCCGGCAGCAACGTCGTCTTGGCACCGGCTTTCGCGAAGGTTTCGGCGATCATGCCGCCCGGTACGCGCAGTTTCAGATCCCTAAAATCCTCGATTGAGCGGATCGGTGTCTTTGAGTGGATGATGTTCGGGCCGTGATGAATGCGGTTGACGTAGTAAAGGCCTTGTTTCGCATAAAGGTCGCGCGCGGCCTGCAGACCACCTTTTGAATAGAAAAAGATATCCCATTCGTGCGGATAGCGTAGCCCCAACGTGTAAGAGGACAGGAACGCCGTAGCGGGAAGCTTGCCGGCCCAATAAAGTGAAAACGAGTTCATCGCTTCCAGAACCCCGTTCTTCACCCCGTCGAGGAGTTCGAAGTCACCAACGATATCCTTTGCCTTGAACGGCTGAAATTCGAGTTGGCTTCCGGTTTTTTCCTTGATGGTGCCACACCAGTTTTGGAAGGTTTCAAGTCCGACACCCGCCGGCCACGAGGTTTGGATTTTCCAGGTGATTGCGTCTGCGGCTCCGGCCCTTCGAACCCAGGGCGCGGTGACCGCCGTCGCCGTTAGCCCAGCGACAAGTCCACTCGTCTTCAAAAATTTTCGCCTTGATTGGGAACGCGATTCTCCGTCCATTGCTTTCCTCCCTGTTCGGCAAGCGGGCAAATGATGGGCCCGTCGCCGGCCTCAAATCGCAAAATCAATGACGCAAAGGATGTCCCGTTCTTATGGGACCAGAGCTGCCTCCTTTTTCGCAGTCGTTTCCAGCCGGATGCCAACGCCACAAACGATAGCGACAGGGACCGGCGCAGCCTGTAAATAACATAACGCGGCGCAATCATTTTCAACCACTGCGCGCCCGATCCATAGTATGCCTGTGCGGCTGTAATAAATCCATTGGTGAGTCACGCCCAATGACGCGCTCGGGGCGTCGATCTGGTGCTTCAGGATTGGGATTGGGGTAAGAGCCATCGGCTCGT
The DNA here is from genome assembly GCF_002294955.1 of Mesorhizobium sp. WSM3864. Lineage (NCBI taxonomy): Bacteria > Pseudomonadati > Pseudomonadota > Alphaproteobacteria > Hyphomicrobiales > Phyllobacteriaceae > Mesorhizobium > Mesorhizobium sp. WSM3864. Next base: position 77,604 of record NZ_NSGD01000007.1, read on the forward strand.
ACTGAGCGAGTCTTTGCAGGCCCGCGAGGTCAGGCAAATGTAGGACGCGCGAGTTGCTGGTGATGAGCTGTTCGACACGCAGTTGCTGAACTACCGATTGAGATGGGGCACACTCAGTGCGAGCGCGTCCGCCATGACTTCCCCATGCGGTATAAACCAGCTCTGGCAAATGGCCCGTTCGGGCGTCTCCCAGCTATTTGCGCAGGCGGGATGATGGCGGCGCCCGGCGGGAGCATGGAGTGCACGATAGGCCTTCTGCAGCTTCTGCTGGCGTCCGGTGGATACGGATCGGTCAGCCGACCGTCGCTTGACCCGTTGCCTCCTTAATCTTGTCCAAGACCGCTTCAGGCGCCACGTCGCGCTTCAGCTCCTTCAACTCATTGTCTGCTTCCGTCGGAACATCCAGGCGCTTCGCGATCTCCTCGACCAGTTTGATGAGCTTGGTCGTCTCATGCTCGTTGAGCAGGCTCACCTGCAGATCGAGGTCTGCCCGCGCATCATCCTGGGCGGCCATGCGGTTCTGGTTGATCAGTACGAACGTTGAGAGAAAGATCGCCTCGACCGAGGCGAACATGGCCAGGATAACCAGAGAAGGATCCCAGGGTTTTATAAAGTTCACGATCCCGAAATTTAGGCCGATCCAGCCGCCAAAGAAGACGAGGTGGATGTAGACGAACATCATGCTGCCGGCAAACCTGCTGATTGCCGCCGCCGCGCGCTGCTCCAGCGATGCTGTCTTGGCATCGCGCTTCCGCCTCTCGACCAGTGCCTCGATGTTCCGCGCCAGGGCAGGGGCGAGGCCTTCCGCCGCCGGCGTGGTCGGAGTGGCGTAGCCCTGGTCCTCTGGGGCGGCTTTGGGATTCATTGTTGTCTCTCCCGTCTAGGCAGCCTAACTCGCTATTTGGCAATTCGCTCCATTTCACCGCTGTCCAGAGTGCCGAACGAGCGCCTTGTCCGGCGATCCTGCCCGATGCAACAGCGGTTGCTGCAGACCGGTGCAGGCTCGCTTCGCGTTGAGTTCGCAGGGCAGGACTCCTACTTAAGGGGATGCCCGCGAGCAGAAAAATCGATTCGACTGCAAGGCTGGTTGCAGAGTGGCCGCTATCCCCGGCGGCGACGCTTGGATCGTCGGTGCGGGCGAGGGGCATTTTTCTTGAAATGCGCGCTCGCCTTCCGACGGACTTGAGAAGCCTGCTCCATAGCGAGTCCCGGGTTCTTACCTTGCGTCTGCCGGAGGGCTCCCATGCCAATGTTGAGGCCGCATCGGCGATCGTGTCCAAAGCCATGCAGGACATCGAAGACCTGCCCGTCATGCCTCGCGAGGTCGAGGACATTCTGACGATCTCGGCGGGCGAGCGTCACCGCTGGCTCAAGGCCGGCCGCTTGCAGAGCGCCGGGACGCGGACGGTGAAACTGCGTGGCCGCGCGAGGAAGATCACCTTCCACGTTTTTGATCCGCGCCTGATCGAGGATGTGCTCGACCGTGACCTTGTAGCGGTCTGGCGCGAGGAAGACGCTGCGAGAGCCGCCGAGAACCGACGCCGAGCCGCTGCAAAGGCGGCGCTCAAGCGCTCGCAAAAGAGCCGCGGCGCGGCCGAAACCGACGACAGCCAAAGCGAGGCAGTCCACTCCAAGTTGCGCGGCTGGGAAGACTTCGAGAGCGACGGGCTCCTCCGCTGAGGCGGGACGCCGTGTCATCTCCCTGGGTGGACCGCAGCGGCCTTTGAGGACAGCGATGTCGGCCTCGCGGTCCACACCGGGCGGCGAGAGACGACGCGCCGACGGAAAACACGTCACGCGCGTCACCCGGCGACATATTCACGATACTCTTCGGTGGTGACACTCGGAGCCACGATTCTGTCGGCCTCGCTTCTCGAAGAAGGCTGGCTAAGACAATTGGCGGCAGTGTGGGAAAGAGCGTGACCATAGAGACATGACAAAGCAGAGAATTCTTTTCGATACCGATCCTGGCGTAGATGATGCCCTTGCGCTGCTTTACCTGCACCGTCATCCGAACATCGAACTGCTCGGCATCACAACCGTCTTCGGCAACGCATCGATATCGGTTACAACGCGCAATGCCAGGTTCCTCGCCGAGGCTTGGGGGATCAAAGCGCCCGTTCACGCCGGTGCTTCCGTTCCGCTAAACTGGTCCGGGGCGCCGCACCCCTATCCTGTCCATGTTCATGGCGCGAACGGGCTGGGGGATTATCCTATCGCCCAGGAAGCGCGGGAGGAGAAGGACACTGCCGCGCGATTCATTGTCGATACCATCCGGCAGAATCCGCGTCAGGTGCGGTTGCTTGCTGTCGGAGGCCTGACCAACTTGGCGCGGGCACTGGAGGTTGATCCGGCGATAACAGATCTGGTGCAGGACGTCGTCGTTATGGGCGGCGCGTTCGAAGTCCCTGGCAATGTGTCGCCCGTTGCCGAGGCCAATATCTACGCAGATCCGAAGGCAGCCGATCGAGTGTTTGCAGCCTCGTGGAAAGTGACCGCGGTTCCGCTCAATCTCACAAATCAAACGGTGATGACGCGACAGGATCTCGCCGCGGTCTCGGAAGGTGCCGATGCCGCCATGCAAATGGTAGCCGCACTGTCGCAAGGCTACATCGACTTCTACCTGCAATGGGGCGAAGCGGGTATGCTCGTGCACGACTGCAGCGCCGCCGTCTACCTGACCGACCCGCACTTATTCGCCACCCGATCCGGTTCGATCGTCGTATTGGAGGACGGCCCGGCGGCAGGTATGACCGTGCAGAGACTGGGCGCCGCCAGTTATTCACCGAACAAATGGGATCAGCGTCCAGTCCAGTCGGTGTGCGTTGGTGGCGATGCTGCAGGAATCTTGGCGAGGATTTACGCTGTCTGCAGGGGAAGTTTCGCGGAGCCATCCCCAAAAAGCTAAAAAGGCTCCCTCCGGCGAGAGAGCCGCGATAGCGCGGCCGAGCCTGTGGCGCGGCTTCTACCCGCAGCCATCCAACGGGTCGGGCTCGAATGGTTCACCAGGCCCGACGCGAATGTTCCTCGAACGCGATTCTTGCAAATCGATCCGGTCTGTTCAGATCAGGACTTGTTCGTTGTCGACGGTTCGGTATCGGACAGCCTCCGGTGCACCGCCTCATCGGCTTTGTCGGCGGCGGACTTGACGACATCGCTGACCTTGTCAGCGAGCGTACCTTCGCTCGACGCCTGCCGTCCTGCTTCGTCGCTGGCCGCCTGGTAGGCTTCGGCTGCAACCTGCTTCACCTGGTCGACGCCCTTCTCGAGCGCGTCCTCGGCCCTTTCGCGAAGCTGTTCGCGATAGCCGCCGAGCCGCTCGTCTTCGAGTTGCGTGTGGGGCAGCATCGCGCCGATCGCCGCTCCGATCGCGAGACCGACAGCAGCAACTGCCAGAGGCTGATCCTCCATCAACTGCTGCGCGGAACGAGTGGCCCTCGTCGCCATGTCGGCCGTGGCTGTCGCCGAGTTCGTCAGCGTCTCCGCCGCGCCGCTGGCCATGCCAGATACGCTGCCGGCTGCGCTGCTGGCCATGTCCGACATGGTGCCGGCCGCACTGGTGGCCATTCCCGAGACAGTGCCGGCCGCACCGCTGGCCATGTCGCCGACAGAGGCATAGGTGTCCGAAGTCATGGCTCCGGTTCCCGCCGTGGATGTGCCGTCATGCCCGTCGGAACCGCGACGGGTCGCGTAGCCGGGCGCGGCGGTTGCGGCGGAAGCGCCGCTGCCCAGCATCAGCCAGGCCAGACCGGCGCCGATTACGGTCAATGGCAGAGGATTGTCTCGCACCTGAGCCTTCAGGTTGTGGAGCATGTCGGAGCCTGCACCGCCGCTGAAAATACCGGTGAACTCATCGAAGAGCTGGCCGGGCGTCATCTTGCCTCGAATGGACTCGGCGGTCGCCACCACCCTTGCTCGCGTGGCCTCGGCTTCGCGTTCGAGTTCGGCTGCGGATTTGTCGCTCATCTCGCTTGTTCCTTGATTACGTTCGCGTCACGCTTCAGTTGCTCCTGCGTACGGTCCGGCGCCAGCTCGGAGGGCGACATGCTTGCCATGCCGGTCCGCAGGAGGATGACACCCAGCACGGCAACGACCACTCCGACGAGCAAAGCGGACCAGCCGGCGCCCAGGCCGAGGCGGGTCAGGGCAATGACGAGCGCTTGCAGCAGCACTATCAGCGCGGCGAGAAGACATACCGCGCCGCCCAGAACCCCGACGGCGCCGGCCTCCGCTTTAGTCACGCTCTCGGATAGCTCCGCCCGCAGGAGTCTGGCCTCCGTTTGCACCAGCGTGCTCACCTGCTGTGCCAGGTCGGCGACCAGAGTGCCGAGGCTTTGGTTGTCTTGAGTGTTCATTTCTTTAGCTCCGCTGCCTTCCTGGGAGCGCCGCCGTCGACGCCCCAATTGGTCGTCGCGTCATCCCATGGCTCGCTCGCCTGCGCACCAGTCTGCCTGCTCGTTTCCCTACCAGTCTTCCCAGTCTTCCGTGGCGTCGCTGCGCTCTGCCCCGCGCGGCGTGTTTCCGGGGGAGAAGCCTTTATGAACCGTCCGAGCGCCAGTCCTGCCAGCACCGAACCAGCGATCAGAGTGCCGGGATTTTGGCGGCCGAAGTTCTGAATTTCCTCAAGCACCTCGCCGAAGGGCTTCTGCTTCAACGAGGAGGACAGCCTCTCCAGTCCGCCTGCCGCATCCCGCATGAAATTCGACGCCGAGCTCTGGTCGCTGTTTGCCAGATGGTCGCTTGCCGCACGCAGAGCGCCGCCGAATGCCGCCAGGCTCGATCCGATGTCGCGCTGCGTTTCCTCGGCCCTTTCCGACAGGGCCTCCTGTGCTTCCGACGCATAGTCGACTGCCCTGCGAGCAACCTCGTCGCGGGCATCGTGGAGCGCTTCGCCGGCGCTTTGGGTTTCTTTCTTAACTCGATCGGAAACTTCGTTCTTCGCCTTGCCGAAGTCGGCCGGCTCGCGGCCCTGATTATTTTCGCGCTGCATGACGCCTCCTAATGAAAGCCGAGAAAGGAGAGTATCGCGAGCACAACCACGATGAGACCGATAAGATAGATGACACTGTTCATGGCGCAGGCTCCTCCTTGCCTGTTCCAACTTCGCGCCCGCCGCGATGTTCCCTTCCGTGACCAGGATTTTTTGTAAGTAGCTACTTACCCCGATCGGCGCCTCCGAAGCCGGCAAGCTCGTCATCCGAACAGAGCAGCCGCGGCTGCGCCGGATCGGAGATATCGAGCTTGTCCCAAGGTATGCGGTAGAGGCCCTCGCGGCGGCGCAGCGCGAAGAGGTCGAGCAATGCAGTGCCGATGGCCGAGGCCGACAGGCGTTCAAAAGCTGCGAAGATGCCGACATGGAATTCGGTGACGACGAGGTCGTCGCCGTCCTGCTCGGCGATGACCTCCTCGATATGGCCGATGCTCCTGCCGCCCTGCGAGAGAACGCGCCGGCCAGCCAGATGCTCGAGATTCACATTTGCCATCCTCAGGCTCCCGGGATTCGGCCGACGATGCGATCGCGCAGCCAGCTCTGCCAGGCCAAGATCTTGGTCCTGCGCACGTCGATATCGAATTCGATGTCGACGCCGATGTCGCGCACCTTGGTCCAGGCGATGCGATGCGGCCGTGCCTGCTGCTTCCCGCTCAGCCTTGCGGCCAGCCGCGCGCTCAATCGACCAGGCCGAGCGCCAAGCCGTCGGGCCAGCGCAATCGCGCCAAGCTCGACCGCAACGACCCTCGGCGGCTTGCCCTGCCTCAGCTCGGCGACCAGTCCATCCACCTTGCCGATCTTGACCTGCTCGCGGTCGACGACCTGCTTGTCCAGGATATCGCGCAGCAGCTGCATCAGGTGCCTCCGAATATCTGCAGGGGAATAGTCACCACCGCCAGCACGAAGCCGAGCGCGATGACGAAGATCACGGCGGCATTAGAGACGACGCCGTTGCGGTGCTGGCCGACATAGCGCTCGTCATTCAGAAGGAAGAGGAACGGCACGACCGTCAGCGGCAGACTGGCGGCGGTCAACGCCATTGAGAAGATGGTGAGCCTCAGCGGGTCGAGACCAAGCGCTATCGGAACGGCTGCAAAAAAAAGTGTGAGCGTGTAGACGAGACTGAAGCCGGGATCGTCGCGCGGCTTGAGATCCTCGCCCCAGGTCCAGCCGAACCCTTGCGCGACGAGATAAGCCTGCTGCAGCGCCACTTCCAGAGCGGCTCCGAAACAGGCGATGCCGAGCGATGCGACGAAAAGGACGAAGCCCCAGAAGCCGAACACCGAGATCAGCATCAGCGGGAGCTGGTTGTAGTCGTCCACCTGGTTCACGCCGTGGGCGCCGAGCACAAGCGCGGCCACGATCAGCACGGCCACGGAGATCGTTCCTCCGAAGCTCATGCCGAGACCGGCAATCGCCCGATTGGTGCCGAGGTAGCTCTTGTCCCATTGATCCTCGATCGCGCCCGAGGAATAGAACATGAAAAGGTAGGGCGAGATGGAAGCGCCGAGGATGCTGACGGCCATGAACCAGTAGTTCGCCGTATCGTGTTGCGGCAGGCTGGGCACGGCACCGGCAGCCACCTGTTTCCATTCGGGCTTCAGCATCACCGCTGCGACGACGAAGCAGAGCGTGATCAAGCCAAGCATCGATACGCCTTTCTCGATGAGGCCGAACGTGCCTTTCCACAGCAGCAGCCACGCGAGGAAAGCCGCTGGCAATGCCCACCATTGAAAGCTGATCCCGGTGGCAAGCTCGGCAGCGATGGCAACCCCGCCTATTTCTGCGGAGAGGACCAGGAAATTGACCAGAAGGACTGCAAGCAGCGGCCAAAGGAAAGCATTGAAGCCGAAGCGTTCGCGGATGCCGTCGGCGATGGTGTGGTGGCTCACGGCGGCGAAGCGACCGGCCATCTCGACCAAGAAAATGATGCAGATGGTGCCGAGCACGATCGCCCAGATGAGTTGGAAGCCGAACAGGGCACCGGCCTGCGCCGCCGTCGCCATCGAACCGACCTCCAGGAAACCACCGACGCTGGTCACGACGCCAAGCGAAATTTCCAGCAGCTTCTTCATCGTTGCGGCGCGAAATAGCCGCGATAGGCCGTGGCGAGATCCGCCTGCGCGGCGCGAAGCTCATTGCGTGCCCGGCTGGCCTGCGCCTCCTGTTCGGCCTCGACCGCGCTCTCGGCCCCGCTTGCCGCGGTGGACAGCCGGCTGACCGCCGCCTTCAGCGTGTCTCGCTTTGCAGGATCGGACGGGGAGGCCGATTCGACTTGCCGGCCGGCATCGGCGAGTGTCTCGGCGAAGGATTGTAGGGCAGAGGACGCGTAGTGGGACGGCGCGGCGCCGGAGAGCCAGGCATCGGTGACCAGCACCGCCGCCTGCGCGGTCGAGGCGGCACGCTTCGATTGCTGTTCGACGGTTTCAGACGAGGAGCAGGAAGCAAGTGTCAGTGCAAGCACCTGCAGTAAAGGCAGTTTCCGCCGAGCAATGCTGCGCAATGCTTCCTCTCACTGCTGCTGCTTCGAACATGGAGATAAAGCGGCGCCGATCGGAAGGTTCCCCGTCGAAGGCCGGTTGCACGGCACTGCCGCTCATCGGTCGCTCCGCTGCGCGTCCTCGGTGGTCGAAAGAGCGGCGATCTTGTCGATCATGGCGAGCACCGCCTGCGGGGCTGTCAGGTGCACCATATGCCCGGCATCGGAGACGATATCGACTACCGAGTTTGCGAGATCCACGTGCAGCCGAAACGCCTCGGCCGGCGCGTCGAAAAGCTGATCGCCGGCGCCGGCGATTATCCCAACAGGAACGGAAATGTCGTTGTGCCGAGGCGTCACAAACGCCGCTGCGATCCACATCAGGAAGGACTCCGCCGCGATCGACCGCAGTTGCGAGGGGCGGCTCGCCAACTCCCTCGTCGTTGCGGTGAATGCCGCCGAGATCGCCGCCGGGCCAAATATCTTTCGCATTGACCAAGCCCAGCCAAGCCTGACCAGCGGCGGCAGCAAGGTGTGGCGGAAGGCCGTTCCGATCAAAGGCAAGATCGGCAACCCCGACAAGGCGAGTTCGAACCTTGGCGATGGATAGTGGTAGCCGGAGACAAGCACGACCCCGGCAACGCGCCCAGGGTGCCGTCGCGCCATCTCGAGCGCAACGGCGGCACCCCAAGAGTGGCCAAGAACAATATAGCGTCCAATTCCGAGTTTGGCGGCCGCGGCATCGATCAGATCGGCCTGCGCGGCGGCCGACCAGATCCTGCCGATCGGGCGCGAGCTCCTGCCGAAGCCTGGTCTGTCGAAAGCCAGAACACGATAGTTTGCGGCCGCTTTGTCGACGATGCCGCTTGTCGTGAAATCCTCGGCCGAAGAGCCGTTGCCATGCAGCAACAACAGCGGCATGCCCTGGCCGTCCTCGATCAGGTGCAGCCGCGCTCCGTCGACTTCGACGAAGCGTCCAAAACGGCGGCCGCGTAACGCCCGCCGCGCTCGCAGGCCATTGTAGAGGGCAAGCCCGGCCGCTGCCGCGGCGAGGAGGAGGACCACGTCGTTGAACGTGGCGATGTCAGGCATGATCCCGTGCTGCTACGGAGCCATTGGCACACGCCGCTGTTGAGAGAAGCGGCGGATGTACCCAGGCGCTGGCTTCCAAAGAAGGAGCTTTCAGGCCGAGCCCTTCTGAGGCAGCTTCGTCTCCTCATCGACCTGTTCCTGGAGAGCCCTGCGTTCGCGCTCTCTTCCCTCAGCGTCGACCGGTCGATCTTGCCGTTCAAGCTCGCGTTCCACCGTGTCGCGCGCGCCCTCGACAGGATCTTCCTGCGGCAAACGCTTATCTGTTCGCTTTGTGCCTTGTTCGCTCGCCCGGTCACGGTCCGATCCCAGTTTGGACGGATCGTCCTTTGCAGAATGCTTCGTCATTGGCTTACTTACCTATCTGGCCTGCCACGTCGGCGGATCACGTGCCGATCTGTTCAGAAGCAGCCCAACAGGCGAGCTGTCTCTTTGTTCCGGCCATCCGTGCGGCAGTTGGTCAGTCCCGATCCTCATGGTCTTCCGCCTGTGCCGGTTCCGACTCCTCGAGAGCTTCAATGACCGGGGCAAGCGAGGTCTCTTTCCGCGGATTTGATTCTGTCGGGTCCTCCTGCTCGGCGGTCATGTCGAGCGCCCGTTCGATTGCATCTTCGATATTGCCGATTTCCTCCTCGCGAACCTCGTGCCCGTAGCCCGCGGCGTCGGCGTCCTGCTCGAACTGTCGCACAAGCACCGGAACGCTGACTTGCGTGTCGGCAGGCAAGTTCCCGACGTTCTCCTCGAGCCAGCTTCGAAAGAACTCCTTGGTTGCACTCATGGGCCGCCTCCTTCGAGCTGAGAACGGCCGCCGTCTGCCAATGTTCCTCTGGCGGAGCTTGCGTTGCCGCGTCTTACGTCTGAGCGGTTACAACGAGGATCAGACGGGTCGCTCTTGCGCATGTTCGGAACGATCGAATCCAACTGCCGTTACCGACAAAAGAACAGGAGGAACCGGTGAGCGGACGCAGAACCCATGACCAGCAAGTGCGCATTCTGGAAGAACGTGAGAACACGAAGAACGCGCCCAAGGAATTCGACGCCAAGGCGGAGCTGAAGCAGCCGGCCGCGGAGCGCGAAGCGCGGCGGAAAGGTTCGGACCTCAGGAGCGACACGCCCGACCTCGTCGACCCCGATGATCGCAACATGCTTCGCGGCAAGAATCAGGAAAGCGGCCACAACAAGCATCGTGGCGACTAAAGCGCGTCACGCATGTTTTGGTCCCGAAGCCGGTTTCCACTTTCGGAAGACATGTTTTAGGCAGGGCGGCTTTCGGCGTGAGATGCGATCGTCCCCTTGCTGGCGGTCTTGGTTTGGGCACACCTGGTTCTGAATTCTTGGGCCTCCGCTTCCGTGAGATGCTCGATGCCGATGAAGTCGTTTTTTGCGCGGCCTGAGCGAATGAGCTCATCGAGCTTCGCCTGAATGGCCACGCCGTCGCGGTTCTGGGTATTTTGAATCAGGAAAACCATCAGGAAAGTAACGATCGTCGTCGCGGTGTTGATGATCAGCTGCCAAGTCTCGGAATAATGAAAGGCCGGGCCGGCAATGGCCCAGACGACCACCGAAACCACGCACAAGACGAAGGCCCATGCACGGCCCGCGGCATGGGCGACATTCTCCGCGAACCGATTGAATGCTTGTTCCAATGTTGAACTCCGGACTTTCACCCTGACGAAATTTCCCGCCAAGCCAGCCTGACGATATCGTACCGGATGAACTGCACCGAGGTGGAGCGGTCTATCCTGTCGGTCGGCGCTGGGTACCGGCAAGAAGTCAACTGAAGGCGGCGCGACGCCAAGAAGGCGACCGCTCAGCGTTTCGCGAGGAGGCGGGCCCCTCACTAATCGCGGCCCCGGTTAAAGAGACCGGGGCCGCGTCGCCAGTCGACTTTTGGCATGCGAATAAGCGTTTATCGGGCGCCTTACGCGGCCGCCTGCATGGCCCGCTTGTTCGCACCGCTTTCGCCGAGCTTGCTAAGTGTCTCGTCGGTGGCGGCTTCTTCCTTGAGGGTGTCGCGCAGCAAGGGGAGGGCGTCTTTCAGGCCCAGTTGCTCCGCCCAGGCAATCAGCGTGCCGTAGCGCGCTATTTCATAATGCTCGACCGCCTGGGCGGCAGCCACAAGGCCCGCGTCGAGCGCCGGCTCGTCCTTGTATTCCTCGAGGATCTCCGAACCCTCTTCAATGATGCCATCGATCGCGGGACACGTCTTGCCGCGCGCCGGCTTGCCCAGCATTTCGAAAACCTGCTCGAGCCGGTCGACCTGAGCTTCAGTCTCGGTGCGATGCTTTTCGAAGGCCGCGCCCACTTCCTGTGACTGCGCCGCCTTGGCCATCTTAGGCAGCGTCTTCAGGATCTTTTTCTCTGCATAATAAAGGTCTTTCAGGCCATCCACGAACAGGCTTTCCAAGCCGTTCGCCGCGCCGGACGAACTTCTCTTTGCCATCGACGTCTCCTTCGTTCGACTTTCTTGACCAAACAAAACCGGTGGGATCGATCGATGTTCCCGCGAAATATTTTTTGAAGCCGCGACGACGCGCCGAGGTGCGCGAGCGTTACTTCGGCGTGCCCTTGCCGTTGCGGGACGAAAGTTGGTCGAGCATGCTGAGCGCTGCACTGGGCCCCGCATGCTCCAGCAGACCCTGCTCGGCGGCCGCCTTCTTGAAGGCGGCAAAGGCGATCGCCGGCCGGCAAATCCCGTTGGTCGCGTCTTCCACCAGCCGGACCGCCTTGCGGTAGGCTGGTGAGTCCTTGCTCTTCCATTTCCGGCCAAGCGCCTTCTTGGCGTCAGCGATCGACGACACCATCATCGTGCCGCCGTTGACGAAGTGGATGGTGAGGGGCAGGAATCTGCTCAAGGCTCTTTCACCGTCCTAGCCATTCGCACACAGGCCGGGCGGGCCCCGAGGCGGGGCCCGACGACAAAGGCCGCGGTCGGCGCCGCCGCCAGGGGATCATCGGTCGAAAGGATTTCACGGTGCTACCGCCTGTTTGAGATCGCATAAAACGAAGCTGCCGCCGGGTAGTTGCATTCAGCCGGCCCGTGGCGGACAAAAAACGTGCTCCTGACTGATCGCCGTCCGGGTGAGCAGCGCCGGAGGCGGTGGCGGCCGTGGTTGAGGTCCCGACGGACGTCGCGACCGATGTCCGGATTGAGAGCCGGCAGCTTCGGAGCGAGGCCAACCTTTTCTGTTCGCGTGCGTTGTCCCTCGAATCGAAGGAGACACCGATGCCGACGAAATCCGCCAGGATGACCGACTCCGCCACACCGATGAAATCGGCCCCGCGGATCAAATCCACCTCCGAGCAGGCGGCCAGCAAGCAGCGGAGCGTGCAACGCAAGGTCGACGCGACCGATCGCGCCAAGTCGAATGGCAAATCCAAATCACAAGGCGCCATGCAGGCCGGCGCACGGGAATACCCAGTGCCGCCTTTCCCGAAGCAGCATCATCCGAAACCCGGCGAGGAATGGGCGATCGAGCCCGCGCCGCTCTACGACGCGCCGTTTTGGCAGGGATCGAACAAATTGGAAGGCAAGGTGGCGCTGATCACCGGCGGCGATTCCGGCATCGGCCGCGCAGTTGCCGTGTTGTTCGCCCGGGAAGGGGCGGATATCGCCATCGCCTATCTCAGCGAGGATCGCGACGCGAAGGCGACAAAGCAGGCAGTCGAGGCCGAAGGCAGGCGCTGCATCATCATGCGCGGCGACGTGGCCAGGCGGACCTTCTGCCACAAAGCGGTGGAGCGGACGCTGAAGGCCTTCGGCAGGCTCGACGTGCTCGTCAACAACGCTGCCTTCCAGGTGCATTCGACCGATTTCGCCGACCTCACCGAGCAGCACTTCGACACCACGCTGAAGACCAATCTCTACGGCTACTTCCACATGGCCCAGGAAGCCGTTCCGCACATGAAGCCGGGTTCGGCCATCATCAACACCGGGTCGGTCACCGGCATCGAAGGCTCGAAGGAGCTCGTCGATTATTCGATGACCAAGGGCGGCATTCACGCCTTCACCCGGGCGCTCTCTGGTAACCTGATCAGCAAGGGCATTCGCGTCAATGCCGTGGCGCCGGGGCCGGTTTGGACGCCGCTGAACCCGTCGGAGAAGGAAGCGGAGAAGGTCTCGCAGTTTGGGGCAAAGACCCCGATGAAACGGCCAGCCCAGCCGGAAGAGATCGCGCCTGCCTATGTATTTCTCGCTTCGCCGCAATGCTCCAGCTACATCACCGGCGAGATCCTGCCGATCATTGGGGGCTATTGACCGCGGCCGCCTATATGAAGGTCTTCGTGAAGAAGGCGGTTCTCGATCCGCCGGCCGTCTTGGTAATCCGGCCTGACGGCTGCCGCAGACAACCTGATTAGCCAAACGGCCGGCCAGGCAGTCGCAGACGCCGGGAAGAGTCCGAAGGAATTCAGATTTTTCGGCACAAGCCTGAACCTGTCGGCCTTTCGGCAGTTTTCAAGGCTAGGAGGTTTCGATGAACGAGCACACCGACAAAGGCGACTCGCATGACGGTGCCGTTGAGATCCTGGCCGGCCGATTGGCCAGGGAGACAGATATTTCCGAAGAGCAAGCCCGCCAACTGATCGAGTTGATCGGGACCGATTGGAATTCCCTGCTTCGAGAGGCTCATTTTCTGAAGGCGCGGCATCGCCTATGAGCGAACGCGGGGCCGAATTCTTTGGCGAATGGATTACCAACAACGTGATGCGCGGCAGCGTCGGCGCTGACATCATTTCCGTCGCGGAATTGACGACCAAGCTCTTTGCAGATGCGAAGGCCGCAGGTGTTTCCGAGCATGAGATTGAAGAGGAGATCGGGAGCGCTTACGATGCCATACTGGCTGCAATCGTCGGACTTGAGGACTCGGGCAAGTCCGATTGAAAGCCAAGGCAGCCAGCAATTAACCCGGATAGGGGCGCGTTCAGCCCGCCTTGCGCGGAACGATGTAGCCCGTCCCTTTCGCGCCGCGGGATCGGCTGACAGACCGATGCTGCCTCTGGGCTGCAGGCTCGATCGCCGGCGCTGTTTCCATCTGCGATCGCTCAGCCTCATCCGACATGACAAAGGAGAGCGCGATCAGATCGTCGGCGTCGATGCCGCCGCGACCGTTGTCCATATGGTCGGCGACCCTTTGAAATGCCTGCATGTCATCCATGCTCACGTTGGCCGCCCGCAGCCTCTCTTGGAGACCCGTCAACTTGGTGGCCAAGACTTTGGATGTTTCGATCATAATTGCCTCCGTTGTTCCAATCTTAAGTGCCAGACCGAGGATAAGAGCCTCGAACAGTGCGGGGCCGATGAACAGACTGATTTGCCTGCTATCGCCCAGCCGCTCGGCCTGCCTGGCAACCTTTGCGAACTCTCCGTCTGTTGAGATGACCTCGAGGGTGGCAGGGGCTCATCCTCGCCAGTCGCGACCCAATGAAGTTTCTGGCAAGATGTTTCCTGCCCCCGACCTTTGAGTTGGCCCGTACGACATTTGTCCGAATTCGCTGGGACCGGTGGCCGAGGTCCAGAATTTTAGGGAACGGTCGCTGTCGGATTTTGTTGATTGGATGCCTGCTGCGCACGTTGCCAGGTTTGCGCACTCAGGTACCAACCTCCAGAATACTCAGCCCGCAGGCTCCGGTCTGCGGGCTTTTTCGATGCCATGGAATGCGGCGCTCGCGCTGCCGCTGCCCGTCCGCATCTGGGACGGCGGCGTCGGCTGCGAGACTTGGCTCTCATTCACTAGCTTCGGAAACAAAAGGCCGGCCGGATCGTTCGCTCTATGCCAGATCACCGGGTGCCGTGCCATGCCATCCACCTCGATCAAGAAAACAGAATATGATCCGGCCAAAGGGATTCTTTCCGTATGGTTTGTGGCCAGCGGGAAACGCTACGAGTTCGAGGGGGTGCCGCCGGAGACGTTCGCGGCATTCCGATCAGCCTTTGCCAAGGGACGCTTTTTCAACGCGACATCCGCAATCGCTTCCGATATCGTCGCGTAACAAGCGATGACGATGATTGACCGGCTATTCAGCGTCCAGTTCAAGCGGCTCGTGCTGCGCTGCTCATGATTTGGCGTGGATCCCGGCGATCGCCGCTGCGTTGGAGCTCTTGGTCATCCGCGAAGCCTTTCGGCCTCGCGTTCCAAGGTCTTCCGGTCGTTGCCGTGCTGTTTGATGAGATCGCGAACCTGTTGCGCCGTCAGCCCGACCTTGTTGGCGAAATGCCGGACTTCGTAGTCATCGTCCGCTGATACCCGGGTGCGGTCACTACCACCACGCTTGCTCTTGTCGTCTGCCATCGCTTGTTCCTCCGGCAGGGAATAACAGCGGCCGCGCAGGAATGTTCCAGGCGTGGCAAGCGGCAATTTTAGCCAGGACTAACAAAAGTTATCGAAAACGGACTGCTGGCTCGTGCAGGATTAACGTCACTCCGCCCGCCACGGCGGAGGATGGGAGGACCGGCCTCAACAAAGCCAAGGCCGGGTTACTTGGCCCGTTGCGCGGATTCCTTGGGCGCTGCGACGGGCCAAGGTCGCTTGCGTCGGTCTTTCCTCCAGCGGCGCCTTTCTCGTCAAGCCAGTAGTGCACCATTAACATTTGTTACTGCGGACCTGCTAATGAACTGCGTAGATGACTGGGCGGGCTTTGCCCTGGGCTTTGGAGTTGGGTTCGGTTTGCGGCGACAGTGTCACCGACTTGCGAAGCGAACCGATAGCTAGGCCCGTTGTCTTACCTTGGCGGGTCACGGCAACGGGTCTAGCGTTCCTCCGCTTGGGAATGGGATCTCCGGCCGAACATAAATGTGCCGTCTGACGGCGTTCACACTGCACCCGGTACGACCCGAAACACCTTCGCGGCATGAGGAGACAGCCCGCCAGCGCTCACTAGGAACTTTAGCGGCATCTAAAAGTTCTCCTCGGGCAATCCCGCACTCCTTGGGTCGAACGATGGCCGAACTGGCATCAACTTTCGCATATTCATCAGGGCTGACCGGCGATGATATGCTAAGCGCAGTCGTGTCGATACTGGCCGGCCTGCTCCTCTATAATGTCATGCGCGAACCAAGCCGATAGGGCTCCTGCCGAGACGAAATTCACAGACCGCGCAGTGACGCCGGACAAGAGTTCGGTGGGCGGCCGTTGCTCCGTAGCGCAGCATGGAGGCAATCGGCCATTTGCCCGGGACCTCAGTCCGATCCAATTGACTCGTAGCTGACTTTTTTTGGGTGTATCCTTTCCCCGTTGTGGCGTATCGGGGTGAGGTAAACGATGCGTGGAAGCGATCGCAATGCTGTCCCGCCCAAAAGTGCTGGATGCGGTATAGTTGAACCTGCAGAGGTCAACATTCTGGCCAAGGCGGTGAGTGACTACTGCTCCAGTCACAAAATCGAACGCAAGGACGAGCGCGAAAACGTCGCGGTCAAAGTCATGAGCCTTTTTGGACGCGGTGTAACTGACGCTGACCAGCTGCTGGAAGAACTCGAGAAGGTGCGCTAAAGCGAGCCTGGTGCCCTCGGCTGGAACAAGTCAACTAAAGCCGAAGTTCGCGCAGACGGGTTCTGAGCAAAATGAGCGCGTTCGGAAGAGCTTGTGTGAAATGATCCTCAGGCGATGCAGCACTGGGAGAGCGCTCTAGCCGAGAGACGCAACAGATGCCCGTCATTCCAGGAATGGCGGGCATCTATTTCACTGCTGCCGACGAAGAAGGTGACGCATTTCCTCGCCGGCCCTACCAAATGATGCATCGGGCAAGTTGTTTCTAGCATAACGACCAATGCGCCGGCCGCCTAACCTCAGTCGAGCGGAAAGAGGTCGTTCCTCGACGGCACTAGTTGGGATCGCCGGACCTCGAGCCCCCATGGGCTCCGCCGCCATAGCTGTCCCCCCGCGACCCTCCGTTGCCGGATTTAAGAAACTTTGGCTTGGGACCGACGTGACCGTGGTTCTTGTCACCCCATCCATTGCCCGGACGTGTTCCTCCCGATTTGGCAATCGCCTTGGAGTTCAAGCTTGTGCCGAGCAGCAATGTAATGGCCGGAGGCGTCACCGCAGCAAAGCGTCCAGCCTGCTTGAGAAAATCGCGGCGCGCGTTGGCCTCTGATACAAGCTTTTCGGAATTCTTTTCAATAAGCCTTTTGCTCTCATTCGGCATTTTAGCACTCCTTTCCTGCAAGATACTTTAATTGCTGTCTGCAAAGAAAGTAGTTCTCCAAAAGGCGTACACCGCGCCGGTGTCCGGAGCGGCCCGGCTCTCTGGCCGACAAAGGCCAGAATTGAGCCGGGCCTGACCGGCGGGGGCTCGGAATCGCAACACGGCGCCGGCTGACCAATGAGCATATACCCCTGATTGTATAGCCGGAACGCATTCATAAGGATAAAGCGGAGCCGGATCAGTGCAGCCAATATTACGGCTTCAAGCTGGCGCTAATATTCGAGCAGGCTGATGGAACCCGAAAGGTTCGGTCGGGTTGGTAACATGCGACCGCACTCGTTTTCTCCCATTCAGGGTGCGGCCGCTCTACTCCGTAAGCAACAGAAGCCCGTCGCGCTTGCGCCATTGCGCGACGGGCTTTCTGGTCCACTGAACTTGGTCAATACCCGCCACGTGCGAATGCAGCACCACGAAGGCGGCTTGGCGGGTTCAAAACCAAACAGGTACCCGCCACCCGGGGGAGTGTATGGCGGGTACCTGACCTCTCTCCGCCGACGACTGAAGGATTCCGCCGGCCCTACCAAATGTCGGAACGGGCTTAATGTTTCAGTACCGGGACCAATGCGTTTGGATGTCCGACTTCCGTCCGGAGCGACAATGCTTTCAAATCATTGGTTCAAAGAAACCCGCACTAGACGTTGGAAGTGCTCGGCCTGCTCTATGTTTTTCATCAGCGCGATTCGATCGGCGCCTTTGGTCGCCACGCCATCCCAGATGAAGAACGCGGCAAGGCCGCGACGATCAGCAGGATCGGTCGCATGGCTGGAACTCCCTCAAAGCTCCTCGTACGCGCGTGGCCTGATTATCCGCCTGTTCAGCTCTGTCTACAAGCAGTTGCTAATGTATTTGAGAACTCGCCGGGCTCGCCGCCCCATAGCCCAGCCCCAAGCCCGACGAGTGCCGACCCGGGAGGGTACCGGCATCATCCTATTTGCAAGGCTGATGCCAGCATATTCCGTTCTGAAATGAAACAGGGGTGTGTCAGCGTGCGCAGGCTTGAACGATGGCAAAGCCTATGCCGATGACAACCGGTACGGAAACACTCCTCCTGCCCGAGACAAACGGATCACCAAGAAAATGTTCCGCCATCGCGGAACACCTCGCATTCGAAGAAGTTTGGGGCGCGGCGGCGCAATTCCCTCCCGATCTCGTGCACAGCCGCCGGGCGGAGCCTCCCATTCTCCGCAGGCCCGCTCCCTGGCTCCCATCAGGGGCGGGTCGTTCTTTTAGATCTCGCGCTAAGGGAACGCTCACGGGAGTTCCATATTGAATCAAGTCGAGTATCCCATTGGGGTTCGCATGCGCAAGCCTGCCGGCAGAGCCAGGCACGAATAGGAGTTCACCGCCATGGCGATCCGCCAAAGAGCACTGGAAGCGGAAATTTTCGATCCGGAAGAGCTGGAATTTCTGGCCCGCGTCTTCGACCGGTTGAAATATGATGGCCAAACTACGGAGCAGCGTGAGGCGCTGGCCTCTCGCATCATCGCCAACTTCATGGCGGGTATTGTGGACGAGAATGAACTGGTTTCGCTATCCAGGCTACCTTTAGGGAGGTAACGATCTGAACGGACTGGACCGCCTGCCGCCCGCCCCTTGTGAATGTTCGTCATTGTTGCCGCTGGGCTACAGCCCTTTGGGGGCGACTGTATTAGGAAACGCTTGTGCGGGGTTCCCGGAATCGGGCGGACCATCTGGGAAAGGGGCGCACAGTTTTGAGGGAAGATGGCCCGTCGGCTTTGGTCGGCGGGCTTTTCTTTTCTATGGCCTTGACTGTATGGCCTTGTCGTCGATCAGCGCCGCTTTCCTCGTGCTTCGGCCCTTTCGTCGCGACTTCCGGACCTACATCTTTTTTAAATGACGGTCGGGTGCTGCCTCAGCCAGATCGGCGAGCCAACTTCAGCAAGGGGGATTCGCCATGAAGCGCACTTATGAAAAGCCCGTCCTAGTCAAGCGTGACCGCCTGTCCGCCGTTACGGCCGTGATCGTCGTCTCGCTCGTGAACGGCGCAGCGTCCCGATAAGGACGATGCCCGTCACTCCAGGCAGGAAATGGCGGGCATCTCTCTAGCTGCTACCGACCAGGAAGGTGACGCACTTCCTCACCGGCTCTCTCAAATGATGCAGCGAGGCTTAAGTTTCAGCATGGGGACCAAAGCGTCAGCCTCTCGGACTTCTGTCGCATCGGCGGAAGGGAACATTCTGCCAATCGTCCCGGTTGGGTCGCGCGGCGTGTGTCTCCGGCCGAGGTTCACCGCGCCGCGCGGAGGCGTAGCCCGTTCGACCCCAGGCGGCCGGGCTCTCTTGTCTGTCTTGGAACAATTCTGTGCCGCTGCAGTTCGCCTTCTGGGCGCAGCTCCCGGCAAACAGGGACGGTCGAGCGCGCCTTGGTCGGGTTGACCCCGACGCAAAGAGCCCGCTCGCGGAGGAGGTGCGGCGGGCTCTTCTGCGGATCCGGCTAATTCAGCCTGGCCGGCGGCTCGCCGGGATAGCAGTAGTGATTACTATCCGCGGGCCGACCGGGGTATAATCTCCAATGGCCTTTCGGATAGCGGTTGTCCTGGCGCTTCTCGCCGCCTTCGCCTACGGGTTTGCAAAACTCGTAGAGCGGTATGGCGGTGCGGGCAATGATCCCGCATCACCCTGCGGAAAGGTGCCAAGCGTCGATTGCCCCGACCCGAATGCGCCGCCTCCTTTTCCCAAGCCCGACCGGACGGAGCCTCAAAGGCAGTCCGGTGCGTCAAGCCTGAAGGCATATTTATAAATTGCGCGGTTTCCCTCATCGGTCACCCGCACCCAGAAATGTTCATCCCGTCTCGCCAAGACGTCTTTGCCGGTGACTTTCTGAGCAGCCTCCCAAGGGGCACGGGCATTGGCAACGTGATAAGCCACCACCTGGTCGCCAGCCATCTCTTCAACTCGGTATGTCTTCATGATCGCTCCAAACAGCGACCCGAACTTGGAGCGACGAGGGTTGTTCCGGGTCTTCCATTTCGCTGGCCATAGCGAGGGCGATTGCAGGGCAGCCTTGGGCGCCTAGAGGACGGGGCAGGTGGCCCGGTAGCCTTGGGTGGCTATGGGGTGGCCACCGGGCCTTGGCCGGCAGGGGCTTAGGGAACACGATGCCGGCAAACGAGTATATGCGCATCTATTAATAAATCAAAATTCAGCCAAAAGGCCGAACTTGCCTTCAATTGCCAACATGACGGCTGGACACTCCAAGCGCCGATCGATGCGGGCATGTGTGCCACGGCCGGCAGCCTCAACTGCCGTCGTCAGAAAGCTCGATTGCCGGCGGTCCGCGACCGCTTCGGGCCAGAACATCAATCTGGCCCCAATCAGCCCGGTTTGGAGAGCCGGTTGAAATTTGTTCGGACGCGGCGGCCGGCAGGTTTGAGTGCTGCGACCATGGACTCTTTCAGCGCACCGCCGCTTAGAAAAGACGGGCTCCGGCCGGATAGAACTTCAGGCCAAGACCTTAAAGCCGATCGTAAGATAACCAATTGCGCGGCGGCCATGCCTTCGGCGAAGGCGAGCGCCTTCTCGTTGACCGCAAGCATTGCCTCGATCCCTTTCGGGGCGCGGCTGCTTGCATCCAAAGCAATCAGCGGAAGGCGCATGGCGACGACAGCGGGTGCCAACATCAAGTCTCCACAAAGCGAGAATGCATTTTGGGTGTGGCGCTTCTTGCGAGTTGACATTGTGCCCCCATCTGGACCGGGCTGTTCAGCCAATACGCACCAATCCGGGGTTTGTTCCTGGAGGACGGCGGCCTTCATGAGCTCATTAAACCGGTTGTCGGCCACCAGCCTGCAACAGCGTCCCGCCCAGCAAGGGCCTTGGCGTTTTTTATCATCGTTCCTATAATCACAATCATCGCCGGCGACTGGCAAAGGAAGCCGGCCTGAGAGAACAGCTACCGCGCTCCCGTCTGCAGCAAAGGCCGGAGACCTGCCATGTCCGACGATCCCATATACGAACGGCCGCTCCAATCCGAGCATGACAGGAACGTGATTGCTCAAACCAGAGCATCGATTGACCGTTCAAGAAAATTACTACTCGCCACGAAGCTGCCCGGGGCCAAGCGCGGCACCGTTTCCATCAAGAAAGCCGGCGACGAATGGCACGTTTTGATAGAAGAGACGGGACTGCGTGACCGCGTTCGGTCCTTTGATGTGGAGGCCCATGCGCTCAGCTACGCCGAAGAGCAGAAGGCGCGGCTACGGCTCAACGAAGTGAGGCGCATCTAGGCTGCGTCCACCCCTTTGTGCCGTTTCCAGCAACCTCGACAGGTGCAAGTCGTGGAAGGACTGTAAGCTTTCGAGGACTTCTAGAAATTCTTGCGCTTTGTCGGCCGACAACCCGAGGCGCTCCAGTTCGGCAATACGACCCCGCTGCTCGGCGATGTGTCGCTGGCCTTGTCGAACGTGCTGTCGTGCCATTTGAATGTCATCTGCAAGGGCCATTGCCGATAACGGTCTGGCGGGCGAGGCGTTCCGGCTATTTTCCTGCCGTCCTCTGGACGTGACTTCGCCACCTTTATGGCACCGGGCGGCTCAGGGCGTTAGATTCGCCAACCTTGGCCCGGACTTGCGCTATTAATTCTGGTCTGCAAGGAAGGGACCATGCTCGCCGGCCCAATCAAATGATGCAGCAAAGCGTAGGTTTAGAGGTGTCAGCCTCTCCGACTTCTGTCCGAGTGTGGAACATCGCAATCAAGCAGCGTGACGTCCCGCCGAGACATCGAACAGATCGGAACCTCCCGCCCGCGGCGTCATTGATCTCTGCGGGCCGCGTCAGCCGGACCTGGTGGCAAAGAGAACAGGGTGGTTTTTCCGGCTTCACATCCTGGCCAACGAAAAGGCAGTCGAGCTCTTGTCCCACCCGGCCCGCTTCAGTTCGGTGTCGAGCGCATGGCGGAAGACAGGAAATCGAAGACCGGCTGGCTTCAGGAAGCCTGGCTTCTGCTGAAGGAAAGCGTCAGCGGTTATATGGATGACAACGCGCTGAGCCATGGGGCGGCGATTGCCTTCTATGCCACCACCTCGCTTGCGCCGATCCTTCTCATCGTCGTGGCGGTCGCAGGTCTCGTCGTCGGCAAGGACGCCGCCCAACTCGCGCTATCGGCCCAGATATCGGGCGTGATGGGTCCGCAGAGCGCCGACCTCTTGAAGGCGACGATCGAGACCGCTTCGCGTCCCTGGTCCGGCGCGCTTGCCACCATTATCGGGCTGGTGACGCTCCTGATCACAGCTTCCGGCGTCTTTGGCGAGATGCAGCAGTCGCTGAACGAGATCTGGAAGGTCGAGCCAAGGGCCATGTCGCTCTCGCGTTTGGTGCGGGCGAGGGCGGCGAGCCTTGGTCTCGTCGCCGCGCTCGGCTTCATGCTGCTCGTGTCGCTCGCGGCGAGCACGGCCATCTCGCTGTTGGCCGATGTCATCAACCAACACCTGCCGTTCGGCGAACTGATTGTGAGTTCGATCAATACGATCGTTTCGTTCGCGTTGATCGCGCTGCTCTTCGCGGCGATTTACAAGGTCCTGCCGGACCGCAGTCTCAAATGGCGCGATGTCGCTGTCGGTGCGCTGGTCACCGCGCTTCTCTTCACCATCGGCAAGTCGCTGATCGGCTGGTACATCGGCAGCAGCTCGATCGCAACTTCCTATGGCGCCGCCGGCGCGCTGATGGTGGTGCTGCTATGGGTCTACTACTCGGCTCAGATCTTTCTGTTCGGCGCCGAAATCACGCGCGCCTATTCGGTGAGCAGCGGTAGCCGGGCCGACCTCAGGCGGGTTATGAAGCCGGAGGTCGGAAAGACGGAGAGGTGAGCGTCAAACAATGGCCGGAGAACGCAACACTAGGCGCGACCCTCTGCCTAAAGAGATCAGGCTTTGGGCCAGACAGCGTTGGCTTAGGCTGACATCGCCACCGGTCGGTCCGCAGGACGTGATCAGGTTGCGAAGCCGCAATGTGGCCGCCGCAACCCAGTCACGCCCGGCGGGCGTCAACCGACGATCAAACAGACCTCGATTTCGTCGTTGTCATCAATGGGCGGTCTGCGAATGAACACCGCCTGGCGCCGAAATGCCGCTCAAAGCCTCTCCAGCGTCCCGTGTCTCACCCTTTCTTGCGAGGTCTCCAAGGGAGATGATGCCAACGAGCCGTTTGTCTCGGTTCAGCACCGGGAGCCGGCGCACCTGCAAGTCTCCCATGTTAGCAAGAACATGATCGACGTCTTCGTCATCGAAGCAATATCTTACCTCTTGGCTCATGACATCGCGCACCTTGGTATCGGGACCTTTGCCCAGCGCTATACCGCGGATGACCATGTCCCGGTCGGTGATCATCCCCACCAGCCGGTCATTTTCACCGACAGGCACGACGCCGGCGTCGAGCTTGCCCATCATCAGCGCCACCTCGCGGATCGACTGTTCGGGATTCGCGACGGCAACGTCCTTTGTCATGCAACTGCCGACCTTCATGGCTCTCTCCCTTTGTTGCGGAGCCCACCGCCGAACCTGAACTGAGAAAACAAATGCTTGGCGTTATTGGTTCCTTCAAATCTCGCGCGGCGGAAGGGCATGGAAATGTTCCGCCGTGGGGCTCGAATGACAGCCGGACAGGCGACCGGTCCTTGCGGAGGCCCGAGGGAAGCAGGCCGGCACCCCATTGCGCATGTTCGGCCGAGACCCGTTCGTGCTGTTGCCGATCCGGCGATCGTTGCGTGCGCCGCCCATGGAACAGAGTCCTGCCTTCGCCCATTGTG
Organism: Mesorhizobium sp. WSM3864; assembly: GCF_002294955.1. Taxonomy (NCBI): domain Bacteria; kingdom Pseudomonadati; phylum Pseudomonadota; class Alphaproteobacteria; order Hyphomicrobiales; family Phyllobacteriaceae; genus Mesorhizobium; species Mesorhizobium sp. WSM3864. The sequence continues at coordinate 101,126 of NZ_NSGD01000007.1, forward strand.
TTATGGGCCGGGGGGCGACCCGATAGGGGTGCCATGGCCGACTTTCGAAACCGAATCTCACCTGCCCGCGAGGCCGAGACGAGTTCGCGGCAAGGAGAGGCGCGCAATCGCTGCATCATCGTCATCGGCGCGTCGGCGGGCGGCGTCGAGCCGCTGAGGAAGATCGTGAGCGACCTTCCCGCCGATCTGCCGGCGGCCGTCTTCATCGTGCTTCATGTCGGCCAGATCAGCTATCTGCCCGAAATCCTCGATCGCGCGGGAGCGCTGAAGGCCTCTGTCGCCAAGAACGGCGCGTGCTTCAAGATGGGAAATATCTATGTCGCGCCGCCCGGGTTCCACCTGCTCCTCCACGGCGATCACATGATGCTGCGGCGTGGGCCGCGTGAGAACCTGGCCCGGCCATCGATCGACCCGTTGTTCCGCTCGGCAGCGCTGACCTTCGGCGCAAGCGTCATTGGCGTGCTGCTGTCGGGCTCGCTTTCCGACGGCACCGCCGGCTTGCGGGCGATCAAGGCGGTCGGCGGTCTCGCGGTGATCCAGCACCCGAAAGACGCGCTGGTGCCGTCCATGGTGGAAAGCGCGCAGCTTTATGTCGAAATCGATCATTGCGAACCCGCCGCCAGACTGGGCGGCCTGCTGACGAAGCTGGCGGCCGAGCCGGCGGGCGAAACCTTACCGGCGCCGTCAGGCGTGCGGTTGGAAGCGGCCATCGCCGCGCAGGAGCATTCCACCATGAAAGAACCAGATCGACTTGGCGAACTGTCGGTGTTTACATGCCCGGAATGCCATGGGCCGCTGTGGGAGATCGAAGACGGTGACATGCTGCGCTATCGGTGCCATACCGGGCATGCTTTCACCGCCGACGCGGTGATGGAGGCGCAGGCCAGCGAGGCGGATGAGATTCTGTGGAGCCTGCTGCGGTCGCATCAGCAGCGGGCAGAGTTTGCCAGGCGCAGAGCAGAGCGGGAAAAGGCGCAGAATCGCTCCAAACTCGCCAGCGAAATTGGCCGGCGCGCGAAGGAATACGAAGCGGATGCAGCTGTGATCGAGCGCATCCTGGAAAGCAGGCGGGCACGGGTACCAGACAATGGCGCAGGCGGCGACGAAGGCAACGGCAAGGAAAGCGAAGGCTAGCTCACGCGGTGGCGCGAGGGAAGCCGCGCCATTCCCCATCATCGGCATCGGCGCCTCGGCGGGCGGCATCGCGGCGTTGCAGAAGTTCTTTCCGGAAGTGCCGGCCGACAGCGGCTTTGCCTTTGTAGTGATCCAGCATCTGGACGCCGAGCATGAAAGCGTTCTGGCCAAGATCATCCAGCGCTCCACCGCGATTGAAACGCAAACCGCGGCCGAGGGCCTGGAGATCGAGCCCGACCACATCTACGTAACGCCGCCCGGTGTCTCGGTAACCACTGAGGGGCAGCATTTTCATGTGGCCAAGATGGCCGCCATGCGCTCCAAACGGACGCCGATCGATGATTTCTTCACGTCTCTGGCGCAGGATCAAGGGGAGGATGCGGCCGGCATCATTCTTTCCGGAACGGGCAGCGACGGCACCATCGGTCTGAGGGCGATCAAGGAGCACGGCGGGCTGACGCTTGCGCAGGCAGGCGCCGAATATGACGGCATGATGCGCAGCGCCGTGCAGAGCGGCATGATCGACATGGTGCTTCCGGCGGAAGAAATGGCGACGAAGCTGGTTGGTTATTTCAGCCACGCCACCCGCGACGAAAGTGAGCGCGACCGACGCAAGCGCGACGTGGCCGAGCAGCTTTCGCGCATCGCGGCGCTGCTTCGCGTGCGCACGGGCCATGATTTCAGCGGCTACAAGGACAACACCATCCTGAGGCGCATCCAGCGGCGCATGCAGGTGCTCCAGATCGACGATCCCACCGCGTTCTACGACAGGTTGCGCGACGAGCCGCAGCAGGTCGATCTCCTGTTCCAGGACCTGCTCATCGGGGTGACCAGCTTCTTCCGGGACCCGCAGGCTTTCAATGCGCTCGAACGCTTCGTCGTCCCCAAGCTCTTCGAGAACCGAAAGCCCGACGAGACGATCAGGGTGTGGGTGCCTGGCTGTGCCACCGGAGAGGAAGCCTATTCGATCGCTATGCTTCTGAAGGAGAACGCGCCGCGCGGCGCCGCTTCTCCCAACCTGCAGATCTTCGCCACCGACATCGACGAGCGCGCGCTGGAAGTGGCGCGCGCCGGGCGCTACCCGGCAACGATGGCGAGCGACGTGGCGCCGAAGCGGCTAAAGGAGTTCTTCTCACGCGAGGACGGCACCTACCGCGTTTCCGCCGATTTGCGAGAGGCTTGCCTGTTTTCGGCGCACAATCTGTTACGCGATCCGCCGTTTTCCAAGCTCGACCTGGTCGCGTGCCGCAATCTCTTGATCTATATGGGGCCGGAACTGCAGGAAAAGATCATCCCGATCTTCCATTACGCGCTGCGCAGCAACGGCTATCTCTTTCTCGGATCTTCTGAGAACGTCACGCGCCATGCGCGCCTGTTCTCGACCGTCGACAAGGCGAGCCGTATCTTCCAGAAGCGCAGCGGGGTCGCTGCGCAACGGCTGCCGGAATTCCCGCTTGCCGCCGCGGCCAGACAGGCTGCGCCGGCCGTGCGGCAACGGACGACGACAGGAACTGTGCAGGAAGTCGCCGAGCGTTTTCTCGTCGAGCGCTATGCGCCGGCCTATGTGGTCATCAACGCGGCGGGCGAACTGATGCACAGTTCCGGAGGCACGGGCAAATACCTCGAGCTCGCGGCCGGTGCTCCCGACCACAACGTTTTTTCCATGGCGCGGCGCGGGCTGCGCATGGATCTAAGGGCTGCGCTTCACAAAGCCGTCAGCACCGGCCAGGTGGCGGTTCAGAACAAGATCAACGTCGGTACCAATGGCGGCCGCCAGACGATCAGCCTCGCCGTGCAGCCGCTGCCGGCCGAGGGCGGGACGGACCCACTCTACATGCTGGTCTTCCGGGACATCGGCGGTATCAAGGCGGAAACCGAGGACGAGCCCGTCCACACGACCGACGATGTCGAAAGCGCCAATGTCAGTCAGCTCGAAAAGGAGCTGCGGGAGACCAAGGAGCGGCTCCAGATCACGACGGAGGAGCTCGAATCGTCCAACGAGGAGTTGAAGTCCTCCAACGAGGAACTGTCCTCCATCAACGAGGAGCTGCAGTCCTCGAACGAGGAACTGGAAACCTCGAAGGAAGAACTGCAATCGATCAACGAGGAACTGCAGACCGTCAATGCCGAGCTCAACATCCGCGTCGACGAGCTCAGCCGCGCCAACAACGACATGTCCAACCTGCTCGAAAGCACGCAGATCGCGACCGTGTTCCTCGACCGCGATCTTTGCGTCAAGAACTTCACGCCGACGGCGCGGGACCTGTTCAGGCTGGTCGAAAGCGATGTCGGCCGGCCGCTCGCGCATGTGCGGCCGCGCTTTGCCGCGGACCGGCTGCAGGCAGACATGGAGCAGGTGCTGCAGCGGCTGGGGACGATAGAAAGGCAGGTGGAAGTCATCGAAAGCGCCAAGCGCTACATCATGCGCGTGATGCCCTACCGCACCGTGGACAATGTCATCGCCGGCGTCGTCGTCACCTTCGTCGACATTACCCAGATCGCGCAGGCGGAGGAAAAGATCGGCGCGCTGTCGCACGACCTGCGCAACCGCCTCGAAAGCCTGGAGACTGTTCTGGATCTTGTGCCTGTCGGCATCTTGATCGCCGAAGACGACGACGGCGATGCCATCCGCGCCAATCGCCGCGCGGCCGAGCTCGCCGGCCGGCGCGCCGCGGACGGCAAGCTCAGCACTGTGCCGGCGGTCCTGCCGCTGATGGTGAACGGCTCCGTGGTGGAAACGCACGAGCAGCCGCTGCAGAAGGCGATGCGAACGGGCAAGCCCGTCCCCGGCTACGAAGCCCGAATCGCGCAGGGGGACGGCTCAAGCATCGACGTGATGATGTCGGCCAATCCGCTGTTTGACGAGTCCGGCAGGGTTCGGGGCGCTATTGCGGCCCTGGTCGATGTCTCGAACCATAAGGAGGCCGAGCGCGCTCAGGAGAGGCTGCTGCACGAGCTGCAGCATCGTGTGAAGAACATCCTAGCCACGATCACCGCACTGACCTCGCGCATGATCCGCTCGTCAAGCTCAATGGGGGAATTCGCGACATCATTCCATGAGCGACTGCACGCGATGGCGCGCACGCATGAGGTCCTGTCTTCCCACAATTGGGGCGACGCCGACCTCGAGGAACTGCTGAGGGCGACGTTTTCCCCCTACAGCAGCACGGGACGCCAGAACCTAGTCGTTCAGGGCCGGCCGTTCCACCTCGATGCGGCAACGGCGGCGGCACTCGGCATGGTGTTCTTCGAGCTTGCCAGCAACGCCGCCAAATATGGGGCGCTTTCCGCCGAGACCGGACGCGTCGAGGTCTCCTGGAACGTGGTGAAGCCGGGCATGCTTTCGATCAGCTGGAAGGAACTCGGCGGTCCGGCCGTGGAAGAGCCATCCCGCAGAAATTTTGGAACCACTTTCATCCAGCAGAGTTTGGAGTACGAGCTGAGGGGGAGTGTCGAATTGAACTTCCGGCCCACCGGCCTGGAGTGCCTGCTTGAAATCCCCCTTGCCCGAACCGAAGCCTTCGAGCCGCTGCCCGGCTACGCATGAACAAGAGCGCTCCATTATCGGGCCTGCGAATCCTCGTCGTCGAGGACGCTTTCCTGGTTGCGCTCGACCTCTCCGACGAATTGACCGATGCAGGCTGCCATGTCGTGGGGCCCGCGCCTTCGGTCCAACAGGCGCTCGAGCAGATCGATGGCGTCGAGCTGGATGGCGCGGTGCTCGACGTTAACCTACAGGGCGAACGCAGCTTTCCGCTGGCCGAGCACCTCGCCGCGCGAGACGTGCCGTTCCTCTTCCTCACCGGCTATGACAGCGCGACGGTCTTTCCGGATCGGTTCCGGGATTCGCCGAGGCTGTCTAAGCCCGTGGAGACCAAAGTGCTGATCGAGGCGGTCGCGCGATTGGCGCGCGCAGGCACCGAGGCCGCGCGGCGCTCTCGCCTGTAGCAATCGGGCTCCTGCAAGCGTTTCGCAACATCCGATGCAGGCACTGGTCTGGGCTGGAATCGTGCAAGGCTTTTCCACTCCTCCGCTGCTGTTGATCGAACGATCGCAGGATCATGACCGACCAGGTCATAGGGAACACCAACATCGTTCGGGGGGTACGACCGCGGTGATCTTTGCGGCCGCCAGGGGATTGGTGGGAGTTGGTTCCTCTAGCTCGAACCGCGACGCCACCATCGGTTGGCCCAGGTTCAAGCAAGTTCGCTTACAACAGGAACGATCATCATCGTCACGCATTCTCCCTAATCAATGCCCATCAACTCTCTCTGCTGGGGTGAGAACCGTGTTACCCAAAGGCCATGCCGTGCCTGACTGCGTACCGGGCGAGGTCGCTGTCGTCGACCTCATTCCTGCCTTGCGTGCTTTTGCGCGCACTTTTTGCCGCTTGCCCGATGATGCCGACGATTTGGTGCAGGAGACCCTGACCAAGGGGCTTGCGAACTTGGACAAGTTCGAGCCGGGGACGCGATTGAAGTCCTGGCTTTTCACCATCATGCGCAATACGCATTATACGCGGGTCAAGGCGGCAGCTAGGGAGGCGCCCGGTTTGCTTGACTGCGCCTCCAGCCGGCCGATTTCGGAAGCCTCGCAGGACTGGTCCGTTCGGACCAAGGAAGTCTACCGCGCTATGCAGAAGCTTCCGATACATCAGCGCGAGGTGCTGACGCTGATCGGTGTGCTGGGCGTCAGCTATGAAGAAACCGCGGAGATATGCGATTGCGCGGTCGGTACCGTTAAAAGCCGTCTCAACCGCGCGCGTGCAAGCGTCTTGGAATTCCTTGATGAAAGCTCATCGCAAGCGCTGGTCGAAAGACACGACCATGTTGCGGAAGATCACTGGGACAGAAGCGCTGACAGGCATCGATGAGGCTTGCCGTCAGTTCTCCTTTTTGCACCGGCGCTTCTCGATCAGCGCATTCTGCAACTCGATCGCGAGCTTGGTCAGCCGATCAGGAACTTTTTCCTGCTCAATGGCGGTCAACAACGACGCGATCTCTTGGTCTATGCCCAGGCTTGCCTGGCTTACGGGATCGCGCTGGCTCGGACGAGACATGGCATTCTCTTAGCAAATGTGGCCCCTTCGAGATTCACTTGAGACCATACACGGCCGGAGTTTGCAAGGCGCTTACAGCCGCCGATCAGCTTCAGCCCCGCAGCAGATCGTGGCGGAGCGAAAACCCTTTGCCTGAACTGATCCGTTGCGAGCCGGCAAAGTCTTGCGATAGTCCCCGCAAGATCAGTCTTCCGGAATCCGGTTTGCCGCGTGGTCTTGATACTGATCGGACTTGATCCGATTGCTGTCGAGGCCGCGTTCTTTTGTATGCTGCTTCTTATCCCGGTTCGACAGGACGTCATTTTCGCCAATCATGTCTTTCGGAACCGTCGTCTTCGCTCCGGTCCCGGCACCTTTGCCCTGACTGCCGCGTCCCATGTGTTTCTTACCGCCGGACGCCATCTTCTTCTCCTGGGTCTTCCAGATTCTGCGCAAGTGGTCTGGGAGCCGAACTTCGGTCCGTCGGTTATGTTCCGCCGGTACGACGAATAAGAAAGGCGGTGCCGTCCCATCGACGGAAAGGCATCTCGCCATCGATGAGGACGTCCATGGCGCATATTCGGGCGAGATGGCGGATGTCGGAGGAATCGGCGGCGGGCGACATCCGGTATGAATAATTGAGGATTGCCACCATCCCTCCTGGCCGCAACACGCGCGCCACTTCGATAAAGTGCCGCTCGGCGACGCCGGCAAGTACCAGGTAAGGGAAGCTATCGACCGCCAACACGCCATCAAAACCCGCATCGACGAATTCGCCAAGGTCGAGGCCGGAGGTCCGGCGGAATTCAACATTGCCAAGACCGGCGCAGCGTCGGCGCGCGACGGCAACCATCCTTGGCGAGATATCGATGCCGACGATATGCTTAGCTCTGGCGTGGAGCGGGCATTCGAAGCGGCCGATGCCGGAGCCGATATCGAGTATTGTCTTGTCCGCGCCGGTAAAATCCTGTCGCTCCAGCCAAGCGACGATTTCGGCCGTTGCAGCCGAAAGCTTTTCCTCATCGCCAAGCGACGAAAGTTGGACGCTGGCTGCCGGAGAGATGGCGACCGCCTCGTCAAAGCCCTCGGCCAGCCGGCGGATCGTCATCTCACCGGTTTCGCCGCGCAGACGGTCATGACAAACCGAAGCTGCCGTTGACCTCAGACTATCGAAGGCATCTGCCTTGCCTGAAAGAAGCACGGCTATGTCCTCGAGCCAGCCCCTTTGCTCGACAGCGCTTGTACGCATGTCCAATGCGACGTCCGCCAATTCTGGCGCGCGCATATCCGTCTCGACTGCCAATCTGGCGACCGCGACTTCGGCGGACAGGTCGGTCGCCATGCAATTCTCGAGGATATGCCTCGCGGTCGACCTCACTCGCTCTGCTGTGGTCATGGCGAGGCGCTCCGGGTCCAGACCCTTTGCACCGTCCATCGGTCCTCTGCTCCCCAGCTGTATTTGTAGCTCTCCCGGCCGCGTAGAAAATCGAACTCTCGCGCGCCGTCCTGAACGGCTTCGGCGATAGCCTTGCCGATCAGAATGGCGCCGGGGCTCTCCGATGCATAGGAGGGGTCGAAGCCGCCGAGGTAGGCATAAGCGCGGTCGCGGTGATGAAAACCGTAATAGGCGCCGACGACGGCGCCGTCGATTTCCATCAGCCAACATCGCGCCAAATGGCTCGCGGCGAGGCGGGGCAAGGCATTGCGATGAAACTCGATCGCGCTTTTGGTCAGCACGCCGCCGCCCTGTCCGGCCCAGCGGGCGTCGTGCAGGCGGATCAGCTGACCGAGAAATATCTCCGGCGCGGCCTCCGCCCGGTTGATCGTCACCCGGCCTCTCCGTTGCGCGGCTCGCAGCGCGCGACGCAGCTGGCGTCTTCGCCGCGCGGGAACGCACCCTGCAAGCGTCTCGTCGCCAGCCAAGGCAAGCACGGGGCAGGCGGCATGGCCGGTAGATCGGCTCTCTTCGATATCGGGCAGCAAAAGCTCCAGGGATGCGGCTTCACTCGAAAGGTCCGGCAGGATCCATTGCGACCATTCGAGCGAAAGCACAGTCTCGGCAATCAAGGTACCGACGGCTTCTTCGAACTTGGGTGCGCAAAGAATATCGAGATAGTCGCTCAGCGATATTCCGATCGGAAGCAGGCGCAAACCGGAAGCGTGCCGTTCGAGGTAGAGTGGTGCCAGGCCGACGAGATCGTTTCCGTTCCACACGGCGATCGCCGAGAGATCGCCCGGCGCGAATGTCCGCCACCATGGCAGGAGCCAGGCGGGTGACTGGAAAGGCGTAGCAGAGCTGCATTGCGACCAGAGCGGCCACCAATGCTGCTCTAGACCGTCGAGCGCTTCTTGGTCGCGGATGACATCGGCACGCAGGCCGCTCACCCGGCGGCTCCCAACCGTGCTCGGGAATCGCCGAGCTTTGCCAATGCCCGATAGGCATCCATATAGGCCGAAACCATGCGATCGAGCGAAAACCGGTCTCGCGCCTCGGCCCGGCATGTTTCATTGTCGAGGTCGGCCGAAGCGTCGATGGCTATCGCCATCTCGTCGATATCATTGACCAGGAACCCGGTCTTGCCGTGCTCAACGACATTGGGCAGGGCGCCATTCGGGAAGGCCACAACCGGAGTGCCGCAGGCGAGGGCTTCCATGGCAACGAGCGAGCTCGTCTCCGCGGCGAGGCTCGGAATGACCAGGCAGCGGGCGGCGTTGAGAAGCCGCCGCTTGGCGAAAAACCCGAGCGGTCCCAGGAAACGCCGCCGCCTGTCGAGGCGAGGCTCCACCTCGTCGGCGAAATACTGAACATGTGTCCGGTAGGGATATATCTGCCCTCCAATTGCAAGCGGCACTCCAGCGCGCTTCGCGGCGTCGATCGCCAGGTGGATGCCTTTTTCCGGGCATATTCGGCTTAACACGAGCGCGAAATTGCGATGCGACCGGGGGTCGGCAAGCGCATTGACGTCAACCCCGTTTGGGATGGGCGCGATCAGTCCCGATCCGGCCGGCGCGGTTTCTTGCTGCGCCTCCGAGACCGCGTGCAGCCACAGGTCTTCACGGGCCGGGCTCAGCACTCCGGCCGGATACCAGGCAAGCGGCAGGTGCAGTGTCACGAGCGTGGGGCCGTCATCGGGAAGATAGGCATCGAAATCGATGCCATGCAGATGGACGACATCGATCGGCCAGCGCGCACGCGCGGCTGCGATCGCCGCGCGGTGCGCGTCCTGGGCGCGGCTCTTTGCCGTCTCGTCGAGCGCGCCTGTTTCGGCAGGCGTCTCGACCAGGGTCCCGGCCGCGCTGGAGCCCCGGCAGGCGACGACGATGGATTGATGACCTTGCCTGACCAGTGCGTGATCCAGCATCGACAGCACCTGCTCGGCGCCGCCGACCGCATCGAGGCCGACAGGCGCAAGCGGATAGGCGACGTTGAGCACGGTAAGCGTCATGGCTGATCGAGCCGAAGTGACCTCATGCGGCCGAGACCCGCCGCATCGGCATCGCGGCGTCGCGCACGCCAGGTGCGTAGCGGCGCACCATCTTCGCGCAGAACTCGGCGAACTCTTCGGGCGCCTGTGGCGGGCTGGTGTGATGGGGCTGCAGGCCTCGGTGCTCGGGCGTGAAGCAGAAAGTGATGGTGACGTCGAAGTCTGCCAGGGCTTCCATCTGGCGATCGAACCAATCGAGGGCATTCGGTCTGAAACTGTCGGCCCAAGAGAGGCCGGTGCGCAGACTGGTGACGCCCAGCCGCTTCATCCAGGCAACGGCGTCGTCCAGTCGGTGGTCCTCGAAATGGAACCACTGGACGAGGCCCATTTCCGGAGTGTGCCGCACGAACTCTTCGAGCGCGGGCTTGGGCGAGCCATCCTCGCGCAGAAGACCCATGTAGAAATGACGGTAATAGGAGGAGCCTTCCACCTCGCGATGCCGTGTGGTCGCTCCCCAAGCATGCGGCAAATCATAAAGGCTATACCATTGGACGCGGGGCGCGTTGCCAAGCAGAAGCTCCGCCGTCCGCCGCAGGCCCCAGACCTGGACCTCCTCGGCGCCGAAGCTCGACACGCCGACTTCGCTGATCCAAATCGGCAGATCGGTGACTTCGGCGATCTCGCCGAGCTTTTGCGGCCATTCATGGATCTGCCAAAGGTTCCAGTCGAGTGGGAAGCCGTGCACGGCGACGGCGTCGACATGGTCGAGGACACCATATCCCTTGATCAGCGACATGAAGCCGGCATCGATCGGCGAAATGCCGCCAAGCACCCTGGTGATCGCCGGGTTTTCAAGCCCGATCGCGTCCGCCGCCAGGATAGTCATGCCGGCGAAGCGGCTCCAGTCCGGATCGAGCTCTGGGTCCCAATGCGACTTGTTGTTGGGCTCGTTCCAGATCATGGCGGCTTCAATCATCATTTCGTCCTTTCGACGGGTAGACCGCACCTTCACCCGCCGGCTCATCGGACGCGCGGCAGAAGTAGACCTCGTCTTCCGGGTGAAGCAGGATCTGGAAGCCGGCGCTGCGCAGCATCGCCTCGATGCAGCCGCGGTTCGGGATCCACCAGTTGGTCGGATCGTCGGCGTAGCGGTGCTCGATGAAGTGCAGCTTCGGGAATTCGGTTCGATCGAACAGGTCGAGCGTCCAAAAATCATAGTTCTGTTCGAGCGCGAGGATTTCGCTGCTCCCGCGTTGCATCGACTGGAAGATCATCAAGTCGCGCGCAACATGTTCGTGGATGAGGTCGAGCGCCAGCAACGGGTGGCGTAGATGGTAAAGCACGCCCATGAAGAGCACGATGTCGAAGGTCTCGCCGAGAGCGCCGACGTCGTAGACCGATAATTGCTGGAATTCGATGTCGCACTCGGCGATTTCGGCGGCGAAACGCGCTTGCGTCAGATAGTCCACGTCGAAATCGATGCCGAGCACGCGATCGGCGCCTCGCTTCTTCATTTCAATGGAATAGAACCCGGCGTTGCAGCCGATATCGAGCACCGACTTGCCCGAGAGATCGGCCGGGATCGCATCCGCGAATTTCTGCCATTTCACCAGAGGATAGTTGCCGAGGAAATGGTCGGGAGCGGTCTCCACGCCCGCCAGTTGCATGTTGTGGAACCAAGGTCCAAGCGCATCGATGCGGCGGCGAATTTCCGCGTCGGAATGCAGCATGGTCAGCCTCCTTCGCCTGGCAAGGATGGCACGTGCGAGCGGCTCGGCGGCACGAATATCGCCGTGCCATCGTCTTCCGAGGCGTCGTTGTTTTCAAGCAGCCGGAGCGCCGTGCGGTAGCCGTTGAAGGTGCCGACATCGACATAAGCCGATCCCGCCTTGATGCCCCAGGCTTCACCGCCGGCAGCAAGGTAAGCATTGACCAGCGTTCCGAAATACTCGTCGCAGCCGTCCCGCTCGCGCCAAAGCGCCGCGAGCCGCTGAAAGATGCAGCCCGGCATCTTGAACGCGCCCCAGACCCAGTCGGTGGCTGCGTCCTGCTGCTTGACCTGAATCTGCTCGACGCGGCCGTCCTGATCGACAACCACGGCGTCGAAAAGCTCGGGACGGTCTACAGGAAACAGCAGGAATGACAGCCGGTCGTCCGGCAGATGGCAGAAGCCGTCCTCGGGGAACCAGATCGTGTCCGGCAGACCGATCAGGACGGTCTCTTGCGGCGCGACGAGAGGGGCGGCGCGGAAGATCGCGTCGCAAAGACCGACGGGAGAGGGCTGGGCCACGAAAATCGCGGCCGCGCTGTCATAGCCGGCCGCATAGTATTCGAGGATATCGGACTTACCCGAACCGATGATGAAGCAGATCCTGTCGACGCCGTTGCGCACCATTCGGCGCACCAGATACTCGCTGACCGCGCACGGACGCTCGGTTTGCCCGTCCATCCGGCTGCCAACCGGGAGCAGTTCCTTGGAAAAACCCAGCGGTTGAATGCGGCTGCCGCGCCCCGCCGCAGGCACGATACCCAACATCAGACTGTTTCCTTCATCGGTTCGCTTGCTGGCGCGGTGGCGGCTTCGACCAGAATCCGGTCCAGTTCCGCGGCGCGGCGTGCGGATGTGTGTTCGTCGAGGACGCGTTCGCGGGCTCGGCGGCGCAACGCCTCGAGCTCGCCGTCCGACAAACCGAGCGCGGCGACCACATCGTCGGTGGAATGTGCAAGCAGGATTTCGCAGCCGGGCTCGAAGAAGTCGTCCAGACCCGGCCAGTCGTCGGAAACGATGGCGGCGCCGCAGGCAGCCGCTTCGAACAGCCGGCCGGAGGGGCACCAGCCCTTGCGCGCCATGGCCTCGCGGGTGACATTCAGGGTGAGACGTGACGAGCAGAAGAAGGCCGGATGATCGGCAGGCGGCAAATGCCTGACGAAGAAGATGTTGTCGCTCCACGGAAACTCCTGCGGATATTGAGCGCCGCCAATGACGAAACGGCGATCCGGCAGCCGGACGGCGGGCGCGACGAGCAGCTTCTCGACGCCGGCCTGGCGATCCGAGGCATAAGTGCCGAGGTAGGACAGATCGCCCGCAAACTCGGGCCTGGGCTTTGCCGGCCGATGACGCTCCGGATCGACATGGCCGTAGAGCGGCACGACGCGGCGCGCCCCCAGCATGGACTTGAGCGCACCGAGTGCCTCGCCGCCGGTGTAGCTCAGCACCAAATCGAAATCGCGAAGGCCTTCCGGACCGAAATAGGGAGGCCGCTCGCCCTGCTCGATGCGCGCGAGCGTCACCGCGGTATCAAGATCGTAGAACACCTTGAGCCCACGGCAACTCTCCTGCGCGAGGCGTGAGGCTTCAACAGCATCCGGGCAGTAGGAGGTGACGATGACCGCGTCAGCCTGCCGGACCGCGATTGCCGCAGCCTGGGCAATATCATCCCATCCCGGATAGAGCACCACGTGGCCGCCATCGAGATGGGTGAGATCCCTTGCGCCGGCATAGTAGGGCGTGTCGCGCTCAAAGAAGCTGATCGACCAGCCGAGTGGCGCCAGCGCGCGTATCAGCCCGCGCCAAAGCGTGGCATGTCCGTTTCCCCAGGAAGAGGTGACCGTGAGGCCGAAGATCACCATGCGCATCGGGCAGCTCCAGTCAGGCGATTTCGTTCAGGCGAATGAGCTTAGAGCCCCAGTCGCCATGGACGACGGTGGTGATCGAGGCAGGTTCGATGTCGAAGCGAAAACAGTCGCCGAGCTGAAGACCAAGGACCTTGCACACCGCAGCCTTGATGACGTCCGCGTGACTGATCAGTGCAACGCATCGGTTTGGGGCTTGTTCGCGCAGCACGTCCATGAGGTCGACGATCCGCTGCTGGGTGTCCTGCATGGTCTCGCCGCTCGGTGTTCGGGCGCTCTGTCGCTGGTCGTTCCACATCCGCCAGGCGGCGTCATTGGCCAGCTCTTCGAATGTCTTACCGGACCATGCGCCGAAATCGATCTCGTCCAATTCCTGGCAGATTCCGATCTGCTCAATATTGCAGGCGACAGCGATCGGTTTCGCGGTTTCCAAGGTGCGCTTGCGCGGGCTGCTGAAAATGGCCGCCAGCGGTTCCCTCGCCAGACGGCGGGCCAGATGCAGCGTCTGTGCCTGGCCGGTTTGGCCAAGATCGATATCCTGGCGGCCTGCCAGATAGCGGCCGACATTGTCATACGCAGCATGCCGCACGAGGAAAATAGTCGTTGTCATTCCGCGGCGTCGAGCATCGGCTCGCCCCTACCGGCTATGAAGGCGAGGGTGCGCAGGCGGGCTTCGGCATCGGTGAACTGCTCCGGCGGAGACTTCATGAAATAACTGCAAGGCCCGGTGAGCGCCCCAGCGATACCGCGATCGAGCGCCAGCTTGGCGCAGCGCACCGCGTCGATGACCACTCCGGCGGAGTTGGGCGAATCCCAGACTTCCAGCTTGAGTTCGGCATTCAGCGGGACGCCGCCGAAGGTCGTGCCTTCGACCCGGATATAGGCCCATTTGCGGTCGGTGAGCCAAGGCACATGATCGCTGGGTCCGACATGGATGTTGCCGGGCTCGAGCGGTACATCGATCTGGCTGGTGACCGACTGCGTCTTGGAGATTTTTTTCGATTCCAGCCGCTCACGCTCCAGCATGTTGAGGAAGTCCATGTTGCCGCCGAAGTTGAGCTGGTAGGTGCGGTCGATGCGCACCCCGCGCTCCCGAAACAGATTGGCGAGCAGCCGGTGAACGATGGTAGCGCCGACCTGGCTCTTGATGTCGTCTCCGATCAGGGGCAGGCCGCGCTCTTCGAAGCGGCGGCGCCATTCCGGCCGCGAAGCGATGAAGACCGGTATGCAGTTGACGAAAGCGCACCCGGCCGCCAACGCGCATTCGGCATAATAGCGGGTTGCCGCATCCGAGCCGACCGGCAGATAGGACACCAGCACCTCGGCCCCGCTTTCCCGAAGGCCTGCGGTCACGTCGGCGACCGGCTCATTCGCTTCCTCGATTTCATCGCGCAGATATTTGCCGATGCCGTCGAGTGTAGGTCCGCGTTGCACGCGCACGCCGATCGGCGCCACATCGGCAAAACGGAAGGTGTTGTTCGGGGCGTTGTAGATTGCTTCGGCCACATCGCGCCCGACCTTGCTCTTGGCGACGTCGAAGGCGCAGACGACCTCGATGTCTTCGACATGGTAGCCGCCGAGATCGGCATGCATCAGCCCGGGGATCGGCTCGTTGCTTTTTGCCTGACGATAATAGGTGAGGCCTTGCACCAGGGAGGATGCGCAATTGCCGACACCGACGATGCCGATGCGAACCTTTTTCGATGTCACGAAACCGCCGCCTCTGTTGTTGGAGGTAAGTTCCTCGCGCCGAACTGTGACCGGTCGGGAATGTTCCTTGAGAGGTGGAAAAATCGCGGATGCGGTCGACGTTCAAGACTCCCGTTGCCGGGTTGTCTCCGAACGGCCAGCGCAGGACGCGACGTTCGGAGTGCGGCTAATGGAATCTCGCCCGCTCGGCCTCAAATCCGGCCCATGAGCGCCATGATCACCAGGATGACAAGTATGACGCCGAGCACGCCCGAAGGCCCATAGCCCCAGCCCGACGAATACGGCCAGGCCGGGATCGCGCCGATCAGCAACAAGATCAAGATAATAATGAGGATTGTGCCGAGACTCATATCGGGTCCCCTTCATTGGCGAGGTGGACGTTCGGACCTCAGACTGCGGGGCATGCTATTTGTTCGTCATTCGTCTGAGGCGCTGGGGGCTCAGTCCAGCCTGCGCAGCATGTCAGCTTCCCGCTCGAGGATGGTTGCGACTTCTTCGCGTTGAAGATGCGTCATCATCAGGCTGACGCAACATTCGAGGTAGGTGATGGAGGCTCGTCGCAGGAAGGCGGCGGTTTCCGCGGCCGCCATCTGCTCGATGTCCTTGGCTGATCGCTTCGACTGCACGACTGCGTTCTCCGTGCCGGTTATCGGGCCCAACCAGAATCTCGGTAGGATGTTCCGCTTCGGTGAAAAGAACGCCGGACGCATCGGGATCCTGCGGGCCGCCGGTTTCAAATCCGTCTGCTCCGGGCCTGTTGGTCGCGGCGGCGGGCGACACGGTCGCGCTGCCTTCGAGTTCGGCGAAGTAAACGACCGTTTGCAGCAGGCCCTGCCGGAGAGGTACCTTGGGGGCCCATCCAAGAAGCTCCTTCGCACGGGCTATATCGGGGCGTCGCCGGCGAGGATCGTCTTCCGGCAAAGGCAGGAATTTGACGGGCGACCTGGTGCCGGTCAGTTCCCTCACCAGGCTCGCCAGTTCGAGGACGGTGAATTCCCCGGGGTTGCCAAGATTGATCGGTTGGCGCGGATTGGGCTCGATGTCCATCAGCCGCAGCAGGCCTTCTACCAGGTCGGTGACGTAGCAGAAGGATCGCGTCTGCCGGCCATCGCCGAATATCGTCATCGGCCGCTTTTCAAGTGCCTGCATGACCAGATTCGAGACGATGCGACCGTCGGCGGGGTCCATCCTTGGGCCATAAGTGTTGAAGATACGGGCGACACGCACGTCGGCCCGATCGGCCCGAAGATAGTCGAAGCAAAGCGTCTCCGCGGTGCGCTTGCCTTCGTCGTAGCAGGCGCGCGGGCCGGTGCAGTTCACATGGCCGAGATAGTCCTCGCGCTGCGGATGCTGCTCGGGATCACCATACACTTCGCTGGTCGATGCCTGCAGGAACCGTGCACCGTCGCGAACGGCAAGCTCGAGCAGATTGAGCGACCCGACCACGCAAGTGCGCGTGGTGTGAACGGGATCGGCCTGGTAGCGGGGCGGTGACGCCGCGCATGCCAGGTTGAAAACACGGTCGACCGGCTCACCCAGTTCCAGCGGGCTGCAGATATCCTGCTCGATCAACCGGAAGCGCGATTGGCCGATAAGCGGCGTAATGTTCTCCATTCGGCCGGTGAGAAAGTTGTCGATGCAGATCACGCGATAGCCGATGCCAAACAGGGCCTCGCAAAGGTGCGAACCGAGGAAACCGGCACCGCCGGCAACAAGCGCCGTCCGTGTCTGTTGGGCCTTTCTTGAACGCCGCATCTGTGTGTTCTCCTGTCTGCCTGTCATGCTGCACTTTCGACATCCAGATCGAGCACCGGACGTGTCTGCCTTGCCCGCGCCAGCATCGACGTGAACTCTCGTGCCCGAGCAACTCCGGTGTGTCTTTCCAGGACCAGCGAATGGGCCTGCCTGGCCATGCTGAGCCTGGCGCGGTCCGGCTGTCCCAGAAGAATTCCCGTCACATCATCTGCGCTGCCGGCCGTCTGTATCGCCGTAGCCGGAAAGAAACTGTCGAGGCCGGGCCAGCGATCGCTGATGATCGGCGTCCCGCACGCCGCAGCTTCGAAAAGCCGGACGCTGGGCGACCATCCGGCTTCGACCATCGAAGTGCGTGTCACATTCAGCGTGTAGCGCTGCCGGTTATAGAAGCCGGCATGCTCGGCCGGCGGCAGGTGCTCGATCCGCTCGACATTATCGGGCCAGTCGATATCGTGCGGGTATTGCGAGCCCGCGACCACGAAGCGTCGATCCGGCAGTCGACGCGCAGGCTCGAGCAGAAGCGTTTCCAGGGTCTGGTGCCGATCCGGACTGTAGGTGCCGAGATAGCCTAGGTCCCATTTGATCACATTTCGGTTTCGATAGTGCCGCTCGGGGTCGACGGAGCAATAGAGCGGTTCGGCCCGACGCGCGCCGAATTCGAGCTCCAGGCGATGGAGGGTCGGTCCGCCCGTGAAGGAGAAATAGAGGTTGAAATAGGGAATCTGCCGGCGGGCGAGATAGTCGCAGTCATCCTCTGCAATCCTGGCCAGCGTCACCGGCGTGTCGATGTCGTAAAAGCAGAATAGCCCGGTGCACAGCGACGCGAGGTCATCGATGACCGCCCTGCCTTCAGGCACGAACGAGCCGATGACCACGACATCGGCCTGCTGAAGGTCTCGTTCATGGTTGCGACGGAGCTCGTGGACGGTGTCGTAATAGCGCAAGTCGCAATAATCGGGGTCGCGCAGGTCGCGGTGGTGCGCGTACCAGGGCACGTCGCGTTCGAGGAAGGTGACGCGATGGCCGAGCTCGTCGAGGCCCCGCAGCAGCCCCCGAAACGTCGTCGCATGGCCATTGCCCCAGGAGGAGGACAGAGAAAGACCCAGGAACACGATGTCGAGTGCCTTCGTCATTCTGCGGCCTCCACGGTCTCGCGCTCGAAATGCGCCTTGAAGATTGCGTCAACCCGTTCAGCCCTCAGTGTGTAGGTGTGCTCGGCCAGAACACGCCGAAGCGCTGCCGCCCCGATCGCCTTTGCGCGCCCTGGTGTGAGCGTGCACATGATCTCGACAACATCGGCGCCGTCCCGCGCCACCAGGATTTCCTCGCCGGGCGTAAGGAACAGCTCGACACCGGCCCAGGCATCGGTGATGAGGCATGCACCGGCGCCGGCCGCCTCGAACACCCGCGTTGCCGGCGAAAAACCGTTGCTGGCCATGCTGTCGCGGCTGATGTTCAGCACCGCCTTCGGCGTGACATTGAAGGCGTTGTGGTCTCGAGTGCCGACATGGCCGAGCCAGGAGACATTCTCCGGCATCGCCTTGTCGCCCCAGCCTGATCCGCCGAGCAGGAACTTCTGGTCCTCCAGCGCTCCGGCCGGCTCGAGAAAGAAGCCTTCCACGCGCGCCTCGCGATCCGGCAGGCGATTGCCGAGAAAGGCGAGATCGCAGGCGAAGCGGGGATCTCGGGCGACGGGGAAATGCGTCTCAGGATCGAGCGCGTTGTAGATCGGCACACATTCGGCGGCGCCAAGCGCCCTATAGTCCCACACGACGGGATCTCCGCCGCCATAGGTCAGCACGAGGGAGATCCTTTTGAGCTCCTCGTGGAGAGGATGGGCGGCATCGTTCCGCAACTCGCTGAGCGTCGCCGGGGCGTCGACGTCCCAGAACACCGCCAGCGCGTCATTGCGGGCGTGGTCGAGCACGGCGCGCAACAGTGCTTCGTCTTCGAAGCCCACACCGCTTGCCTTGACGACGATGTCGGCCTGCGCGGCGCAGCAAGCGACCTGCATCAGCGCATCCGGCGTCGCCTCGTAGACGACGACGTCGCACCAGTCGGGAACCTCGATGTCGCGGTACTTCTGCCGGTCAAAGGCGTCCGGCTCGTAGAAGACGATGTCGTAACCGCGCCGGGAAAGTGCCTTCAGCAGGCCGCGATAATAGGTGGCGGCGCCGTTCCAATAGGACGACAGCAGGCTGGATCCGTAAAAGGCGATCTTCATGCGGCGGCCTCCCTTGCTGGCACCCCGTCGACCGCATGGCGATTGCCGCATGCGGCGAGTATGTCGAACAATTCGTCGGCGCGGCGCCGGCATGTGTGCCGTGCCAGGATGGTTTCCAGCCCGGCTGCCGCCAGAGCCTTCGCAAGCCCGGTGTCGTGCAGCACGTCGCGCAGGTGCTGGCGCATCTCGGAGCCGTCGCGGGCAAACAGAAAGTCCTTGCCGGGACGGAACAGCTCTTCCACGTCCGACCATGGCGCAGAGACGAGGGGAATGCCGCAGGCCAATGCCTCGAACATGCGGATCGTGGGAATGCCCGGCAGATGGTCCCGATAGGGTCGGCGCGGGATGTGCACCGTCACTCGATGCCGCGCGAACGCTTTCGGGACGTCGGCATTGGCGATCCAGCCCTCGTGGCGCAAGCCGGCGTCGGCGAGCGCGGCCCGCGCCTGCGCTGGGTAGCGCACCCCGTGAACGGTTCCCGACAGGCCAAGCTCGCGTGCCGGCGCGACGAGGAACTCGTGGATTTCGGCGCTGCGTTCGTCGTCGCCCCAGTTGCCGACCCAGACCAGATCCGATACGGCGTCGACTTCGGGAGAGGGTTTGAACAATCGTTCGTCCGCTGCTTCATGCCAGGTGAAAGCCCGTCGGCCCCAGCCGGCGCGAAGGTAGCTCTCCCGCAACGCCTCGCCGAAGACCAAGACGCCGTCATAGTGCTCCAGGTTCAGTGCCGAGATCGACTGCGTCGCCGACACGGCGCGGTGATGCGTGTCGTGAAACAGCAGCGTGAACTTGCCGCCGTTGAGCTTGGCCCGCCCGATCCGCGCCACAAGATCTGGATCGGTCCATTCATGGACGATCACCACATCCGCCTTCGCAATCCAGGCCTCGTGATCGAAGGACGCATCGTAGGTCACCGGCATCAGCTCGGGAAAATCCTTCCGGAAGCGCTCGACGGCGAAGGGGCCTTGCTCGGCCAGAAGGTTCGAACGGCTCCAACCGTCCGCGGGTTCGAGCGCGAGGGCGTGGTGTCCGTTCGCAACAAGCTCGCGCATGATGCCGCGCTGGAAATGCGCATTGCCATGGTTCCAATCGGAAACGACGGAATGGGTGTAGAACACGAAATGCATGCTCAGCGCCCTGCGACGGCCATCGCCGCGCGATCGTAGATTTCACTCATCGCGACCGCCTGCGCCTGCGGCGAAAATTTGCGCGCGCGACGGACGGCGCGCCGGCCGAGCTGGCGCCGCAAATTTTCGTCGCGGGAGAGGTGGGCGATGCATCCGGCAAGCGCATGCGGATCGCGCGCGTCGAAGAACATGGCTGCGCCGTCCCAGAGCTCGCGATAGGTCGCGATGTCGGCGAGGACCAGCGGCGCGCCCGAGAGCGCGGCTTCCAGCGCGGCAAGCCCGAAGGGCTCGTAGATCGATGGCGAAACGAAAATGCCGGCACGCGCCATCCGCTGACGCACTTCGGCATGGCCGATCGAGCCGAGCGCGACGCAATGATCGAGCCGCGCTATCTGCCCGTCCGGCCCGCCGAGGGGGCCGGCGGCTTGGACCGGCCATTCCGTCATGGCAGCCGCGGCATCCAGCACAGCCGCGTTCTTTCCTTCATCCCACCAGCGGGCGGCGGCCAGGACGAAAGGCTCGCGGCGCGAGGCGACCGGGCCGGGAAGAGCACTGTTGTGGACGACACTTAGCCGCGCGACCGGCCCGTAGCAGGCCTCAAGCATGTCGGCGTGGCTTCGGCTGGGTGCCACCACAATATCGGCGCGATTGAAACCGGCCCAGTTGCGGTCCTTCTGCCAGGCCCAGCCGTCGGTCGGCACCTGACCGCGCACGGCATGCAGCCACGTCACGACGCAGGAGTGCGAGACCGTGAGAATGGGGCAGGGCAGATCGACCTCGGCCGCCTGGGCCGGAGCGTTAAGATGAACGAGGTCCGCGGCACAGGTCGTTGCAAGCTCGCGAAGCTCGCCGGGCAGGCCGTCGAGATCGCTCTCGTTGCGCGTCATCCAGTCCGGAGGGGTCTCGAGCCAGGCGAGCGTCGCGAAGGACTGCGCTTCTTGTGCCTGCTCCCGAGAAGGCCGAGGCCCTAGCCCGGCCAGCACGACGCTGTCCCCTCGGGCGGTGAGCTCGCGCGCCAGGTCGAGCGAATATCGCCAGACGCCACCGACGGAGTCGGTGGTCATCAGGATGCGCCGCGGGCGATGGATCAATGATTGCAGCATGAGGACTCCAATTCGGCCAGCGCGCGCGGGCGCTGATCCTGGATGTCGCTGAACGTCCTGAACGAAGCCAGATAATGCTCATGCGCGCGCTCCCAGGCGAAATCGTCGGGCTCGCCCCACAGCTCGCGGTAGCTTGGCGAGCTCGGATAGGGATAGAGCGGCACCGGCTCGTTGGCCCAGACACCGTTGTCAATGAGGTGCTTGCGCCAATACTCCACCAGCGCCGGATCGTCCTGGACCACGCCGATCAGATTGGCCTGGACGAAAGGAACATGGCGGCGGGCATCGACCAGCAGCGCGGCCAGTTCCTCAGTGCCCAGCCGACAGCGCTTGGCCAGCATTTCGCGGCCTTCGACGGTCAGGCTTTCCAGGCCAGCTTCGATCGAGACGCAGCCGGCCTCGCCCAACAATTCCAGCAACTCCGGTTTCCAGAGGTCGATGCGCGTCTGAACGCCAAATTGGATATCGCGGTCGACAAGGGCCTCGAGCAGCGCCTTCTGGGGCAGGAAAATCTCGTCGATGAAGTAGATGTAGCCGACGCCCTGGGCGATCAGACCGTCGATCTCGGCGACGACCGCGTCGTGGTTCCTGCGGCGGTAGGCGTCGCGAAAATCGATCTTGGCGCAGAAGCTGCAATTATAGGGGCAACCCCGCGAAGCTTCCACCTCGGCACCGGCGCCCTTCTGGTCCGTGTCGAACCGATGATGGTGGTGCGAATGGGCCGCAATCCAATCGGACGGCCAATGAAGTGCCGGGTGGTCGACGAAGCGGCTGACGCTCACGCCACCGTTGCAGGCCAGCACGCCGCTCTCGAGCCGCGCCGTGTGAGGGACGGCGCTCCATTCGCCGCGCCCGGCAAGCTCCGCCACCACCTCCTCGCATTCGCCGCGCACGACGACATCGACGCCAAGCTTGCGCAGGGTAGGGGCCGGCGTCGCCGAGCCATGCGGCCCGACGGCGGCGGTGCGCCCGCCGCGCCCGGCGAGATGCTTCAGGAATTCTGCCGGCACCCGCAGCTCCGGCGGCGCGCAGCGCCAGAACAGATAGGTCGGCGCGGTGGTCACGACGGTCATTTCCGGCCCGTACGCCGC
The DNA here is from genome assembly GCF_002294955.1 of Mesorhizobium sp. WSM3864. NCBI lineage: Bacteria > Pseudomonadati > Pseudomonadota > Alphaproteobacteria > Hyphomicrobiales > Phyllobacteriaceae > Mesorhizobium > Mesorhizobium sp. WSM3864. Next base: position 123,366 of record NZ_NSGD01000007.1, read on the forward strand.
CACGCGCTCGGCAAGTTCCGCGTTGTCGAGATTCTGCAACTGTCCGTCCAGCATCAGCACGCTGTGGCCGTCGGTCTCCAGCAGGGCTTTGCAGTAGCCAAGCTCCACGGGCAGATGCGGCTGGCGGCAGCCGAAATAGATGCTGTGTTCATATGTCCAACGCGGGTTGACCAGTGCAACTTTCATGCGACGTACCTCGCCACTTCAGCGTGCGGCTGGAGACGGTGCCGCAACAGCCAGCCGGCAAGGTCGCTGATGCCTTCGCGCCACGGGACATGCGCGCGCCAGCCAAGCGCGGCCTCTATCTTGCGGGTATCGGCTATGAAGAAGGGCTGGTCGCCGGTACGTTCGAGATCCTGCCGCACCACGATGTCGCGGCCGGTCGTGATGGCGATCTCCGACAGCAGCGAGCGCAGGCTGACGGCATTCCGCGGTCCGCCGCCAAGATTGAACGCCTGTCCCTTGAGGTCTTCGATCCTGGCCAGCACTCCGCGATAGGCGGCAACCGCGTCGGACACATGCAGGATGTCGCGCACCTGCTTGCCGTCGCCATAAATGGTGATGGGCCGGCCGCTGAGCGCGCTGAGGAGGAAATGCGCGACCCAGCCCTGGTCCTCGGTGCCGAACTGGCGCGGTCCATAGATGCAGCTCATGCGCAGCACCGCCGTCGGCAGGCCATAGGACTTGGCATAATCAAGGACATACTGGTCCGCAGCGCCCTTGGAACAGCCATAGGGCGTGCAGAAATGGAGCCCGATCGTCTCGTCGACGCCATTGGCGCGGATGGCTTCGTCGCAAGGCTCGTAACGGTCGTCCGTTTCCCGCACCGCGAGCTGGGGCAAGCTGCCGTAGACCTTGTTAGTGCTGGCGAAGATTACCGGGGCGCTCACCTGGCGCGCCGCCTCAAGCACGTTGAAGGTGCCTTTGAGATTGATGTCGAGGTCCTCCGCGGGATCGGTCAGGCTCGTGGTCACGGCGGTCTGGGCGGCCAGATGGAAGATCGCTCTTGCTGGCGTCAGCACCGAGGCCAGCCTGGCTTGGTCGCGCACGTCCACGGTTTCAACCCTGAGATGGTTGCCGTGCTTTTGCGCCAGCCATTCGAGGTTCTGCTCGACGCCAGCTCGGCTGAGATTGTCGATGACCAGAACGGGCTCGCCATCCGACAACAGGCTGTCGGCGAGGTTTGAGCCTATGAAGCCGCTGCCGCCGATGACGGCCACCGGCGCTTTGCCAAGGCCGCGATGCCGCTCACTCATGACACCAGCCCCCGCTCTTCAAGCTCGCGCTTCATGTCGGCGCCGCGGTCGATGACGACGGTGTTGCGAACCCAGGCCGCGAATTCACCGAGGGAGTTCTCAAGCCGATGGCTCGGCTCGAAGCCAAGCAGCTCGCGCGCCTTGGCAATGTCGGCAAAGCAGTTGCGGATGTCGCCGGAGCGCGCCTTGCCGAGGATTTCGGGCGGCCGCTTCGGAATGCCCATCGCTTCTGCAAGCAATCGAGCGACCTCGCTGATGGTGTAGGACCGTCCGCTGCCGATATTGATCGCGTGGCCGGCTGCCTGGCGTTGCTCCAGCGCCAGGCGGAAAGCGCGGGCGACATCGCGCACATGGACGAAGTCGCGCTTTTGCTCGCCGTCCTCGAAGATCATCGGCCGCTTGCCGTTGGCGAGCCGCGAAGCGAAGTTGGCAAGCACGCCGGTGTAGGGATTTGCGAGCGCTTGACCGGCGCCGAAGACGTTGAACAGGCGCAATGCCACCGCATCCACGTCATAAGCCTGACCGAAGATCAGCACCGCGCGTTCCTGCGCATATTTGGTCAGCGCGTAGATCGAAGCGAGGTCAGGACGTTTCTCCTCGTCGGTCGGAATCGGCGACAGCGCTTCGCCGGCAGCCGACAGCGGGTCCCATTGGCCGATCCTGATGTCGCTTGGCTTGCGATGGGCATCGTCGATACGCCGCCCGTCTGGTGTCTTGTAGAGGCCTTCGCCGTAGATGCTCATCGACGATGCGACGACAATGCGTTCGACTGGTTTCTTGATCAACGCCTCGAGCAGGGTCGCGGTGCCGAGATCGTTGGTGCCGACATATCGGGCGATCTCGTACATGGATTGGCCGACGCCGACCTCGGCAGCGAGGTGGATGACGGTGTCGACATCCGCTACCGCGTCGGCGACCGCGTCTCGATCACGTACATCTCCCCGTATCAGCTCGGCGCCAGCTGGAATGCTGACGGCTTCATTGCCGTGCACTTGGTCCAAGAGTGCGTCCAGGACACGGACCTCGTAGCCATGCTCGATGAGTTCCTGGGCGACATGCCGGCCAATGAAACCGCAGCCTCCCGTAACCAGGACACGTTTCACGAGAACTCCTTGCCGAGTTAGCGTTGGGGCCGATTTAGCGTTGGGGCCGATTTAGCGTTGGGCTCCCGAACTTCGGGACAAAAGGTTTGTTCCCTGCTTCATCAAAGTTCCCTCCGGGGCGAAGCTGTCGGCGGGTCGCCCGCATGCCTGGGAACATTGCCCTTTGCGCGCTGTTAGGGCCGCTCACTGACGTGCGGCGAGAAAGGGAATGCCATGTCTGAAGCGAAGACGACCACCAATCACGACGAAATTCGCAAATGGGTTGAGGAGAGGGACGGCCATCCCGCCGTGGTTCGCACCAAGGGCGAGGGCGGCATCCTGCGCATCGACTTCGGCGAGCCGGAGGAAGCGCTCGAACCGATCGAGTGGGATGAGTTCTTCCGGATCTTCGACGAGAACGACCTTGCCTTCCTCCATCAGGACAAGGCCGGGAGCGGAGGAAAGAGCCGCTTCAACAAATTTGTCGAGCGGAGCGGGAATGGTTGACGCGGGCGGCGGCAGGTAACCAGCAACGAACGCACGCAAGCGGCCCGACCGGCGGAGGCTGCCGCGCCGCCCCGGTTGCCTCAATCCAATGGCTTGTCGGTTGGGCGCGGGGTGGTTCCGGCCTCGCGCTTGCGACCGGCATTGCGATTGGCAACCTTGCTGTCGAGCGGTGATGTCGACTGTTCCTCGGCGGCGCCGGCTGTTTTGGGAACTGCCGGTCTCGCGCCGGCGTCGCTATCCATGGCATCGCGGTCAGGACGCGGAAGGCCTTCGGCGTTCGGTGACCTGGTGGCCGGCCGAGATGTGTTTTTCAGTTGAGCCATTTGATACCTCCTTACCTGATCGCAACGACAGGGCGCCCGGGCGAGTTCCGGGCAAAGACGTGGTCACCCGTGAGGGCGCATCACGACCTTGATGCAGCCGTCCTGCTTATCGCGGAACTTCCTGTAGAGGTCGGGTCCGGCCTCGAGCCCGGCGCGGTGGGTGATCACGAAGGACGGGTCGATGTCGCCGCTTTGGACCTTGTGCAGGAGAGGCTCGAGATAGCGTTGCGTGTGGGTTTGTCCCATGCGGAACGTCAGCCCCTTGTTCATCGCCGCGCCGAACGGGATGTGGTCGACAAGGCCGATATAGACGCCGGGCACCGAAATGGTGCCCCCCTTGCGACAGCAATAGATCGCCTCGCGCAGCACATGCGGCCGGTCGGTGCCAAGATAGACACTCGCCTTGACCTTATCGAGCATGGAATCCGGGGTGGCGCTGGCATCGGCTTCGGTGCCGACACAGTCGATGCAACTGTCCGGGCCGCGACCGTTGGTCATGGTCATCAGGGCATCGTAGATATTCACGTTGCTGAAATCGAGGGTCTCGGCCTTGCCGTGGTCCCGCGCCATAGCAAGCCGCTCCGGCACCTTGTCGATGGCGATCACGCGTCCGGCGCCAAGCATCCAGGCGCTCTGGATCGCGAACTGGCCGACCGGCCCGCAGCCCCAGATGGCGACGGTGTCGCCCTCCCGGATGCCGGCGTTCTCCGCCGCCATATAGCCGGTCGGGAAGATGTCGGAGAGGAACAGGACCTGTTCGTCGTCCATGCCGTCCGGCACCTTGATCGGGCCGACATCGGCAAAAGGCACGCGCAAATACTCGGCTTGCCCGCCCCAATAGCCACCGACCAGATGCGAATAGCCGAACAGGCCCGCGGGCGACTGGCCCATGACCTTGGCGGCCTGGTCGGCGTTGGGGTTCGACCGGTCGCAGAGTGAAAACAGGCCGTTCTGGCAAAACCAGCATTCGCCGCATGAGATATTGAAGGGAACGACGACGCGATCGCCCTTCTTGAACTTGCTGTGTCCACGGCCGACCTCCACCACTTCGCCCATGGTCTCATGGCCCAGCACGTCGCCCGATTTCATCGTCGGCATATAGCCGTCCATCAGATGCAGGTCCGAACCGCAAATGGCGCAGCAGGTAACCCTGATGATGATGTCGCGGTCGTCCTCGATCACGGGATCGGCGACCGCGTCGCACCGGATATCGCCCTTGCCGTGCCATGTCAGCGCTTTCATCGTGCCGTTCCTGTCGATTGGAGGATTGAGTGCATCGAACTTGCGCCCGGCTGGAATGTTCCCCGGGCGGCGCTTCGCATTCATCCGTTGTTCGCGGAGCCCGGTTCGGCGGCCTTGCGATGCTGCTCGGCCAGCGTGCCGGCCGGCGTGACATGGGCCGCGGCAGCCTGCATCTTGTTCTTCAAACCGCTAACGACCTGCTCTTTTCCGGCCATCATGGCGTCATAGCCGTCCTTGGCCACATCGGCCGGATTGTCTTTCTCCTGAGTCCCGATTTCGGTGTCCATCATGTCGGCGCGCTCGAAGAAGCGGGTCTGCGTCGCGCCGGGCATCAGCACTGTCACGGTCACACCGCTGTCCTTCAACTCATGGCGCAGCGCGATTGCGAATGAATCGATGAAGGCCTTGGTGCCGTTGTAGACCGCTTGGAAGGTGCCGGGCATGAAGCCGGCGATGGAGCCCGTGAACAGGATCCGGCCGCGGCCACGCCGGACCATCTGCCGGCCGAGCCGATGTGCCAGATAGACCGTGCCGGTGATGTTCGTGTCGATGACGCGGCGCGCCTTGGGCCAGTCCTGATCGATGAAGCCCCGGCCCAGGCCTCGTCCCGCGTTGAGGAACAGAAGGTCAATAGCGCGGTCACCAATCCTCGCGATCAGTTGATTGGCCCCTTCCTCGGTCGCGAGGTCGGCTTCTACCGCCTCGACTGCAACGTGGTGAGATTGCAGCGCCTCGGCAGCCTGCTCTATCGCCGGCTCGTCGGCCACGATCACCAGTTCGTAGCCATCTCTCGCGCATAATTTCGCCAGTTCCTTGCCGATGCCGCTGGAAGCGCCGGTCACCACGGCGAGCTTTCCGTTTTCCATTTCGTTCTCCGACCGTTCGAGTGTGGTCTGGCCGAACATGCGCAGAGTGCGATTGTTCCGTTCGAATTCTTGGGATTCGGCAACGCGCGGCAAACGAGGCTTGGCGAGACGGAACCAATTCGGGGCACGGCTGTTCCGCCGTCAATGTGGAGCGACAGCCATGGGCATCTTTTCCGATCTGGATAAGAAACTTACCGACAACCTCTATGAGCATGGCAGCCAGCTGACCGATCCCAGCGCTGATCTGCCCCGTCGGGTCAAGGAGAGGGTCGATACCCTCATGCCGTTCATCCAGCCGGAGGCGCGTGAGGCGGTGAGGCTGCAAATCCTCGGCATCATTCACGAGCACATATTAGATGAGACCGAGATTGGGCCTGGAGAGCCAGCGGCCAAGGAATGAGAGAAGCTGGCTGGACGCGTCATCGATTTCCGGCCGCCCTAAAGCGGCAGCGCCGAACGGAGCCAGGCGCTAGCTGATATCTATGATTTTTCGCTTCTTGGGCGTCCGGCCCGGCCTGGCCGCGGGAGGAGGCGACTTTGCCGCCGGTGCCGCGGCCAGACGCTGCTCGCGTAGTCGCGCCGTCTTTGCCTGGCGCGCCAGTCGTTCCGTCTCAAGCAGTTCGCGCGCAGCATTCGAGGTGCGCTCACGCCTGTCCTTGTCGATCTTCCGCGTCGCCACGGTCGTTCCAGATCAATTCGCCGTTGGAGCCGTATCCAACTTGCCCGAAGGCCCATTGTTCCGAATGATCCCGCGACGGACGGACGTTTCGAACGAAATGTCTGCAACTCGAATATGTCGGGCCAAGCCCTTGTCGGAAGCTCCCGTTGCTTCTCCCGCCGGGAAGTTCAGCGCTGCTTCCCGGTTCAGCCGGCTGAAGCCGACGCGATGCGCCGGCCTGCGACGTCGGAACCGAAGCGGTGCGTTCGCCGTTCCGGCTGCATTCCTGTCGCCAAGGAGATCGCCATGGCGCCGCGTCCCGCCTGGAGCGGTTATCTCAAACTGTCGCTGGTCACCTGCGCCGTCGAATTGACGAACGTCGTGACCCATGCCGAGAAGGTTTCCTTCCACGTGCTCAATCGCAAGACCGGCCACAGGGTCCGGCGCATCTATGTCGATGCCGAGAGCGGCAAGCCGCTGGATAAAGACGACGAGGTCAGGGGCTACGAAGTCGGCAAGGACGAATTCATCTTCATCGAAGAGGAAGACATCGAGGCGGTGCAGATCGAGTCTTCGCACACGCTCAATCTCGACGGCTTCGTCGACAAATCGTCGATCGAGCAGATCTATCTCGACGCGCCCTACTACGTGACGCCCGCCGACAAGGTCTCGGAAGAGGCGTTTGCGGTGATCCGCGACGCGCTGGCCGAAAAGAAGATGGCCGGGCTCGCTCGCATCGTGCTCTATCAGAGGGAACGCCCGGTGGTGGTCGAATCACGCGGCAAGGGCATGATGCTGACCACCCTGCGTTATGGCGACACCGTGCGCGAGCCCGCCGGCGTCTTCGCCGAGATCAAGTCGGGAAAGCCCGACAGCGAGATGATCGGGTTGGCCGAGCACATCATCGATAAGCAGAAGGGCAAGTTCGATCCCACCGAGTTCCGGGATCGATATCAGGAGACACTGCTGGAACTGGTTCGCGCCAGAAAGGCCGGCAGGAAGGCGCCGAAAGCCAAGGCGGAACCCAAGCCATCCAATGTGGTCAATTTGTTCGATGCGCTGAAAAAGAGCCTCGGTGCGGAGGCCGGGGCAAAGTCCAAGTCCCCGAAGTCCAGGGGAGCGCCGAAACGAAAAAAGACGAAGAATTCTGCACGGGGGCGCAAGTCGGCATAGCAGTTGTCTGTGCGGTGAGCGACATCAAGCTGGCTTGCAGGCCGAGGCAAACAAGGCTGGAGGCTTGGCGCCTTCGCCGAGGAGGAATTCGGGTAACGCTCAGCGCGGGCTAAAACACCGTCGGCAGAAGAGCACGAGCTCGAGGATTTCGCGCGCCGGCGGCAACCGAGCACGATCCAAAAATCTATCCGTTGCGTTCCTCGCTTTCACGCAACAGCCGCACGATCGCATCGACTGGGGACGGATCGGCCGCCGGCTGGATTTTCCGTCGCCAAAGATGGCGAAGAAGCTTTTTCAACATGGGCATGCACATACTCCCTAGCTACCAGACCTTGCATCGGGCGTTCCGGGTTGGAGCGCCTCGGCGAGCCGGCATCGGCATCAACCCAGGCGAGCGGCAAGCAGGAAAGCGGCGCCCGCCAGAACCACGAGCACTGCAATCACCAGCACCGGCCCGTTTCTGCTCGGCTGAAGGCCGGGCGCGTTCTGGGGGCGCTGCATGGCGTCGGCGAAGCTCGCCTGATTGGTGAATTTCGGTTCATCTGATGCGACGCGATGGGCGGAACTCGTCGACCCTCCCGCCTCTGCATCCGTTTCCTGCGGGGCGGCAGAAGGGTCGAATCCGGGCGTCTTGTCCAGGGTAAAGCCCATCTGCATTTCGCCTCGACCCTCGGCGGGTCTTCGCTTGCTCGGTGAGGTCATCGGACAGCTCCTTCGCTACCAAACATCTGTCCGGCGTCGGTGTTCCCACGGGATCTTGAACGCGAAGTAGAAACGCTGCTGTGCGGGAACTCGTTTCCGGGAAGGGGGAACTATCGCTGCCGCCAATCGCTGAGCGCGGCCGGAACATTTCCTGTTGGGCAGCTTTTACCTTCGTTATCTAAGATGACGAGGCACCGATGCAGGTTCTCGAGACCCAAATAGTTTCCAACTCGGAAGGCGTGGTGACAGTCGAATTTCTCGGTGAGGGCGGCGAAAAGATTGCCGTCACAATGGCTGGATCCGATCCACGGCCGACGTACGGCGACACCGCTCTTATCGATCGCGCCAAAGAGATGATGGTGCAGTGCGCGGTTTTCGAGACCGTGGAACACCGGTCCGCGCAGGAGAGCAACCGCGACTTCAGCGAGCCCGCCAAGCCGGACAGCCCCTTCACATTCGAATATCGCGACCATGATGGCATGCGGCAGCTGAAGGGCGTGGAATTCCCGAATCTGGAGGCCGTGCATGACGAGGCGCTGCGTTCGGCGATTGATTTGCTTGACGACACGGCCGCCGAAGGTGGGCAGCAGGGCTGGGCCGTCCGGGTTCGCGACGCCAACGGAAAGATCGTGCTGGCGATCGACTTCGACGAGGCGAAACGGAAAAAGGCGGCAGCGGAATGAGGACCGCGGGCTGCGTGGCCTGAGAAAGAACCATGCTCCCGTTCCTATCACTGGATATGATATATCCGACAAGCGCCTGCATATTAGTCCAGCCTGGGCTCGCAACTGAAACGCCGTGCAGTCCTGCACTTGCGGAACCTGTCGATTGTCTGCATTCCAAATGAATTCCGTGTTCATCCGGAACTTTGGGGACGACTGTCAGTTCGATGATTTGCAGGCGCGCTTTTTGGCGCCTGCCGGAGATCGGTGGGAAACACTGATCGGCCCGCACCTCAGACGCGGGCCTGCCGACCCCGCCAGGACAAGCCGGTCAGCCAAGTATGGACGGGAGCCTATCATGAAACACCAAACGCTCGACCAACTGCACGCAGTCGCTGATATCAATCCGCTGGTGCCGCTCACGACAAGGACTGAAAAGATAGAGAGGTGGGCAGAACTGCTCGAGCGGAATCCGTTGCGCTGTCTCGCCGCGCTCACCGGCACCGAGTATCTCTATCCAGGCATGCGGGAAGAGGCGCGGGCGGCTGGATCCCCGCTGACGGTTGCGTTCGAAGACCCGTTGCTCAGGGCCTCGGGCCTGCAGTCGGATACCTACGGGGAAGCCAAACGCTTCTTTGAACTCTCCGATTGGCAGTTGCATGAAGTCGTCTGCAGCTGCCATGCCGGCGCAACCATGCAGGCCAGTTGGGCTGCTGGACGCGTCCGGAGAATTGTCACAGGCAATCGCATTTTTGCCTGGCTGAGAAGCCGCTTCATACACTGACTGCGTCTCAACCTGCTCGCTATCGCGGCTGTTGCGACAGTCGCCGGCGGCGCTCGGACGGCTCGCCGAAACAAGGCTGGCGAGACCGCAATGCAAAGAGGGCGATGCGGTGGGTAGGGCAGGTGCCCGATCGACAGGCCCTGCCTCAGCCGTTCTGGTCGATCGCGTGGGGCGCTGGCTGCTGGCTCCCGCCGCTCGGGCGCTCGGGCTCTCGGCCGATCCAGGCCCACACGGTTATCAATAAAATCACCACGATCGCGATCACTGCAACGATCCGGGGCATCAGAAGTCCTTCCTCGGCGCCTCTGCTAGCCGCCCGGCTTGTTCCTGATCCCAATGTTCCTGTTGCCGACCTTGCGGCCGACCGGCCTGCTCCCAGATTTCGTGGGCGCGGCGTCTGATGCGTTCTTCCCTGTCCATGACTGCTGCCTCCTCGTGCCGGACCGCCGTCTGTTCGCCTAATTGGGCGATGGCGTGTTTGTTCCATCGGACTGATGGGAACCGATTGCCCGCGTCCCTCATCGGCCAGGTCGGGGAACGCTCTTCTGACGATCTTGTTATCCTCCAGATCAACCCGGAGAGAGTCATGGGCAAGGAAGAGAACCGCCGCGAGACCGGCGCCAGGAAGTACCCGGCCAACACCGATCCGGATCCCTCAGACCGGTTTTCGCAGGCTGCGGCCGGCAACGAAAAGCCTCACGATCGCTTTGGGCTCACCCGCAGACAGGGCGAGGTGGAAGACAAGACGCATCAGTCGGAAGGGCAAAACCCTTCGGGACGGGCGACGCCTGGTCCTGCGACGGAAAAGACTTCCGGAGCGGGCCCATCGGTCCCCGAGCAATCCAAGGATGCAAGAGCGCCCAAAGGCGGCCGCCGGCCTGGTGCCTACGTGAAAGAACAGTAGCGTTCGCTCGCCGCATCACCTCTGCGCCGAAGTTCCCGCATCAGCGCGATGTCGAATGCATCCGTCCATCGCCTACACCCCGAAGGGGTAGGTGTCCGGGACACCGCTCGTCGCATGCTCCGGCCCGAAGGGCGTCACGGCGGTGGTTTCATCGAACCAGACGAAGGCGTCGAATTGCCGCGCAAGCGAGGCGTCGGCATAGTGGCTGTGCAGTTCCGTTTCCGGCCGATAGATCACGCCGATGAACCGTTCGAGCCGACGTTCGGTCAGCCGATCATGAAGGGCTGGATCAGCTCCAAGGTCGAGCAGGAAACGAGCGGTGCCGGCGTCGTGGCAAAGCCGCTCATAGCTGTCCTCGCGCGAAGGCCGCACGGACATGATTTCCATTTCGCCGTCCCAATGCTTGGCGGCAGCGACCGTGCCGGCATGCGTGCCGAAGCCGATGAGGGCTACGTCGTCGCCGAACCGCTGGCGACAGAGCTGACCGATGTTCACTTCGTCTCTGACGATTCCCATCTCCGTGAAGCGGGCGTCGCCGATATGGGAGTTGTGCGCCCAGACCACGGCCTTGGCATCGGGGGAACGCGCTTCGATAACATGTTGCAGCGTCTCGAACATGTGCGTGTCGCGCAGGTTCCAGGATTGCGCGCCGCCATAGTACATCACGCGATAGTAGTGCTCGGCGGAGGCGATGAGCCGGGCGTTCTGCGCGGCATCGAACAATTCGTCGCCGTCCTGGCCGGCGTGATCGAGCTGACGCGACAGCATGTCCCGGCACTGCCGCAGCACCGCCTCCTCGCATTCCCGGTAGCCTCGGGTTAGCGCCGCCCGGCCATAGGTGGCGGGTTCGTGCTGCCACGGCGTCAGGCAGCCGTAGCGTTCGCGGGCAATGCTTGCCGCCTCCGGATCGATGCGGTCGAGATATTCCAAAACCGCCGCGATCGAGGCTCTCATATTGTAGATATCAAGGCCGTAGAACCCTGCCTGGCTTGCCGGTGTTTCGATCTGCTCGTTGTGCGCACGCAGCCACTCCACGAATGCCGCGAATTCGGCGTTGCGCCACATCCAGGTGGGAAACCGCTGGAAAGGCATGTCGGCGCGCGGCGAAGGTGGGCGGTGACGCACATAGCGGTCGATCGCCGCGGCGTCGGGCCAGTCGGCTTCAGCGGCGACGATCGTGAAGCCATGTTTCTCGATCAGTCTTCTGGTGATCCAAGCCCGCGCCCGATAGAACTCGGATGTGCCGTGGCTCGCTTCGCCGAGCAGCACGATCCGCCGGTCGGCAAAGCGATCGAAGGCCTCCACAAAGGCGGGATCATCGAACTCCGGAAGCGGTTCGGCCGCTGCGGCAATCATCTGCGGAAGACTGCGCGCTGGCAAGAGCGGGGAGACACGGCTGGTTCGGATGCGGTTGTCCTCCTGCCAGCCTTCTTCGCCGATCAAAGGGACAAAGCGCACCGCACCGAAATCTTCCTCGCTGTAGGTGGAAGCGCCAGTGCGGGTGACTTTGAGGAGACGCTGCTCGTCAGGGTCATCTCCGACCGGAATGACCAACTTGCCGCCGACATCCAACTGCTGCTGCAGCGCGAGCGGCGCGCCGGGCCCGCTCGCCGCGACGACGATGGCATCGAACGGTGCCGCTTCGGGCCAGCCCTTGGTGCCGTCGCCGGTGCGCACCTCGATGTTGCGATAGCCAAGCGTCTCGAAGCGCCGTCTCGCGGTTTCCGCCAGGCCGGCGTGCCGTTCCATCGTGTAGACATGATCGACGATGCGGCTCATCACGGCGGCGGCGTAGCCAGATCCCGTGCCGACCTCGAGGACGTGATCGCCGGGCCCGATCTCAGCCATTTCCAGCATGAACGCGACGATATAGGGCTGCGATATCGTTTGGCCCTCGGCAATCGGCAGCGGTCCATCCTCGTAGGCAAATTCTTCGAAGCCAGGGTCCACGAAAGTCTCGCGTGGGACCTCGCGCATCGCTGCCAGGATCTCACGATCATGAATGCCGCGGCGGCGGAGATGAACATCGACCATTCGGCGACGTTCGCGGGACAGGTCGAGCATGTGCATCCTCAACAGGAAGTTGGAATCGCAAGCGGCTGCGGCAACGTCATCCCTCGGCCTCCATCATCGTCCTGGCCGGCTCCCGCGCTACGTTCTCCTCGATCCGCTCGCGCCCCGGAGTCTCCGGCGGCGCCTTGCGGAAATTCTTGGCATAATCGGGCGGCATCTTCGGCGGCATCAAGGCTTCGTCAAGAACGCGTTCGACCTCATCGGCCCTCTCGATGCTGGCGCAAGCCATCTCCATGATGCCGTTGATGCCATCGCCGGGCAGGCCGAACATGACCTCGGCATCCCAGGCAACCGGAGTGTCGACGAAAATTTCGGCTGCATTTGGCATGGCAAGGCTCCAATGAATGCATTCCGAACCAGTAGGGCGGCAGTTGGTTCCCTTGGCCACGCAGCCAGGCCACCGCCTCGCAAGGAGCGAATTCGCGGGAACGAGCGAGCCGGACGCGGATTGAATCCTCATTCGCTAACGAGCAAAGCGCCAGGATTGGCGATTAGCCGGAAGGGTTGATCATGAGCGAGCCACTGAAAACCACAAATCACGAGGTGATCCGGGCTTGGATTGAAGCCCGCGAAGGCAGACCTGCAGTCGCGCGGACTGCAGGCAAGGGGGCGGTGCTGCGCGTCGACTTCGGCGAGCACGAAGAGGATCTGCAGCCCGTCGAATGGGAAGAGTTCTTCGCCATATTGGATGAGAACGAACTTGCCTTCGTGCACCAAGACCTAACGGCGGAAGGTTTGCCCAGCCGTTTCAACAAATTCGTCGAGCGCGGATGAGAGAAGCGCCAGGCGATCAGGCGGAAAGCAATTCGCTCGCCTGATGCTCGCTACTTACGCCTGCCGCTATTGATTGCCCGGCATTTTGTTGCTGCCTTGCGGATCCTTTTCTATGCCGGCGGCGGGAGACGTGTCCTGGGGTGCGTTTCCGCCCTGGTTCTGCTCAGGTGTCCGCTTCAACGGTGCCGTCGGCCAGCTACTCTGGACATAGGCGAAGGCCCAGTAACATGCCAACAGCACAACCACTGTCAGGATCAGCGGCAACAGCACTCGTCTCACGCTGACTCCTATTTGCTCTGCTGACGGTAATCGCCGGCCCGCGGATCGAATCCGGTCCAACCGCCAGCTTCGTAGTCGTTCCGCCGTTCGCCGATGTCCACCGACCTGGAATCGTGGAGGATCGCTTGTGCTTGCGGAGCGAGGTCATCTTCGACGCGAGCGGTAAGCAGAGTGCCGCCCCGGCGAATGCCTTCGGCATAGACATGGGCGTCGCCCTCCGACACGCCGCCGTCGGTCAGACTGCCGATGATGCCGCCGGCCGCTCCACCGACAACTGCGCCCGCGGCCGCGCCCGCGGCTGTCGCCGCCAGCCAGCCAGCCGCCACGACCGGACCGACGCCAGGTATTGCTATGGCGCCGAGGCCCGTCGCCAAGCCGCCGGCGCCGCCCACGACCGCCCCGATCCCGGCTCCACTGGCTGCATCTTCGGCGGCCGCGGAAGAATGCCGGCCGTCGGCATTGTTGGCGATGATGCTGAGATCGCTCGGCGGTACGCCCATGGACTCCAGCTCGCCCACGGCATCGGCGGCATCGTCATAATCGTCGAACAGTGCGGTGATCGTCTGCATTTTGATGTCTCCTATCGATTACTATCGGCCGGCAAAGGTTTGCGCGTTATCGGCTGCGACCGCCGGAAAAAACGAGGAGGTCGCAGCGACGGCTAATGGCGCGAGAAGTGTCCGCATGTTCATGGCTTCCAGCTCCTGTGCTCGATGGGCCGGAGCCGAACAAGCGTCTCAGGGCTTTGTTCCAGTCCGAGCCTGTCGATTTTCAGATGGCGTCTGCCGGAACTGTGATCCGCAGGCTGCGTTCCACGACAAGCCTCAGAGGTTCTTGCTCGCTGCAGTCGCTTGAACGGGACGGCCTTTCCTGCTGCGGTTTGGTCAAGAGGCCGCTCTCGGCAAAGAGACAGCGCGCATACGGCGGACCCAAACGAACTGGCGGCTACCGTCTGCGATTTCCTTCGGCCGTTTGGCTCAGGGTGCCGCAACGGCCGGACATGGTCGCCAAGGCGATCCCGCCGGGCGCGTAGGCGGCTGACCACGCAGGCCGCCTACTCCCTTGGACAGGAACATTTGCAGCCCTTATCGGTTAGCTCAAGACCAGCGATAGGTTGCTGGAGAAACCACCTTCGACAGGAAGGGAAACGCCATGTTCGGCTCCGATTTATGGCTGTTCGTTGTTGCCGGCGGTCCGCTGATCCTTCTCATTGCGATCATCTACGTGCTTTTCACCCGCCGTCACAGAGGCCCAGTCGAACGGCGCGAGAGCGACCGCGCGACCGAGCGCTTGTACCGCGAGCAAAAGGACTAGCGCACCAGCCAAGCTGTCGCGCCCAAGTCGTTGTTTTCACGCGATTTCGGCAATGCTCCGCGCGCGGCGCGGCTTGCCTGATCTCCGGACGGTGTTGCCGGGCCTATTTCGCAAACTCCGACAGCGGAACAAGCGAGGCCCGCGGCTGTTATCGAAAGGTCCGAAATCGGAGCTGCAGTTGATGACCAACGACGAGTTGCCGGGTCTGCCAGCATCGCTCCCCGTGATCGACGCGAAAGCCGAGCCAACGCTGAAAAGCGCCGCGGCGGAAGCGTTCTACACCCATGCAATCCGCGAGCTCGCCGCTACCGACATTCCTTTCCTCGTCGCCGGGACCTACGCGGTGAGCGCGTATACGGGCGTTGTTCGGCAAACCAAGGATCTGGATATCTTCTGCAAGGCCGGAGACTGCGCGCGCATACTCGAGCATTTCAAGAATATCGGCTATGCGGTCGAGATCCGGGACGACCGCTGGCTCGGGAAGGTCTTCGAGGGCCAGCACTTCTTCGATGTGATATTTGCCTCGGCCAACGGCACAATGCAGGTCAAAGATCAGTGGCTGGAGCATGCCCGCCAAGTCGAGCTGCTGGGCAGCCGGGTCCGGATCATTGGCCCAACGGAGCTCATCTGGTCGAAATGCTTCATCCAGGACAGAGGACGCCACGACGGCGCCGACATCGCCCACACCATCCTCAAGGCGCACGACCAGATCGACTGGCAAAGGCTGCTCGCCTATCTCGATGTCCATTGGGAAGTGCTGCTGATGCAGGTCCTCAACTTCCGGTGGATCTATCCCAGCGAGCGGGACCGCATCCCAGACTGGCTGCTCGACGAACTGCTGGGCCGGCTTGCGCGGCAACGGCAGCTGCCGTCGCCCAAAATGAAGATCTGCCGCGGCCGCCTGCTGTCGCAGGTCGACTATGAGATCGACGTCAAGGAATGGGGGTTTGCCGGCGTCGGCGGCGTTGGAGAGATGCGCGATGCCTGAACCAGCCACATCAGCGAAATCAAACGGCAACGGTGTCATCAAGGTCGCCGCCATGGGCGACCTGCATGTTCAGGAAGATGCCCAGACCTCGTACCGCGACCTGTTCGGCGAGATATCGCGCGAGGCCGACGTCCTGGTCCTTACAGGCGATCTCACCAATCTCGGAAAACCGCGTGAGGCGGAACTTCTGGCCGAGGATCTGCGCGCATGCTCGATTCCCGTGGTCGCGGTTCTCGGCAACCATGACTACGAATCCGGTTGCGTCGAGCAGATCGCTGCAACGCTCCGCCAGGCGGGGGTCCATCTTCTCGATGGCCAGGCGATCGAACTGAACGATGTCGGCTTCGTCGGCGTGAAGGGTTTTGTCGGCGGCTTCGGTCGAAGGATGCTGGGCTCCTTCGGTGAGCCGGCCATCAAGGCGATGGTGGCCGAAAGCGTCAACGAGGCAATGCGGCTCGAGAATGCTATGCGGCAGGTGCGCGCCAAGCGCACGCTCGTGGTGCTCCACTATGCGCCGGTCCCGGAGACCGTGGCGGGAGAGCCTCCGGAAATCTTTCCGTTCCTCGGCTCCTCGCGGCTGGCCGAAACCATCGATCGCTTCAAGGTAAGCGCCGTGGTGCATGGCCATGCCCATCGCGGCTCGTATGAAGGCCGGACCCCTGGTGGGGCCAGCGTCTACAACGTCGCCATGCATATCGCGAAGCCGACCGGCCGTCCTTACGCGCTGCTCGAAATCTGAGGCGCAGCGCTGCCTGCCGCTTCGGAACCATGCCGGCAGCGATGAGTTGTGCAGGAGACCAACGGAACCAACTTCGATGCCTGACCCCAGACAACCGGATCCCGATCGCGACACGCCGATGCCGGCGCCCAGCTGGAAACCGGAGCCGGTCAGGAAGCCGGAGCGGCACGGGCTGCCGGACGAGGTGCCGCGCCCAAATCCCGATGAAACCGACGATCCGCCGGCGCCTGCCGGGCGCATCCGGACGGAGTAAGCTCGATGGCTGCGCCTCGCGCGATCTGGAAAGGCTTCATGAAGGTCGGATCGGTTTCATGCGGCGTCAAGATCGTCGGCGCCACCAGCGAAGCGTCGAAAATCCATTTCAGGATATTGAACCGGAGGGACGGCCTGCCGGTGAAAAGCGCCTATGTGGATGAGGAGACCGGCGAACCGGTGGACGCCGAGGACCAAGTCAAGGGCTTCGAGACCGACAAGGAGGATTTCATCCAGATAGAGCCCGAGGAGATCAAGGCGCTGAAACTCACCTCCGAGCACACGCTGGAAATCGGCGAGTTCGTGCCGGTCGCAGACATCGACACGCGCTATCTCGAAAAGCCCTATTACCTCATTCCGGCGGAGGATGCTTCCGCAGAGGCGTTCAACGTCCTTCGGGAGGCCATGAAGAACAAACGGGTGGCGGCGCGATCCTGTGTCGTCCTCTACCAGCGCGGACGCGAGGTTCTCATCCAGCCCTTCGGCAAGGGAATGCTTCTCACCGAGCTGCGGGACCGCAATGAGATGGTTTCGGAGGCGACGGTGTTCGAAGGGCTGAAGAAGCAGGACTACGAGGCGGACCTGCTCGAGATCGCCGGCCTGCTGATCGACAAGAAGGCGACGAAGTTCGATCCTTCGAAATTCGAGGATACATACGAGAACGCGCTGATCGCCATGATCGAGGCCAAGCGCAAAGGCAAGAAGCTGCCCAAGGCGGCGCCGAAACCGCGTGAGAACGTCATCAATCTGGCCGACGTTCTGCGCAAGAGCCTTGCCAAGGAGGGCATCGCCGCGAAAGGCGCGAAGCAAGGCAAACGCAAGTCAGCTTGACGCCAAGAAAGGCCGCTCAGACCTCGTCGAACCGGCTTCCTTCCTTGGAGGGATCGCGCGCGAGGACCCGCTCCTCCTCGTCGTCCGGGAGTGCCTCGTCACTTTCCTGATAGGGATTGTCGTCGTCTTCTTCGGGGAGCGTTCCCTCCGCTTCTTCATCGTCCTGCGGGTCGCCGTTGACGGCGACGCTGTCGGGCAGGATCCGGCCGCCCTCAAGCGCGTCCCAGTCCTGCTGCTCGACTGCCGGAGCCTCGGTTTCGTCCTGATTTGCGGTGCGTTGCTTTTTACGCGGGTCCATCTCGTTCTCCAATGCTGCAAGCCTATCCGGCTCGCGGTTCGCTCAGTTGGAAAACCGCTCAGGCGATTGGTGGTTCCGCCCGTTGCAGCAAGCGGCGGCCGTTGTGGCGTCGCCTCTTCCTGGTAGGTGTCCTACGCGATCTGTTCGAACGTGCATTGGCGCGGCGCCTTGTCGGGCCGCCAGCGCATCAGCCTTGTTCCATGCCGGAATCGGTCGCCGGTGACATGGTCGAAGCGGACCTCCACGACCAATTCGGGCCGCACCGGCTCCCATTCTCCGCTGCGCTCGGTGCTCCAGCGGCTCGGGCCGCCGGGTGCCTTGCCGGTGAAGCCGAGCCCGCCGCGCAACGCTTCAAGCCTCTTGGTCAGCGCCGCTCGCTCGTCACTGGCGATGGTCGAGGTGAAGCCGACATGGTCGAGCTGGCCACGGTCGTTGTAGAGGCCAAGCAGCAGCGAGCCGATCTGGCGCTTGCCGCTCAGGTAGCGAAAGCCACCGACCACGCAGTCTGCTGTGCGCAGCCGCTTGACCTTGATCATGGTTCGCTCGCCCGGGCGATAGGGTTCGGCCAGTGCCTTGGCGACCACGCCATCGGTGGCACCTCGGCCGGCGCCGCGCAACCATCGTCTGGCGGTCGCGAGGCTCGTTGTGGCCGGCGAGAGCTTCAGCCCGGCGTTCTCTGCCCTGGCAACGAAGTCCTCGATCGCCCGGCGCCGATCGGGCAAGGGCAAATCGAGCAACATCTCGCCTCCCGGGGCAGCCAGTGCATCGAACAGGATCAACCGCGCCGGTGTTTCCGCGCTCAGCTTGCGGATACGGCTCTCGGCCGGATGAAGGCGCATCTGCAGCGCGTCGAAGGAGACGCGCCCGTCGATCTCGATCACGATCTCGCCGTCCACGACGAATTGCCTTGCGGCGAGGTCGCGCAGCATCGTGGTCAGTTCGGGAAAGTAGCGGCCAAGCGGCTTGCCGGATTTGGCGCGAAGCTCGATGGCGTCGCGGCCTTTGAAGGCCAGGCAGCGAAACCCGTCCCATTTGGGTTCGTACTGCCAGGGACCTTCAGGCAAGGCGTCCGCGGTCCGCGCCTCCATCGGCGGCGTATCCAAAGACAGCGGAAACTCGGGACTCGAGATCGCCGGTTGGGACGTAATCCTGGAGGTCTCCATCTCGGTAGAACGTTCGACCACACCTGTAGTTTCCGGTCGACGGGAACGAGTTGCACGGCGAGGCGTTGCCTCACCAAAGTTCAGAAACCAAATGTCGAGCTTTGACCGCGTCGGGCACTTCTTCACCAGAGCGAACATGAACTTCCGACAGGAAATCCGATGTCGGCTTCCGGCTTGAGCTATGGTCCTCTGGGCGAGCGCTGCGCGCATCTATGCGTCGACATGCAGAAATTGTTCGCGGAACCTTCGGAATGGGCCACGCCGTGGATCACCCGCGTCCTTCCGAGGATCGTCAGCCTCGTCGAATGGAAAGCCGAGCAGACCCTTTTCACGCGCTTCGTGCCGGCTGAAAAGCCTGGCCTGGGTGCCGGCACCTGGAGGCGCTACTATGAGCGCTGGGCGTCGATGACGATCGAAAATGTCGGGCCAGAGATGGTCGGGTTGCTGCCTCCGCTGTCATCCTTCTGTCCGCCGGCGCAGGTGATCGACAAGCATGTTTATTCGCCCTGGCCGGAGGGCAGACTACAGACGGCACTTGCCGCGCGCAGCATCGACACCCTGGTGGTCACGGGAGGCGAAACCGATGTTTGCGTGCTCGCAACCGTCCTGGGGGCGATCGACATCGGATATCGCGTGGTGCTGGTCACGGATGCGCTTTGCAGTTCATCGGACGCGACGCACGATGCCCTGATGACCGTCTACCATCAGCGCTTCGCGCAACAGGTCGAGACCGTCGAGATGGAGACGGTCCTTTCGGCCTGGACCTGAACGTTATGGGACGATCCGCACCGGCTACAGCCGAAAGCGACCGATCAACTGCTGTTTGACGGGAACCGCAATGTTTCTCCGAAATTGCGCAGGCAGGGAGTGTGTAGATGCCTAAACCAGCGAAACGGGAAAAAGCTCGCAAGCCAAATCCGGCTGACCCCAACCCAAAGCAAAAGCCGCCGAGGGACACGCGCGAAAACCCGACACGGAATCCGGATGGTCCTGGCGAATTGCCGGACACGGCCACGCGAGAAGAAGTCGAGACAGTCAGGCCTAACCTGAAACGCTAGTACCGGTAGGCGTGATTTCCGAGGCACGACGCATTGATGTTGTGGAGATAGGCCGCGCGAAGATTGACCTTGCCGGCCCGACAAGACTGCGATTGCCGGCCAAAAAAGAAACCCCGGCTGCAGTGGTTGGGTGGGGGGCACCGCAGCCGAGGTCAATGTTTTTCTCAGAACTGTGGCGCCGTTTGCTCCAAACCGCAAATCTCGCTCCTAAGGTCGAGACAGGCTTGCGCGCAACTTTGAGGAGCATAATTCCCGTTTAGCAACTTCAGGTTGTCATCCTTTCGGTCATATTAGCCACCTAAGATATAATTACCAAATTGTTAACCAGGATTAATGCGCCTTTTCCACAGCATCGTAGTATGCGTTTGAGGCTGGATTACCTCAATGGAGCGGGGATCCCATACGTCCGTGGGTTGGGCCGGCGTATGCACTACTCCTTGAATCTATTCCTCACTTAGCAGCTAGTCGCCCGACACAACGGTAAACGAGCGTAACAGTTCATGCCGCTGACAAGCCCTGCGTGGGAGTCAAAACAAAAAGGGGAGAGAGCAAAGTCGGCGGCGGAGAGGAGTAAATAAGGCGATGGGACATCTTCAAATTTCCGAGTCTTGGAAGGATGCGACGGGGTCGTTGCAGAACGGGCATCTGACGGACGTGAACGGGCTCGGCACGTCTGATCTCGAAGAAGGACACCCGACCGAAGGTCTGGTGGTAATTGTGGACAAGCGGGCACTCGAGCGCGAATGTCTTGCTCGAGGCCTTATCGAACATAATCCGGCTTTGCGCGTCAGCGCCGTAGGATCTCTTGATGAGATTCAGCACGTCGCCGGCGGGGCGGAGGCTTCCGCGATCCTCGTTATTCTCGGCGCCAGAAAGGTGACCGACCAGAGCGTTCGGGCGGAACTTGTGCACCTCATCTCCGAGGTCGGCGCCGTACCCGTAATCGTCGTGGTGGATTCCGACGAGCCGGGGGAGATCCTTGCGGCTCTCGAATGCGGCGCCCGCGGCTACATTCCCACGAGCGTCAAGGTGAAGGTCGCTGCCGAGGCCATCGGTCTCGCCCGCGCCGGAGGAATCTTCGTGCCCGCCAGCTGCGTGCTGGCGCTTCGCGAGATCATCCATTCGACGGCAAATGGCGCCCGTCCGCTCGCCGGAATGTTCACCTCGCGCGAGGCCGCGGTCGTGGAAGCGCTCAGGAAAGGCAAGGCCAACAAGATCATTGCCTACGAGCTCAACCTCTGCGAGAGCACGGTCAAGGTCCATATCCGCAACATCATGAAAAAACTGAAAGCCACGAACCGCACTGAGGTGGCCTACAAGCTTAGACAGATGATGCTTTGAAGGCTGCCCAGGCCTGGTGCCTGGCAATAGAACGACGCGCACGCCGATCCTCGACGTGGAGGCGGACCTATTTCAGGTCCGCCTCCCTTCGAGATTCAAGAGTAGGACCGTGCCTGCAGGTCTTGAAACGGATGCGCTCAGGCCGATGCTCAGGCATGTTCCCGGTCGAGCATCTCGAATCCTGCCTTCACGAGAAATCCAACACTGTCGCGGCCCAACTCCGCACCGCGATATGCTGCTTCGGCAGCCTTCAGGCCTCCCGTCAGTCTGCGGATCACCGGAGCCGCTCCGAGTATCTCGAGCGGCAGGCCCAGCTCGCCGCGGTTGGGGCGCTTCGGCGGCCATACCCTCAGGCCGAAATAGCTGGCGGCCGAGCGGTCGATCCCGCCGCTGAACTGCACCAGCAGCGCCTGGCGCGTTCTCCTGGCGATGCGGCCCAGGCTGTTGATGTCCATCGGTGGTTTGGCTGAGGGCCGCATAGCGACGATGATCACCTCCCATGCATCATCGGTCAGCAGAACCGGATGGGAAAAAACACCAACTCTTGCTCCACGTTCGGCGAGCATACGCTCGAGGAATGGTGCGCAGGGCGTGTCGCAGACGACGGCGAATCTCGAGGCACGCTGATCGACGCCGGCATCCTCGAGTAAGACCCGGCATAAGCGCGCGAATTCCGGCATCAGGTCTATGGCCGGGTGACCGAGATTTGGAGCAGCAACCTTGATGCCGGCCTCGTCACAGGCATCGAAGTCCAATACGCCTTGCCGAAGCTCCCAAGGCTCGGCCATGAGCGAAACGACCGCATGAGAGGGCAAGAGCTCGATGAGCGATCTCGAAATCGGTCCGACCTGGGGACAATTGGTGATGAGGTCGACCTCCTGCCATTTGCGGCTTTCGATGCGATTCGTCACTTCCACGCGTTCGGCGACCTTGGCGTATTCGGCAAATGCCAACGTCGCGTCCGCGGCCGCCGCCAGGCTCGGATGTCTGGAGGATACGCGGGTGAGTGCAACGACACGGTCCGCATTGGCGAGCGCCGCGGCTGTCGCAGTCACCGCCTGATAGCCCGTCGCCGCGCCAACCACCACAGTGAGGCCGGAGAGATCAAGATCGAGCAAAGCTATCTGCTTGCGGACGACGGCAAGTGCTTCCGTATGGTCGACCTCCAGAACATGACGAGTGCCCGGTCTTGCGGGGAAGTCACCGGACGAAGGCTTCGGAATGGGCGTCACGTTGCGTGCTCCACTGACAGGCTGGCAGGCATTCTTTCGACGCGGAAGATCTGTCTCGTCGAATCTCGTCGCATGCGCGCGCATGGTTTTCAGGCATTGCCAGACGGCTGCCGGCTCGCCCATCCGGCACCAGTGGCTCCAGACATTCTCTCGGCATCCTCGCCATCAGAGCTAGGGCCTGAATTCAGTCGGCGGTCTGGATCGCCCCTAGCCGGACCAGTTCCATTTCGTCGATCACGAATACAGTCGAACTTGCCCGAACTGCTACTGCAGAAAATGGGTGCCAGTGTTACGCCGTTTGATCAGAAGGCTTATCGACACCGCGCCGGCAATACGCGTTCAGGCTAAGAGGCTAACCGGCGCCAGATAGGGCGCTACCTCCTTTGCGGTTCTTGCCGGGAATGATCCGCCGCGTGAAGTTGAGCGCTAAAATCAGCCGTTTCCTTGGCGAAGCTCATGACAATCAGCGCATTCGACACGAACCCCCGCAGACCCGGAATAGGCGTCGGTCAAAACCATCGTCCGCTTGGGGGGCGGCGCAAGAGGATCATGGACGTCGCCGTCGCATCGATAGCGCTTGTGCTTGCCGCTCCGATCATGCTTGTGGTTGCCCTCTTGATTTTGGCGACCGACGGCGGACCGGCGATATTCTCTCACACCCGGGTCGGCTTCAACGGCAGGCGTTTCGCCTGCTACAAATTCAGGACCATGGTTGCCAACTCCCAGCAGGTTCTGGCCGACTATCTTGCGAGCAATCCCGAAGCCGCCAAGGAGTGGGAGCAGAATTTGAAATTCAAGAACGATCCGCGCGTCACCTTCCTGGGGCACATTCTCAGAAAGTCGAGCCTGGATGAGTTGCCTCAGCTCATCAACGTGCTGCGCGGCGACATGAGTTGCGTCGGTCCTCGGCCGGTCGTCCCCGACGAACTGCAACGTTACGGCGCCTGCGCGATCGACTATCTTCGAACCCGGCCCGGGCTGACCGGCGCGTGGCAAGTGACGGGCAGAGACGCAATAGACTATCCCAGCCGTGTCTCCCTCGACAGCCGCTACGTGCGAAACTGGTCCATATGGGCCGACGTCGTCATTCTCGTTCGGACGGTCTTCGCCGTGATGAGATTCGATCACGCGTCCTGACTGCCTAGGAAGGCAGCGAGCATTGGCGGCATCGCCGCTTTTCAAAAGATCCGGCGCCAGCGACGAAATGGCAGCCCCAGTCCGTCAATGCTCATCGGTCACGGCGCGACGCCACACGATGCCGAGGAAGACGCCGAGCAGGTAGGCGCCCTGCAGCGTGACAACGAAAAGCAGGATCGAAAGCAGACGGTCCCAGGCAAACAGGCTGCCGATGCCGCCTGCAATGACGCTGAACACCACAATCGCCGCGGTCATGACGATGAGCGCCGGCGCGCGAACACGAAATCCGAGCAAAATGCCGATCACGCCGACGGCGACAAGACCCCAAAGCACGGCGATCTCCTACGGTGTGAAAGACTCGGTGTGCCGCGCCCAAGTCTCCCACATATGCAAATCCGCACCAACACCGAATCCCCGCCGCGGCTAGGCCGGATCTCGACCAGGCAGACTGGAATCGCAGCACCACCAGCCCTTGCACAAAAGGCGTAGGACACCTTGTCCCAATGACGCGTTTTCGCTCATTTCCTTGTCATCCCGCTGCGCCTACGCTGCTTATGAAATAGGTACGCGGAGTATTCACCCGCGGTGCGGCAGCGCGCCTTGAATCACCGTCCTGGAGTGAACGTTGTGTCTCTATTTCTTGGCGTTGCCGTTCAGGACACAGGGGCACCGGACGCAGCCTGGCGAGGCAAGAGCGCGTCGGCCCGCGGTTGTTGCATAGCATTTTCAGCGTGACGTCCATCGATGCTGCAGGCTTCCATCCTTTTGCTGATCGTGTCGATATGGTTCCCTGGCGCCACGCGGATTGCCGGAACCGATGGCTCGATTTCCTTTTTGCTCGCTTTGTTCTGCGGCCTGGTAAGCCTCGTTCCCTACGCCGAAGCGACAAAACGTCTGCATCGCACCGACACGGCCCTGGCGGCTGCCGTGCTGACAACATCTGCCCTCATCATGGTTCTGTCGCTGCTGTCGGCGCTACACGCGGACAATCCGGTCAGGACCATGCGCGCTGTCTTCGCCCAGGTGTTTGGTTTCGCCACTATCCCGACCATTGCATTGATCGCCGCGAGGCCTAGGAGTTTTGAGGCAATCGACAGGATTGGGATGACCATGGCCATCATGGTTGCCGTTACATCCTGCCTTGTCGTTATTGGCCTCGGCGATGCTCGATTCGCCGATCGGGCGGAAGGCTATTTCAAGCATGCAAACCAGCTCGGAATTGCCTTGTCGGCCGGTCTGCCGCTTGTCGCCGCGAAGCTGGTCGCTTCTCGAAGGCACCGAATCCTCCTTTCGGTTTGCCTCCTCGCGGGGTTGCTGGGTTTGGTCAAATCGGGATCCAAGACGAATTTCGTTCTTGGGGTCGTCGGGCTCGGCACGTTCTACGGGCTATACTGCATCTATCTGGTGATAAGGAAGCAGCGTCCGGTAACAGTGATCGCGGCGACCGTTACGGCTCCGATATTGTTCCAGGCTAGCTTCATGATGTTGCAGTTCCTGAACCCACGGGCCTACAAGCTGCTGTCGCTTCAGCTCTCCGGCGGGGAGGCACATTCGATCGTTTCGCGGCAACGACTGTGGTCGATATCAATCGATCTGGGCCTGTCGCATCCGTTCATGGGCGTGGGCGCAGGGCAATGGGTGGGCGACATCGCTCCGCACAGCCACAACCTGTTCATCGATTATTTTAGAACGCTGGGAGTGCCCGGCCTCGCCTTGGTGGTGATCATGGTTCTGCTGGTGGTGGGTTATCTGATCAGCGCCGTTCTTCACACATTGGTCGACAGGGGCAGGAGCGAACAAGCGACCGAAGTGAATGTCATGGTGCTCGGAACATCGGTCGCCGTATGGAACTACTTGGTCGCCAACCAGATGAGCGATTCCTTCGGGCCGTCAACCGCGGCCTTCTTCTGGCTGCCGCTCGCTTTGCTCATAGTCTACCGCGGCATGCAGCGATCGCTGCAGACCGGCCTTGCCAAGACACCGAGGTTGTATGTCGGGACCGGGTCTCAACTGCTTGAAGTTGAGTATGCCCCTCGCACATCGCCTTGACTTCATTGGCGTTCCAAGAGTTCATCGTACCACCCGAAATCCAATGACCTCGCACACTGTTGGTGACCTGGCGGCAAGCCTCCCGCCAAGCGTCGAAGCACGCGCGCTGCGGACAGACATTCGATTTGTCGAATTCTTTGGTCTGCCCGGGGTCGGAAAGACAACCACCTCCGGCCTGCTGGCGAACAGCCTGCGACGGTGCGGCCTGCTGGAAGGCGACGTGCGAGTGGCGTGGGAAGGAAGAACATTCATCGAGAGGCAGATACACAGAATGGGCGTTGTCGCCCCTCGGCTGCTAGATCGTGAGTTTCGCTCGTTGCTTGCTCGAATTGCCCGTTTCGTCATCGAAAGCAGGCAAGTGTCGCGCCTTGATGCCATCAGGCTTGTCTGGAATCTTATCAGCCTGGTCGCATTTATCCAGCATGAGAGGGAAAGAAGAAATTCAATAATCATAATGGATCAGGGGTTGCTGCAGGGATTCTGGTCCATATTGCTGAAGAGCAGATGCAGAAAAACATCCGAGAATTGGCTGGATATGCTTTCTGCCGTCGGATTGCATGACATGGTTTTTGTCCACCTGCACAGCGAGACCGGCATCGCCAGAGACCGGCTCCTGACCAGGGGGGATCGCTCCTCGCGGCTGCAACGGACATCTCCGGACAGCGATCCCGACCTTTGGTCTGCGGCGGATCGGGCTTGCCGCGAAATGGCGGCCGCTCTTGAGCGGGGAATGGGAACGGAAGATCGCATGGGCGTGCTGGCGGCTATCGACATCGAAAGGCTTGCTTCGCCCGAGGCCGTAGCCTCGAGAGCTCTCGAGGCGGTCCGTTCGGCCTGTCTCGACCGTCATCGGCAATTCGCTTCTTCAGGTCAATGAGCATGAGGATGGACCGCCGTTCATTCATGGGTCTTGCTGGGCTGTCTCCCGTGTTCGCCCTGTTGCCGGGCACGTACCAGGCGGAGGGCGGGCAGATGCCGGAGGGCAGGCAGCTCGTTCTGACGGGCGAGCATGGCTACGAACAACAAATGTTTCGGGATCTCGAAGCCGGGGCGACAATCGATGCCCGGAATGCTTCCTTCACAGTCGCCAACAGCAGAAATCCTGAGCCCAGCGTGATGATGGGCTGCGACGAAGGAAACCTGCCAGTCAATCGCTACCCGGTGGTCATCCGCAACTGTCCGGGCGTTCATTTCATCGGAGGGCGCTTCGACGGCCAGGTGCCGCTGACCTCCGATTGGCGCGACACCTACTGCAACAGCGCGGCTCTGCTTGTCAGGGACGGAACCGCCAATGCGACAATAGAAGGTGTCCGCGCGCGGCGCTGCTGGGATGGCGTGCGGTTCGCGGCGCGGGCCGACGGCTTTCACCTGAAAGGCTGCTGGCTCAGCGAAATCAGGGATGATGCGGTGGAGAATGACTACCTGCTCAGCGGCATTGTCGAGGATTGCCTGTTCGACGGCTGTTTTTCGGGGATCAGCGTGGATCCTGCCTCAAACGAGCGGGATGGGACACGGGAGACAGTGCGGATCGATCGAACCCTCATTCGCATGCACCCGTTTCTCTCCAAGGACGAAATCACACATCAGGCGCCGATCAAGGCCGTCGATCAGTCACCCAGGCTGAGGATAACGGGATCGGTTTTCGCATTGGCTTCGGTGAACATGCGTGGACTCCGTCGCCTGGAAAGAACCTGGGGGCTGGCTATCGAAAACCGGGACAATGTGTTGCTGTGGCTGCCCGACGAACCAATTCCCTCGGAATTGCCGCTGCCGCCATCCGGTTTCAAGGTGCTGACGGGCGCTGACGCGCGCGAATACTGGAACAAGGCGCATCTGCAATGGGTTGTGGCGCATCAGAACGTGGCCCGGTTCTCCGACGAAGCGCTGTGACAAGTCGCACTCGGGGCAAACATTCGGTTGCTTAGCTGCGTTGGGCGAAGTGAACTCCCGCCGAAAGGCTTGCCGCTTCGCCCGTTGAACTTACCTGTTTCGCAACAACAGGGTGGACCGCCGTCGCGTTCCGGCAGAAGGGGAGAGGACTACTCGATGAATCGCGAGGCGGGTTACGGAACGTTGGCGCCAGGCTCCGCCGCTCATATCCCGGCCACGTTTGTGACCCAGGGACGGCTGGCACGCGTCAGGGGGCAGAATATCCTGTTCAGTCCTTCTCAGCGCGCCATCTTCGCCGTCAACGATACTGCTGCCGAGATCTGGCGCTCCCTGGAAGAGGGCACATCGCCGCGCGCCATCTCGGCCGAAATGGCGCGCGCCGGCGGCGTCGATGGGATCGAGGCAAACAGGCATGTCGAGGCCGCGCTGAGGGATTGGCAGCGGCTGAGCTTGATACGGCCCGACGCACCGCCGTCTGTGTCGGCTCGAGAGGCTGTGAGCCAGGTCGTCGCGATCGCGGGCCTTTCCGTACGCATCGAGTACCCTGCAGCCTGCGCCTTTCCCGCGGTCGCCGTGTTCCGGCATCTCGAGGTCCGACGAGAGACTGCCGACATTCTGTTCCAACTGGTCGAGCATGAAGGACGGGTCCACCTGTTCCGGGATGGCGACTGGGTTCTTTCTTGCGCACCGGACGAGCTCCCCGTCATGCTGAAAGGGCAAATGCTGATCGAGGTCCTTGATCGCAGCGCCTACGAACTTGCTCTGCACGCGGCTGCGCTTCTCAAAAATGAGCGCATCGTGCTTCTTTGCGGCAACCCGGGCGCAGGCAAGACTACGTTGACCCTGGCGCTGGTCAATGCAGGGTTCGGTTTCGTATCTGACGATGTGACCCTGTTGGACTCCCGGGGATATGGCATTGGTCTGCCGTTTGCGCCCGCCGTCAAGGCAGGAGCATGGCCGCTTTTGGCCGCACGCTTCCCCGATCTCGACGCTGTTCCGGTTTGTCGCCGCCCGGACCGCAGGCGAGTTCGGTTTGCGGTGCCCAGCGAGGTCGTGCCGTCCTCCCCCATACCAATCGGCTATGTAATCCAGCTTCGTCGAGGTCGCGACGCGAAAGCTTGCCTCGAGCCGATCGACCCGGCCAGCGCATTGCGTGTGCTGCTCAACGGGGCGTTCGCACCCGGCCGAGAGTTGAGCGGCAGCGCCTTCGACACTCTGACCCTAGTAATCGGATCGGCGAGCACCTATTGCCTGAATTATTCGAAGCTCGATGATGCAGTAGAGGTGATCACGAAGGCATGCCGGTGAGACACAGAGGCAACGCGCTCGAGGCTCTGATCGCCGGACTTCGCGGCAGTCCGGCCGACCGGGCCGATTGGCACGCCGTAATCGCCCTGGCCAATCGCACTTTGCTCACGCCGGATTTGTACTCCTCCCTCGCGCGCGCCGGCCAGATCCACCGGCTACCGCAGGACGTGTCCGAGTATCTCCGGTTCGTTCACGACTGCAATCGGGAGCGGAACTTGCGCTTGCGTGCGCAACTGCGCGAAGCCGTTGCGGCGCTCAATCGCCGCGGCATCGTTCCGCTCCTGCTCAAGGGCGCTGTTCCCTTGTTCCTTGCGCCGGCAGGCCAGGCTCCCAGCAGGATGACAAGCGACCTCGATCTGGCCGTGGAGCCGGCCAAAGAGGCGGCCGCTCAAATCTGCCTTGAAGAGCTCGGCTATGTCGAGGTGGCAGGTGAGCGAGGCATGGCGCGTGAGCAGGATGCCGGAATGCTGGAACTCCGGGCGCGCCGGGCGATCGACTTTGAACCTCCCAAGCTCGTCCAGCACGACGATTTGTGGGTGAATATTCCTACTGCCCAGTCCCGGGCTCTGCACTGGATCGTGCACGACCTCTTTAAGGAGGGCGACTATTGGCGCGGAAGGATTGATCTCAGGCACCTTCACGACCTGGCGCAATTGGCGGAGACCGAGAACGTGGACTGGAGCGCGCTGCAGGCATCCATGTCGGACCGAAGCGCCCGCAATGCCCTGGATACCCAGCTCCTGGCCTTGCATCACTTCTTCGGAACCAGGATCCCGGCAAGATGCGCGCGGCGCCCGATCGTCCGTTTCCAGCACTGGAGGCGCGTCTTCACGGCAACCCACCCGATCATCGGCGCTCCGTTGCGCCTGGCGGGCAATTTGATTTGGGGAACGCGGCGCTTTCTAAGCGCCAGGGGTTCGGCGAGGGGAGGTTCGTCCGATTTCGCGCGGCGCATCGCTCGTACGCTTTTGCTTCCAAGCGCGAAAATCTAAGCCTTTTGGTGAACTAGTATCCTGGCATCGGGAAACATAAGCTGTTGTGATACTTTGGAACCCGCATGGGAGAATCGTCATGCCAACCGAAAGCACGAAACGCTCGGAAAGGACGCAGGAAGTCCTCGTTTCAGAGGCTCAGGCGCGCCGGGACTTTCTCAAGAAGGCAGGGCGTTTTGCGGCGGTGACTCCACCGGCCATAACGGTTCTGCTCGGCACCAGCCTGAACTCCAGAGCAATCGCCAAATCGGGAGGAACACGCCCGGGCAACGGCTGGGGCGACAAAAACCACATTCACCTCGGGCCTCCCGGCCAGTCGTAAGGTTGACCGTCAGGGTCGCTGAAGCAGCGTTTTGAGAACCAAAAGCGCGTCGCGCGGAAATGGATCCGGGCGGCGCGCTTTCGCGTCTTTGCTTCAATTTTGATACCCCGATCGCTGGCGGCACGCCGCGGTCGGGGTATTTGTTTGTTGGCGGTCGCTCCCCCTGTCAGATCAGGCGAGCAGCCAATCGTTCAAATGGAATTCATAGATCTTGCCGTCGTTCTCGGTCGGATTCGAGTCATTGTCCACGCCGCGATCGACGACATAGAGGCTCATTTGGTGGCTCGGATCGTCGCTGCTCGGCGCCAGGGCAAGTCCCGCCGGCTTTTTCGCGTTGGCGGCGGAGATGTCGAGCGTGCCCAGCAGATCCCCGGTTGGCGTCACCATTGCCACGGAGGTGCGTGACACGATGACATAAAGCAGGTCGTGGACCGGATCATACGCGATGCCCCCGTCAGAAGGGGTTCCGAGCGCCTCTTCAGAAAAACTCGTCACGACATCATCGCCCCCCGTGCTTGGGACGCCGTCGAATCTGCCGTTCTGGCCCGGAGCGATGGTGTAAATCCTATGGGTTGTGCCATCCTCGAGATAGAGCACGCCGCGGTTTGTGTCGTAGGCAATACTCTCCGCATCCGTACTGCCGAACGCGGCGGTCCTGAACGAGGTCACGATATCGTCGGAGGTGTTGTAAAGCCCATCGTTGCCCGGGTTCAACTCGTAGACGCTCTTCGTGCCGGTATCGTCCGAGAAGAAGAGATGGTGGTTCGCCGGATTATAGGTGACCCCGGCCGGCTCATCCGAGAAATTGATGGTGGTGAGCGTGCCCGCCAGGGTGCCGTTCAGATTCATCTGGAAGAGATTCTTGCCGGTGAAAATCGACATCTCCTCCACCTCACTATCGGTCACCAGCAGCTTGCCGAGGTGGGAGATATAGACGATATCGGTTGGGTCGGGGCTCGGCGGTGACCACTGCGAAGTCAGAATGGTGTGCGCCAAGGTCACGGATGTCGGCAACTGGGTGGCGGTGACGCCGACGGTGAAGGTGTGCGTGGCGATGCTGCCGTCGGACGAGGTGGCTGTCACGTGGAGATCGATCGTCGGTTCGGACTGGGCGTTGAGCGTGCCGCTGCCCGATCGCGTGATGACTCCGGTGCTGGAATTGATGGCAAAGCGCGAGTCGTCGATCGTGTAGGTGACCGTCGAGCCGGCATCGGGATCCTTGGCCGAGGCGGTGATGCCGACGGCAGTGCCGGCGGCGGCATTTTGGACGATCTGATTGGCCGCGGTGTTGGCATCGGGCGGCGTGTTGAACGCGATCGGTTCGGGGCTGTTGAGGACGGCGAGGGTGAAGCTCTTGTTGGCGGTGCTGCCGTCGGAGGAGGTCGCCGTCACCGTCAGGTTGATGGACGACTGGGTCTCGAAGTCGAGCGTGCCTGTGCCCGAGCGCGTGATGACACCGGTGCTGGAATTGATGGCAAAGCGCGTGTCGTTGATGCTGTAGGTGACCGTCGAGCCAGCATCGGGATCCGAGGCCGAAGCGGTGATCCCTGTCGGTGCCCCCGCCGCGGCGAGCTCGGCGATCTGGTTGGCGCCGGAGTTGGAGTCGGGCGGAGTGTTGAAGGCCACGGGCTGTTGGCCGGCCGTGACGCTGACAGTGAAGGGGTGCGTGACGACGCTCCCGTCCGACGAGGTGGCGGTGACGGTGAGGTTGACAGACGGCTCGGACTGGGCGTTGAGCGTGCCGGTACCTGATCGCGTGATGACGCCGGTGCTGGAACTGATGGCAAACCGCGTGTCGTCGATCGTGTAGGCGACAGTCGAGCCGGCATCGGGATCAGAGGCCGAAGCAGTGATACCGACGGCGGTGCCGGCGGCAGCGTTCTGGCCGATCTGGTTGGCCGCGGAGTTGGCATCCGGCGGCGTGTTGAACGCAACCGGCTCCGGGCTGTCGAGGACATCGAGGGTGAAGCTCTGGGTGGCGGTGCTGCCGTCGGAAGAAGTTGCCGTCACCGTCGGATTGATGGACGACTGGGTTTCGAAGTCGAGCGTGCCTGTGCCCGAGCGCGTGATGACGCCGGTATTGGCATTGATGTCGAAACGCGAGTCGTTGAGGCTGTAGGTGACGGTCGCGCCGGCGTCGGGATCCGTGGCCGAAGCGGTGATCCCGGTCGGCGCTCCCGCCGCGGCGAGCTCGGCGATCTGGTTGGCAGTGGGATCGGCATCGGCAGGCGTGTTGAAGGCCACCGGACTTCCGGATCCGGGCAAGACATATTCGATGTGCAGCAGCGGCGCGCTGGTCGGATTGTACTCGTAGGAATCGGCTGTGCGCGTGCCGGTGCCGGTGATCAGGAATGCCATATCGTTGACCGCCGCCCAGCCCGAGCGGCTGACGATCTCCTGCACGATAGCCGTCAGGTCGGGCGTGCGCTCGGCCAGGGCCTGCTCGCCCACCGTGGTCCACGGGGCCGGCGTCCAAGTCGCCGACGCGTCGGTCGTTGCCCGTGACGATACATTGAAGCTGGTGCTGGTGAAGGCGCTTGCGTCGTCGGTGTCCTGGCCCTTGATCACCAGCGAGGTCGCGCCGGTCTTCACCTCATTGGCCTGGAACTGGATGTAGGCGCTCGTGATGATCGCGCCTTGCGGGATATCGACGCCGGTGAAGCGTAGGCCGACCGTCTGGCGAGTCGTGCTGGCAAAGCCCAGTTCCAGATCGTCGACATTGGTTGAAATCGAGCCCGAAGCTTTCTCCTCGACATCATCGCCCGCGGCCGCCAGCCGCGCTTCGAATAGTTCAGCCATAGTCGGTCTCCTCTCGTAAATTTCCTCCGCAACGACGGAATCTCCCGGTGCCCGATCGGGCGTCAGGCTGAGCCCATGATCGAGCAAGGCGATGGCGTCGTTGCGCGTGAAGAACGTGATCCTGGGAACTGACCTCGAGTTCCGCCGCTGATCAGTCTGTTGCCTGCCTCAGTCTTGGCCATGCGGGCACGACTGCCGCGAGCAGGCGCAGCAGTGACAGGCCTTCCCGCCCAAGGAATAGCGACGGCAGGAGCCAGCACAACAGCAAGCCCCCCACAGACGCCAGCAATGCCGTATCGATGAGCAGCGGAAGAGGCGATAGATGGAGGGCGCGAAGCCAGTCCACGAATGCCCAGGTACCGGTTCCGACAACGCCCGCGAGCGCGACGCCAGGCAGGTGCGCAAGGAAGAAATTCGCCCACGTCATCCCGGTCACGCGGAGACTCAGCTGCGCCATGAGAAAGAAATTTGCCCCGAATGCCAGGCCGACACCAAACGCCACCCCTTCCACGCCCCAGAATTGCCCTGTGAAGGCTCCGATGCAGACACCGACGGTGAAAACAGCCTGGCGCCAGGCCCGGGCGTAAACCGTTCCGGTTGCTCGCGAGACGGAGTCGCTAAGCTTGTAGCTCGTGCGGAACAGCATGCTGAACGCCAGGATCTGGAGCGGGCCGACCACGCCTTCCCAGCCCCGTCCGAGAATGACCCGAACCAATTCGGGCGCGACGATCGCCACCACCACGCTGGCCGGCAGGACAAGCAGGCTGCAACCGGCGACCGCGCTGCGATAGGCGCGCGCAAGCCTGACGGGCTCTTCCTGGACCAGCGCCATGGTGGGGAACAGCACGCGATCGAGCACCTGGCCCACGATGACCGCCGGAGTGGTCATGAGTTGGGACGACAAACCGTAGACACCGAGCGCATCGGCGCCGAGATAGCGGCCCACGACAAGCCTGTCCACCTGAGTGGCAAGGTAGTTGCAGACCCGCGCAATGGTGAAGCCGCCGCCAAAATAGAGCAGTTCGAAAATCGCGCCCCTCTCGAGCAACGGCCGCATCGGGTGCCGCTGGCCGACGAGCAGCACGATCGTGCGGAACAACTGCTGGACCAGGATCGCTGCGACAAGTGCCCAGATACCGAAGCCGAGCCAAGCCAGCACCGGAGCGACGACCACGTAGCCGATGGCGAAAGCGACCGCGTCGACGAGCGCGAGCCAACGGAACCGCAAGGCACGCTGGGCCGAGGCCAGCGCCACCATGGAGGCTCCTTGGAAAAGAAAGATGAAGCAGACCGCACGCACGATCGGAGTGAGCTCGGGCAGGCGAAGAAGACCGGCAATAGCGGGTGCCAACGCCCATACCAGAGCGGTTACGGTAAGGCCAAGGAAGAGCGACAGGGTATATCCGACCCGGAGATGCCGCTCCTCCAGTACAGGTCGCTGCACGATCGCAGGCGTGATGCCGAGGCCCTGGAAGATGGCCGAAAACTTGATGACGATCAGTGCCGCGGAGTAGAGACCGAACTCGTTGGGCGAGAGCAACCGGGCCAGGAGGACGAGGGCGACAAGCTCGGCAACCGCCAAGGCGCCCATGGACAGGCCCGTCCAGAACATGCCTACGACACTGCGTTTTGCCAGCCCGCGCCGGATGTCGCTCACGCCAATCTCCACATGCCGCCTTGCTTACTCGACCGACCAAAGAAGGGCGGCCATGCATCTCCCCGGAACCGCTCAGCGGGGGGAGGGGATATTCGGATGGCCATGCTGAAACGCCAACGGCGCCCGCGTGGGCCGCGAGCCATGCCCGACGAGAAGGGACGGGGGGATCTCGTAGCGGTAGAATCCCATCTCATCCCGCACCTCGGGGATGATCGCCGCCAGTTCGTTCGCATCCAGGCGCAGCCACTTCTGCTGGCGGCCGGGATCGATCATCTCCTTCGCCACGCGAAGGATGTCGTCAGAGCAATGCAGCCCGCAATGTTCATAGATACGGCGCAAGACCAACTCGGGATCCTGTATCAGATCCTCATAGCGAAACGACAGCACGCGGCCTTCGCCAAGCCTGGCGAGATCCTCTCGGGCCATTCGATTGCCGCGCGCCCACTGGCGCGCGATCACTGTCAATTTTTGATGCTCCTGCAAATCCCGATCTATTCCCTTGTAGCGCGGTCCGTAGATCGACGTGTATTTTCTGTGTAGTATCCTCTTGGCGACTATCTGCTTTACGACGTCTCCCACGTAGTAATGGACTTGCGTGGCCGGCGTTTCTTTCAATAGTCGCAGAAGACCTTTGAAACTTTTTGCGCGCTGCCACTTAAGTTCCATGGAGCTTATATAGGAGAACGGATTCCTTGTAATATATAGAAATATAGCTTCTGGGAATATCTGGTGGATAAATGGCACGCGCAAGACGTTGGCGGGCGTATTTTCCATGATTTGCCGGTTGCCGTTCCGCAGCTGATAGTCGAGGAACCGGTTGCGAATGTAGCGCACGACCTTCTCGCTGGCGTCGGCTTTGACAAATTCGTCATGCCGCCGCGCCGGATCGGCATAGAGCCACAATGTTTTTGGCTCGTACCAGGTGACGACATCCGGGTGCAGCCCGATCAATTTCTGCGTGATGGTGGTGCCCGACCGGTAGTTGCCAATCAGAAAAATCGGAGGTTTCAACTCTGTTGTCGTCATGACAAGCCCCTATCGCTAAAGGTCAATGCACGGATGCGCACGATAGCTGCGATGCTACTGGTCTCTGAAGGCACGCATCATCTGGTCCGTCAAAGGCTTCATCAGGTATGAGAGCACCTTGCGGTCGCCAGTCCGTACGAACGCTTCCACCGGCATGCCGGGCGCCAGCGAGAGCGCTCCAAGCTTCTTCAGCTCGTGGGGGTCGGGGGTGATGCGTACCGTGTAGTAGATTTCGTTGGTATGCTGATCGCGCGTCACGTCTGCCGCGATCATGGAGACCATACCTTCCGTTTCGGGCGTGGTGTGGACGTTGAAAGCCGTGAAGCGAAGAAGCGCGCGCTGACCGATCGAGAGCTGATCGATGTCCTGGGGTGCGGCCTTTACCTCGACCGCGAGAGCATCGGTGTCGGGCACGATCAGCATGATCGGATCCCCCGCGCCAATCACGCCGCCAACGGTATGGACTGCCGATTGATGGACCGTGCCGCTGGCGGGGGCGCGAATATCGATGCGCGACAGCTGGTCCTCGGCGGCGACCTTGCGCTCCTGGAACTCGGCGATCTTGGCCTCGACATCGCGCAGATCGCTCCCGGTCTCGCTGGAAAACTCCTTGTCCAGCTGCAGGATCTGCAGCTCGATTTCGGCGATCGCTCCCTTTGCCTGCGCAATGCTCGACACGAGTTGCGCCCGTTCACCCTCGATGCGCGTCGCCTCACGTTCATATTCGGTCAGCTTCGATTTGAGGGTGAGTTTCATTTCGACAAGACTGCGTATGTCGACGAGCTCGTCGTTGATCAGCTTGATCTCCTTCGTCTTTGCCGATTCCTGCGCCGAATAGCCTTCGATCTGCTTCCCGAACTGCTCGATGCGTTCGCGCAGGCGCGCCTTGTTGCCAGACACCTCGGTTCGACGAAGCTCGAACAGCCGCTGTTCGCTGGCCACTGTGGCAGCTATCTCAGGGTCGTTCATTCTCGCGACAAGCATCGGAGCAAGCGTGATGCGCTCGCTGCCGTCACGCTCGGCCTCGAGCCGGGACTTTCGCGCATAGAGCTCATCCAGGTTCTTCGTTACGTATGCCAGGCTGGCACGCGGAACGGTGTCGCTGAGCTGGACCAGAACGTCTCCGGCCCTGACGCGGTCGCCGTCGCGCACAAAAATCTTACCGACCACGCCGCCGGTCGGGTGTTGAACCTTCTTTTCGCTGCTGTCGACGACCACCGTGCCGTGCGAAATCACCGCTCCCGAAACATCCACCGTCCCGGCCCAGACTCCCATTCCGCCGATGAGCAATGCGACGATGGTCGTGCCACCCAGCAGATTGCGACGGATCGACCGTCGGTTCAAAAGCGACACGTTCGAAAGGGCAGCTGTCATTTCCCCATTTCCAATCCGGGTCAGCCATCAACGCGGTGTCGGAGTGAGCTTGAAAACCGGCTGCAGGCCTGCGGTCACGGTCTGTGGCGCGGGCAAGAGTGTCGACAGAACGCTTTCCCTGGTGCCGAACATCTGCGTCTGGCCTTCTTTCATCACGAGCAGGAAATCCACTGTGCTGAGAATGTTCGGCCGATGCGCCACAATCGCTAAGATGCCGCCGCGGGCCTTGATTGCGAGGATGGCAGCGGCAAGCGCCATTTCACCTTCGGCATCGAGATTGGAGTTGGGTTCGTCGAGGACCACCAGGAACGGATCGCCATACAGCGCGCGCGCCAGCGCAATGCGCTGACGCTGGCCGGCTGAAAGCGCGGTTCCGCCCTCTCCGATCTGCGTCTCGTAGCCATTGGGGAGACCGATGATGAGCTCGTGGACGCCCGCGGCGCGGGCGGCTGCGACAATGGCCTGCGGGTCCGGCCCGGGATCGAAGCGCGCGATATTGTCGGCAACCGTTCCCGCGAACAGTTCGACGTCTTGCGGAAGGTAGCCTATGTAGCGGCCCAGCCGCTCCGACGACCACTGGTCGAGAGCGGCGCCGTCCAGCTTGATACGGCCGGCCAGCGGTCGCCATGCGCCGACCAGCCCTCGAACCAGACTCGATTTGCCGGAACCGCTTGGTCCTATGATGCCGAGCACCGAGCCGGCGTCCAGGCTGAATTCCACACCTTGCACGATGATGCGCTGTGCGCCCGGCGCACCGATCGCGATGCGCTCCACCGTCAACTTCGACCCGGGCACCGGAAGCGCCATCGGTTGAGCATCCTGCGGCAACCGGGCGAGCAATTTGCTCAGCCTGCTCCAGCTCTGTCGCGCCCCGACGAAGTTGCGCCAATGGGCGATGGCAAGATCGACGGGCGCCAGCGCACGGCCTACAAGGATGGAGCCGGCGATGATGATCCCGGAGGTCGCCTCGCCCTCGATCACAAGCCAGGCGCCCACACCCAGCATCGCCGACTGAAGCATCAGTCGCAACGCACGAGCGAAACTGCCGAAACCGCCAACGATGTCGCTGACACGCTGTTGCAGCGCAAGATGCTCGCGGCTCGCTTCGCGCCAGTGGTCGTGCAGGCGCCTGCCCATGCCCATCGCCTGAAGCACCTCCGCGTTGCGCCGGCTGGCCTCGGCCAAGCTGTTGCGCCTCACGCTGCTTAGAACCGCGGCGCCCATCGGTCTGCGTGTGAGGATCTCCGTCGCGACCGTCAGCGTCACCAGCACCAACGCGCCGCAAGCGGCGGTTGTCCCGAGGGTCGGATGAAGGCTCCAGATGATCGCCAGATAGAAGGGCAGCCAGGGAAGATCGAACAGGGTGCCAGGCCCGGCACTCGACAGAAAAGTACGGATGTTGTCGAGATCGCGTTGCGGCTGCAATCCATCTCCCTGCTGGCCGATGTACAGGGGCAATTTCGAAACGGCGGTGAATACGCGTCCCCCGACCGCTTCGTCCAGCTCAGCGCCGATCCGGTTCATGATGCGGCCGCGCACGAGGTCGATTACCGCCTGCCCGGCAAACAGAACGCCGGCCAGTATTGCCATGGCTATCAGAGTGGGGACGCTGCGGCTCGGCAGCACCCTGTCGTAGACCTCTAACATGAACATTGCGCCGGTCAGCATGAGGATGTTGCTCACGCCGCTGAAAACCGCAACGCCCGCGAAGGCTGCCTTGCAGGAACGCAACGCACTGGCCAGTTCGGAGCCGGGCGCCGATTCCTTGGTCGGGGACGGGGCGCCGGCGTTCGCGAATGCGCCGGGCAAGTCGCTTCTTCGTCTCCGCCTTGCGCTGCGGACGGCTGCCATGAGGAGATCAAGGGCCGCGACCGCCACGAAAACCTGGAGGGCGCCCGGACCGGCCAGCAGGGCCTGCAGGTCGTAAAAATAGCGCCAGCCAGCCACGAGGTCCGTCCAGGGTCGCGTCTGCGAAACCCTGGCGAGATCAACAAAGCGTGGCAGAAACTCCGCACCCGCAAGCGCGGCGGCGAGGAGGAGCAGGATTGCAGCGGGAAGACGGACGATGAGGCGGCGGCGCGGGGCCTTGCTCGACTTCTTGCGGCGCGCAGTTGTGCGGGGGCGCTTTGGCGGCCGCTGCTTCGTCTTGGCATGGAAATTCGCCCGGCGGGGACGCGCTCCAAAGGCCGTCAATGCTGTGCCAAAGATCACGTCAAAATTCCGAAGATATCTGCTGCTCTATTGGCCGACCATGCTGCGCTGGACGGCCGGATTTTGCACTTTGGGAGAGATACCAGAGTCCGGAGCGTAGAACCCCTTGTTGGCCACGACGGAAACCTCGATGACGTCGCCGGCTCTCACTTCCGTGTTTTGATCGGCGACGATGTCGTGGGCGATCTTCTGGTCGCGCCTGAAGATGGAAATCCTCACCGAGCCCTGCAGGTCGTCGAAGGTTCTCTGTTCGCCGTAAGTGAAGATAAAGAGAAGCTTGTCGGCCACGTATCTGATTTGACTTTGGATTTTTCCGAGCTCAACTTGCGCGTCCTGGGTCTGGCCGATCAATTCCATTTCGTGACTTTGGTGCTTCTTTCGCAGCTCGCTTTCAGCGTTCAGCATCGCCTGCTGCGCCTGTTCCTGCTGCAATTCCGTCTGCGCCAGTTCAGCCCGATAGCTGGTATGTGCTCGTTCCGCCGTCAACACATTCGAGTTCGTTATCAAACCCTTTTCCCGCAGAGACCGGGCAGATTGCAGTTCTTGCAGTTGGATGTTCGCGGTCTTTTCACGTTCTTCCCTGGCCGCGGCTAGCATGGCCGCTTCCTTCTTCGCCCGATCCAGCGAGGCCTCCAGGTAGGAAACGTCATCCCGATACGCGGCAAGCCGGGCGTCCAACTGCTGCTGTTCAGACGCGATGATGCCGTCAATCAACTGCCCGCCAAACTCGACGGGCGAATCGGGAGGAGCGACGAAGGACTTTTCCAGTCGACTTTCCGCCTGGAGCCGGGCAAGACGGACCTTCAGGCGATATTCTTCAAGCGCCAGGTTTGAGCGCGCGCTTCGCAGATCAGCTATTTCCAGGGCGGGCTCCGTGTTGCCCACAGCGCTGGCGCGAAACCCGCCTGCTATGGCGAGTGCATGGCGAACCGTTATTCCGGGTTGAAACGGATAGGATCCGGGGTGGGCCACCGTTCCGGAGATGAAAAATGGCCGGTATTGTCCGATCTCCACTTTCACGAACGGCTGGAGGATCAGCTTCTGCTGCTGAAATGCTTGCTGGATGGCCTGCGAGAGGGCAACGGTGGTCAGGCCGCGCGCTTTGATATCACCCAACATTGGCAGTGAGATCGAGCCCCGATCATCGACAACGACCTCCAGCGGATAGGATTGTTCGCCGATCACGGACACACGCAGGATGTCGCCGGTGTCGAAGGTGTATCCATCCGCGCGCGATGCACTTGCGGTGAGCAGTACAATGGCAACGGCAAGCCCACCGATCATTGCGAGCATGCTGCCGACCGCGGGTTCGAAGTTGGAAACTAGCCGTCGGCACCAGCCCTTCATGCGCAGAGGCTTGGGAGGAAATTGCTGGTCAATACGCATACGCATCGTCGGTACTCCGGTTGTCTAGCCTGCTGCCATCGGGGCCCGCCGACATTCGCCGGCGGGAGCGTGACACGAGGTTCTTCCTACGGTTCGAGAAGTAAGCCTGCATTGCGAACTCCATCGGAGCAGCGAAGGCTGATCAAAATCCGTGCAGCCCGAAGGTTTGCCCGGCGAGGCGGTCACGAATTCTTGCCTCGTTTGGCCTCGCGGCCGAAGGGGTGGGCTCGAGCACCGATTGATAAATCTGCTCGACGCTTTCGCACATGGCGTCCAGCCCCCAGGACGACAGGTCGGTGCGTTTCGCGCCGTCGGCAAGTTGAGTGCGGTGCTGCTGGTTCTCGAGAAGACCGGCGACAGCCGCCGCCGCGGCGCCCACATCCTCGGCCGGGGTCACAATTCCGTTCACGCCATGGCGAACAACCTCTTCCACGCCGGGCAAATGCGAGACCACGCTGGCTCGACCGCCGGCCAGATACTGCATCATGACGCGAGGCAATCCCTCTCGCATCGAGGTCAGCACGCACACGTCCGCCAGGCTGATCAGTCGTTCGGGCTCGCTATGGTAGCCGATCATGCGAATGTTGTTTGCGAATGGGGATCGTTCAATGGCAAATTCGACGTCCGAACGCGCCGGTCCGTCACCGGCGAGGAGCAGTCGCACGTTTGGAACTCGGTCAACGACTTTGCCGAATGCCTCAATGAACTCGACGTGGCGTTTTCTCGGTTCCAGCGCGGCCAACATCAGGACCACCGGCGGCTTTGGCTCCCCGGCAGCCGTCCCCAGGAGCAGATGCGGATCTTGCGGCCAGCGCGCGTTCGCGAAGCGTGCCAGATCGAAGCCGGAATGGACGACATGGTGCTGATCGGGGCTGCCCAGATGATTGGCGATGCAGATGTCGCGCATGGCCTGACTGACATCGATGAAAGCGCGCGTGAACCTCGCGGCCAGGCGTTCGGCGGCCAGGAACACCAGCCTCTGCCCGCGGCCGACATGCACGAAAGGCAAGATGTGGACACCGTGTATGATGCCGGAGATATTGGCTTCCTTGGCAGCGAGGCGGCCGACAATGCCGGCTTTGCTTTGATGGGTGTGCACGATGTCGGGCCGCCAATCACGCATAAGGCGGGTGAGCTGCCTTAAGGCGGAAACGTCGCGGGATGGCGAGATCGGATTGATGAGTTTTTCCAGCGTCACCACTCGCAGGGCTCCGGCAAGGGATGCCCGTAACCTCGGGTCGTATTCCGCGCCGTGAACCAACAGCACTTCATGGCCGTGCCGCGCCTGAGCGAGACAGCAAGCCAACGTGTTCTCCTCGGAGCCGGCTCGAAGCAGTCTGGTGATCACATGAACGATCTTCATTTGCTTGTACCTCAGGGACATGAAATCCGGGAGCGGCGAGAGATCGAGGGGATCGAGCGGGAGTGTCGCGGGGCGCCTTCCGCGGGTTCGGGGCACGGGCCGGGCTCGCCCGTCGTTCGGCGCGATCGCGTAAAAGCTGCACGTCGGGGATGATGCGGGGCGGTTGGACCGCCCGATTTGCCTCTCAGAGAGACAGCCAAATATGCCTGAACAACTCTTGGCCGACGGCCTCTATGCCGGCGCTGGCGTCAACGGTCCGGATATCCTTGTCCTTCGCCCGCAGTTCCGC
The DNA here is from genome assembly GCF_002294955.1 of Mesorhizobium sp. WSM3864. NCBI lineage: Bacteria > Pseudomonadati > Pseudomonadota > Alphaproteobacteria > Hyphomicrobiales > Phyllobacteriaceae > Mesorhizobium > Mesorhizobium sp. WSM3864. The sequence goes on from NZ_NSGD01000007.1 coordinate 165,670, forward strand.
CATCAGCGATAGCCGCGCGTCGAACGCTTCTTTCCTGATGTCCCCGGGCTTTCGCTGTTCGGAGACCGCAAAGTCTGAAACGAGGTGCAAAACGAGGTGTGGGCGGCGTTCCGCCATCTTCTCGTAGAGTCGCTGCTCAAGCCGGGCGAGAACTGACAGGCCTGGGACGGAGAACAGGCGAGCGGGAATGGTCGGCCCGTCCAGATATCCCCTGCCGAGCGCCTGCGGCCACCGGTCGCAAATGACGATTATGCCGCGCGTCGACCATCGATGTGCGCGTTTCACCACAGCGTATCGCTCAAAAGCGATGAAAACCGCCCAAAACGCCAACGCGGCAGCGACAAGTCCTCCCTTCGACCAAGCCCGGCCGGAGGAATCGCTGCCATCGTTCTGGGCCAGGGACTTCAGGCGCCGTCTATGGGGAGAGACGACGGTCTGCAATGCCTTGCGAAGCCGCCATCCATTGCCATCGCCAGTTCCGACATAGACTTGGGCACACCCGAATTTCCACCCGAATATCTGCCTCAGCCGGGTAGCCTGAGTGCTCTTGCCCATGCCATCGGGACCTATCAAGGCCACCACGAATCCACCAGCTGCGGGCCGTCTCTTCGGTGGAAAGCGCCCCGGCAGCAAGCGGTGGAGGGATCTCAGGGCGAGATAGCAGGTCTTGCGCACCAGATGGACCGCCGCATCGGCGATAGCGGGGCGTCCCGTATAACCACACATTTCCCGGATCGAACGCCGCAGTCTGGCCAGATCTCCGCGGTGGGCGGCCAAGCCGTCGGCGCTTTGCAGGAACCTGCAGCGCACCGTTCTTGCGCCGTCAAACGTGCAGTCGACGACCTGCAAGCCGTGCTCGTCCGACGTGGACGGCAGGCGCGCAAAGTGCTGCTTCCAACCCTCGTCGAGGGTGATCCATTGCCTCCATGGAAGCGCCGAGGCGCGGAAGGCGAAGCGGGCAATCGCTATTCGAAGCTCGTCTTCGGGAGAGACCACCGGAACCGATACTCCGTCGACGCAAATCGCCTCCCATCGCGTGATCGCCGCATAATCGAAAGCCGGATAGCGCTTGCGAAATTCCCGGCCGACGCGGGCACCGATATGCATATCGAGATGGAGATAGCGGCCATGCGTGAAGTCAGGCAGGAACCAGTCTTCTCTGCCGGCACAGACATTGTCGTAGCAGGAGAGGCTCACGCCGCGCCGGCCGTGCAATTGACAGACGATGGAGCAGAAGAGCGGGTAGTCATGCTTGTCCAAAAGCACATCCAGATCATCCCGTCCGGCAAATCCGTTATGCACGGACGCGAGATCCTGAATAATTCCGTACCTCACGCCAGCTTCATTGAGTGCTCGAAACAGTTCGCTGGCAATCGGCAGTGCCGGCGCCGTTTCGATCGGCCTGAAAGGAGCGCCTCCGTCAGTTTGATACGGCGCTGCACCTGAGTGGCTGCCCAATGCGCCCGCGCCAACAGTCTTCGCCGACGCTGAAACATTCGCTCCCGGCGCCAACGTTTCCGCCACGATCTCCGCCTTGGCCTCCGTAGCCCAGCGGCGATACTGCTGCGGCTGCAGACGATCCCGAAGGTCTCCGGCCCCGGCCGGAGGGAAGGCTGCCGATTTGGACTTGCGTGGTGTTTGCAAGAGATTTCTCGTGATTGGTCGCGGGCGAGCGTCACTCGCTCGTCGTCGCCGGAAACGTCGTGGAACTGGCGTGCGGTAAGTCCAAGCCCCTCGGTGGGCTGGTGTTCCTGGGATGTCGAACGACCAATCGTCTCAGTGCCGGCCCGCAGGTTCTGACATCACCTTCGCAGGCTACCGCACCGAGGGTGAATTGGGTGCCAACTCATCACTCCCTGCCGAGTATTTCGGCATCTGTGTAACGAAAGCGGTGAGTAAAAACTCACCGAGTAGTTTCAAGACACTATCGACAACTTGTCCCGATCAATAGTGATAGGAGTAGACCGGTTCATGATGTCGAGAAGGATTCTGACCGCTCCGGCGCTTCCGACATGATCAAGAATCCCGAGCTGGTCCGAAAATGGCCCGTCTATGATCCTGATTTTCTGGCCCGGCCTCAACAGGATGTCCGGGTGCAAAATCCCGTCCTCATCGGTTGCCGATATCAAGGATTCAACCACCCCATAAGGCGCCGGTACCGGCATGCCCTTGCTCATGACGAGCTTTCGGACGCCCACGGTCGAGTTGATCGGGTACCAGCTCTGCTGATGGACAGCCAGGGAGACGAACAGATAGCAGTCGAAATACGCGCTGGAGACGGTCCTGACCCTGCGGGCGTGCCGGACGGTTCGCCTGCGCTTGGGCAGATAGGTCCGGAAGTTCTGCGACAGCAGGTGCCGCTCGGCAAGGCTCTCGGAATGCTGGTGCGTTTGGACCACGCACCAGCGCGCAGCTTCGCCGCCGTGACTTTTGTCCGTCGAGTCAGGAAAACCGTTGTTGCAGAAGTTAGTGTGCAGCATGACGCAATACTGTCTCTTCCCTAATTGAGGTAGTAACTGTCCGAGACACTGCTTTCGAGCGACGTGTAACGGCCGTATCTGGGCAGCTTTGGTTCGTCCACCATCGTCAGGGCAATGCCGGCAAGCTTGGACCGATCGCCAAGATGTCGAATTCCTTCGGCAACGGCCTCGCGCGAGGTTTCCCGCCACCTCACGACGAAGACGACCTTGTCGACATGCCTGGCCAGGATCGAGGCATCGGCCGCGGGTCCGACGGGTGGTGCGTCAATGATCACCGTGTCGAATTTTCCCCGAACCTCCTCAAGCAGCGAGCGCATTCGCGCCGAAGCAAGAAGGGCAGGCGGGTTGCGGGTTCTTGCTCCTGCGGGCAGCATGGATATGCCCGAGCGTTCGTCCAGATGGATCGCGTTTGCGGCCTTCACCGGCAAGGTCAGGAGATCGACCAATCCGACCTTGTCAGCCATGCCGAAGAAGGCCGTGGCGGCCGAAAGACGCAAGTCCGCGTCGATGACCAGAACCCGTTCGCCGTCGGCAGCCGCCGAGCAAGCCAGGCTCAATGCCAGCGTTGTCTTGCCTTCCCCGGGCATCGCTGATGTCACGAGCACCAGGCGCGGCGAACGGTCCAGTTCCGGCGTGGCCTGGATACCGAGGCGAAGCCGCCGCACCGCTTCGCTGTACCTGGAGAGCGGTTTGCGCTCGAGATAGGCCACAGGCTGAGCATGGACGTCTTTCGACCAGCCTGACATCCTTGGCATCGACGCAAGAACCGGAACTGCCAATTCTTCCTCGATCTGCTTCTTTGCCATGAAGCCGGAAGCGAAGAGTTCACGCAGCACGGCGCCGGCGCCCCCGAAGAAGATGCCGAAAACCACACCCAAAGCCGCAAAAAGAGGCCTGTTTGGGAAGCTTGGCGCGCCAGGAACGCTCGCATCGGTGATTACACGCACGCCGCTGTTGAGGAGGGTGGATTTCTCTTCGGTGAGCTTGGCGCGTGACAGGAACGTCTCAAAGAGTTCCTTGTTCGCGGCCGCGATCCTCTCCAGATCGCGTAACTGGACGCCAACCTGACCTTCGATTTCGGAGCGGTTGGATACCGAGTCCAGGGCGCGAGCCAGAGAAGCCTCCCGAGCTTCGGCCGCGTCGACCTCGTTCTTCAGATTGCCGATCAGGCGCTGGACTTCGGCAGCGATCTGTCCCTCGATGTCGCGGCGCTCGGCCTGAGCGGACAAGACCTCGGGATGCCGCTCGCCATACTTCAATTTGAGGTCGGCTTCCCGCCGGGTCACTCCGGAGAGCTGAGCCCTGAGCGCGTTAATCACCACCGACTGCAGCACGTCCGGAATCGACTGGATGTCACCTCCGGCAGCCTGTACCTTGCTAACTTGCTGATATTGCGAACGTTTCTCGGATAACTCGGCGCGCGCGTTGATTAGGGCGACGTTCAACTCGGACAGCTGCTGGTCAGTCAAGCTGCCCGCCTGCGTCGCCACTAAATTGTGATCGATCCGAAACTTCTGGACAGCTTGCTCCGAACGGCTGAGCTCCGCTCGCAGATAGGCGGCCCGATCGCTGAGCCACGAGGAGGCCTTCTGGACCCCTTCGTAACGGGACCTTATTCGATCTGCTACATAGGCCTGGGCAATCGCGTTCGCGAGCGATGCCGCTTTTTCCGGATCGTAGGCGCCTACATCAAGCTCAATGACGTTGCCAAGCCCGACGCGCGAAACTCCCAGCGCGTTCTGGAGCCATATCAATGCCCCCGGTCCTATCTTGGGGTCTTCCGCCAGCTTTTGGCTGTCGACGACCTGCTGAAGAAGTGACGCAGACCTCAAGACAGCGATCTGACTTTCAATGAACGTTGGATTGTCAGAAAAATCTGAATTGGAGTAATCCTGTGGAGTCATATAGTCGATCGGAGCGTCAAGTAATATCTGAGAAACTCCGGTGTATGTTGTCGGAAGAATGTATGCGGCAGCTATAAACAGTGTGAAAGTGATGACGGCAATTCCGCACACCAGCTTCCACCGACGAAGAAAGAAATCGAAGACTTCCCTGACGTCGAGGGGCAGGAATTCCCGAATCATCCTCGGATTATCAGTTGGATTGGCCATTTCCCGAATCCTCACGATCGACAGCACAACTCCCAGCCCTTCAGCGTCGGCTGAATGGCGTTCATTTCAAAATGGGTCGGGCAGCTAGCCGTTATGCGCTCTCAAACGCATGAATCGTAAGGGTTGGTGTCCCGCCGACATGTCCAAATCGCTCTTCTGCGCCCACTCACCGATCGCGTCACCGGTAAGGCAGAAACATATCAGCTTCGCGGACATCGCCGCCATTACCATTATTGAGTAGTAACTCGGCTAAAGGTCGATCTGGTCTACCCCGTATGCCTCTCCGAGCTTTAAGAAGTCGCCGAGACACCTTCCTCTCGCCCTTCAGGGAGGTCCACTACAACGCTACGATCGTCAAGGATGCTCCTGACGATGAGAGAAGCGGCCGGCCTCGGCAGTTCTGAGGTTGACATGGACACTTATAGCGAAGTCGTTCCGAGTTTTGCAGGTTGGGTGCTCGACGGTCCCGGGGTCATTCTTCTGCTGGCGGCAACCCTGCCGCTGATGCTTCTTCTTAAGGGCCGGCCGCTGGGCTACGGGACCCTTGCCGTCATTATCGGCACTGTCATGTTGCTATTGTTGGGTATCGAGAATTGGGCGGGAGCGGTCGCCGCCCTTCTCGCCTATTGCGTCCTCGTTTCATTGGCCTTGCTTTCCACCTGGAGGCGTATGAAGCAGATCGAGGACCGCCTCGCATTGGTTGCGTCGGCAATAGACGGCCTGGAAGTCGCCGAGGAGCGGCGACAGACCTACAGCGTCAGGCGTTCGCGCCGGAAGCCGGAAGCCGGAGCAATGGTGCAAACCGTCGCGGTCGGCGCGACGGACAATCCAGAAAGCGAGACGCGATATATCCCAGGGCCGCCTTGGCAAGAGCTGCAAGCGCCCGGTCCGCGACCTGAATCCGCGGCTCCGGCGTCAACGCAATCGGCAGGACGCAATTTTGCCTCATCGACGGGTGGGGGCCCCTGACAACAAGGTTCGAAGACAAGGATCGGTGTTCCGGCGGCAGGTTCTCGGGCAGCCTGTCCGGACCGACAGCGCGGTTCAACTTTTCGCTGCATCCGCAGCGTCGCGCGTAATGACGAGACTCTCCCGCCGGGGCTTTGCGATGGTCCAGACGATACTGTCGGGCGCAGTATGCGGGATCGGTGCGGTGGGGCTGCATTTCGACGGCATGCGGGCACGCCGCGGCATGCTGCTGGCATCGGTGCGGCACGAGCTGTTGTTCCGAAGTCATCGTGCGCTGCAAGCCAAAGCTGTGCTGCCTGAGCGACTTTAATATACCAAGGGTGTAGGGTTGTACCAAAAGGTGGTAGACTGCGCGGCAATTCGGATGAGGTGACAGATGGAACTTTTTGCCTAGTCGATAGTTGCAGCTTCAGGTTGACCCGGGGGGGTGGATCATGGGCTTGGGCGATTCGGGGAAATGAACTTATCGAAGCAAGTTGGATTGGTGAAAGGACCCGCGCTTGCTGACGCAAGCTGGGAAAGGGGAATCTCTGTACTGCCAGGAGCCGTGCGCCGCACCTATGCGGCCAACGCGACTATTGCAGGCGAATACCACACCAAATCCTCTATTCTGATTATGATCGCCGGCTGGGCAGCATTTGCGAAGACATTGCCGAATGGCTCACGTCTCATCGTCGATTTTGCGCTTCCTCGCGAAATTGCGGTGATCGAGTTCGCCGGAAAAGCGGGCGATACGGTGACGGCCCTCTCGGACGTCATCGCGATCGAGCTGGCCGGCCCCGTCCGTACATGTTCTGCGCGTTATCCGCAGTCCATCTGCGAAGCAATCCTGCGGGCTGAGGCGGATCGATATTCAAGGGTTGCGGAACACCTGGCAAGCGTCAGCAGAAGGGGTGCCGTTGAGCGCACGGCCCATTTCCTTCTCGAACTGGCCTGCCGCTCACATCGATCGGCAACGAGCTATCCGGCCCGCTTCGAATGCCCGCTGACCCAGGGCGAACTGGCCGATGCATTGGGACTTTCGGCTGTGCATGTAAGTCGCGTGTTGAAAACGTTGCGTCAGACCGCCCTGGCCTCATTCCGTTACGGGGTCGTCGAGTTGCACGATCTTCCGGGACTGATCAAAACAGCCGGATTTGATCGGTCCTACATTTCGAGCTGATGCAAGGCGCTCAGGCCTGGCACGGGCAGTTCAGCGCGCGGAAGTGCTGAACTGCCCAAACCGTTAGGGCCAAATCGTCTCCTTCCGGCAGCCTATTCTTCCAGCGCAAGCCCCAATTCGGCGCGCCGTCGCAGCCAAAGACTTGCGCGGTAGCGAGGATCCCGGGTGCGGTCATGGATCGTATCCAGGATGCGCAGAATGCGGGCAGGGCCGAGCTTGTTGCCCCACTCGAGAGGTCCGTGGGGATAGCCGAGCCCCAGCCGTACGGCGGCGTCGACATCCGCCGCCGATGCAATCTTTTGCTCGACGATCTCGCTGCCGATATTGACGATCATCGCGACGACGCGTTGGCAGACCGCGCCGCAACTGTCGCTCACCAGGGTCGCCTTGCGGCCGGCGCGTTTGACAAGCGCGCGGGCGGCGCTCCTGGCCTTGTCGGACGTCGCCGCCGACGCGACGAGCGTGACGTGACGGTCCAGGCCGAAATAGGGATCGAACCCGAGGCATAGTGAAGGTGAGAGGCCAAGACGCATCGCGGCGCCGGCGACATCGTGCCCCTCCAACCCTACGAGGATGAGGCCGTCCCGCCCTAGCGCCTGATCCTGGCGGCCGCAAACAGTGGCGCCGGCCGACGCGACCAGTTTTTGCATTTCGCCGGTGTCATTGTCGGCCAAGACGGTGACACGGTCCGGAATCCCGCTGGTCTCCGCCGGCTGTGTTGATGCGGGCGGAACGGCTTGCCGGTTGCCGTCGTAGGCATAGAAGCCGCGTCCGGTCTTGCGCCCGAGCAGGCCCGCCGCCACACGCTGCGCCGCGATGACGGAAGGGCGGTAGCGCGGATCCTGATAGAACTGGTTGTAGACACCCTCCATCACCGGGTGGGAGACATCGAGCCCGGTGAGGTCCATCAATTCGAAGGGGCCCATCCTGAAGCCGGCGGCGTCGCGCAGGATCGCATCGATCTCGGCGATCGAGGCCACGCCCTCCCGCAGCATGGCCAGGGCCTCGGTGCCGAAGGCACGGCCGGCGTGATTGACGATAAAGCCGGGCGTGTCGCTGGCGACGACGGGCCGGTGGCCGAAGCGGGCCGCAAGCTCGACCAGCGTGTGCTCGACCTCAGGCGCCGTGTGAGCTCCTGAGATGACCTCGACCAGTTTCATCACGGGCACGGGATTGAAGAAATGGTAGCCGGCAATCCGCTCAGGTCGCTTGGCCGCGGAAGCGATCGCCGTGACGGACAGCGAAGAGGTGTTGGTCGCGATGATGGCGTCCGGCCTGACGATTGTCTCCAGCGCCTCGATGAGCTGACGTTTGGGCTCGAGACGTTCGACAATAGCTTCCACCACCAGATCGGCGCCTGCCAGTCGCCCAAGTGTTTCGGCAGGTTCGATATGGGCGAGCAGCTTCTCGACTACCTCCGAGCTGACTTTGCCGGCGGCTGCCCTGGCGCGCTGACGCGACGCGATTTGCTCGATGGCCGCCGCCGCCTTTCCGGGGGCATCATCGACCATCGTCACATCGATGCCTGCCGCCGCCAGGACCTCCGCTATGCCGGAACCCATCACCCCGGCGCCTACGACACCGGCTTTCCCGATCCGACTGGTGGGCTCCCCTCCCGCGCCTGCCAAGTCAGCGCCCCTTGAACGAGGGTCCGCGCTTCTCCAGGAAGGCGGCAATGCCCTCCTGTTTGTCCGCGGTATCGAAAAGCAGCTGGAAGGCTTTGCGTTCCAGCCGCAAGGCGGTTTCCAACGGAGCGTCCTCGCCGTTGACGACCGCCTCCTTGATCTGCTCGACGGCCAGCGGCGGAAGACGGCCGATCCTCTCAGCGATCTGCAGCGCTTTCTGCAAGGCCTGACCCTCATCCGTCAGCGTGCTGACCAAGCCGGCACGCTCGGCATCCTCGGCCGAAAACAGGTCGCCGGTGAGAAGGAGCATCAGCGTCTTGTATTTGCCGATTGCCCTGAGCAGGCGCTGGGTGCCGCCGGCGCCCGGCATCAAGCCGAGCTTGACTTCAGGCTGACCAAAAGTGGCTGTCCGCGCGGCGACGATGATGTCGGCGTGCATGGCAAGCTCGCACCCGCCGCCCAGCGCGAAGCCTTCGACCGCGGCAATGACCGGCTTCGGGCACCTGGCAATCGCGTCCCAGTAGCGATGGGTGCGCTGCAGAAGCATGTCGGCCGAGCCGAGCTTTTCAAACGCTTTTATGTCGGCTCCTGCAGCGAAGTTGCCGCCGCGCCCAGCAATGACGATCGAGCGGATTTCCGTGTCCTCGGAAAAGCCTGCCACGGCGGCGGCCAGCTTCTCCCGCACTTCGAGGTTGAGCGCATTGCGCACTTTGGGACGATTGATTTCGACCAGCCCCACCTTCTCGCCAGGGCGGCTCTCGACGACAACGAGGGATTCTTTCGCGGAACTCATTTCGTGCTGCGGAAGCTAACTGGGACATTTGGTTTCATACCCGAACTATGGTCAGCAGCCGCGAGGCCCGCAAGGACATTGTTTGCTGCGGCCGGTGCGATTCGGGGCGGTCCGCAGGCCGGAGCCGGCTTCTCAGCGTCATGCTTTCGCTCGAGCTCCGATGTCCCTTAGCGATGCTCCAGCAAGATGCGCGTCACATGCTCGGCGATGGCCAGGCTCGAGGTCAGCCCGGGGCTTTCGATGCCAAACAGATTGACCAGGCCCGCGATGCCATGCGTTCCGGTATCCTGGATGACGAAATCGCTGTTGGCTTCGCCGGGACCGGAAAGCTTTGGCCTGATACCGCTATAGGCCGGCTGCAGGCTGCCGTCGGCCAGTTCCGGCCAGTATTTGCGGATTTCAGCATAGAAGCGGGTGCCGCGTGCCGGGTCGACGCGGTAGTTGAGCGCATCGGTCCACTCGACGTCAGGCCCAAAGCGCGCCGTGCCGGCAAGGTCGAGCGTCAGATGGACGCCGAGCCCGCCGGGCTCCGGCACGGGATAGATGAGGTGCGAGAAGGGCGCTCGCGTCGCCACTGAAAAATAGTTGCCTTTGGCGTAGCGAAGCCCGGGCAGGAACCGGCGATCGAATCCTGTGATCGAGCCGGCAAGCGCGACAGCGCCGAGGCCCGCCGCGTTCACGAGCCGCGATGTGGCGATCTCGAAATCTTCGCCGATTCCCGTGCTGGTCGTGTGGAGAACGATGCGGTCGGCTTCGATCCGGCCCGACACGATGCGGGTGTTGAGCGACAGCATCGCACCGCCTTCCTCGGCATCGCCGAGCAGGGCGAGCATCAGCGCGTGGCTGTCGATGATGCCGGTGGAGGGCGAAAGCAGGGCAGCGGTGCAATGCAGCGCCGGCTCCAGCGTGTGAGCCTTGGCGGCGGAGAGGAAACGCAAGTCACCGAGGCCGCAGGCCTCGGCATTGGCTCGAATGTTGGCAAGCACCGGCTCCTGCGCATCATCGGTCGCGACGATCAGCTTGCCGCAGCGCCGGTGCGGGATCGAGCGCTCGGCGCAGTAGCGATAGAGCATCTCGCGGCCGGCCACGCAGAGCCGCGCCTTGAGCGAGCCTTGCGGATAATAGATGCCGGCATGGATCACTTCCGAGTTGCGCGAGCTCGTCTCGGTGCCGATGGCATCCGCCGCTTCGAGGATCAGCGTGTCGAAACCTTGCGCGGCAAGGCCGCGCGCGATCGCTAGGCCCACCACGCCGGCACCGGCAATCACGCAGTCAACCCGTTCCATGCCCAGCCCATTCGGTTGCGCGAGCGGCACCTCACAGCCCTTTCTCAAGGATCATCTGGCTGTTGTCCATTGCTGTAGGGCAATCATGTGCCCGCCGCGGCTTGCGAGACCGACCATGCGCCAGGTTCCCATGGCGCTATCGATCCTGACAGGGCGGCTCTTGCGGCTTGAACGTGCGATGATGCATCACAGCTCAGACACGAGGGCAAATTTCGGACTTCTCGACCAGCGAGATGGTCCTACACTCGCAGACAGGAGCCATCATGGACGCCAGACCGAATTCCCCTGAAGCCCGCGATATCCGCTACCACATGCACGCCTACACCAATGCCCGCAAGCATCAGGAAACGGGACCGCTGGTCATCGAAAAGGGCGACGGCATCTATGTCGAGGACATTGCCGGGAACCGCTATATCGAGGCGATGGCCGGCCTGTGGAGCGTTGCCGTCGGCTTCTCGGAAAAGCGACTGGTCGAGGCGGCCACGCGGCAGATGTCGAAGCTGCCCTTCTATCACGATTTCGGCTCGAAGGCGCATTCGCCGCTGATCGATCTGGCCGAAAAGCTGGTGCAGATGGCGCCGGTGCCGATGAGCAAGGCCTATTTCACCAATTCGGGCTCCGAGGCCAACGACACGGCGATCAAGATGATCTGGTACCGGTCGAACGCGCTCGGCCAGCCGGCGCGCAAAAAGATCATCAGCCGCAAGCGCGGCTATCATGGCGTCACCATCGCGTCGGCAAGCCTGACCGGGCTGCCGAACAATCATCTGTCCTTCGACCTGCCGATCGCCAATATCCTGCACACCTCGACGCCGCACCATTGGCGCGATGCCGAGCCCGGCGAAAGCGAGGAGCAGTTTTCCAGCCGTCTGGCCGACGACCTGGAAAAACTGATCCTCGCAGAGGGGCCGGAAACCATCGCCGCCTTTATCGGCGAGCCGATCATGGGCGCCGGCGGCGTCGTCGTTCCGCCCGCCGGCTATTGGGGAAAAATCCAGGCGGTGCTGTCGAAATACGACATCCTGTTAGTGGCCGACGAGGTCATTTGCGGCTTCGGCCGCACCGGCGAGATGTTCGGTTCGCAGACCTTCGGCATCAAGCCCGACATCATGGTGTTGTCCAAGCAGATCTCGTCGTCCTACCTGCCGATCTCGGCGCTGCTGATCAACGACAAGGTTTTCGAACCGATCGCCGACGAGAGCGATCGCATCGGCACCTTCGGCCACGGCTTCACCGGCGGCGGTCATCCTGTCGCCGCGGCCGTCGCGCTGGAAAACGTCAAGCTGATCGAGGAGCGCGACCTTGTCGGCAATGCGCGCAGGGTCGGCGCGCATTTGCAGGCCAGGCTGCGCAAGCTCGGTTCCCATCCACTGGTGGGCGAATTGCGTGGCGTCGGCCTGATCGCCGCCGTCGAGCTGGTCGCCGACAAGGCGAGCAAGGCGCCATGGGGGAAGCCGACCGCTCTCGGCGCGTTGGTCAATGGGTTCATGCAGCACAACGGCGTGATCTCGCGCAACATGGGCGATGCGATCGCTTTCTGTCCGCCGCTGATCATTAGCGAGGCTCAGGTCGATGCTTTGGTTGACGCGTTCGAACGGTCGCTCGAGGCCGCGCTGCCGCAGGTGCGGCCACGGGACTGAACCATCGATTGCCATGGGAGCGCCCATGTCGGCTGGGTCAGTCGGCATTTTCCGAACTGACCTGCTTGCGAGGCATGGTCATTCGGGCTTGTCGTCCGGATGACCGAGTTCGCAGAACCAGCCGCCGAGATATTTCACCGACGGCCTCTTTGGGTCGGGAACGGGAGTCTTCGCCTCGACGGCGGCGCGGAACGGTTCGGCGCTGTCCTGCGGGATGAATCCGAGATGATCGGCGCCGCTGTTGTCGACCATCTTCAGCTTGTTGTTGGATAGGCCGAACGAGATGGTGTGGCCGACGCGCGGCGCCGTCAGCGATGCCTCGACCAGGCGCACGCAGTCGGCGAAGGAAAGATACGACCACAGCATGCGCCGGTCTGCCGGCTCGGGGAAAGACGAGAAGATGCGCAGGCACACCGTCTCGATGCCGAACTTGTCCCAGTAAAGCCGGCTGAGGCTTTCGACGAAATTTTTCGACACGCCATAGAGGCTGTCGGGGCGCACCGGCGCGTCGACGCCGATATGCGCCTCGATCTCGTGATAGCCGATGGCATGCACCGAGGAAGCGTAGACGACGCGCTTCACGCCGTGTTTCCGGGCGCCTTCATAGATGTGGTAGGAGCCGCGAATGCTGGAATCGAGGATGGTCTGCCACTCGCATTCGAGCGGCGCGCCGCCGAAATGCACGATCGCATCGCAGTCCTTGGTGGCTGCGATGGTCGCCTCCATGTCGGCAAGATCGAAGACGGCTTCTTCTTCATAAGGCGCAAGATCGCTGAACGGCCCGCGGCCCGCCAGGCGGATATTGCTTGCCAGCGGCACCAGTCCCTTGCGCAATTGCGAGCCGAGCCGGCCAGCGGCGCCGGTGATCAATATACGTTCGTAGTGCGGCATCGTTTACTCCACTTGCGCGACGGCGGCATTGATCCGCGAGATCGCCTCGGCCAGCACCCCTTCGCCAGTCGCCGTCGAGATGCGGAAATAGGGTGACAGTCCATAGGCGACGCCCGGCACCGACGCCACGCGTCCTTCGTTGAGAAGATAGTTGGCCACGGCCGCGTCATCCCCCAGGACGACGCCCTTGGGCGTCTTGCGGCCGATCAGGCTGGCGCAGCCGATATAGGCGTAGAAGGCGCCTTCCGGCGGCGACAACGTCAGTCCGTTTATCTTCCTGATGCCGTCCACTACCAGGTTGCGGCGCGCCTCGAAGGCCTGCCGGAAGCGCGCGACTTCATCCTGCGGACCGCTGAGGGCGGCGACGGTCGCGGCTTGTGCGATCGAGCACACCGAGGTGCAGGACTGGCTCTGGATCGTCGACATCGCCTTGATGAGTGGCGCGGGGCCGGCTGCGTAGCCGACGCGCCAGCCGGTCATGGCGTAGGACTTCGAGACGCCGTTGACGATCAGGGTGCGGTTCTTGAGCTCGGGGCAGCCCTTGCCGAAGGAGACGAATTCGCGTCCGTCGAAGAGGATGTGCTCGTAGATCTCGTCGGAAAGGACCAGCACCTGAGGGTGTTTTGCCAGGACCGCGCCCAGCGCCTTGAGATCGGACGCGGAATAGACCGCACCGGACGGGTTGCCGGGCATGTTGAGGAAAAGCCACTTTGTCCTTGACGTGATTGCCTTTTCCAGCAGCGCCGGCGTCAGCCGGAAGCCTGTGGTCTCCGGGCATTCGACGACGACGGGCGTGCCGCCGAGCAGCTTCACCATTTCCGGATAGGAGACGAAATAGGGCGCCGGCAGGATCGCCTCGTCGCCTGGCTCCAGCGTCGCCATCAGCGCGTTGAAGATGATCTGCTTGGCGCCGTTGGCGACCACGATGTCGTCGGCCGTGTAGTCCAGGCTGTTCTCGCGGCGGAATTTGCCGGCGACGGCTTCGCGCACTTCGATGGTGCCCGCGGCGGCGGTGTAGAGCGTCTGTCCGGCCTTGGCGGCAAAATGCGCGGCATCGATGATGTGAAGCGGGGTCGGGAAATCGGGTTCGCCCAACCCGAGGTCGATCACGTCCACTCCCTTGGCGCGCAGCGCCTTGGCGGCCTGCGAAGCCGCCATGGAAGCCGAAGGCTTCACCGCCGAGAGGCGCGAGGCAACGTAACTCATTGGTCGTTCTCCGAGATGTAACCCTTGGATCGGTCGTTGGCCCGCGCGGCGGCGCTGCGCTTGGCCGGATCGCCATAGCCGCCGCCGCCCGGCAGTTCGAGGATCAGCCGCCGCCCGGCGGGCACGTGCTGCCAGCCCTTGGGGCGCATCTTTGTGCCGTCGTCGAGCTTGACCACGCCGGCGACGCCGGGCTCGCCGCCATTGCGTCCGCGGGGGGGATGGTTCACGCGGTCGAACATGGCGGAGAAGTCGAAGTCGTGGCCGTCGGTCGCGGCGATCTCGATGATCTGACCCAGGCCGCCGCGGAACTCGCCGTCGCCGCCGGAATTCGGCCGCAGCTCCTTGCGCCAGATCACGATCGGACCGGTATGCTCCGTCGCCTCGATCGGCATCGTATGGACACCGGACGGGAAGGCCGTCGCCGACAAGCCGTCGAGCTCGGGCCGCGCGCCCATGCCACCGGAGTTGAACATCAGCACTTCGGCGCGGCGGCCGGACGCGCCGGCGACGGGCCGCGCCGAAATGTGGATGTTCCACAGCGCGCCGGCGCCTTCGGCGAGGATCTTTCCGGGCAACGCCTTGGAAAACGCGCCAAGTACCAGATCGGGCACCATGTGGCCGAAGATGTGCCTCAACGCCACCGGGGCCGGCCGCACGGCATTCAGGATGTTGACCGGCGACGACACGGTGAAGAAGGCGAGCGAGGCGGCATTGTTCGGGATGTCGGGCGCCACCATGCATTTCAGCGCATAGCAGGCATAGGCCTTGCTGTAGATGATCGGGCAGTTGATGCCCCAGCGGCTCATTGGGTCGGTGCCGGTGAAGTCGACCTCGACATGGTCCTCGCGGACCGACACCGTGGCCGCGAGTTTCACCGGCTCGTCGTAGCCGTCGGTCACCAGCTCGTTCGACCAGCTTCCCTTGGGCAGCGCCTCGATGCGTTCCAGCATGGCGTCGCGGGTGCGCGAGAAGATGAAATCGCCTAACCCATCCAGCGAGGTCAGGCCGATCTCCTTCATCATGTCGACGAGGCGCCGGTGCCCGACCTCGTTGCAGGCAGCGAGCGAATAGAAATCGCCGACCACCTGGTTGGGCTCGCGGACATTGGCGCGCAGGATCCTGACCAGATCGAGATTGACCTTGCCCTTTTCCGCGAACTTCATGATCGGGATCTGGATGCCTTCCTCGTAGACCGACTTGCCGTCGGCGCCGAAGCCGCGCCCGCCGACATCGACGACATGCGCCGTGCAGGCGAAGAAGGCGACCAGCTCGCCGTTGAGGAAGGACGGGGACACCATGGTGATGTCGTGCAGGTGGCCGGTGCCCTGCCAGGGATCGTTGGTGACGTAAGTGTCGCCTTCGAACATCTGGTCGCGCGGGATTTCGTGCATGAAATGCAGCACCGCCTCGGCCATGGTGTTGACGTGGCCCGGCGTGCCGGTGACTGCCTGCGCAAGCATCTGGCCGCGCGGGTCGAACACGCCAGCCGACAGGTCGCCGGATTCGCGCACCGAAGTCGAGAAGGCGGTGCGCAGCAGGGTGAGCGCCTGCTCCTCGACGACCGAGATCAACCGGTTCCACATGACCTGCATGCGGATTTCGCCAATATCGCTCATGCCTGGCTGCCTTTGCGGATCAGGAGGATCGCGCCGTCGCTCTGGATGACGGCGTCGAAGCTGGTGGTGACGACGGTGGAAGTTTCGCGCTCGACGATGACCGCGGGGCCCGCGATCCGATCGCCGGGGCGGAGCGTGTCGCGCTCGACGATGCCGTAGCTGCGCGGCGCGCCGCTGACCGGATCGAACACCTCGCGGGTCGTTTTGAGTTCGCTCGTCTTCTTGCCAGTTGTGAGCTCGTGCCTGGCGACGGCGGGACGGACATCCGTCGCCTTGACCGACCAGGTGACGATCTCGATTTCCAGTCCGTCGAGCCCCTCGATGGCGCGGCCGAAGAAGCGCTGGTAATTCTCCTCGAACAACGCCTTGAGTTCTGAAACGGCATCGTCGCCGAACGGCTCGTCTGCCACCGGCACGGGGATTTCCCAGCCCTGGCCGGCATAGCGCATGAAGGCGGTGATTTCGCAGACGATCCTGCCGCTGGCGCCGCCGCGCACAAAACCCTCGGCGGAGGCCTTGAGATCGGCGAGCAGGGCATTCACTTCGGCAGGCTGGAACCGCGACAGGCGCGTCAGCTTCGAGGCCAGCGCCTCGTAGCCGAACGGCGCCTTGAGGAAGCCGATCGCCGAGCCGACGCCGGCGCCGCGCGGAACGATGCACTGGTCGATGCCGAGCTTTTCGCACAGTCTCGCCGCGTGAAGCGGGGCGGCGCCGCCGAAGGCAATCATCAGATTGTCGGATATGTTCTTGCCGTTCTCGACCGCATGGACGCGGGCGGCATTGGCCATGTTCTCGTCCACTACCTCGCAGATGCCGAAGGCCGTCGACATGGCATCGAGCGACAGCCGCTCGCCGACATCGCGCAGAATCACCTGCTCGGACGCAGTGCTGTCCAGCTTGATCGCTCCGCCGGCGAAATTGTCGGGGTCGAGCTTGCCGAGCACGAGATCGGCATCCGTGATCGCCGGACGCTTGCCGCCGCGCCCGTAGCAGGCCGGCCCCGGCTCCGAGCCGGCACTCTCCGGCCCGGTCTGGATACGGCCCATGGCGTCGACCCAGGCGATGGAACCGCCGCCGGCGCCGATCTCGATCATCTCGATAACCGGGATGGAGATCGGCATGCCCGAGCCCTTCGAGAAGCGGTAGGTGCGCGCCACTTCGAAGGTTCTCGCCGTGCGCGGCGCATAGTCCTCGATCAGGCAGATTTTGGCGGTGGTTCCGCCCATGTCGTAGGAGACGACCTTCTCAAGACCAAAGCGCCTGGCGATGTCTGCGGCGAAGATCGCGCCGCCCGCCGGGCCGGATTCGACCAGCCGGACCGGAAATTCCGAAGCGGTCTCCACCGAGATCAGGCCGCCGCCGGAATGGATCATGAAGACGGGGCAATCGGCGCCCATGTCCTTCAGGCGCGTCTGCAGGCGGGCGAGATAGTCGGCCATCTGCGGCCGCACATAGGCGTTGGCGCAGACCGTGTTGAAGCGTTCGAACTCGCGCATCTGCGGCGAGACTTCGGCGCTGATCGAGATCGGGATGCCGAGTTTTCTGGCAAGGATCTCGCGCGCCCGGCGCTCGTGGTCGGGGTTGGCATAGGCATGGATGAAGCCGATCGCCACCGAGCCGAAACCGCCCGCCGCGATGCGGTCGGCGATCTCTTCCAGAGCGGCTTCGTCGAGCGGCTGCAGCTCCTGGCCTTCCGCGCCGATGCGGCCCTTGACGGTGAAGCGATCCTCGCGCGGGATCAGCGGCGTCGGCAGTTGCAGGTTCAGATCATACTGCTCGAAGCGGTTTTCCGTTCGCATCTCGATCACGTCGCGGAACCCTTCCGTCGTGACCAGCGCGGTCTTCGCGCCACGGCGCTCAATCAGCGCGTTGGTGGCGAGTGTCGTGCCGTGGATGATGATGCCGATCTCGGACGGAGAAATTCCGGCGTCGCGAATGACGATGGCGATGCCGTCGAGGATCGCCTGCTCGGGAGCCGCATAGTTGGTCAGCACCTTGGTCGAAAACATCGTCCCTCGGACATCAAGGGCGATGTCGGTGAAGGTGCCGCCGATGTCCGCGCCGAGACGGATGTCGTCAGTTCTGGAGGTCATGACTTGGCCTTCTGGGAAGCGAGCGCGGCGTCGCGCATCTGAGAGAGGGTCTGCCGGGGCGTTATCGCTTCGGGCGAGATGGCGATGTCGAGGACGGCGCCGGTCGTCGAGCTAAGCGCCCGCTCGAACGCCGCCGCGAAATCCCCCGTGGATTCGACCCGCTCGGCGTGAAAGCCATAGGCCTTCGCCAGCGCCACGAAGTCGGGATTCTCGAGCGAGGTTCCGGAGACGCGAGCCGGATAGTTGCGCTCCTGATGGGCACGGATGGTGCCGTATATGCCATTGTTGACGATCAGCACGATCGGCTGCGCGCCGGCCTGCATGGCGGTTCCGAGTTCCTGGCAGTTCATCTGGAAGTCGCCGTCACCGGCAAAGCAGACCACGGTGCGTTGCGGGTATGCGACCTTGGCCGCGATCGCGGCCGGCAGGCCATAGCCCATGGCGCCGGATTGCGGCGCAAGCAGGCGCGCTTGCGGTCCAAACTTGAAGAACTTGTTCGGCCACACGGTGAAATTGCCGGCGCCGTTGGTGAGGATGACGTCGGGCGGCAGCGTCTCGCGCAGCCAGGTGCTGACCGCGACCATGTCGACCGGGCCGGGCTGCACGGGCGCAGCGAACGTGCCTTCATAGGCCTTGCGTGCCGTCGTGCGCCAGTCGGCCCAAGAACCCTTGATCGGGGTGAGCGCCTTGGCGAAGGCGTTCGGACCGGAATGGATACCGATCGTGGGCACATAGATCTTGCCGATCTCGCGATCGGAGCCGTGCACGTGGATCAGCTTCTGGCGCGGTACGGGAACTTCGAGCAGGGTGTAGCCGTCGGTCGTCATCTCGCCGAAGCGGACATTGACGGCGAGGATCACGTCCGCGTCGCGGATCAAGTTTTTCACATGCGGCACCATCCCGACGCCGGCCTCGCCGACGAACACCGGCGAATGGTTGTCGAACTGGTCCTGATACCGGAAGGCTGTCACGACCGGGATATCGGAGGCTTCGGCGAAAGCCTGAAGCGCCGCGCGTCCGTCAGCCGTCCAGTTGGCGCCGCCCATCAGCAGCACCGGATTTTCGGCGGCGGCAAGCATCTTCAATACCGACGCAATTGCCTCCTGTGCCGGCGCCGCTTCGAAGATAGGCGCCGGCCCGCCGAGCGGCGCGGCTTCGGTCATGGCCGTCAGCATGTCTTCCGGCAGCGCGACCACCACGGGGCCGGGGCGTCCGGTCAAAGCGGCGGTCCAGGCCCGCGCCACGATTTCGGGAAGGCGATCGACGTCATCGATCTCGACCGCCCATTTTGCGACGGTTCCATACACCGCCCGGTAGTCTATTTCCTGGAAGGCTTCGCGGCCTTTGATGTCGGTGCCGACCTGGCCGACGAAGAGGATCATCGGCGAACTGTCCTGCATGGCGGTGTGCACGCCGATGCTGGCATTGGTCACGCCCGGGCCGCGCGTCACAAAGCAGATGCCCGGCGTGCCCGTCAGCTTGCCGTAGGCGGAAGCCATGAAAGCCGCACCGCCCTCATTGCGGCAGAGCACGTAGTCCAGCTTTCCACGCGTGTCGTGCAGCGCGTCGAGAACGGCGAGATAGCTTTCGCCGGGAACGCCGAAGCTCTTGGTCGCGCCAAGCGAGATCAGGCACTCGACAAGAAGGCGACCGCCATTGCGGACCATGCTTCGGCATCCTCTTACGCTGGTGGCAAGCAGACGGAGCCTGCCTTTCGAACTTATACCTGCACTCTGGCGGGCCGACGCGAAATCAAGAAATGCGATCCATTCGAAAGTTTTTCTTTATTCTGCAATTCGAACCAGGACGCCGGGATTCATCGTGCCCTGCGGGTCGAACGCGCCCTTCAGCCGCGCCATGAGTTCCCGCTCCACAGAACTGCGATTCCGCTCGGCCATGGCGATCTTGGCGCGCCCAAGCCCATGTTCCGCCGCGAAGCTGCCCCCCATCTCGGTAGCGAGCGCAGCCAGCGCCTCGGCAAATTGTCCCGCCTTGCCGTCGAAATCGGCGCGGCCTTCCGGCGGCGACAGATTGTAGTGGATGTTGCCGTCGCCGAGATGCCCGAATGGGTTGATCCGCACGCCGGGCAGGATGTCGTCGCAAATCCCGGCGCCGGTCTCGATGAATCGGGCGATGGCGCCCGGCGGCACCGAGATGTCGTGCTTCAACTGTTCGCCTTCCAGCCGCTGCCCCTCGGGTTGTTCCTCGCGCAGCCGCCAGAATTGCGCCCGCTGCGCGCCCGAATTGGCCAGCGCGCCATCCACGACCAGACCTTCCTCCATACCCCATTCCAGTGCCGAAGCGAGGATATCCTCCAGCGGAACGCGCGCCGAACCTGACGCCAGTTCGACGAGCAGGTAGACGTCGCCTCGTGTTTCCAGCTGGTAGGCGAGATCAGGCAGATGCTTGAGCGCCAGCGTCAGGCCGACATCGGAGAAGAATTCGAGCCCGGCAAGGAACTCGCCGGCCTCGCCGCGCAGATAGGTGCCGAAGGAAACGGCCGCGGCGAAGTCGGACATCACCAGAAGCGCGCTCGCCTGTTGTTTTGGGGTGGGATAGAGCCTGAGGACAGCGCGCGTGACGATGCCGAGCGTGCCTTCGGCACCGCAGAACAGCTTGCGCAGCTGATAGCCGGCATTGTCCTTCTGCACCGCGCGAAGGCCGTCCCATACCGCGCCGTCCGGGGTCACGACTTCGAGGCCGAGCACAAGGTCCTGCATCATGCCATAGCGAAACGCCTGGCTGCCGCCGGCATTGGTGCCGATCAGGCCGCCGATCCTGGCGCTGCCTTCGGCGCCGAGATGCATCGGGAACATCAGGCCATGCGGCTCCAGCGCGTCGTGCAACGCGGCGAGCACAACGCCCGCGTCAACCGCAATCGACCCGCTCTCCGGATCCGGTTCGCCTATTGCCGTCATGCGCGAAAGCGAGACGATCACCGCGTTCGCCCGATCGGCGACGGCGCCGCCGCACAGGCCGGTGTTTCCGCCTTGCGGAATCACGGCCACGCCGGCCACCCGGCATGCCTTGACCACTGCCGCAACTTCGGCCGTGCTCGCGGGTCTGGCAACTCCCAAAGGCGCGACGCCATAGCGGTTCAGCCAGTCGCGCTGATAAGGCTCGGCGTCGGTGCCCGAAA
This sequence comes from Mesorhizobium sp. WSM3864, assembly GCF_002294955.1. Lineage (NCBI taxonomy): Bacteria > Pseudomonadati > Pseudomonadota > Alphaproteobacteria > Hyphomicrobiales > Phyllobacteriaceae > Mesorhizobium > Mesorhizobium sp. WSM3864. The sequence goes on from NZ_NSGD01000007.1 coordinate 186,681, forward strand.
GCCAGCCTTTCGGTCCGAGAATCTCGCGCAAAGCGGTGACGGGATCGGTCATTGCGATACCTGCGATGTGTGGCACGCCGCGTATAGACAGCAGCTGGCTCTGGCTCAATGACCCAGCACCTGCGACAGAAATTGCCGGGTGCGCTCGTTCCGGCAAGAGGTGAAGAACTGCTCCGGCGGCGCCTCCTCGACGATCTCGCCGCGGTCCATGAAAATGACGCGGTCGGCGACGCGGCGCGCGAAGCCCATCTCGTGCGTGACACAGATCATCGTCATGCCTTCCGAAGCAAGGGTCACCATGACGTCCAGCACTTCGGCGATCATTTCCGGGTCGAGCGCCGAGGTCGGCTCGTCGAACAGCATGAGCTGCGGCTGCATGCAAAGGGCGCGCGCAATGGCCACCCGCTGCTGCTGGCCCCCGGAGAGCTGTCCGGGAAACTTCGTCGCCTGCTCGGGAATGCGGACCTTCTCCAGATAGCGCCGGGCGGTCGCCTCGGCCTCGGCGCGCGGTCGCTTGCGCACGATCATCGGTGCGATCATGCAGTTCTCCAGCACGGTCATGTGCGGGAACAGGTTGAAGTGCTGGAACACCATGCCGACTTCGCGCCTGATCCCGTCAATGTTGCCGACATCGTCGTTGAGCTCGGTGCCGAGCACGGTGATGCGCCCGCCATTGTGCTGCTCGAGCCGATTGATGCAGCGGATCATGGTCGACTTGCCGGAGCCCGAGGGGCCGCAGACGACGATCTTTTCTCCGCGCTTCACGGAAAGGTTTATGTTCCGCAGCGCGTGGAAGGAGCCGTAGTATTTGTCCAGGTTCTCGATATGAACCGCGGCGCCGGATGACTGCGTCGAAATCACTTTGCGCGCCTCCCTACCGTTCGCCGACCGACATGCGGCGCTCGAGGTAAGCACCGTAGCGGGACAGGCTGAAGACGAAGACGAAATAGATCAGCGCAATGAAGGCATAGACCTCGACATAGGCGAAGCGCCATTCGCCGGTGCCGTAGGCGGCATTGCCGGAAGCGAGGATCTCGAAGAAACCGACGATAACCACCAGCGAGGTTTCCTTGAACGAGATGACGAACTGGTTGATCGTCGCCGGCAGCGCGTTGCGCATGGCCTGCGGCAGGAGGATGCGGCCGATGCGCTGCCAGTAGCTCATGCCGAGCGCCATGGCGGCTTCTTCCTGGCCCTTCGGAACGCCCTGCATGCCGCCGCGCACGATCTCGGCCTGATAGGCCGAGAAGAACAGGGCCGAGCCGAGAATGACTCTGTACAGCTTGTCGCCTGCCATCCATTGCGGCAGCGCGAAAGGCAGCACGACGGCGAAGGTGAAGAGAATAGAGATCAGCGGCAGCGAGCGCACTCCGTCGATGATCAGGCCCGTGGTCCTGGATATCCAGGGCAGCTCCGAGCGGCGCAAGAGAGCCAGGCAGATCGCCAGCGGAAAGCCGATCAGGCAGGTGGTGACGAAGATGAAAAGGGTGAGCGCCAGCCCGCCCCAGGCTTCCTCGCCGACATAGGGAAGGCCGAGCACGCCGCCTTTCATCAGCACATAGTAGAGCGCCGCTCCGACGCCCCAGACGATCGCGATGCGGCTGCCGGTCCAAAAGGCCGGGATGCAGCTCAGCACTGTCATGACCACGACGGCCACACAGGCCAAGGCCGAGCGCCATTGCTCCTCGAAGGGATAGAGGCCGAAAAGGATGATGCGCCATCTGGCGGCAATGACCGACCAGCAGGCTCCTGCCGCCGCCTGGCAGGCCTCGGGCCCGCCGCTGGTGGTGAACACCGCTGAGAACACCGCCCAGTTCAACAGCTTCCAGAGAACGAAAGCCATGATCGCCAGCGATATCAGCGACAGCAGCGCCTGCAGCGGCGTGGCGAAGAAACGGCGCCTCAGGTCTTCGAGCTTGCCAGGGGCAGGAGGAGCGACAATTACCATCTCCATCATTCACCCCCTCAACTGATTGCCCTTGAGGGCAATGGTTTTGTTGATGCGGTTGAACACGGCTGCCAGGCTGAGATTGATCGCCAGGAAGCCCGCCATCAGGATGCCGATCGCCTCCAGCGTCTGGCCGGAGTGGTTGATGGTCAGCGCCACGATCATGAAGAAGTCGGTGAAGCCCACCGCAATGCCCATGGTCGTCGCCTTCATCAGCCAGACATACTGGTTCGCGAGGATCGGCAGCATGGCACGCAGCGCCAGCGGCAGCCGCACCAGCGTGAACACGCGCCAGGGGCTCAGCCCCAGCGAAAGTGCGGCCTCCATCTGGCCCTTCCCGACGGCCTTGAAGCCGCCACGCACGATTTCGGCGATATAGGAGCCGCCATAGATGGCGATCGCGATGGCCAAAGCGGAAAATTCGGGAGGGATGCGCAGGCCACCCTTGAGATTGAGACCTTGCAGGGCAGGGAAGTCGAGCAGCGGCAGGTCCGGCAGGCGGCCCAGCGCAAGGACAATGACTGCGCTGGCCAGTGCCGTCGCGGCCGCGGTCAGTTGAATGCCGAGCCGCTCGCCGGGCGGTTGGCTGAGGCGCGTGGTCCGGCCCAGCCAAACCGGCAGCGCGATCGCCGCGATTACGGCAAGGAAAGCTGCCGCAAACGCGACGCCGCCGACATTGGGGACCGGCACATAGAGGCCGCGGCTGGTCAGCAGCATGCCGAAGGCCTCGTGCGCGGCGCGTGGCGTCGGCAGATGCGTGATGACGGCGTACCAGAAGAAGACCTGGAGGATCAGCGGGATGTTGCGGAAGATGTCGACATAAGTGCGGCCAAGCAGCCGCGCCAGCTCGTTCGAGGAGGTCCGCGCCAGGCCGACGATGGTGCCGACGATCGTCGCCAGGATCAGCCCGGTGCATCCCAGGAATAGCGTGTTGATGACGCCGATGAGGAAGAACCACCAGTAGGGGTCGTTGGCGGTGGCGGGCAGCAGCGAGAAGTTGACATCCCAGCCCGTCGACTTGAACAGGAAGTCAAAGCCGGAGGTGATGCCTTGCTGCGCCAGGTTCCGCCGGGCGATCATCACGCAGGCAAGGAGCATCGCAGCAAGCGAGCCGACATAAAGAACCTGTAAAAGCGTATTGCGGACCCTCTGATTTCTTAGCAGGCTGACCATCATGGTCTTCCCCGAATTGTCGCCGGCTCCGCCTGGCGGTGCCAGGCGGAGCTCAGAGCGAGCTGCGTTGAGAGGTGGAGTCAGTCGATCACCAGCGGGAACAGGACGCCGCCATTGTTCCAGAGGTTGGTGAGCTCGCGATCCATCTTGTAGGGCGACTCCTTGCCGAGATCGCGATCGAAGATCTCGCCGTAGTTGCCGACCTTCTTGATCACGTTGTAGGCCCAGTCGTCAGGAAGTCCGAGACCCTTGCCCATGCCTGGCGCGGCACCCAGGAACTTGGCGACTGCCGGCGACGTGGGCTTGGCCTTGATCTCATCGACATTTTTGGAGGTGATGCCTTCCTGCTCGGCGAAGAGCAGGGCGGAGAGCGTCCAGTTGGCGACGTCGACCCAGTTGTCGTCGCCTTGCCGCACGATCATGACCTCGGGTTCGACGGCGAGCACGTCGGGCAGGATCACGTGGTCGTCGACCTTGCCCTTGGCGACACGCGCGATTGCGAGAACTGGCCCCCACTGGGCATACATGTCGCAGCGCCCCGAGAAGTATGCTTGCTCGAGCTCTTCCGTCTTTTCGATGACGACAGGCTCCAGCTTGATCCCGACCTTCTGCGCATAGGCCGCGACCTGCTGCTCGATGGTCGTCCCCGCGGGAATGCAGATCGAGCCGCCATCGGCGTCCTTGAGCGACTTCAGGTTGAGCTCCTTATGCGCCATCACCTTGGTCGTTCCGAGGTAATAGGACATCGAGAATTGCAGGCCGAGCTCGGTATCTCGGCTGAGCGTGCCGCCCGACGCCTTGATGATGATGTCGACGTCCCCCGACTGCAGCGACGGCCAGCGCTGCGCCCAGCTGATCGGGACGATCTTCAGCTTGGCCGGGTCGCCGAACACGGCGGTCGCCACCGCCTTGCAGAGGTCGATGTCCATGCCCTTCCAGTTGCCCTTGTCGTCTACCTCGGCGAAGCCGAGATAGGAGCCGTCATGGCCCGTGCAGTTGAGCACGCCGCGCGCCTTCACGGTTTCCAGCGTCTTGCCGCCCGCCGCCTCGGCCGGCGCCGCAAAATGAACCAGGCCAAGGGCCATGGCTGCGGCCCCCCATTTCGTCATTTTCATGTTTGTTGTCTCCACTGTTGAGGTTCACTTGTTCTTGTTGTTGGAGGCCCGAAAGACGCGCTTCGGCCCTCGGTCGCGAAGCCGCTCCTAATCGGAGAGCGGTGTCGGTTTCGGCAGAGAAAGCTTGAGGTCGCTGCCCCAATCCTGCTGGACGAGCCAGCGATGCAGGGCGGCCACCGCCTTCACGCGCAGATGCCCGCGCGGCATGACGAGGTAGAAGCCGGGGACTTCTTCCGGCTTCATGTCCGAGAGGGCGTCACGGCCAAGTGGCGCGACCAGCGCGCCCGACCTGAAGTCCTCCTCGGCATCGATGACGGAAACCAGGCCGACACCGATGCCTTGGAGCGTCGCACGGCGCATGGTGGCGGCGTCATCGAACCCGATGCTGCGGTCGCCCTCAGCCAGTTCCACTCCGAGGTGCCGCAATATGTCGGGCCACAGCCGCTTCGACTTGACGGTGTCGAGCAACGTGAACCGCGTCAGGTCCTGCGCCGACTTGATCTTCTCGCCGATCGCCGGGGTACAGCATATGATCTTCGGGTCCGGCACCAGCAGCGTGGTCTCGTAGTCCGGCCAGTTGCCATAGCCCCACTGCACCGTCATATCGATGTCGTCACGCCCGAAATCGGGCAGGTCGACCATCGTCGTCAGGCGCAGGTCAGCGCCCGGCAGGATCTCGCGGAACAATGAAAGCCTGGGCAGCAGATAGTGCGTTGCGAAGTAGGGGCTCGCGTTGAGATCGATGCGGTCCCGGTAGTTCGATTTGGTGACGCGGCGAACGCCTTCGGAAAATTCGTCGAAGCCGGCTTTGACATAGTGCGAGAGCAAGATCGCCGACTCAGTCAGTTCGATCGAGCGCCCCTTGCGCTCGAACAGCGTCACCTGCAGCGTGTCTTCCAGGAGCTTGATCTGCTGACCGACGGCTTGCGGCGTCACCAGGAGCTCGTCGGCGGCCTGCCGGAAGCTCTTGTGCTGTGCGACGGCGTGGAAGACGCGAAGCGCATTGAGCGAAGGAAGGCGAAGCTTGCCGGTCATCGTGAGGTCCGCCTCCTTTCGTTCGAGACTCCGTTGATCATGCACTGCTGGATTTCAGACGCCGCCGGCTTATGAAAACCGATTCAGGCGTAGATGTAACCGCCTGAGACGATTACGTTTTCACCGGTCATATAGGTGTTCTTCGGGCCGCCGGTCATGAGCACCCACTCGGCGATCTCGGTCGGCTCGGCGCCGCGGCCGAGCGGGCTTGCCTTGGCCAATTCCTCGAGAAAACCGAGCGCCTTGGCCTTCTCGGTGGCCATGCCGGCGGGCGCGACGGAATTCACCAAAATCCCGTCCTTGGCGACGTGATGGGCAAAGGAGCGCGTGAGGCTGACGACGGCGGCCTTGGTCGCCGCATAATGGGCGTTCTGCGGATGCGCCTTGAAGGCGTCGACGGAAGTGAGGTTTACGATCCTTCCACGCACATGCGCTTTTGGCTCTTGCGACTGCATGTGGCGAACGGCCGCCACCATCATGTGGTACGTGCCCTTGATGTTGATGCCGTTGGAGGCGTCCCACTCGGCGTCGGTGATCTCGAGGAGCGGACGCCGAGGATAGATCGCGGCGCAATTGATCAGCGTGTCGACGCGCCCGAGCTTCGCGACAATGGCGTCGAAGGCGGCGTGACACTGCGGTCCGACCTGGATGTCGCAAGCTGCGGCAGCCGTGGACAGGCCCTTGGCTTTCGCCGCGTCGAGAGCGCTCTCAGCGGCTTCCTGGTTGATGTCGATGATGCCGATCTTTGCCGCCCCGGCCTCCACAGCCATGCGGGCGAGAAGAGCGCCAAGGCCGGCGCCGCCGCCGACGATCAGAACGGAAAGATCCTTCATTGCAGTTTTCCTTACTTGGTGCCGCTGGGCGAGGTCGGCCAGGTCGGCATGATGTCGAAACGGGTAACGTCGGCCCATGCGGGGAGCGCCAGCACAGCGACGACCATCCTGCCCACGTCGTCCGGCTGCACTACTTTTCCGGCGTACATCGCCGCCCGGGCGTCGGCGTCGAGGATGCCTTTGTAGAGCTGCGTCTCGACCCGACCGGCGACGATCTCGGTGACGCGTATGCCGGACGGCGAGAGGTCGGCGCGCAAGGCAGCGGCAAAGCCGGAGATCGCCGCCTTGGTGGCCGAATAGACGGCGATGTTGGAATAGGCCGCGTGGCCGGCGGTGGAGCCGGTGAACAAGATGTGGCCGGACTGGCGCTCGCGCATCTGCGGCACGACGAGGCGGGTGAGCAGGATCGCCGCGCTGAGGTTCACCTCCAACGTGGTGTCGATGTCTGCGATCGTCATGTCGGCGAAATTGCCGAGCGGCGGCATGATGCCGGCGTTGTTGATCAGTACATCGATTGTGAGATCGGCCAGGACCGATTCCAAAGCCTCGCGGTCGGTAACGTCAACGGCGATCGGCAGGATGCCCGGACGCTCGGCCTGCAGTTCTTTGAGCGCGGCCTGGCTGCGGCCGACCGCATAGACGTTGTAGCCGGCGTCGCTCAACGCGATGGCGATGGCTCGCCCAATGCCGCTCGTCGCACCTGTGATGAAGGCTGTCGTCACGTGGGCTTCCCCTTATTGCCTGATCTTCAGTCTGCGGCCTCGACCGGTGACGCGAAACCAAGAAAAGCAGCAAAAAGGAAAGATAAACTTTCGAGAGCCTTTCCGGCAGTTCAAACGTTCCACGCTGCCTGCGCGGCCTCCAACGCTGCGAACCAAGGGAGAATGATATCTTCGGCGCGCAGGAGAGGATTCCCGGTCGTCGGTGGAACAAAAACACGGCTTTCGCTATGCACAGCAGGTCGCATTCGGTGCCGACGCGAAAGATCGACCCCGTCGCGCCTTACCCGGCCGTTGGTGCAGGCCTTTTCATTTCGGTGAAGAGCGAGGCTGCGGCGGCCTTTTGCTCCGCGTCGGTCGCCTCGACTCCGGAAGCCCGCGCCAGGGCGCGAACGCGCCCGAGGCTGTTGTGCAGATGCTTGCGCATGGCCTGGCGGGCCTTGCCGCCGTCCTGTCTTTCGATGGCATCGACGATGGCTTTGTGCTCGCTGTGGATGCGAGCGTAATAGCTGTCCTTCAGGGCCGGCTCGACGACATAGCCGAGCTGGAAGCGCGGCACGATCATCGGTCCGAGATAGGCCAGGAAGCCATGGATGAATTCGTTGCGCGCGGCTTTGGCGATCGCGAGGTGGAAATCGTAGTCGTAGTGGATCTGGACGGCCGCCGGGTCGGCCTGCTGCGCGTCGATGTCATCCATCATGGCACGGATGGCGCTCGCCTCCTTGTCGGTGCGGCGTTCGGCGCAGAGCCCGGCGGATTCGACTTCGACGCTCAACCTGAGTTCGAGCAAGGCGATGGTTTCCGGCAAGGTTCTCAGCGCCTCGTCCGGGATCGAGAAATTGCGCGGCACGGGTGTTTCGCTGACGAACATGCCGCGACCCTGCTGCGGCACCACCATGCCCTCGGAGCGCAGCCGCGCCACGGCTTCGCGCACGACGGTGCGGCTGACATCGTATTCGGCGCAAAGCTCCGCCTCGGTCGGCAGTTGCGCGCCCGGCTGCAACTCACCGGAGCGGATTTTTTCGGCCAGGCTCTCCGCCACGACGGTGGAAAGCGGCTTGCGCTTCGTCATTCAGGCCTTCCGTTCAAGTCCAGACTAGGGCCGTTCAAGTTCAGATTCGGGATGATGCCCGAACCGGCGAGACCATTCAAACCGCCGCGGTGACGATCAGTTCGACCAGCATGCCGGGCTTGGCCATCCGCCCCTCGCCGGAAGAGCGTGCCGGCGCATGCTCTTTCGGCATCCAGGCGTCCCAGACCGCATTGACCTCGTCGAAATCCCGCACGTCGTCCAGCCACATCTGGACGTGGAGGATGCGGGTCTTGTCGGTGCCTGCCGTGGCGAGTAGCGCCTCGATCTTGGCGAGCACCTCGCGCATCTGGTCGGCCGCCGGCTGGCCCGGCTTGGCAACTTGGCCGGTCAGATAGAGCGTTCCGTTGTGGATGACGCCGTGATGGATGCGGGTGTCGAAGTCGAAGCGCTGGATATCGCCCACTGGATCTTCCTCGTCAGATTGCCGGCGTCTGCCGGATGGGGTTGCCCTGCAGGTACTGCGCGTACGGCGCCTGGACGAGCCAGCCGGCATCGACGGGCAGCGTAACGCCGGTGATCGACGCGGCACGGTCGGAGCAGAGGAACAGCGCCGCCTCGGCGACATCGCGCGGCTCGACGAAGCGGCGCAGCGCGGTGGTGGCCTGGATCGCTTCCGGGTTGCGTTCGCCCTTGGCGATCCTGGCCTTCAGCCCGTCGGAGAGGGTATAGCCCGGCGCTACGGCGTTCACACGGACTCCATGCGGGCCGAGTTCGGCAGCCAGGATCTGGGTGAGCGCCAGGACCGCATGCTTTCCGGGCGTGTAGGCCGGAAGCGACAGCGGCGCGAAGGAGGCGAGCGAGCCGACATTGAGGATCGCGCCGCGTCCGGCGGCCGACATCAGCCGGCCGAACAACTGGCAGCCAAGCAGCGTGCCGCGATAGTTGATCCGCCACATCTGCTCGTCTTCGGTGAGGTCCTGGTCGAGCACATGCTTGCCGCTCTGCAGGATGCCGGCGCAGTTGACCACGACATGAGGGGTGCCGAACGCATTGCTGACGTCTTGCGCCAGCGCCTCGACGGAAGCGGGATCGCCGACATCGGTCTGGACAAACACGGCGCGTTGGGCGCCGGCGCTCTCGCAGGCCTCGGCGGCTTCCTTGCCGCGGCTCGCGTCCCGGCCTGCGACGACCACCTGGTAGCCTTCCTCGGCGAAGCGCTCCGCAATAGCGCGGCCGATCCCGGATGTGCCGCCGATGACGACCGCGGTCGAAGCCTCAGCCATTGTGGCGCTCCTTTCGCTCGATGTCGAAGAATGCGGCCATGGCCTCGACCTGGAAGTCCATCATCGGGCGTCCGGGCTGGATGCGGCAGCCGATCTCTTTCGCCGCCTTGAGCAGGGCCGTTTCGGCCGGCTCCATGATGATGTCGACCACGGTCATCTCCGGCGTCAGCTTGTTCACATCCATCGGCAGCGGATCGCTGGCCTTCAGCCCGGAGGGCGTCGCGTTGATCGCCATGTCCATTCCGGACGGATCGGGTTCGCCGACCTCGATGCGGCAATCGGGGAACGACCTGCTGACCAGCGAAGCGAGCTTTTGCGCGCGCTCCCTGTCGATGTCGGCGAGGCGGATCTCCGTCGCGCCTTCCTCGGCGAGGCAATAGGTCAGCGAGGCGCCCGCACCGCCGGCGCCGACCTGGAGAATGCGCCGGCCGGCGATCCGGTGTCCGCCGGCCTTCAAGCTGTCGATGAAGCCGACGCCGTCGAAATTGTCGGCATACCAGGTGCCGTCCGCCTGCCGGCGCACGGAATTCGCGCTTTGCACGCGCGTGGCGCGATCGTGGGCGGCGGCGCATTTGTGGTAGACCGGGACCTTATAGGGCACCGAGATGATCACGCCGCGGATGTTCTCCGCCGCCGTGATGCCGGCCCAGAAAGTATCGAAATCTTCCGGACGGCAGCTCAGCGGCACCATCAGACTGTCGAGCCCCTTCTGCTCGAAGATCTCGTTGAAGATGCCAGGGCTTTTCGCGTGGCCCACGGGATGGGCCAGCATGACGAAGACATCGGCCTTGCCGGTTCCGCGCATCGGTTATTCCTTTCCGTTTGACAGTTCATGATCGCTCAGGACCTCGAGAGCCCGGACGAGCGACGAGTGGTCTGCTTCCGCGCCGCCCGGGCGGGCCGCACAGGCATTCATCAGTTGCTGCGCCAGCGCCGTGCTCGGCAGGGCGGCTCCAAACGCGCGGGCGCTTTCGAGCGCGAGGTTGAGATCCTTCTGGTGCAGGCGGATGCGGAAGCCCGGCGCGAAGGTGCGGGCGATCATGCGCTCGCCATGCACTTCGAGCACGCGGGACGAGGCGAAGCCGCCCATCAGCGCGCTTCGGACCTTCGCCGGATCGCAGCCCGCTTTGCTGGCAAAAACAAGCGCTTCGGCAACGGCTTCTATGTTGAGCGCGACGATGATCTGGTTGGCTATCTTGCAGGTCTGGCCGGCGCCGTTCTTCTCGCCGATCAGGGTGATATTCTTGCCGAGCTTTTCGAAGATGGGCAGCGCGCGCTCGAATTCGGCAGCCGGCCCGCCGACCATGATGGTGAGACTCGCCGCTTTTGCGCCGACCTCGCCGCCGGAGACGGGTGCGTCGAGGAAGCCGCCTCCCGCTTCCCTGAACTTCGCCGCGAATTGCGCGGTGGCGATCGGGCTGATCGAGCTCATGTCGATGACCAGCTTGCCGGCTGAAATCCCTTCGAGCACGCCACCCGGCCCGAGCAGGACGCGCTCCACGTCGGGCGTATCGGGCAGCATGGTGATGATGATTTCGCAAACCCGCGCCACTTCCGCCGGGGAAGCCAGCACCGACGCTTTCAGATCGGCAGGCAGAGGAGAGCGATTGAGCACCGTGACGATCTCGTGCCCGGCATCGGCAAGATGCCGCGCCATGGGCGCGCCCATGACGCCAAGTCCGATGAAACCGATTTTCATGCGCAACTCCCGTGCTCGCCAGAGCGTCTTGCAGCTCAATGGAGGCGTATGATATAGGACATCATACAAATTTCAATGCCTCTTCCACTGGAGACCGTCGCAAATGCAAGAGCGCGTCAATTCGCTGAAGGCGGCCGTTAAGGCCGGCCGGCCTCATATCGGCATCTGGTGCTCGCTGGCTTCAGCGCTGACCACAGAAGTGGTGGCTGGTTCCGGAGCGGGCTGGCTGCTGATCGACGGCGAGCACAGCCCCAACGATCTGCGCAGCATCATGGCGCAGCTTCAGGTCGCGGCGGCATTTCCGTGCGAGGCGGTGGTGCGCCTGCCGTCCGACGATCCCAACCTGATGAAGCAGGCCCTGGATGTCGGTGCCCGCAGCCTGATGATTCCGAATGTGCGCACGCCGGACCAGGCGCGCGCAATCGTCGCGGCGATGACCTATGCTCCGGGCGGCTTCCGCGGCTTCTCGGTCGGCCATCGCGCCAACGCCTTCGGCCGCATCGCCGGGTATCATGCGAAAGCGCGCGAGCAGCAGTTGTTGGCGGTGCAGATCGAGGACGCGGCCGGCGTCGCCAATGCGGCTGAGATCGCAGCGGTGGATGGCGTGGACGTTCTGTTTGTCGGGCCCGGCGATCTTTCCACGAATATGGGCGCGATGGGCAATCCCGGCGCTGCGCATGTGCAGGAAGCGATCGCTTCCGTGCGCAAGGCCACGGCCGCGGCAGGCAAGGCGAGCGGGATTTTGGCTCCCGTGAAGGCCGACGCTGACCGCTATTTCGCCGAAGGCTTCACCATGGTTGCCGTCGGTTCCGACCTCGGCCTGTTGGCGCGAGGCTCGGACGCCCTGATTGCGTCCTTCAACCACTAGACTCGGGAGACGGCCGTGGCGATCCCCGCTTACAAACCACCTTCGCGCAACGCCTACGACATCGTCATCGTCGGCGGCGCGGTCATCGGCTCGTCGACGGCCTATTGGCTGAGCCAGGCGCTGGGCAGTGGCGCCTCGATCCTCGTGGTCGAGCGCGACTCCAGCTACGAATTCTCCTCGACGGCGCTCTCCACCAGCGCCATCCGCCAGCAATACTCCAATCCGATCAATGTGAAGATCAGCCAGTTCGGCATCGAGATCATCCGCGGTTTCCAGGAGCGGATGGCGCCCTTCTACACGAACGAGCCGGCGCCCGATCTCGGCTTCAAGGAGCACGGATATCTCTATTGCTGCTCGCCGGAAGGCGTGGAGGCGGCCAAGGAGCGGGTCGAGCTGCAGCGCAGCCTCGGCGCCCACACCGTCTTCCTCGAGCCGGGTCCGCTGAAGGAACGCTTCCCCTGGCTGAATGTCGACGACCTCGGGGGCGGTTCGTGGGGTGCGCGCGAAGAGGGCTGGTTCGATTCCATGGGCATGTTGAACGGCTTCCGCCGCGCCGCCCGCGCCAGCGGGGTCGAGTACATCGACAATGCCGTGACCGGACTGGATGTCGTCGATGGGCGGGTTGTCTCCGCTCGGCTGGCGACCGGCGAGACAGTCGCTTGCGGAACCCTGGTCAACGCCGCCGGCCCGCGAGCGCAGCAGGTCGCTGCCATGGCCGGCCTTTCCATCCCGGTAGCCCCGTACAAGCGCTACAGCTTCGTCTTCGCCAGCGCCAACCCGATCCCTGGGCGAATGCCCAACGTCATCGACCTTTCCGGCACTTTCGTGCGCCCGGAAGGCGAGCTCTTCCTCACCGGCAACACGCCGCAGGGCGACGGGCCGGCCGATTACGATGATTTCGAAATGCATTTCGAGGAGTTCGACGACTATATCTGGCCGGCGCTGTGGCACCGCATTCCGGCCTTCGACGCGCTCAAGGTCCAGACCAGTTGGACCGGCCACTACGAATACAACATGCTCGACCACAACGGCATCGTCGGCTTTCACCCGGAGGTGAAGAACTTCATGTTCGCCAACGGCTTCTCAGGGCACGGCCTGCAGCAGTCGCCGGCGGTCGGCCGGGCGGTATCGGAGCTGATCGTTCACGGCGCCTTCCAGACGCTGGACCTGTCACCGTTCTGCTACGAGCGCATCCCGCGCAATGAACCATTCCTGGAAGAAGCGGTGATCTGAACGGTTCGGGAGAATTTCACTCGGCGGCCTGAACGTGCCGGGCGTCGATGATCGCCCTTATCTCCGAGCGGCACGACCCGCAGTTGGTTCCGGCGCGCAGCGTCGAGCCGATCGCCTCCAGACTGTCGCAGCCCGCAGCGACCGCCGAAGCGAGCTGGTTGACGCCGATGTGGAAGCATGAGCACACGACCCGCCCGATGGCGGGCATCGGCGCTGGTGAACGCCCGGAAAGAAGCGCATGGCGATCGGCTGGCGACAGCGGCTGGCGGGTGGCCAGCAGCGAGACCAGCCAGTCCCGCGTCGGCAACTGGTCTGGAGCGGCGACCAGCACGGCCTCAGCCATGGCGCCGCCTTCGTCGATCGCAGCGGCGCGATAAGCGAGCCCGCGGCGATCGGTGTATTCGAGCAGTTGATCCTGCCGTTGAACGCCGAGCAGCTTGCGCGCCAGAAGAATGCCCTGGTCCGGCGGTTCGGTCCCCGTCAGTTCGTAGACCCAGCCGCCTTCGACCGCGTAGCGGCTCCAGTGGACGAAACCGGTCGGCCTGAGGTCGCGCCGCGTGATGAGCACGCCGGCCCATCCAGTGTTTTCGCGCACGATTCTGACTGGGACATGCTTCAGTTCCGGCTGGCCGGAATGCGGGTCGGTGACAGGCGAGGACAGCAGGCCGGCGGCGGCCCTGGCCGCGAACTGGCCGCTCCAATGCATGGGCATGAAGGCATGGCCGCGCCGCTGCGCGTTGGTCACACGTACTCTCGCGCGCACGAAACCGAAGCGCGTCGACAGATGGGCAAGGTCACCATCCTTGAGCTGGTGCGCGGCCGCATCCGCCGGATTGAGGTCGACCGCCGGTTCCGGCGCGTTGGCCATCAGGCGCGGCACGGTGCCGGTACGCGTCATGGTGTGCCATTGGTCGCGCAACCGGCCCGTGTTCAGCGCAAGCGGATAGTCCGCATCGACCGTAAACGCCGTCGCCTCCTGCCGCACCGGCACGAAATGCGCACGGCCGTCCGGTGTCGGGTAACGACCGTCCGCAAACAATCTCGTCTGGTACTCGCGCGGTTCTGGTGCCGGCCAGTGGCGCGGCGCGAAGCCGGCATAGCCCGCATCGCTGATATCCGTCAGGCCGCCCAGATCGAACAAGCGCCCCCCATTGTTCTCGAAAGCCGAGAGCGCGGCATGCTCGCGGAAGATTTCCGCCGGCGTCTGGTAGGCAAAAGCATCGCCGAAGCCCATGCGCGCGGCGACCTCGCAGATGATGCGCCAATCGGCTTTCACTTCGCCCGGCGACGGCACGAACGGCCGCTGACGCGAGAGGCGCCGTTCCGAATTTGTGACCGTGCCGTCCTTCTCGCCCCAGGCAGCGGCGGGCAGCAGCACATCGGCATAGCGCGTGGTGTCGGTGCGGGTCACATCCGAAACCGCGACGAAATCGCATTTGGACAGGGCGGCGCGCACGCGCGACGCGTCCGGCATGCTCACCGCGGGATTAGTACCCATGATCCACAGCGCCTTGATGCGGCCGTCGGCAACCGCCTGGAACATGTCCACGGCCTTCAGCCCGCCGCGTCGCGCGATTCCGGGCGCCTTCCAGAAGCGGGAGACCCGCTCGACAGCGGCCTGATCCGCGAAGTCCATGTGCGCGGCAAGTTGGTTGGCGAGGCCCCCCACCTCGCGGCCGCCCATGGCGTTCGGCTGGCCCGTGACCGAGAACGGCCCCATGCCTGGCTTGCCAATGCGGCCGGTGGCGAGGTGGCAGTTGAGGATGGCGCTGACCTTGTCGGTTCCATGTGCCGACTGGTTGACGCCCTGGCTGTAGACGGTGACCGTCCGTTCGGTGCCGGCGAAGATCTCATAAAAGGCCTGGACATCCGTGGCCACCAGCCCGCAGCCTTTTGTGACGCGCGCGACCGACGGCGCATCGGCACCGGCCAGCGCGGCAGCGGCTTCGAAGCCCGATGTGCTGGTGCGGATGAAATCCGCGTCGATCTTTCCGCTCTGGACGAGATGCGCCAGAAGGCCGTTGAACAAGAGCACGTCCGTGCCCGGATCAAGCGCCAGGTGCAGGTCGCATTCGTCGGCCGTGGCGGTGCGGCGCGGATCGATGACGACGATCCTGGTTCCGCGTTCGCGCTGCGCCGCGAGCATGCGCTGGTAGAGCACGGGGTGGCACCATGCGGTGTTGGAGCCGGTGAGCACGATCAGATCGGCGTGCTCGAAATCCTCATAGACACCGGGAACGATGTCCTCGCCGAAAGCGCGGCGGTGGCCGGCGACCGACGACGCCATGCACAGCCGCGAATTGGTATCGATATTGCCCGAGCCGATGAAGCCTTTCATCAGCTTGTTGGCGACGTAGTAATCTTCGGTAAGCAACTGGCCGGAGACATAGAAGGCGACCGAGTCCGGCCCATGCTCGGCAATCGCGTCCGAGAATTTCGCGGCGACGAGGTCGAGCGCTTCGTCCCAACTCGTCTGCCTGCCTTGGATTTCCGGCTGAAGCAAGCGGCCATCGAGGCCGAGCGTCTCGGCAAGCGCGGCACCCTTAGAGCAAAGGCGGCCGAAATTGGCCGGGTGCTCGGGATCGCCGCGGACGGTTGCCTTGCCACCCGCGGCGATCTCGGCCACCACGCCGCACCCCACCCCACAATAGGGGCAGGTGGTCCTCACCTCGCGTGCTTCTTCCATGGCTCAGGCCGCTTTCGAGGCCAACGGTTCGAGCGCAATGAACAGCCGTTCGCCTTCGATCCTGACCGGGATCGTCCTAACCGAGCCTTCGTCGGCGCCGAGCGCCTTGCCGGTCTCCAGCGAGATCACCCAATTGTGCAGCGGGCAGGTCACCGCCGCGCCATGGACAATGCCCTGGCTGAGCGGCCCGCCTTTGTGCGGGCAATGGTCTTCGATGGCGAAGACCTTGTCATCCGCGGTGCGGAAAACAGCGATCTTGCCTTGCGGGGTGGCCACGCAACGCGCGCCGCGGCGAGGGACGTCGGAAACGGACCCGATTGCGATCCAGTTCATTGGGACACTCCCGTGTTTGCTTGATAGGCGAGCGTCCAGGATGGCGCGAACTTCTCCATCACTCGGCCGCCTCGGCGAACCCGACCGAGGCCAGCGGCCGGAACTCGTGCTTGTCCTTGCCGGAGACGCGTTCGGACCACGGGTCGACCTGCGCGAATTTCTGCGAAAAGACGAAGCGCTCGAAATAAGCGCGGCGCTTCTCCACGTCATCCAGGATCTGCTTTTTGATCTCGGCGGTACCGACGCGCTTGGCCCATTTGTAGATGCGCTCGAGGTAGCGGGCCTGCTCGCGATACATCTGGACAAGCGCCACGATCACCTCCAGCGCTTCGTCCTCGGTCTTCACCAGGCCGAGCACTTCGGTCCCCTTGATGTCGAGGCCGGCGGCGCCAGCGAAGTGGATCTCGTAGCCAGAGTCGACGCAGACCACGCCGACATCCTTGCAGGTCGCTTCCGCGCAATTGCGCGGGCATCCCGAGACCGCCATCTTCACCTTGGCTGGGGTCCAGGAGCCCCACATGAACTTCTCGATGCGGATGCCCAGCCCCGTCGAATCCTGCGTGCCGAAGCGGCACCAGTCGGAGCCGACGCAGGTTTTGACCGTGCGCAGGCCCTTGGCATAGGCATGACCTGAGACGAAGCCAGCCTTGCCGAGATCGGCCCATACCGCAGGCAGGTCCTCCTTGCGGATGCCAAGCATGTCGATGCGCTGGCCGCCGGTCACCTTCACGGTCGGAATGTCGAACTTATCGACCACGTCGGCGATGGCGCGCAATTCGCTCGCGCTGGTGACGCCGCCCCACATGCGCGGCACGACCGAATAGGTGCCGTCCTTCTGGATGTTGGCGTGCACACGCTCGTTGATGAAGCGCGACTGATAGTCGTCGGCATATTGGTCCGGCCAATCGCAGACCAGATAGTAGTTGAGCGCGGGCCGGCACTTCGCGCAGCCGCAGGAGGTCTTCCATTCGAGCTCCTGCATGATGGCCGGTATCGTTTTCAACCCCTTGGCCTTGATCAGGCGCCGCACGTCGTCATGACCGAGGCTCGTGCACCCGCACATGGGCTGCACGGCCGCCGGATTGTAGGCCTCGCCCAGCGTGAGTTTCAGGAGTTGTTCGACGAGACCCGTGCACGAGCCGCACGAAGCCGAGGCCTTGGTGTGGGCGCGCACGTCGTCGAGCCCGGTCAGCCCTTTGCCGGTGATCGCGCCGGTGATCTTTCCCTTGCAGACGCCGTTGCAGCCGCAGATTTCCGCATCATCCGCCAGTGCCGCAACGGCCGCCAAAGGGTCCGAGGAAGCGCCTCCCTGGAATGCCTGGCCGAAGATCAGCGTGTCGCGCATCTCCGAGATGTCGGTCGCCTTCTTCTTCAAATCGTTGAACCAGGCGCCGTCGGCGGTCTCGCCGAACAGCACCGTGCCGATGATGCGGTTGTCCTGCAGCACGACTCGCTTGTAGATGCCGGCCGATGCGTCGCGCAGGATGATCTCCTCGCGGTCGTCGCCGTCGGCAAAGTCGCCGAGCGAATAAAGGTCGATGCCGGTGACCTTGAGCTTGGTCGGCGTGTCGGAATGGACGAAGCGCCTGTCCTCGCCGTTCGCCAGCCCGGCCGCCGCCACGCGGGCCATCTCGTAGAGGGGCGCGACCAACCCGTAGACATGGCCGCCGACCTCGGCGCATTCGCCGAGCGCCATGATCGCCGGATCGGATGTCTGCATGCGGTCGTCGACGACGATGCCGCGATTGACTTCCAGCCCTGCGTCCTTGGCCAGCGCGATATTCGGGCGGATGCCGACCGCCATCACGACCAGCGTCGCCGGAATGATCGTGCCGTCCATGAGCTCGACGCCCTCGACCTTGCCATTGCCGACAATGGCCTTGGTGTTGGCCTTGGTCATGACCTTGATGCCGCGCGCCTCGACCGCCTTCTGCAGCAGATAGCCGGCAGCCGGATCGAGCTGGCGCTCCATCAGTGTCGGCATGACGTGGAGGACGGTCACATCCATGCCGCGCTCTTTCAGACCGGCCGCCGCTTCCAGGCCGAGCAAGCCGCCGCCGATGACGATCGCCTTGGCGCGCGACTGCGCGGCAAGCAGCATGGCGTTGACATCGTCGAGATCGCGGTAGCTGAGCACGCCCGGCAAGTCCTTGCCCGGCACCGGGATGATGAACGGCACCGAGCCGGTGGCGATGATCAGCCTGTCGTAGCCTTCGGTCACGCCGTGGTCCGAGGTGACGGTCCTCGCTTCACGGTCGATGGCGACGATCCTGTGCCCCTTGTAGAGGGTGATGCCGTGCTTGATGTACCAGCCGTCGCCATGGATGACGATTTCCTCGAACTCCTTCTCGCCCGAAAGCACCGGCGACAGCATGATGCGGTCGTAGTTCACGCGTGGCTCGGCATTGAAGATGGTGACGGCGTAGCGGTCGGGTGCGGCTTCCAGCAGGTGCTCGAGCATCCTGCCGGGGGCCATGCCGTTGCCGATGATGACGAGTTTCTCGCTCATGTCCGGTCAGCTCCGATCTATTCGGCGGCGTAGGTGAGGGGCGCGGGCTTTACGGCGGCCGCGCGCTCGATCCGGCGGATGGTGGCGTGCATCCAGAGAAGGCACGAGACCACGATGACGAAGAGCAGCATAAAGCAGCTCGACCAGACGCCGGTGAGGTCGTTCAGCGCGCCGAAGGCGATCGGCAGGATGAAGCCGCCGAGGCCGCCGATCATGCCCACCACCCCGCCGACCGCGCCGACGCTCTGCGGGTAGTAGACGGGGATGTGCTTGTAGACGGCGGCCTTGCCGAGGCTCATGAAGAAGCCGAGCACGCAGGCGACGGCGATGAAGGCGAGCGGGCCGATCTCGACATGGAACGGGATCGGCCCGCTGATGCCGCGCACGACGTAATCTGCCGACGGGAGAGACAGAACGAGGGTCGCGACGGCACAGACGGTGAAGGTCCAATAGAGCACGGTACGGGCGCCGATGCGGTCGGAAAGCACGCCGCCATAAGCGCGGAAAATGCTTGCAGGGATCGAGTAGGCGGCCCCGATCATGCCGGCGGTGGCGATGCCGAAGCCATAGACGCCGATCAGATAGCGCGGCAGCCAGAGCGACAGCGCCACGAACGCACCGAAGGAAAAAAAGTAGTAGAAGGCGAAGCGCCAGACCTGCAGGTTCTTCAGCGGCGCGAATTCCTGCCAGAAGCTTCTCGCCGGTACTGCCTTACCGGCGCGGCGCTCGCGGATGACCGGATCGTCGCTGGTCGTGAACCAGAACACGCCGGCCATGACAACCAGCGCCGCGGCCCAGATCAGCGCGACCGACTGCCAGCCCCAGGCAATCAGCACGAGCGGCGCCAGGAACTTGGTGACCGCGGCGCCGACATTGCCAACGCCGAAGATGCCGAGAGCCGTGCCTTGTTTGCGCGCGGGGAAAAAGCGCGAGACATAGGCGACGCCGACCGCGAAGGAGCCGCCGGCAAGCCCGACGCCGAGCGCCGCCACCAGCATCTGCTCATAGGTATGTGCAAAGGCGAGCAGGAAGGTCGCGACCGCGGCCGCGAGCATGGTCATGGTGTAAACCAGCCTGCCGCCGTAGCGGTCGGTCCAGACGCCGAGCACCATGCGCACGAGCGAGCCGGTGAGGATCGGCGTGCCGACCAGCAATCCGAACTCGGTCTCGTTCAGCCCGAGCTCCTGCTTTATACGCACGCCGATGATGGAGAAGATCGTCCACACCGCGAAGCAGACGGTGAAGGCGATGGTGGAGATGAGGAGCGCCTGCCGGGAGCTACTGTCCTGACTGGGCGCGGCTTGGAGGTTTGCGGTCATGGTCGGCTCCGTTTGCGGCGTGGGAGACACCGCGTGTTGTGTTGATCAAAGGCTCGGCATCGGTCAGCGCGCCGAGGCTGGGACCTGCGCGGTCACTTGCGGACCCTTGGCCTCTCTGTCGTGATTGGTGGGAAACAGCAGAAGCGCGGCGGCGAACAGCACCGCCGTCAGGATGCTGCTCGCCAGGAAATCGCGGCGGGTGAAATCCATCAGGGAAGCGCCAATTCCGATCCGTTTCGTCATCGTCGTCTCCGTTCGGCGCCGCCTGGGATCGGCGCCTTCGATTGCGTTTCGGTCCAAAACAAAAAAGCTGCCGACCAGGCCTGTCGCGTCCGTACATCCGGGATCGCGCGTCGACCTGAGCGGCAGCTTTGCCTGTGGCGCCCGCCATTGGACGCCTGTTCTATTGCCCGCGAGGGGCGCGATTATCTTAAAGCACGAAGCGTGCCAGTTTTGCGTGGAAGACGGATTTCCAGAAAAATCAAAGCGGTAGGCGCTTCAGGCACCGGCCCGGCCGAGCCGAGACACGGTCAAACGTTGATCAACGGAGCGGGCAGGGCGCACAAATTTTGTGCAATGCACAAGAATGGCGCGCAAATGATCAGTCGCGATTCTGGGCCGCGATGTAAGCATCGATCCGATCGGGATCGAAGATCTGGCCGTCGAAGAATCCGTCCGGGCCGAGCACAAGGCTCGCCCCGGCCGAGCCGACCGGCGTCGCGGTCTTCAGCGCGCCTTCCACTTTGGCGTTGGCGCCGGGCAGGGCCACGCCGAGCGGCTTCAGCGCCGAGCGGTAGAGATCGGGCCGGTAGCAGTCGCGGGCGATCGCCAGGTTTTGCGGCGTATGCGGCAATTGTCCCCAGCGCACCATCTGCGTGTAGAACCAGAGCGCATGGCTCTTCCAGGGAAAGTTCGCCGCCTTGTCGAAGGGCAGGAAGAAAGCCTCAACGCTGCGCTCCGGGCCGCCGCCGAGCTGAAGTCGCCCGGTGAGTGCCGGCATCTGGATCGCCTCCGGCTGCCCGAGGAACGCAGGCTTGGCCATCAGCGCGGCCAGCGCGCCGCGGTTCACCGGATCCTGGCACCAGCGCGCGGAGTGATGCAGCGCTCTCAGCAGCGCCGCCAGCGCGTCGGGGTTTTCCTCGGCCCAGCTTCTGCGCGCGCCGATCACCTTTTCCGGGCTGTTGCGCCACAGCAGCGCCTTGACGGTGACGATGCGGCCGGTGCCGGCGGCGACGGCGGCACTGTTCCAGGGCTCTCCGACGCAATAGCCGTCGATGCGGCCGGCGGAGAGCGCATCGGCCATGAAGGGCGGCGGCACGATGACGATCTCGACATCGCGGTCGGGATCGATGCTGCAGGCGGCGAGCCAGTAGCGCAGCTCGTAATTATGCCCGGAATGCGGATGGACGACGGCGAAACGCAAAGGCTCGCGGCCGGCGGCCGCCCGCTCGCGGATCAGCGCGCCAAGCGCCGTGCCAGCGCGTCCCGGATCGAGGTCGGGCGCGGCCCCGTGCGCCGCCATGCCTTGCCACACCGCATTGGAGACGGTGATGCAGTTGCCGCCAAGCCCGAGCGAGAAGGGCACTATGGTCTCCGAGGCAAGCGGCGTGAGGCCGAGGCTGCAGGCGAGCGGCATCGGCCCGAGCATATGTGCCACATCGAAATGGCCGATGGCGATGCGGTCTCGGATGTTGGCCCACGAGGTCTCGCGATGCAGCTTGAGCTCGATGCCTTCGCGGGCGGCAAAGCCCATCTCGCCGGCCGCTACAAGGACGGCGCTGTCGAAGAGCGGCATGAAGCCGGCGGTGATCTCGTGCGCCGCAGTCTTGCTCATTCGCCCTCCAGCGGTCCCAGCAATCCCGCCGCCGTCACCAGGCTCTGGGCGATGTCGGCGATCTTGCGGTTCTGGTTCATGGCGGTCTTGCGCAGAAGCGCGTAGGCGGCCTCCTCGCTCAAGCCGCGCGATTTCATCAATATGCCTTTGGCGCGATCGACGACCTTGCGGTTCTCGAGCTCGCTGCGCGCCTCCTCCAGTTCGCGCGCCATGCGCGAGAAGGCGTTGAAGCGGCTGATCGTCATGTCGAGAATCGGCTTGATGCGCTCCTTCTTCAGCCCGTCGACCACATAGGCGGACACGCCGGCTTCGACCGCCGCCTCGATCGAGGCCCGGTCGGAGCGGTCGACGAACATAGCGATCGGCCGTTTCACCGCTCGCGAAAGCTGGAACATGTTCTCAAGCATGTCGCGGTTGGGGTTTTCGAGATCGATGACGATGACATCCGGCTCGATCTCGGCGATGCGCTTGGCAATGCCGGCCACGTCATGAACAACGGTGACATGGCGATGGCCGGCGTCCCGCAATCCGGCCTCGATGGTCGAGGCGCGGATGCGGTTCTCGTCGATAACAAGGATGGTCAACGAACCAGCGGACATGCTTCCTATTGTGCAGCCCGGCCGGAATTGTGCAATGCGATAGCGTGGTCCGCGGCGACTTTCCCACGCCCAATGGCCGCGGGCCAGTCGCCGATATTCGAAGCTTCTAATTTTCGAAGGGAGGTTTTTCGCTGGGTCAAAAAGGTCAAAAACGTATCAGTAGGCGCGGCGTGGCGAGGTGGCGGACATCCTTGGCCGCCGCTATCCTGACCCTAGATGAGCCGGAACAAACGGCCGCGGTTCGAAGGCTGGCACAGCCTGCGGGAGGAATCGATGGGACCCGATCTGGAAGTCATACAGATAAGGCCTGGCGAGTCGTTCGCGGTGAGGTGGCATGGCTATCCCTACCATACGGTGCGCTGGCATTTTCATCCGGAATACGAACTGCACCAGATCGTGGCGACCAAGGGCCGCTATTTCGTCGGCGACTTCATCGGCGAGTTCGAGGTCGGCAACCTCGTTCTCACCGGTCCGAACCTGCCGCACAACTGGATCAGCGAGGTTCCGGAAGGTCAGTCAGTTCCGCTGCGCTGCAGGCTGGTCCAGTTCAGCGAGGAATTCATCGGCGGCGCGATCGCCACTTTTCCCGAGCTTGGCGCGGTCTCGCCACTGCTCGAGCTCGCGCGGCGCGGCGTCCTGTTCAGCGCCAGTGTGAGCAGGGCGGTCATGCCGTTGCTGGCGGAGATCACGCATGCTTACGGCGTTCACCGGATCAGCCTGTTCATGTCGATCATGGAGGCGCTGAGCCGCGAAACTACGCCGCGCGTGCTCGCCAGCGAGAACTATCTGCCGGACCCGTCCGGATACATGTCTGCGGGCATGAACCAGGCGCTCGCCTATATCCGCGAGAACCTGACCCAGCAATTCAACGAAGGCGATCTGGCGGCAATCGCGGGACAGACGCCGAGCGCCTTCTCGCGCTCGTTTCGCAAGCATACCGGCATGTCGCTGCTGCAGTACATCAAGCGGCTGCGCATCAATCTCGCCTGCCAGATCCTGATGAGCGACGAAGAGGCGCAGATCTCAGACATCTGCTTCGAGGTCGGCTTCAACAATCTGTCGAACTTCAATCGCCAGTTCCTGGCCGAGAAGGGCATGCCGCCCTCGCAGTTCAGGAGATTGGTTGCGGATAATTTCGCGGCCGCGCGCGCCGCATAGAAAGGAGTTCGGGAGGAGAAACAAGCCTTAGACAAGAACCAGGACGAAGCGGTGGGTCGCGCAAGCGAACCAGCGATGGACGAGTATTTCCTCGTGTCATGCCAGCGGGAGGAAGCCGTGAGGCTGCTGCACGAGTTCACTGGACTTCCAATCGGGCGCGCGAGCAGCATCCGCGGCTCGATGTCGAAGTCCGTTTAGATCACACAATGGGAATTGGAGAAGACCTTATGTCCAGATACGTGTCCAGATTGACAGCAGCCGCGATGGCCGTCTCGAGCCTCGCTCTCGGGGCGACTTTTGCCAATGCGCAGGATATCGCCGGCTCCACGGTCGCGTTCCTGATGCCCGACCAGGGCTCGACGCGTTACGAAGAGCATGATCATCCGGGCTTCGTCGCTGAAATGAAGAAGCTTTGCGACAGCTGCAAGGTGCTCTATCTCAATGCCGACGCCGACGTCACCAAGCAACAGCAGCAGTTCAACTCCGTCATCACTCAGGGCGCGAAGGTTGTCGTGCTCGACCCGGTCGATTCCGCGGCGGCGGCCTCGCTGGTGCACAATGCGCAGGCTCAGGGCGTCAAGGTGATCGCCTATGACCGTCCGATCCCCACGGCCAAGGCCGATTTCTATGTATCGTTCGACAACAAGGCCATCGGCAAGGCGATCGCCGCCTCGCTGGTCGAGCATCTCAAGGCCAAGGGCGTGTCGAGCGACGGCGACGTCGGCGTGCTGCAGATCAACGGCTCGCCGACCGACGCCGCGGCGGGCCTGATCAAGGACGGCATCCATGAGGGTCTCAAGACCGGCAGCTACAAGACGCTCGCCGAATTTGACACGCCGAACTGGGCGCCATCGAATGCCCAGCAATGGGCGGCGGGACAGATCGCGCGCTTCGGCAACAAGATTGTCGGCGTGGTCGCCGCCAATGACGGCACGGGCGGCGGCGCTATTGCCGCCTTCAAGGCAGCCGGCGTCGATCCGGTGCCGCCGGTGACGGGCAACGACGCGACGATCGCCGCCTTGCAGCTCATCATTGCCGGCGACCAGTACAACACTATCTCCAAGCCGAGCGAAATCGTCGCCGCGGCGGCGGCAAACGTTGCTGTACAACTTCTCAAGGGCGAGACGCCGAAAGCCGAGACAACGCTCTACGATACGCCCTCGCAACTCTTCGTGCCGGCGGTGGTGACGCAGGAGAATCTGAAGGCCGAGATCATCGACAAGAAGATCCAGACCGCAGCCCAGCTCTGCACCGACCGCTACGCCGAAGGCTGCAAGAAGCTCGGCATTCAATAAGGAGCGATGCGGCTGAAGCCGCATCGTCTCCCAAAGCGATGCGGCTGAAGCCGCATCGTCTGCCAGAAGCGATGCGGCCCAAGGTGCATCGTCTTCTAGGAGCGAGGCGGCGGAGCCGTATCGTCTCCAACAGCGATGCGGCGCAGCCGCGTCGCCTGCGATATGCTCGGCTGGCCCGTCAGGGCTGAGAGTCGGGTGTGTCCGGCCGCTCCCTCCTGGCGGCCGGACATATCGACCAAAACGCGGGAAGAGAGACACGCAATGGCAATACCCGACGCACCGCCCACGACGAGCCGTCCGCCGGTGCTTAGCCTGCGCGGCATCTCAAAGAATTTCGGCGCGGTGTCGGCTCTCACCGACGTCGATCTCGACATCAATGCCGGAGAAATCGTCGCCCTGGTTGGCGACAACGGCGCCGGTAAGTCGACGCTGGTGAAAATCCTGGCCGGCGCGCACATGCCGAGCTCCGGCTCGATCACTTTCGATGGCCAGCCGGTGACGCTTGCCAATCCCGCCGCGGCGCTGAAGCTCGGCATCGCCACCGTCTTCCAGGATCTCGCGCTCTGCGAAAACCTCGACGTCGTGGCCAACATCTTTCTCGGCCGCGAGCTTCATCCGCTTCGCCTCGACGAGGTCTCGATGGAGGTCCGCGCCTGGACACTGCTCAACGAGCTCTCGGCGCGGATTCCCAGCGTACGCGAGCCGGTGGCGTCGCTGTCGGGCGGGCAGCGGCAGACGGTGGCGATCGCCCGCTCGCTGCTGATGGAGCCGCGCGTGATCCTCCTCGACGAGCCCACCGCCGCACTCGGCGTCGCGCAGACCGCCGAAGTGCTGAACCTCATTGAGCGCGTGCGGGATCGCGGGCTGGGCGTCGTCATGATCAGCCACAACATGGAGGACGTGCGCGCCGTGGCCGACCGCATCGTGGTGCTGAGGCTCGGCCGCAACAACGGCATCTTCCTGCCCGGCGCCTCCAATCAGGAGTTGGTCACCGCGATCACCGGCGCCGACGACAATGCGGTCTCGCGGCGCGGCAGGCGCACGGCCGAGAAGGCGCAAGGAGAACAGCCATGACCACGGCGTCCGACCGCAATCCCGGCGCGCTGCTCGATCGCAGCGACGAACGGCTGAAGGATCGCAGCGGCGCGAAGGGCGCCATCAGGGGCTTCCTCGACCGCGTCCGCTCCGGCGATCTCGGCTCGCTGCCCGTGGTGGTCGGGCTGGTTTTGATCTGCACCATCTTCCAGACGCTCAACCCGGTATTCCTGTCGCCGAACAATCTGGTCAATCTTTTGTTCGACTGCTCGACCGTCGGCATCATCTCGCTCGGCATCGTCTGCGTGCTGATGGTTGGCGAGATCGACCTGTCCGTCGGGTCCGTCAGCGGCCTGGCCTCCGCGCTGCTCGGCGTGCTGTGGGTGCAGTGGGGCTGGCCGGTCGCGCTTGCCATGCTGGCGGCGATGGCGGTCGGGTTCGTGACCGGCTGCGTCTACGCGCTGCTGCTCAATAGGCTCGGCATGCCAAGCTTCGTCTCGACGCTGTCGGGCCTGCTCGCCTTCCTGGGATTGCAGCTCTACATCCTCGGCCCGACGGGCTCGATCAACCTGCCTTACGATTCGCCGCTGGTGAATTTCGGACAGCTGCTCGTGATGCCGCACTGGGTGGCGCACACTTTGGCCGTCGTGCCCGGCCTGCTTGCCCTGGCTCTCGGCTATCGCAAGGCGCAACGCCGCCAGGCCGCCGGCCTGTCATCGCGTTCGCTCGGCGGGCTGCTGCTCCAGGCCGTCGCGATCACGGTCGCGCTCGAACTGGTGGCTTACTACCTCAATCTGTCGCGCGGCGTGCCCTGGATGTTCGCGTTGTTCGTCGGCCTGGTGGTGGCGATGAACTATGCGCTGAAGCGCACCCAATGGGGCCGCTCGATGACCGCTGTCGGCGGCAACCGCGAAGCGGCGCGTCGCGCCGGCATCAATCTCCGGCTGATCTACGCCAGCGCCTTCGCGCTCTGCGCCACGCTGGCGGCGACGGGCGGCCTGCTCTCGGCGGCACGCCTGGCAACCGCCAGCCAGCAGGCCGGCACCGGCGACGTCAATCTCAACGCCATCGCGGCGGCCGTCATCGGCGGCACCAGCCTGTTCGGCGGCCGCGGCAGCGCCTATTCGGCGCTGCTCGGCATCATCGTCATCCAATCCATCGCAAGCGGCCTGACGCTGCTCGATCTGTCATCCTCGCTCCGGTACATGATCACCGGCTGCGTGCTGGCGATCGCGGTCATCGTCGATTCTCTCGCCCGCCGCTCGCGTGTCTCACACGGCCGCGCCTGACGGCTTATCGAAGAGGATCGCAATGTCTGATAGTCTTTCCGGCAAGGTTGCCGCAATCACTGGCGCTGCCTCGGGCATCGGGCTGGAATGCGCCCGCACCATGCTCGCCGCCGGCGCAAAGGTCTTCCTAGTCGACCGGGCCGAGGACCGGCTTCAGGAACTTGTCGCGGAGCTCGGCGACAATGCTTATGCGGTTGTCACCGACCTGCTCGATCCGGCGAGCGTCAACCGCATGATGCCCGAGATCCTCGAAAGAGCGGGCCAACTCGACATCTTCCACGCCAATGCCGGCGCCTATGTCGGCGGGGAGGTGGCATCGGGCGACCCCGATCAGTGGGATAGGATGCTCAACCTCAACGTCAACGCCGTGTTCCGCACGGTGCACGCCGTGCTGCCGCACATGATCGAAAAGCAGAGCGGCGACATCATCGTCACCAGTTCGGTGGCCGGCTTCGTTCCGGTGGTCTGGGAGCCGATCTACACCGCTTCGAAATTCGCCGTGCAGGCGTTCGTCCATACGGTCCGGCGCCAGGTGCTGAAGCACGGCATTCGCGTCGGTGCAGTCGCTCCCGGTCCGGTGGTGACGGCGCTGCTCAGCGACTGGCCAAAGGCCAAGATGGAAGAAGCGCTCGCCGCCGGCAGCCTGATGGAGGCGAAGGAAGTGGCGGACGCCGTGCTGTTCATGCTGACGCGACCGCGCAACATCACCATTCGCGACCTCGTCATCCTGCCGCAGAGCGTGGACATCTGAGCGGCTCGCCGACCGGCCCTCGCAAAACGGAACCGCCGCCATGATCCTCGACCGCTTCCGACTGGACGACAGGGTCGCGCTGGTGACCGGCGGCACGCGCGGCATCGGCCTCGCCATCGCGAAGGCGCTCGGCGAAGCCGGCGCACGCGTCGTCGTTGCGGGCCGGACGATGAAGGATGATGCGCGGCAGGAACTCGCGGGCCTCGCCTTCGACTTTCACGCCGCCGAGATGCTGGACGAGAAAGCGCCGGACAGGCTGGTCGCCGACACGCTCGCCAAGGCCGGCCGCCTCGACATCCTGGTCAATAGCGCCGGCATCGCCATCCATGGCGACAGCGGCGACTATCCGGAGGACATCTGGCGGCAGACGATGGGAATCAATGTCGATGCCGTCTTCCGCTGCTGCCGGGCGGCGCTGGCTCCGATGCGGCGCCAGGGAGGCGGCGCGATCCTCAATGTCGGCTCGATTTCCGGCATCGTCTCCAACATTCCCCAGAACCAGGTTGCCTATAACAGTTCCAAGGCGGCGGTGCACATGATGACCAAGAGCCTCGCCAGCGAGGTGGCGGCCGATAACATCCGCGTCAACGCCGTCGCGCCCGGCTATATCGAAACGGACCTTTCGCGCGGCGGCATCGAGAATCCGGAATGGTTCCCGATCTGGCGCGGCATGACGCCGATGGGCCGCGTCGGCCAGCCGGAAGAAGTTGCGGCGGCCGCACTTTTCCTGTGCTCTCCCGCCTCGAGCTACGTGACCGGCGCGGTGCTAGTCATCGACGGCGGCTATACCACACGCTGAGATGGCGCTGAGCTTAGGGCGCTGAGACAGGAGAATTGCGATGAAACTCAAGGACAAGGTCGCCGTCGTCACTGGCGGCGCGCAAGGCATCGGTGCAGCCATCGTGCGCGGTTTCGCCGCCGAAGGCGCCCATGTCGTGATCGCCGATATGGCAGTAGACAAGGCGGAAGCGCTTGCGCGCGAGCTCGAAGGCAAAGCTACCGCTCTGCAACTCGACGTGCGCGACCTCGCCTCGATCGACGCGATGGTCGCTTCGGTGTCGAGGACGCATGGCGGGATCGACATATTGGTCAACAATGCCGCCGTCTTCGACATGGGGCCGCTTCTCGAGATTTCGGAGAAGAGCTTCGACCTGCAGTTCTCGGTCAATGTGAAAGGGCTGTTGTTCACGCTGCAGGCGGTGGCCAAGCGCATGGTCGCCCAAGGGCGCAAGGGGAAGATCATCAACATGGCCTCGCAGGCGGGACGGCGCGGCGAGGCGCTGGTCGCCGTCTATTGCGCCACCAAGGCCGCCGTAATCAGCATCACGCAATCGGCCGGCCTTGCGCTGATCAAGCACGGCATCAACGTCAACGGCATCGCGCCTGGTGTGGTCGACACACCGATGTGGGACCAGGTCGACGCCCTGTTCGCGCGTTACGAGAACCTGCCGATCGGCGAGAAGAAGCGGCAGGTCGGGCTGGCGGTGCCGGCGGGGCGCATGGGTGATCCCGACGATTACCGGGGTGCGGCCGTCTTCCTGGCATCGAGCGAGGCCGACTACGTCGTGGCGCAGACGCTCAATGTGGACGGCGGCAACTGGATGAGTTGATTGGCCGAAGCTCGAGGCCTCGCCTGCGACAATCGGGCAGGAACGATCTGGCGGCTGACGCATTTTGGTTCCCATCAACCGTTTGAGGGAACCATGCGCATCGCTCATGTCGCGCCGCTCTACGAATCCGTGCCGCCGAAACTATATGGCGGCACCGAGCGGATCGTGTCCTATCTCACCGAAGCGCTGGTGGAAGTCGGGCACGAAGTGACCCTGTTCGCCAGCGGCGACAGTGAGACCTCGGCGCGGCTGGTGCCCGGCCGCGACCAGGCAATCCGTCTCGATCCGCGGCCGAAAAAGTCCGAGATTGCGGCGCATATGGCGATGCTTTGCCAGGTGCGCGAGCGGGCGGACGAGTTCGACGTCATACACTTCCATCTCAGTCATTTCGTGCATTTTCCATTCTTCGAACACATGGCGGGGCGAACGGTGACGACCCCGCATGGCCGGCTCGACTATGTCGACCTGGCGCCGGCCTACAAGCGCTTCCCGCGCTTTCCGATGATCTCCATCTCGCACAGCCAGAAGCGCGGATTGCCCGACGCCAACTGGCTGGCGACGATCCATCACGGGATTCCGGTCGATGCGTATCAGCCCACCTACAATCCCTCGGCCGAGGAACCCTATTTGGCTTTCCTGGGCCGGCTGTCTCGCGACAAGCGCCCGGATCGAGCGATCGAGATCGCGCGGCGTTCCGGTTTGAGGCTTAAGCTGGCGGCCAAGATCGGCGATGACGATCGCGCCTATTTTCACGACGAGATCGAGGCGCTCATCGACGGCGACCGGGTCGACTATGTCGGCGAGATCGCGGAACACGAGAAGGCCGAGTTTCTCGGCAATGCCGCGGGCCTGCTGTTTCCCATCGACTGGCCGGAGCCGTTCGGCCTGGCGCCGATCGAGGCGATGGCTTGTGGCACGCCGGTAATCGCCTGGAACTGCGGCGCCCTGCCGGAGCTCATCGACCAGGGCGTGACCGGCTTTGTCGTGGACTCTGTCGATGATGCGGTCGCTGCAACGCCGGCCCTGCTCGAACTTGACCGACGGCAGGTGAGGACGGTCTTCGAAAAGCGGTTTTCAGCCACCAGGATGGCGCGCGACTATCTTGCCGCCTATATGCGCCTGATCGGCATCCAGGAGGCGAGAGCCTCCTGACCGGCATTCTCTTTTGGGCGGGGCAAGCGAAGAGGTGACGAATGACGCAGCTCGACGAGCGCAAGCTCGATCCCGCCGTAGCCCTTGCCTCGCTCGACGAAACAGCGCCGCGGGAGCCTCACCGGCTGTTCGCGCTCAAACAGGGCGATTGTTTCGCGGTCACCGACGCCTATGGTGACATCAGGGGCGCCGGCGACGGTTTCTTTCGCGACGACACGCGCGTTCTTTCCGAGTTCCGCCTGACGATCGGCGGCAGGCCGATGTCGCTGCTCGGCGCCTCGCTCAGCCAGGACAATGTTCTCTTCACCAGCAACCTTACCAACTTGCCGATACAGAGCGCCGCCGGCCGCGACATTCCGCAAGGCGCGATCCATATCGAGCGCGTCAGGCTGATCTGGCAGGACAGGCTATTCGATCGCATCACGCTTTCCAACTACAGCCGCGAGCATTCGACCATCGCCATCTCCTTGCATTTCGCCGCCGACTTTCGCGACATGTTCGAGGTGCGCGGCTCGACACGGCCGAAACGTGGAACGGTCCATCTGGCGAAGACCGACAAGGCGTCCGTTATGCTCGGCTATGACGGTCTCGACGGCCTGCCGCGCCAGTCGGCAATCTCCTTCTCGCAAGCTCCCGACCAACTGAGCGACAGTCGTGCCGACTTCCTGATCGCGGTGACCAAGCGCAGCAGCAAGGTGCTTTATGTCGAAGTGGGCCCGGAAGTTGCCGAAACGCCGAATCGCGACCGGTTCCGGGCCGCTGCCGCACGCGCGCGTTTTGCCATGCGCGCCAAGCGCCGGCATGGCGCCACGGTCCACAGCTCCGGTCGCGTCTTCAACGATTGGGTCGAGCGCGCCCGCGCGGATGTCGCGTTGCTTACCACCGAGCTTCCTACCGGGCCTTATCCTTATGCCGGCATCCCGTGGTTCTCCACGGCCTTCGGCCGCGACGGCGTGATCTCCGGCTTGCAGATGCTGTGGCTCAATCCGGGTCTCGCGCGCGGCGTGCTGGCGTTCCTTGCCGAACATCAGGCGACGGAGACGTCGCCCTTCATCGATTCCCAGCCAGGCAAAATCATGCACGAGACGCGCAAGGGCGAAATGGCGGCGCTGCGCGAACTTCCCTTCGGCCGCTATTATGGCGGCGTCGACACGACCCCGCTCTACATTCATCTCGCCTGCGCCTATGCCGACCGCACCGGCGACATGGCCTTCATCGACACGCTCTGGCCATCGCTTAAGGCGGCGGCCGAGTGGACGGAAGAGGCAAGCCGGGCAACGGGTTTCGTCACCTACCAACGCGCAGCGGAGTCCGGCCTCGCCAACCAGGGCTGGAAAGACAGCGTGGACTCGGTCTTCCATGCCGACGGCCGCATGCCCAAAGGACCGATCGCGCTGGTCGAGGTGCAAGGCTATGTTTTTGCCGCTTATCGCGGCCTTGCCGCGCTCGCACGCCGCCGCGGCGAGTTTGCCGATGCCGAACATTGGGAGAACCGCGCCGAGGAAATGCGGATCGCCGTCGAGCGTGACTTCTGGATCGAGGATCTAAACTTCTACGCCATCGCGATCGACGGCGAAGGCCAGCCCTGCAAGGTGCGAACGTCCAATGCGGGGCATCTGCTTTATGCCGGGCTGCCGCAGCCGGAGCGCGCCAAGATTGTCGCCGATCAATTGCTGTCGGCTTCCTTCCATTCCGGCTGGGGACTGAGGACGCTTGCGGACGACGCGATCTTCTTCAACCCAATGTCCTACCATAACGGCTCGATCTGGCCGCACGACACGGCGCTCTGCGGTGTCGGCCTCTCGCGCTATGGAGAGCGCGAAAGTGTCGTGCGGCTGATGAGCGGCACGTTCGAGTCGGCCGTGCACTTCAATATGCGGCTGCCGGAATTGTTCTGCGGCTTCACCCGGGCGCCAGGCGAGGCGCCGATCGCCTATCCTGTCGCCTGTCTGCCGCAGGCCTGGTCGGCAGGCTCTACCTTCATGCTGATGCAGGCCTGCCTCGGTCTGGAAATCGACGGCTGGAAAGGCGAGTTGCGCGTCACCCGCCCACGGATGCCTATCGGTATCGACACGCTCACGCTCCGGCATCTGTCCGTCGGCGATGAGACTATTGACCTCACCTTCCAGCGTGTCGGAGACCGCGTCGTTGCCTTCCTCGCCGATCGGCATGAGGGCCTGGTGCCGCTGATTGTGCGGACTTAGACGGGTCGTTTGCGCAATTCCGGGCGGAAAAACCGTTACGAGAGCGGAGTCCCGCAAATGCATCCGGCAGTCGAAAAATGTCGGAACCGACGAGCGCCCTATGCGTTTGCAAACCGGAACCGGCACACCTCTCCGCAGCCGGCAAGAACGAAAACAAAATAGCGGACAGCCGGAGGCAACCTGGCATCAATGGCACAGTATGGCGTCGGCCTCTTGTGGGTCCTTATCCTAGCTAGTCTCGGACTCAGCGCTCTCGCGATCTTCGTCTCAATAACCAGGCACCGTCACCAGCATGCAACGGCTGTGAACACGCCCGGTGCGGGCGAGGACGTCGCATCGGAAGCCGCACGCAAGGTGTTGCGCGAATTCGAGAAGAACGGGCAGTCGGTCGACGCCGCCCTCGTCACCTGGTCACCGGAGACGCTGCGCAAGATCCTTGCCGAGGATCTGCCGGACGCACAGGTCATCGTCGTCTCCAACCGCGAGCCCTACATCCACAATGAGGACGAGAACGGCGATGTCGAGCTCGTCGTGCCGGCGAGCGGACTGGTCTCGGCACTGGAGCCGATCACGCGCGCCTGCGCCGGCACTTGGATCGCCTATGGCGGCGGAAGCGCGGATCGTCAGGTCGTCGACCGCCACGACCGGGTACAGGTGCCGCCCGAAAATCCATCTTATGCCCTGCGCCGGGTCTGGCTGACCGATGAGGAATATCAGGGCTATTATCTCGGCTTCGCCAATGAAGGGCTTTGGCCGCTCTGCCATATAGCCTTTACCCGACCGATCTTCCGCGAGTCGGACTGGGCGGCCTACGAGGCCGTCAACCGCAAATTCGCCGAAACGGTGGTTGCCGAGGCGCGCAACGAGAGGCCGATCGTGCTGGTCCAGGATTATCATTTCGCGCTGCTGCCGCGCATGATCCGCGAGCGCCTGCCCGAGGCCATCGTCATCACCTTCTGGCACATCCCGTGGCCGAACTCGGAAGTGTTCAGCATCTGTCCGTGGCGCGAGCGCATCCTGGATGGGCTGCTGGGCAGCTCGATCATCGGCTTCCACACCCAGTTCCATGCCAACAACTTCACCGAGAGCGTCGACCGCTTCATGGAGAGCCGGATCGAACGGGCGGATGCCGCGGTGTCCTATGGCGGCCAGACGACTTTGGTCCACGCCTACCCGATCTCTATCGAATGGCCTGTGCAGCTCCTGAAGAGCCTGCCGCCGGTCGAGGAATGCCGCGCGCAAATCCGCGAGCGGTTCGGGATTCCAGCCGACGCCAAGCTGTGCGTCGGTGTCGAGCGCCTCGACTACACCAAGGGCATTCTCGACCGCTTCCATGCGCTGGAGGAACTGTTCATCCGCTACCCTGAAATGATCGGCAAGGCGGTGTTCCTGCAGGTCGCCGCACCGAGCCGGGGCACATTGCCGGCCTACAAGCACCTGCATGAGGAATGCCAGCGGCTCGCCGAGGGACTCAACGAGCGCTACGGCAACGGCAGCTATCGTCCGGTCGTGCTCGTGGCCGAGCATCACTCGCAGAGGGACGTCTACAAGATCTACCGCGCGGCCGACATCTGCCTCGTCACCAGCCTGCATGACGGCATGAACCTCGTGGCCAAGGAGTTCGTTGCCGCGCGCGACGACGAAGAGGGCGTGCTCCTGCTCAGCACGTTTGCCGGCGCCTCGCGCGAACTGCTCGAGGCGCTGATCGTCAATCCTTACGACGCGGCGATGATGAGCGAAGCCATGCGGCAGGCGCTGGTCATGGGGCCCGACGAGCAGCGCGAGCGCATGCGCCGCATGCGCGAGATCGTACGCGACAACAATGTCTATCGCTGGGCCGGCAGCATGCTGCTCGACGCGGCGCGATTGAGGAAGCGCGGCGAGCTCGACCGCGTCACGGCCTTGTCCGACCGCTCGGCAAACACCAACGGCGACAATGTCGTCTCTATCTTCGAACGCAAACAGGCAGTCGGATTCCGATGAACATCCAAGCAGATTTGACCCCACCGCTCCCCGAAGGCCGGTGGGCGCTCTTCCTCGATATCGATGGCACCTTGCTCGAGCACGCCGCCCATCCAGATAGCGTCGCGGTCAGCACGGACTTGCGTTCGCTGCTGCAAGCGGTCGAGCACCGGCTGGATGGAGCGCTCGCCTTCATCACCGGCCGCTCTATCGCGGCCGTCGACCGGCTGTTCGAGCCTTTGAAGCTGCGGATCGCCGGCCTCTACGGGCTGGAGCACAGGCTGACACCGGACGGACAAATCGAGGCCGCCGACGAGCCGGCGGATATGGCCGCACTTGCCGACGAAATCGAGCTGGAGTTGGCAAGCAAGGCCGTCTATGTGGAGCGCAAGGGGCCGGTGCTCGCCATCCACACGCGGGCAGCGCCGCAATTGCTGGCCCGCGCGACGGAGCTGGTCGAGACAGCACTTGCCCGGCTGCCGAAAGGCTACCGCGTAATTGCCGGCAATGCCGGTGTCGAACTGATGCCGCTAGAGGCGGCCAAGGGCGCCGCAATCCGGCGCTTCATGCAGCTTGAACCTTTCACCGGACGGCGTCCGGTATTCCTCGGCGACGACACGTCCGACGAAAACGGTTTTGAGACCGTCAATGCCGCGGGCGGGATCTCGATCCGCGTGAGGCCGCAGGGCGAGACCGCGGCGCGTTTCGCTATCGCCGATGTCGCCAGCGCGATCGCCTGGCTCGCGGCGAATTTCAATGACGGCTTCGAACAGACGGACCGCAGCGATCTGGTTGCCTGATCAATCTGGGGAAAGTGCGTCACGGTCCTTCGTCTGGGATCGCAAAAACGGCCCCACAACGGGGCCGTTTTGCCGGTAGCTGCACTGACTGGTTACTTGCTGCCGCCGTTCTCCTTGACGCTGCTGCAGAACTCCGGATGGCTGTTGGCTGCATTGGCGTTCTTGGCCTCGTCCTCACAAGCCGTCATCATCGCGGTCTGGTCCTCCGGCGACATTGCCTTCCACGCCTTCACGAAGGCGTCCTTGCTGACCATCGTCTTCATGCTGGAGTCGGTGTAGAAGGGCTGCATCTTGGCCGGGTCATCCAGCGCCGACGTGCCGGTTTCGCCAGCGGCGAGAGCCGAGCCGGCAACCATCGAAAGGGTCATTGCGCCAAGGCAGATCATCTTGATGTTCATGACATAACCTCCTGTTTCTCCGGATCGTTCGAGAAACGATCGTGTCATCAACGGAAGGTCCGGATCAAAGTTCCTCTATTCCCGTGAAATGCAGAAAAAAATTCTGAAGAAAAATGGTACCGAGAGGGCCGAAAACTCTCCGTGGTCCGGACGTTAAGTTTGGTTGCACTACACCACGGGCGGCAATCATTAGCAGGAATGTTACGTTCCAGGCGACGAGGGGCGATCAGTTCCTGTCGACCGGCTTGGAGCGCATCCGTGAAACGGTCTCGCGCTCGGCGCGCTTGGAGCGCAGCGGCGGCAGACCGCGGTCGACGAGGTCCATGTCCTCCAGCACCATGTCGCCCATGCGCTTGAAGGCAACGTCGAGCGCGCCGGCGCGGTGGGCTGAGCGCAGAAAGCCGGAAAGCGAGCGCACCGGATGGTCCTTCGCCAGCGGCTCCTCGGGAAACACGTCGCTGGCCGCAACGACATGGCCGCTTTTGACCGCTTCCATCAGCGCCGGGAAATCGACGACGCCGGCGCGGCTGAGCAGGATGAAAGCGGCGCCCTGGCGCATCTTGGCGAAAGCGTCGGCGCCGAGAAAACCCTGGTTCTCGCTGGTCACCGAGGCGACGACGAAAACGAAATCGCTTTCCGACAGCACCCTTTCGAGCGAGGCCGGCTCGACGCCATGCTCCACCAGCACGGAAGGCGGTAGCCAGGGATCGAAGACTCTAGTGCGCGTTCGGAAGCCGGTCAGCAGCCGATTGAGAGCGCGGCCAAGATCGCCGAAGCCGATGATGCCGACATCCGAACCTGAGAGGAGTCGCGCCGTCTGGTTGCCGTCACCGCCCCATAGTTCCTTGCCTTGCCGGAAGGCGAGGTCGGCATCGACGATGCCGCGCGCCAGGTTTAGCGCCATGGCAAGGCCCAGTTCCGCCACCGGCTCCGCGAACACCAGGCCGGTGGTGACGACGTGAATGCCGCGGGCAAACAGCGTCTCATAGGGAATGTTGTTGATGAGATTGGTCTCGACGTTGAAGATGCAGCGCAGCGCTTTCAACCTCTCCAGCGTCTGAGGGGTGATCGGCGGCTGGCCGACGATGTAGCGGGCTTCGGCCAGCACATCTGTCGGCAACTCCGAGACGCCTTCCGGCGTTGTCTCGACGATGCGATATCTTTTGCGGAAGCGCGCCAGCTGCGGCGGCGTGAAGATCAGGTCGAGCGTGCGCGGTTCGGGTGCGCTGATTACCAGCGGCGAGGCTTTGTTGGACATGATTTTCCTCCCGGCGCGATTGGATCGCACCAATCATATCAGCGTTTTTACTCCCGATGAAACGATTTACAACAGCGAAAAATCGATTTATCGATTATGTTAACGAGAGGGCGACCACTCGCCTCCGGGAGAAGATTAATGGCGCAACAGCAGGCCCAGCAGCGGCGCGCGTCGATCCACGATGTGGCAAGCCAGGCGGGCGTGTCGGCGGCCACTGTTTCCAAGGTTCTTTCCGGCGTCACCACGGTAAAACCGGAAAACGCGCAGCGCGTCCTCGATGCCGTCGAGCTTCTGGGCTACCGCGTCGATCCGCTCGCCTCGGATATGCGCAGGGCCAAGCGTCGCATCATCGGCGCCATCATGCCGGAGTTCGAAAGCGAGTTCTTCGGCCAGATGGTGAGCGAGCTCGAAGGCCTCGCCGAGCAACGCGGCTATACGCTGGTCGCCGCCTCCAGCCGGGAATCGGAGCAACGTGAGAAGGAGATCCTCGCCCGCATGCATGACTGGCGCGTTGCCGGCGTCGTACTGGCGCCGGTGCGAAACGAGCACGGACCGGCGGCCGGTTTCATGAAAGCGAACGGCATGACAGGGGTGCTGATTGACCGCGTGCTTGCCGATGACGCCTTCGACACGGTTTCGGCCGACAGCGCGGCGGCAAGCGCCGAGGTGGCGCGCGCGCTGGTCAGCCAGGGCCATCGCCATGTTCTTGTGGTCGGTCTCGGCCAGCAGGCGGCGACCGTGCGCGCCCGGCTCGAAGGGTTTCGCAAGATGGCAGTTGAGCTTGCGCCCGACATCAGGGTCGACGTCGTACTCTGCGAAAGCGATGTCGGGCCCTTGCGGACGCTGCTTCGCGATTATTTCAGCCAGCGGGAAGACGGCGGCGACAGGCCTACGGCGGTCTATTCGCTCTTCCTCAAGGGCACGCTGGTGGCGCTTTCGGAATTTCGGCGGCGCGGCTGGCATTGCCCAAACGACATCTCGCTGGTCGGCTTCGACGACGCCGAATGGATGCAGGTGACATGGCCGGCGATCGCCGCGGTGGTGCAGCCGGTGCGCGAGATCGCCGCCAACGCAATGGAGGTTTTGTTTCGCAGGATCGAAGGCGAGCGCGGTCCGCCGAGGGCGCGGCTCGAACCTTGCAAGGTGTTCATGCGGGAATCCGTTGGCTCGCCAGGCAGCGTCCCGCATTCCGGGGGAGGAGACCGACAATAACCCCCATTGTCGAAAACGGAAGAAGAGTGCCGGCCCTGGCCGAGGCATCCGGCGCAAACAAACGGAGGACGGAATGACATCGCTTTCCACAAAGATAAATCGATTTACTCTCGCATTGGGCGTGGCGCTTACCTTTGCCGCGGTCGGCACTGCTAAGGCCGAGGACGGCGAATATGGCGTGCTGATGAAGACCTTGGCCAATCCGTTCTGGGGCGCGATGGCGCAGGGCGTCGCCGACGGCGCCAAGGAAGCCGGCGTGAAATACTTCCAGCAGGCGGCCGAAAGCGACCAGGCGGCCGAGCCGCAGCTTAACCTCTGCAACACGATGCTCGAGCGCAAGCCGGTGGCGATGATCACCGCCGCCATCAACTCGACCAACCTCTTGCCCTGCCTGAAATCGGCGCAGGATGCCGGCATCAAGATCGTCGATCTCGACAACAATCTCGACCAGGCGGTTCTCGACAAGGAAGGCGTCAAGGTCACCTTCCATATCGGTTCCGACAACGTCGCCGCGGGTGCGCAAGGGGCCGAATATCTCGTCTCCAAGCTTGGCAAGGACGCCAAGGGTCCGGTGCTGGTGATCGAGGGTCTCTCCGGCAACATCACCGGCGAGAAGCGCGCCAAGGGCTTTGCCGACAAGCTCAAGGAACTGGCGCCGGGGCTCGAGGTCGTCGCCTCGCTGCCGGGCGACTGGGATCGTGGCAAGGCGGCCTCGATCGCCACCGACACACTGACGGCGCATCCCGATTTGGTTGCCATCTTCTGCGCCAATGACGGCATGGCGTTGGGCGCCGTGGAATCGGTCTACGCCGCCGGCAAGGGCGAGCAGGTGACGATCATCGGCGTGGACGGCAATGTCGACGCGGTGAAATCGATCAAGGAAGGCCGTCTGAACGCTTCCGTCGCCCAGCTTCCCTATCTCGTCGGCAAGCAGGCGGTCGAGAACGTCAAGAAGGCGCTGGCTGGCGAGAAGGTCGAGGAAAGCATCGCGGTGCCCACCCTGGTGCTGACCAAGGACGTGCTCGACGCCGGCAAGGAGCCGATGCTGCAATATGTGAAGTAAGAGAAGGGAGTAGGTCCGTAGGGGAGTAGGAGGAGGAAGGTTTGCACTTCCAAGACCCGGCTCTCTCCCGCTCACTTCCCTATTCCCCTACTTCCCTACCCAGAAGGGTGAAAACCATGGCTTCCGAAACGGCGCAGCCCGGGTTTTGGGCTCGGGTGCAGCGCGCATCCGTCGAGAGGCTCCACATCAGGCTGGAGTCGCTGCTGGTGCTTGTGCTGCTGAGCGCGGCGATGGCGCTTCTGTCGCCTTTCTTCCTGTCGCTCAGCAATTTTCTCAACATCCTGCTCGCGACGTCGACGATCGGCGTGCTGGCGATCGCCGCGACCTTCGTCATCGGTTCCGGTGGGCTCGATCTGTCGCTTGGATCGGTCATGGGGCTCGCCGGCGTGGCGGGAGCCTTCGTTGCCGTCAACCTCGGCTGGCCATCGGTGTTCGCGGTGATCGCCTGCATTCTGGCCGGAAGTATCGCCGGCCACATCAACGGCCAACTGGTCACCCGCGCCTTCGTGCCCGCCTTCATCGTCACGCTCGGCATGCTGGGCCTTGCGCGCGGGCTGGCGCTCGTCATCTCACAGGGCAGGGCGATCTACGGCCTGCCGCCGGAGATCGTCTATATCGGACAAGGGAGGCCGCTCGGCATTCCGATGCCCGTCTTCATCTTCGTGCTGACGGCGATCGTCGCGCATACGGTGCTTGCCTATACGCGCTTCGGTCGCCACACGTTGGCGCTCGGCGACAGCGAAGGCGCGGCGCGCGCCGCCGGCATCCGCGTCGAGCAGCATCGCCGCATCATCTACACGCTCTCCGGCGCGCTTGCCGGGCTTGCCAGTCTCTTGTTCACCGCCCGCGTCAATGCGGGCGACCCGACCGCCGGCATCAACTACGAACTCACCGCGATCACCGCGGCGATCATCGGCGGCACCAATCTGTTCGGCGGCCGCGCCTCGATCCTCGGCACAATGATCGGCGCGCTGATCATGGGCGTGCTGCAGAACGGGCTGACGCTGCTTGCGGTGCAGTCCTACTACCAGCAGATGGCGATCGGCGCGGTGCTGATCCTCGCGGTCTTCATCGACCAGTATCAGGTGCGGAAGGAGTCGCGCGTATGACACTGCTTTCGCTCCATAAGATCCGCAAAAGCTTCGGGGCGGTCGACGTGCTGCATGGCGTCGACCTGTCGGTCGCGGCCGGCGAGGTGGTCGGGCTGGTCGGCGACAACGGCGCCGGCAAGTCGACGCTGATGAAGACCATCACCGGCATCTACCGCGCCGACACCGGCTCGATCGAGTTCGACGGCAAGGACATCCTCGCTCTCGATCCCGGCCAGCGGCGCCGGCTCGGCATCGAGATGATCTACCAGGATCTGTCCTTGGCCAAGCAGCAGGACGTGGCCTCCAACATCTTCCTTGGCCGAGAGCCGACGAAAAGGCTGCTCGGCCTCTTCCCCGGCTTTGTCGACAAGACCGAGATGGATCGGCAGGCGGCGCGGATGATCGAGCGGCTCGGGGCGCACCTGCCGTCGATCAGTCGTTCCGTCGGCTCCTTCTCCGGCGGCCAGCAGCAGACGGTGGCGATTGCGCGGGCGCTCACCTTCAACCCGAAGCTCGTCATCATGGACGAGCCGACGGCGGCGCTCGCCGTGCGCGAGGTGCAGAGCGTGCTCGATCTCATCCGGCGGCTGAAGTCTGAAGGCATCGCCGTCATTTTGATTTCGCACCGGCTGAATGACGTGCTGTCGGTCACCGACCGCATCGTCGTGCTGCGCCACGGCAGGGCGGATGCCGATCTCGTCACCGCCAAAACCAACATGAACGAAGTCGTCAGCCGCATCGTCGGCGGCGGCGACACGGCCGCCGCGGCGGCGCACGAGCAACGAGGCTGATATGAATGTTTTCGGACTGCACACTTTCGCCATCGCCCCGGTCTGGGATCTGGCCCGCATCGAGCCGCAGATGGACCGGCTGAAGGAGCTCGGCATCGGCCTGATGGAGATCCCGCTGCTCAGACCCGAGGAGATCGACACCAAGCGCACGCGCGGTTTTGCAAACCATTATGGCGTGCAGCTCATTCCGTCGCTCGGCTTGCCGCGCGCACTCGACGTGGTGGAGCGGCCGGAAGAGGCACTCGATTTCCTGCAGCCGGCCTTCAATGTCTGCAACGAGGTGGGCGCCGAGGCGCTCGGCGGCGTCACCTATGGCACGATCGGCAAGACCACCGGCCGGGCGCCGACGCAGCGGGAGATCGACGGCATGTGCCGCTTCCTCGAACGGGCGGCAAAGTCGGCGAAGGCCCGCAGCCTGAAGCTCGGCATCGAACCCTGCAACCGCTACGAGACGCATCTGATCAACCGCGGCATCGACGCGGCGCGCATCATCGAGCGCATCGGCGCCGACAACATCTTCATCCATCTCGACACCTACCACATGCATATCGAGGAAGAGAGCTTCGCGGCCGGCTTCGAGGCGGCGGCGCCCTTCCTCGGCTATGTCCATGTGTCGGAGGCCAATCGCGGCGTGCCGGGGCGCGGCATGCTGAACTGGGCAGCCTGCATGAAGGCGATCGCCGACATCGGCTATGAGGGCCCGATCACGCTCGAAAGCATGAACCATGTCGACGTCGACATCGCCGGGGGGCTCGCGGTATGGCGCCCGGTGGCGGACGACCCGCGCGACGTCATCGAGGTGGGGCTGCCCTTCCTGCGCGAGGAAGCGAAGAAGGCGGGGCTGACACTCGGGTAACGAAAGCTAGTTGCCCCGGCGCGTCAGCCAGCGGCGACGCGCCTCCAGCTGTTCGGCGAGTTCGGCCTCGTCCCAGTAGCCGATGAGCACGCCGGAGCCGATGATCGGGTCGAAATGCCCGACCTTGTCGTCGATCTCCGTCAGCCACTCGTCGGGGACGGTGATGCGGTTGTTGGGCAGCGCCAGCCAGCGCATCAGCATTTTGCGCAGCCTCTCGATGTCGCCAGCGGCCGACGGCTCGCGGCCGAGGTCGCGCAATTCGCCGGGGTCGTTCTGGAGATCGAAGAACATCGGCTCGACACCTTCGCCATGGACGAGTTTGGAGCGGCCGTCGGTGATCATGTAGAGCTTGCAGCCCGACACCGGCATGGCGAGTCTCAGCCGCGCCGCATCGCCGCTGTAGTCATATTCGCTGATGGCATAGTTGCGCAGGCTCTTCCGCTCACCCGAAGTCAGCGACAGCAGCGAGCGGCCTTCGAGGACATGCGGCTTGGGCTCGCCGCCGAAATAATCGAGGAAGGTGGGCGCGAGATCGATCATCTCGACCAGCGCGTCCGACGTGGTTCCTCTTGTGACGTCGGCTTCCGGACGAGGATCGTAGACGATCATCGGCACCTTCACCGCGACGTCGTGGAACAGGTATTTCTCGCCGAGCCAATGGTCGCCGAGATAGTCGCCATGGTCAGAAGTGAAGACGACAAGCGTGTTCTTGAATAGGCCGCGCTTCTCCATGAAGTCGAACAAATGGCCGAGCTGGTCGTCGATCTGCTTGATCAGGCCCATGTAGCAGGGAACGACCGTTTCGCGGACCTCATCGCGCGAGAAGTTCTTCGAATACCGCTCGTGCTGGAAGGCTTCGAAGATCGGGTTTGGCGAGACGCGCTCGGCTTCGCTGCGAACGGGCGGCTGAATCTCCGCCTTGCCGTACATGGCATGGTAGGGCGCCGGCACGATATAAGGCCAGTGCGGCTTGATGTAGGAAAGATGCGCGCACCAGGCTTCGCCCTTGGCCTCGGCGTCCTCGATGAAGCGCATGGCGCGGCGCGTCATGTAAGGCGTCTCGGAATGCTCCTCCGGAATGCGCGCCGCCTTGTCGGCATGGACGAGCAGCCAGCCGTTGAAATTCTCGCCATTCTCGCCTTCGCCGGAATTCGCCCAGTGCTCCCAAGGATTTTCGGCCTCGAAGCCGTGCTGGCGCAGATAGGTGTCGTAGACCGGATCGGGGTCGTAGCTGGTCGAGGGGTGCAGGCCGTCATCGCGCTCGAACGGCTCGAAGCCGCATTCCGCGACACGCACGCCGATGACGGAATCCTTGGCGATGCCGAGGCGCTCCATGCCTTCCTCGTCGGCCTTCATATGTGTCTTGCCGATGAGCGCACAACGCACGCCGACCTCGCGCAGATGGTCGCCCAGCGTCGGCTCGCCGACCCTGAGCGGCACACCATTATGCGTCGAGCCGTGCGAGCGGACGTAGCGGCCGGTATAGGCGCTCATGCGCGAGGGGCCGCAGACCGTCGATTGCACATAGGCATTGGTGAAACGCACGCCGCGGCTGGCGAGCCGGTCGATGTTCGGCGTCGTCAGGCTCTTGTGCCCGGCGCAGCTCAGATAATCGAACCGCAGCTGGTCGCACATCATGAAAAGGACGTTGCGTTTCGAGGTCATTGCTGCCCGTCGGAATGGTTCTCGAACCCGGTAATGCCAGAACAATCAGCGCATGCCAACCAGGGCAACCAGCCTGTACAGCTCACCAGAGAACTTTACAAAATCATTTTTCCATGTGAAGTCTCAGGCATCCCAAGGATCCCAAATGACATCCCACCGTTTTGCCACCCGTCTCAATTCCTTCGCCTCGCGGCCTGAGGCGGAGTGGGCCGGGCTTACCGGGAAGCCCTCGGTGCTGCAGATGGCGGCGCGGGCGGCCAAGGTCGAGGGGCTCACCGATCTCGATCTCAACTATCCCGACCATATCGGTGAAAACCCCAGGGAAATCGCACGGAGGCTTGGCGATCTTGGGCTTTCCATCAATGGCTTCGCGATGCGCTACTACTCTAATCCCGCCTTCAAGCTCGGCGCGTTCACCAATCCCGATCCGGCAGTGCGGCGTGAAGCCATCGACCTTACCAAGGCTGGCATCGATGCGGCGCAAGAGGCGGGCGCCAGTCTCATGACATTGTGGCTGGGGCAGGATGGTTTCGACTACGCTTTCCAGGCCGACTACGCGACGCTTTGGCAACACGAAATCGACGGTATTCGTGAAGTTGCGGCGCATGACCCCGATTGCGCCATCAGTCTCGAATATAAGCCGAACGAGCCGCGCTCCTATTCACTGATGCCGGATGCC
Source organism: Mesorhizobium sp. WSM3864 (assembly GCF_002294955.1). Classification (NCBI taxonomy): domain Bacteria; kingdom Pseudomonadati; phylum Pseudomonadota; class Alphaproteobacteria; order Hyphomicrobiales; family Phyllobacteriaceae; genus Mesorhizobium; species Mesorhizobium sp. WSM3864. Next base: position 231,169 of record NZ_NSGD01000007.1, read on the forward strand.
GCGACCACGTTGCTGGCGATCCGCGAGGCCGGCCTGCCCAATCTGGGCGTCACTCTCGACTTCGCGCATGTTCTTTATGCCGACGAGCAACCGGCCTTTGCCGCCGCTCTTGTCGCCCGTCACAGCAGGTTGCTCGGCGTTCATCTCAACGATGGCTACGCCAAGCGCGACGACGGCCTGATGGTCGGCGCCGTGCACACGCTGCAGACGATCGAGCTGCTGCGCCAGATACGCAGGGACGGCTACGCCGGTGCCATCTATTTCGACACCTTTCCGGACATGACCGGTCTCGACCCGGTGCGCGAATGCGAGGTCAACATCGCGACCGTCAAGCGCATGTTGCGGGTCGTCGAGCGGCTGGGGCAGGACAATCGGCTGGCGGCTGCCCTCGACGGACAGGACGCGGTTGCCTCTCAGGCTGTCGTCCAAGAAATCCTGCTCGGAGCAAATGCAGGATGACGTCCGCGGATCTCCGAGCTGTGGGGCCGCGCATCCGCATGATGATGCCGCATCTCACACCGCTGGAGGCAAAGGTGGTGGAAACCGTGTTCGGCCGCCGCGGTTTCGACGAGACGATCCCTTTGAAAGAGATCGCTGACGAGGCCGGCGTCTCCGAGGCGATGGTGGTGAAGATCGCCAAGAAGCTGGGCTTCTCCGGCTATCGCGACTTCCGGACGGCAGTCTGCGAATACAGCCGCTCGCCGACCGCCGAGATGCACCGGGAACTCTCCGTCGACGATAGTTCGGCCGAGATCGTGCAAAAGGTCTTCCGCACTTCCATACAGGCGCTGGAGGAAACGCTCGCGATCCTTGACATCGGCGATTTCGACCGGGCCGCCGACCTCATTTATCGATCCAGAAATCGCGACTTCTACGGCGTCGGCGGCTCAGCTCAGATTGCCCGGGACGTCTCGCACAAGTTCCTGCGCATCGGCATCCGCGCGGCGGTTTACGACGATTCCCACATGATGCTCATGTCGGCCTCGCTCCTCGGCGCCGAAGACATTGCCGTCGGCTTTTCCCATTCCGGCAACAGCAGCGCGGTGATTGATGCCGTTCAACTCGCCAGAAAGAACGGCGCCCGCACGCTTGCCGTAACCAACTACGCCAACTCGCCACTGGCAGCCGAGGCGGATGTCGTGCTCTGCTCGACCGCGCGGGGGTCGCCGCTGATGGGCGAGAATGCGGCCGCCCGTATCGCCCAGCTCAACATCCTGGATGCGCTGTTCGTCGCGGTGGCGCAGCGCGACTATCAGGCGGCGGAGCACAATCTCGGCCGCACCATGTCGGCAGTGACGTCGAAACGCCAGGACAAGAACAGATGAAAGATCATCGCGGATGAGCGTTGCTTCAGCGGGGGTGGTGGTCGTGTTCGGCAGCCTGCATTACGACATCCTGGTCGACGCACCGGATCGTCCGCGCAAGGGCGAGACGGTGACCGGTTTCGGCTGGCAGCCGAAATGCGGCGGCAAGGGCGGCAATCAGGCCCTGTCGGCGGCGCGCGCGGGGGCGAGGTCGGCGATGATCGGCGCCGTCGGCGACGACGATTTCGGCCGCGCGCTGCTCGCCAATCTCAGCCGCAGCAATGTCGATCACCGCTTCGTGCGAACAGAACCGGGGATCCGATCAGGCATGAGCGTGGCCATCTTCGACGACGATGGCGACTACGGCGCGGTGATCGTTTCCGGCAGCAATCTGACACTCGGCGAAAAGGATGTCGCGGCGGCCGCCGGTCTGCTCGCGCAGACTTCGGTGCTGTTGCTGCAGAACGAAGTTCCGGAAATCGCCAACATCGCTGCCGCGCGCGCGGCGAAGGCTCACGGCTGCTGCGTCGTGCTCAACGCGGCGCCGGCCCGGCCGCTGCCCGCCGAACTCACCGGGCTCGTCGACATCGTGATCACCAACGCCATAGAGGCGGAGTTCCTGGCCGGCATTCCGGTCGTCGACACGCTTCAAGGCGCAGCTGAGGCAGCGCGGCAATTGGCAATCGTTTGTCCGGCCGCAATCGTCACCGCCGGCGGCGATGGCGTCGCCTATGACGACCGCGATGGCCGCGCCTTGGCGCTCGTTGCCATTCCGGTGAAGGTGGTCAGCACCCATGGCGCCGGTGATGAATTCGTCGGTGCCTTTGCGGCTGCACTTGCTCGCGGCGAGCCCACCGAGGCCGCCATCGCCGCCGCGAATGCCGCCGCCGCCCTGCTGGTCTCGACCCCGGAGGCGGATCGCCAAACGCCCCCTCAAAAGATCCAAGGCGGCGTGCACCGTCCAGAGTAGCCTTCGGTTTACCGATCTAGACAACTGGTGCAATGTTGGTTTGGAGGATCGAGATCGTGCCATTCGTCAGTATCGGCGGCATTGCGTTGCACCATCGCCTTATCGCCGGGACGGCTGCTGCGCGCCCGATCATCTTCATCAATTCGCTCGGCACCGACTTGCGGATCTGGGACGATGTCGTCGCACGGCTTGCCGGTGAGATGCCGATGCTCGTCTATGACAAGCGCGGCCACGGACTTTCCGACATCGGCAGCGGCGTGCGCTCGATCGACGACCATGTCGACGATCTGAGCGCGCTCATCGATTGCTTCGGCTTCCAGAAGGTCGTGCTTTTTGGCCTGTCGGTCGGCGGCATGGTCGCGCAGGGGTTCTATGCACGGCGGCCCGAACTCGTCGAAGCGCTGATCCTCAGCGACACCGCGCACAAAATAGGCACCCCCGAGAGCTGGAACAGCCGCATCGCGACGGTCGAGCGTGACGGCATCGAGGCGATTGCCGATGGCATCATGAAGGTGTGGTTCACGCCGGATTTTCATGCCAACCGCGCCGCCGAGCTTGCCGGTTGCCGCAACATGCTGACCAGGCAGGCGCTGCCGGGTTACATCGGCACGTGTATGGCGGTTCGCGACGCGGATTTCACCGACAGCGCGCGCCGCATCGCGGTGCCGACGCTCTGCATCGTCGGCGACCAGGACGGCTCGACGCCGCCCGATCTCGTGCGCTCGCTTGCCGACCTGATCCCCGGCGCGCGCTTCGAGCTGATCCGCGGCGCCGGGCACATACCCTGCATCGAGCAGCCCGACGCGGTCGTCGCCCTGATCCGCGCCTTCGTCGCGTCGTTGCCTGAGGGAAAGCATCTCCATGGGCGATGACGCAAACAATACCACCCGATACCGGACCGGGCTCGAGGACGACGCATCGCAATCGATTGCGAGGCGGTGCGCTTCTCCTGGTGGATGACGACGATCCTGCACCGCTTCCCCGAGACGGGTGAGTTCGGCCAGCGCATCCAGGAAGCCGGCCTCGATTATCTCGTACACATCAATGCCGCCTCGACCGCGCTGGCGGAGAACAATGTCGGCCTGCCTTACTGAGCGGACCGAGTCGTCAGACCCGTTCCAGTGCAATCGCAATGCCCTGGCCGACGCCGATGCACATCGTGGCCAACGCGTAGCGGCCGCCGCGCTCGCGCAGCTCCAGCGCCGCCGTGCCGGTGATGCGCGCGCCCGACATGCCAAGCGGATGACCGAGCGCGATCGCGCCGCCGTTGGGGTTCACATGCTCCGCCTGCTCGGAAATTCCGAGTTCGCGCAGCACGGCAATGCCTTGCGAGGCGAAGGCTTCGTTCAACTCGACGACGTCGAATTGGTCAGGCCTCAAGCCGAGACGGGCGCAGAGCTTTTTGGTTGCCGGCGCGGGACCGATACCCATGATGCGCGGCGCGACGCCGGCAACAGCACCGCCGAGAATGCGGGCGATCGGCGTCAGGCCATGTTTCCTGGCCGCCGCTTCGGAGGCGATGATCAGCGCGGCAGCACCGTCATTGACGCCGGAGGCGTTGCCGGCAGTCACGGTGCCGCCCTGGCGGAACGGCGTCGGCAGCTTGGCCAGCGCCTCGATGGTCGTGCCGGCGCGGGGATGCTCGTCCTTCGAGACGACGATTGGCTCGCCTTTTCTTTGCGGGATCGCCACCGGCGTGATCTCCTTCGCCAGCCGGCCATTGGCCTGCGCCGCAACAGCCTTGTCCTGGCTGCGCGCGGCAAAGGCGTCCTGGTCGGCTCTGCTGACCAAAAACTCCTCGGCGACGTTCTCGCCGGTCTCCGGCATGGAATCGACGCCGCACTGCTTCCTCATCAGCGGGTTGACGAAGCGCCAGCCGATGGTGGTGTCGTAGATCTCGGCATTGCGCGAGAAGGCGGTGTCGGCCTTCGGCATGACGAAGGGCGCGCGGCTCATCGATTCCACCCCGCCGGCAATCATCAGCTCGGCCTCGCAGGCCCTGATGGCTCGGGCGGCGATGGTGACGGCATCCATGCCCGAGCCGCACAGCCGATTGACCGTCGAACCCGGAATGTCCTGGGGAAGGCCGGCCAGCAGCAGCGCCATGCGGGCGACGTTGCGGTTGTCCTCGCCGGCCTGGTTGGCGCAGCCAAAGACGACGTCGTCAACCGCGGCCCAGTCGACGCCCAGGTTGCGCTCGACCAACGCCTTCAGCGGAATGGCGGCGAGATCGTCGGCTCGCACCGAGGATAGCGCGCCGCCAAAACGGCCGATCGGCGTGCGGATGTAGTCGCAGATGAAGGCATCAGTCATTATGCAGCTTTCCCTTTGGCGGTACCCGCATGCGCGGCCTTGGTGCGCGCCTGCAAATCGCGCAATGTCTTCAGCTCGAGTTCCGTCGGCGCCGGCGTCTCGTCAAGCGCCTCGGCAAACTTTGCTTCCCAGCCACAGGTCGCCTGCACCTCTTCGCGGGTGACGCCGGGATGCAGCGACACGACGGTGAATTCCTTGGTGACACGGTCCGGCTTCCAGACGGCGAGGTCGGTGATCAGCAAGCTCGGACCGGCGGTGTCGATGCCGAGCCGCTTGCGATGGTCGCCACCCTCGCCATGGCCGAAGGAGGTGAAGAAGTCGATCTTTTCGACCATGCCGCGCTTCGACTGCGCCATGGTGATGTAGACCTCTCGCGAGGAGGTGGCGATTTCCGGCGCGCCGCCGCCGCCGGGCAGCCGCGTCTTGGGATGCGCATAGTCGCCGATGACCGTAGTGTTGATGTTGCCGAATTTGTCGAGCTGGGCGGCGCCTAGGAAGCCTATCGAGATGCGGCCGCCTTGCAGCCAATAGCGGAACATCTCCGGCACCGCGACGGTGGTGACCGCCGTCTCGCACAATTCGCCGTCGCCGATCGACAGCGGCAAAATGTGGGGCGCGGTGCCGATGGTGCCGCTCTCGTAGATCAGCGTGATGTCCGGCGCATGGGTCAGCCGCGCGACATTGCAGGCGGCCGACGGCGCCCCGATGCCGACAAAGCAGACATCGTCGTTCTTCAGCGCGCGGCTCGCGGCAATCGTCATCATCTCGTTGGGAGTGAAGCCCAAATCGATCTCGCTCATGCGGCTTTCCTCAGATGCTCGACGCGAGCAGCGAAGTCGTCTGCGCTGCTCTCGATGACGTTCTTCTGCATCCATGCCTGAAAGCGGTCGCGGTCGGCGGCGATCTCGTCCCATTCGAGATAGGCGGAGTTGTCGCGCTCGTAATAGCCATGCGTGTAGGAGGGATGCGAGCCGCCCGGCACGATCGAGATTGCCGCGATCGTCCAATTCGGCAGCACGGTGAGATTGGGGTGGAGATCGTCGAAACTGTCGACCACTTCCTCGACGGTCACCACCGCGCGTTTGGCGGCGAGCACGGCCTCTTTCTGGATGCCGATGATGCCTTCGACCAGCACATTGCCTTTGCGGTCGGCCTTCTGCGCGTGGATGAAGGTGACGTCGGGCCGGATCGCCGGAACGGCGGCCAGCACCTCGCCGGTAAACGGGCAGGTCATGGACTTGATGTTTGCATTGACCGCGGCAAGGCCGGCGCCGCGATAGCCGCGGAACACCGCGCAGGGCAGGCCGGCGGCACCCGCCTCATAGGCGCTGGCCATGCCGGCGTGGCTGTGCTCCTCGACCTCGATCGGCCGCGGAAAGCCATTCTCGATGGCGTCGCGAACGCGCCTGAGCAGGCCGACGCCGGGATTGCCGAGATAGGAGAAGACGATCTTCTTGGCCATGCCCATGCCGATCATCTGATCGTAGATCAGGTCGGGCGTCATGCGGATCAGCGTCAGGTCGCGAAAGCCCTGGCGGATTGCCTCATGGGCCGCGGCGGTCGGGATCAAATGGGTGAAGCCCTCGAAGGCGACCGAATCGCCATCGTGCAGAGTCTCCGCAACGGCCTTTTTCAGCGGCAGGAAGTTGACCATCGTCCATTGCTCCGGAGATCAGAAGGTTCGTTTCGGAGCATATGAGAGCGCCCCTCTCGCGTCACTATGAGGATGCCTGCAGGCAAACGAGGTGCAGCGCAAAACAATCGGGACATGCGGGACTTGGCCGTTGACGCTTCGTCTCAGATACGATAATGAACAGGACTATACAGGTTCATTGAACAGGTATCCATATGGCCCGTCGCGCGACGCAACTCACTCCCGGCACGGGCAAGCCCGAGCAGATCGCGACGGTTCTGGAGCACGAGATCCGCTCAGGCGTGCTCGGCTTCGGCGATCGCCTGCAGAGCGAGAACGAGCTCGTCCAGCGCTTCTCGGTCAGCCGCAACACGGTTCGCAAAGGGCTGGAAGAGCTTTCAAGCCGCGGCCTCATCACCACCAAGGTCGGCATCGGGTCCTTCGTCACTTTCGACGGCATGCCGGTCGATGACGCGATCGGCTGGTCGCGCGCGCTCGCCAATGCGGGCGCCAATGCCGAAACCCGGACGCTTAGGCTCGAGATCATCGAGGATGCCGAGCTCGCGGCAAAGCTCGGTGTCGAGAGCTCGTCTTTCATCGCCGTCGATCGCGTCCGTACCAATGCCGATGACGGCCATGCGATCTCGATCGAACGCAGCCGCCTGCCACTGTCGCCCGAGCTGGAAGACGTGCCGCTGCGCGGGCTTCGCGAAGGCTCGCTGCACCAGACGCTGCGCGGGGCAGGGCTGGTGTCCGACCATGGCGAGGAGTGGGTCGACATCGAGATGCTCAGCGCTGCTGATGCCGCCATCCTCGATTGCGCGCCGGGCACGCCGTTCCTCAGGACGCGGCGGCTGACGCGCGCCGCCGACGGCCGCGCCATCGAATTCGTCACCAGCCTGCTCAACCCGGCGCATTTCGCGCTGCATCTGGAGTTCTGAGCATGGCGGCCGACGCGATCGACCGGGCGATGGGCGCGCTGATCGGCGGCGCGCTTGGCGATGCGCTGGGCATGCCGACACAGCTTCTGTCGCCCGCCCGCATCGCCGAGCTCTATGGCCATGTCGAGGGTTTCGTTGCGCCCGCCGTCGACCATCCGGTGTCGAAGGGGCTGCCGGCAGGTGCCATCACCGACGACACCGAGCAGGCCCTGCTGCTCGGCCGCATCCTGGTCAGCTCCGGGAATCGCTTCGACCATGCGCGATGGGTCAACGCGCTGCTCGACTGGGAGCGCGACGTCAAGGCGCGTGGCAGTTACGACCTGCTTGGACCGTCGACCAAGCGGGCCATCGACGCCATCAATAACGGCGTGCCGGCGGAAGAAGCGGGGCGAACTGGCGACACCAACGGCGCCGCGATGCGGATTGCGCCGGTCGGCATTATGATCCGCCCGGAGCCGCTCGATGCCCTGGTTGCGAAAGTCGCGGAAACCTGCCGGGCTACGCACAATACGTCGATTGCGATTGCCTCCGCAGCCGCAGTTGCTGCCGCGGTCAGTCTCGGTGTTTCGGGCGCCGACTGGCGCGCTGCTTCCGGCCATGCCGTCGCGGCGGCAAAGCTTGGTGCCGCGCTCGGTCACTGGGTCACCGGCGGCGACATCGCCGAACGCATCCTCTGGGCGCAGGAACTTGTGCGCGGGAAGGGCGACAAAGAGGCGATCCGGTTGATCGTTGACCTGATCGGCACGGGGGTCGCCAGCCAGGAGTCGATTCCTGCAGCATTCGCCGTGCTGGAGGTTGCCAACGGGGATGCGTGGCGAGCGGCAGTGATCAGCGCCAATCTCGGCGGCGACACCGACACCATAGGCGCCATCGCCGCGGGCATGGCGGGCGCCTGTTCGGGCCTGTCGGGCCTGCCGCAAGATCAAATCGCGGGACTGAAGGGCATCGATCTCGCGGAGGTCGAGCCGTTGGCCAATGATCTTGTCGCGGCGCGCATGCCGAAGGCCCGTGGCGGCAAGGAGGACGCCGCATGAGCGGGCGCCTCGCTCATGTCGGCAGCGCGGTGGTCGACTATGTCTATCGCATCGACGCTCTCCCGGCGGCGGGCAGCGAAAAGACCGCGACGAGCTATTCGCGCGTCGCCGGCGGCGGCTTCAACATGATGGTCGCGGCGAGCCGCACCGGCATGAAGGTGGTGTTCGGCGGACAGCTTGGCATCGGGGCAGACGGCGACTTCCTGCGCGCGGCTTTCGCCGCTGAAGGCATCGAGACGCTGACGCCGCCGTCACCCTTGATGGACAGCGGCAATTGCGTCGCCATGATCAGCAGCGATGCGGAACGCACCTTCGTCTCATGGCCGGGCGCGGAGAGCGTGCTGACACCGGACATGATGGTGCCCGTCCAAGTCATTCCGGGCGATTGGGTTTTCACCTCCGGCTATACGTTGAGCTACCCTGGCAGCCGCGAAGCGCTCGTCGACTGGATCGAGGCGCTGCCGGAGGAAGTTCCCGTAGTCTTCGATCCGACGCCTGTGATCGGGGAGATTCCGCGCCCGATCCTGGAAAGGGTGCTTGCCCGCACCGACTGGCTGAGCTGCAACGCCGACGAGGCCGCCGCAATAGCCGGCCGTGGCGACGCGCAGACCGTCGCGATCCGGCTTCTGGCCGAACACTGCCCAAAAGCCGCGGGCGTCGTGATCCGCGCCGGCGCGCATGGCTGCCTTGTGCGGCTGGCAGAAGGCGGCACGCACGCGATCCCCGGCTTCGCGGTCAGCGCCGTCGACACCAATGGTGCCGGCGATACGCATATCGGCGCCTTCGTCAGCGCATTGTCGCGCGGCCTGTCGCCCTGCGAAGCGGCGCGCTACGCGAACGCCGCGGCGGCCGTTTCCGTCACGCGTCATGGCGGCTCGTCCGCGCCGACCGACAGCGAGATCCAGGAATTCCTAAGTCATCGCGATCAAGGAACGATAGCGCATGGCCGGGAGGACGCGACTGCAACTTAACAAGCCCATCAACCGGGCCAACAATGAGAGGAAAAAACATGCGCATGCCCAGACTCACCGCTTTTCTGACGGCGACCGCCGTCTTCGTCTCAGCATTCACGTTTGCCGCCCAGGCCGCCGAAGAAGTGCATGTGCTCAACTGGAAGGGCTACGGCGCCGACGAGCCATGGGCGGTCGCCAACTTCGAGAAGGCGACCGGCTACAAGGTCGTCAATGACTTCTTCAACTCCGAACAGGAGATGCTGACCAAGCTGAGGACCAATCCCGGCCTCTACGACGTCGTCATGATCAACGCCGCCTTCAACGACCAGGCGATGGCCGGCAAGCTGATCCAGCCGATCGATACGTCGAAGCTCTCCAACTATGCCGATATCGCCAAGGACAAGGCCGGCTCGCCGATGCTGAACCATGACGGCAAGGTCTATGGCGTGCCGTGGGTATGGGGCCTGACCGCTCTAGCCATCAACGAGAAGTCGTTCGACAAGCCGCCGACGAGCATCGCCGAGATGTGGGATCCGGCACATAAGGGGCGCGTCATCATCCGCGACGACGCCGTCGAGGCGGTGCAGTTCGGCGCCATCGCATCGGGCCAGAACATCAACGACATCAAGGATATGGGCGCGGTCAAGGCGAAGCTCACCTCGCTGATGCCGCAGATCAAGACCTTCTGGAGTTCGGAGAACGACTGGAACCAGATGGTTGCCTCCAACCAGATCGATATCGGCACCTATTGGAGCGGCTCCGCCGACCGCGCCAAGACTCATTTCAAGCTGCCGGTCTCGCTGGTCATTCCGCAGGAAGGCGCCGTCGCCTGGCTCGACGCCTTCTCCATCCCGGCCGGTTCCAAGAATGTCGCCGGCGCCGAGGCCTTCATCAACTACATGATCGACCCGAAATTCTATGTCGAATGGGTCACCAAGGTCGGCGCGCCGGTTTCGGCCAACACCAAGGCGGTCGAGGCGCTGCCCGAGGACGCATTCAACCGAAAGGTCATGGGCAGCCCAGAGGTCGCCAAACGTATCCAGTTCCAGGCGCCGGTCACCGATGAGCAGCGCGAGAAATACCTGGCACTTTGGCAGGAGCTGAAGGTCGACGTGAAATAGTTGGCGTCTTACGGGGAGGAGAGGCATCATGGCTGAGCAGCTCGCGACCGGTTCGCGCCGCGGACTGCGGCCAGCCCTGCCGCTTCTGCTTCCCGCTTATCTGTGGCTGACGGTAGCGATCTTTCTGCCGCTGTCGGCCATGGTGTTCTTCTCCTTCATGACCGACCTGCCGCTGGCCGGGAAGGAATGGTCGTTCACGCTTGGCAACTACGCCGCCTTCTTCTCGCAAAGCCTTTATCTGACGCTTCTTCTGGCCTCGCTGCGGCTCGGGCTCGAGGTCACGCTTTGGTGCGTCGTCATCGGCTATCCGGCGGCTTACGTGCTGGCGAAGGTTCTTAAAGGCCGCAGCCGCGAGGCGATCTTCCTGCTGGTCATCCTGCCTTTCTGGTCGAACGGGCTGGTGCGCATCTTCTCCTGGGCCATGGTGCTGCGTGAGGGCGGCATTCTCGACACCACGCTCAATGCCGTCTTGCCGTTCAAGATCAATATCGATCTCATGTATTCCTACCCGGCGGTCATCATCGGCCTGGTGCACTCCTACGTGCCCTATATGGTGCTCACCTGTTACCTCACGCTGCAGGCGATCGACGACTCGCTGATCGAGGCGGGCCGCTCGCTCGGGGCTTCGCGGCTGCAGATGCTCAAGCGGGTGATCATCCCGCTGTCGATGCCCGGCCTGATCGCGGGTGCGGCGTTGATCTTCGTGCCGGTGGTGGGCTCCTTCATGGAGCCGCGCATCCTCGGCGGCCGCACCGGCACCTTCTACGGCACCGTCATAGAGGACCAGTTTGTTGCCGTCTTCAACTGGCCGCTGGGCGCGGCGCTCTCCTTCATCCTGCTTGCCGTAGTGCTGGTCATCCTGGCGCTCACGGCACCGGTCTTGCGGAGGGCCGGCTGATGGCGACGACGCGCATTCTGGAGTGGGTCGGGCGCTTTTACATCTTCCTGTTGCTCGGCTTCCTCTATCTGCCGATCATCATCATGGCGCTGATGTCGTTCAACGCCTCGCCTTTTTACCAGCTGCCGTTCGAGTGGACGACGGACTGGTATGCTTCGCTCTGGCAAAACGACCAGCTGATCGCGGCGACCTGGAACAGCATCGAGATCGCGATCATCACCACCGTCATCTCGACGGTGCTCGGGTCAGCCGCCTCGCTGGCGCTCTACCGCTACGAGTTCCGCGGCAAGAAATTCCTGCAGGCGCTGCTCTTCCCGCCGATCGCCATTCCGTGGCTGATCACCGGCACCGCGATGCTGATCTTCTTCTTCGGCATCGGCATCGGTCGCGGGCTCATCGCCATCCTGCTCGGCCATGTCGCGCTGGCGCTGCCCTACGTCATCGTGGTCGTGTCCGCCCGCCTGCAAACCTTCGCGCCGGAGCTGGAAGAAGCGGCGCGTTCGCTCGGCGCCAATCAGTGGCAGGTTACCGTGCGTGTAACTTTGCCCTGGATCATGCCTGGCGTGATCGCCGGCGGACTGTTCGCATTCGCTGTCTCCTTCGACCAGTTCGTGGTCTCGTATTTCCTGTCGACGCCAGGCCAGACGACGCTGCCGGTCGAAATCTACGCCGCGATCCGCAAGGGATTCACGCCCGAGATCAACGCGGTGTCGACCATCATCATCGTGGTGTCGATGGCGCTCATGCTGCTGACGGCGCGCTTCTTCAAATTCGGCGGAGAGAAATAATGGCCGGCGTCCAGGTATCGAACGTCTCCCGCAGTTTCGGCGCGCACAAGGCGCTGGACGACGTCTCGATCGACTTTCCGGATGGCGGCTTCTATGCCTTGCTCGGCCCTTCCGGCAGCGGCAAGACCACGCTGCTCAGGCAGATCGCCGGCTTCGACTTTCCCGATAGCGGCCGCATCGCCATCGGCGGCGAAAGCGTCGAGCGCGTGCCGGTGGAAAAGCGCCGCATCGGCATGGTGTTCCAGAACTATGCGCTGTTTCCCAATATGAGCGTCGCCGACAATGTCGCTTTCGGCCTTTCGGTGCGCGGCGAAGCTAAGGCGACCATCGCAACGGAAGTGCAGCGGGCGCTGGATCTTGTGCAACTCGGCAAGCTCGGCGGCCGCCGGCCGCACCAGCTCTCGGGCGGCCAGCGGCAGCGTGTGGCGCTGGCGCGCGCCATCGTCACCAAGCCGCGCGTGCTTTTGCTCGACGAGCCGCTCGGCGCGCTCGACAAGGCGCTGCGCGTCGACATGCAGATCGAGCTGAAGCGCATCCAGCGCGAGATCGGCATCACCACCATCTTCGTCACCCACGACCAGGAAGAGGCGCTGACGATGAGCGACCGCATCGGCATATTGCGCGACGGCAGGCTGGTGCAGGAGGGGCCGCCGGAGGAGATCTACGACCGGCCGCAAAGCGAGTTCGCCGCGACCTTCCTCGGCGACGCCAACATCTTTCGCGGCGATGCGACCGGCAACGGCATCAGGCTGCCCGACGGTACAGCAATCGCCGCTGCGTCGGGTGCGTCTCTCTCGGCCGGCGCCAAGGCGAGCTGCGCCGTGCGGCCCGAGCGCATCCAGATTTCAACCGGCTCTGCAACGTCCGAGGCGGGATATGCCAACACGGTCAGGGGCCAGGTTTCAAAACGCATCTTCGCCGGCAACAACAGCAGCTATTTCGTCGACCGCGATGGACAGACGCTGAAGGTCATTGTCCAGAACACCGGCGCCGACCGGCTGGCCGAAGGCCAGGAAGTGATGCTCAGCTGGTCGCCGGAGAGCACGGTGCTGATCGCCGCGTAAGCCGGATCCCCGGTCCCTGATGGGAAATGATGGCGCGGCCCTTGGCTGCCCGCCTGATCCTGGCGTTAAATCCAGTCCTCGACGGGAGGAATGGATGGCGAGCATGGAGTTCGAGCCGGACGTGAAAGTCCGGGTCAAGGACTACCGGATCGGCTGCATCGGCGCCGGCATGATCATGGCCGAGTGCCATCTCGCCGCCTACGCGCAAGCCGGCTTTCCGGTGGTGGCGATCGCCTCACGAACCAGGGCTAATGCCGAAAAGGTCGCCGGCCGCTGGGGCATTCCGACCGTCTGCGATACGCCGGAGCGGCTGATCGAAGACAGCCGCGTCGAGATCGTCGACCTTGCCTTCCCGCCGGACCAGCAGCCCGCGCTGATCCGCCATGCACTGAACCAGCCGCACATCAAGGCGATTCTGGCGCAGAAGCCACTGGCGCTCTCGGTCGAGGAAGCGGTGAAGCTGCGCGACGAGGCGGCGGCCTCCGGCAAGATCCTCTCGGTCAACCAGAACATGCGCTACGACCAGTCGATGCGCGTCTTGAAGCAGATCATCGATAGCGGCGCGCTGGGCGAGATCGTCTTCGCCGAGATCGACATGCATGCCATCCCGCACTGGCAAACTTTCCTCGCCGGATATGACCGGCTGACGCTCGCCAATATGAGTGTGCACCACCTCGACGTGCTGCGCTTCCTGTTCGGCGACCCTGACGAAATCACGACGCTGACGCGCAGGGATCCGCGCACCAAGTTCGAACATTCCGACGGCATCACCGTTTCGACGCTGCGCTTTCCCTCCGGCGTGCTCGCGGTGTCGCTGGAGGACGTCTGGTCCGGCCCGCGTCAGGAAGGCTATTCCGACGACCAGCACATCGACTGGCGCGTCGATGGTACCAAGGGTGTCGCCAAGGGCACGATCGGTTGGCCGAAGGGCGTCGCCTCGACGCTGACCTACGCCTCGACCGAGACGACCGGCGGCAAATGGATCAGCCCGAGCTGGGAGACGATGTGGTTTCCGCATGCCTTCATCGGCGTCATGGAGCAGCTGCAATATGCGCTCAAGACCGGCACGCCGCCGGCGCTTTCCGTTGCCGACAACGTCAACACCATGGCGCTGGTGGAGGCCGGTTACCGGTCGATGGCGGAGGGCCGCACCATCAGGCTGTCCGAAATCCCTGTCGACCAGGCGACTAAGAAACAGGGCAATTGAATCGCTTATCGGGAGGACTTCACCTCATGATGCAGGCAGGTATCTTCACAGGCTATTTTCCGTATGAGCTCGAGGAGGTCGCCAGGCGCATCCGGGCGCTCGATTTCAACACCGTGCAGCTCGACCTGCATTTCAAGGATATCGACCTCTCGGCCGGACAGATCACCAGGGACAAGGCGAGGCCGGTGCGCGATACGTTCCGCGACCACAACCTGCCGGTTTGCTGCGTGTCCGGCTACACGAACATCATCCACCCGGACAGGGCCGAGCGCGAGCGGCGGCTTGCCTACCTGAAGGAGATCATCCGGAACGCGCGCGATTTCGGCTCGCCTTACGTGATCTCGGAAACCGGCACCTACAACACCGAATCCGACTGGGTGCATCATCCGAAGAACAAGACCGAGGAGGGTTTTGAGGAGTGCCGCAAGGTGATCTCGGATCTTGCCCAGACCGCCTACGACCACGGCGCGGTGTTCCTGCTCGAAACCTACGTCAACAACGTTGTCGGCTCGGTCGAGGAGACGGTCAGGACGTTCGCTCAAGTCGATCATCCCGGCCTCGGCCTGTTGATGGACCCGACGAACTATTTCGAGGCGCACAACATCGACCGCATGGATCAAGTGCTGAACCAGGTGTTCGACACGCTGACGGACAAGATCAAAATCGCGCATGCCAAGGACGTGAAGCGTTCGGGCGGCGACAGGACGGAGAAGCATGCCGACATCGGCGACGCGGAGGCGCATGAGGGGCTGACCTTCCGCGGCGTCGGCGAGATCGAACTGCCGGCGCCGGGGCTCGGCGTGCTGAATTACGATCTCTATCTCAAACGTCTCAGCGAAAAGCACCCGAACATCCCGGTGATCATCGAGCATCTCGACGAGGAGGACGTGCCGCGCGCCAAGAAATTCCTCGACGGGAAATTCCGCGCCAACGGGCTTTAATGACGATGACGACCACCGGTACGAAGCGCGACTACAGCCTTGTCGGCGAGAGCACGCGGCTTGCGATAGAGACCGGACTTGCATCGGCCGAGTGGTACCGCACCGACGTGCCGCGCAAGGTGATGAAGGAGCTGATGCAGCGTTGCGACGGGCCGGCGATCCGCGATAGCGTCATCTGGATCTCGGCGATCCTGGGCTCAGCCGCCGGCATTATCTGGTTCTGGGGCACGTGGTGGGTCGTGCCATTCATGTTCGTCTATGGCGTGCTCTATGGCTCGTCGAGCGACTCGCGCTGGCACGAATGCGGGCACGGCACCGCGTTTCGCACGCGCTGGATGAACGATGTCGTTTATCACATCGCCTCGTTCATGCTGATGCGCAATCCGGTGCAGTGGCGCTGGAGCCATGCCCGTCACCACACCGACACCATCATTGTCGGCCGCGATGCCGAGATCGCCGTTATGCGGCCCCCGGACCTCATCAAAGCTGCGCTCGCCTTCACGGGCATTCTCGACTTCCGCTATTCGCTGCCCACGCTGGTGCGCCAGGCCTTCGGCAAGCTGTCGGACGACGAGAAGAGCTACATTCCGGAGATGGAGCAGCACAAGGCGGTGATCGCGGCGCGCTGGCACATCGCGGTATACGTCGCGACGATCGCTGTCGCGATCGCGCTTGGGTCATGGATACCGCTGATGCTGATCGGCCTGCCGCGGCTCTACGGCACCTGGCACATGGTAACGACCGGCCTGCTGCAGCATATCGGGCTGGCCGACAACGTCACCGACCATCGGCTCAACACGCGCACCGTCTACATGAACCCGATAAGCCGGTTCATCTACTGGAACATGAACTACCATGTGGAGCATCACATGTTTCCGATGGTGCCCTACCACGCGCTGCCCAGGCTGCATGAGCTGGTCAAGCACGATTTGCCGGAGCCGAACCCGTCGATGTGGCATGCCTATCGCGAGGTCTGGCCGGTGCTGCTCAGGCAGCTGAAATACGAGGACTACTTCCTCAAGCGCGAATTGCCGCCGACGGCCAAGCCCTATCGCGGCGAATTCCACGATCTCGACATAACGGCTGCGGCTGCCGAATAAGGTCGGTGCGCGCGGCAGTTGCGCGAACCCAATCAGGAGAGGACAAGATGCCGGAGTGGGTCGAAGCGTGCGCGGTGGGCGACGTGGACGAGGAGGACGTGATCCGCTTCGACCATGGCGGCCGCACCTTCGCGATCTACCGCTCGCCTGACGACGAGTTCTTCGCCACCGACGGTTTCTGCACGCATGAAAAGGCGCATTTGGCCGACGGGCTGGTGATGGACGACATCATCGAATGCCCGAAGCATAATGGCCGCTTCAACTATAAGACCGGCCAGGCCAAGGGCGCGCCGGTCTGCGTCAACCTCAAAACCTATCCAGTCAAGGTCGAGGCCGGCAAGGTGATGATCGATATCGGCTGAAGGCAAGCGGAGCGCATCGCGGCGTTCTCGGAAAATGTCGGCGACGTCAACAGCGGCGCCTATCCGGAAGACCGGCACATCGTGCATATGGATCCAGACGAGCTCAGGCGTTTCATGAAGAAAGTGGACGCAAGAGTCTGAACGGGCACTGCGATGGGTCTGCCTGGTTCGCTGCCAAGTGCGGCAGGTATTGGGCCGGCCTCGCGGCCCGAGCCGGTAAGCTTTCGTCGAGAGATCGGCGCCTATTTCCGTGCCTTGACCACGCCCATCAGGACCTCCGGATAGGTTGCGGCCATCATCCCCTGGTCGGCCTGCGCGGCAAAGATGGCGGTGCACCGTTCGGCGTTGAAGCGGAAACGGCGTCTGTATTTTTCCTTATTGAGAATAATCCCGGAGAGGCCGTCGAATTTGCGGAGCAATCGCTTGCGCAGACCTCTCGTCCAGAGCGGACGCTTGAACCGATCGAGCCAGGGCGTATCTTTCGCCAGGTTGCGATAGATCGCCATCGCGGCGAGTTCCACTCCTTCAGGGCTTGGCCACCACGGCTTTCCAAAGGTGAAATGACGCGCGAAGGCTCTACTGAAGGGTATCTGGCTGGAATAGTTGGTCTGCAGATTCCAGAGCGGATGCATCGTTTGCCAGCGTCCGGCAAACGCTATGTTGAGCGCTCCCTGATCGAGCTTCGGTACGCGCCGCAGCGCCAGTTCGCGCGCCCGCTCCAAGAGCCCCTCGGCGCGGATCATTGGCATGTTCAGCACCAGTATGCCGGCGTTGAAATGCGATGAGCCGGGCTCCATCTCAAGAGACACACGGCAGCTCGGATCGAAATAGGTCTGTTCGTCATGGGCCGCCAAGAGTGGGGCATTCAGTTCAACATCGGCCAAGTCGGTGATCGACCGGTTGAAGATAACATCGGTGTCCACATAGACGAGCCTGTCGTAGGGCTCGAATACCGCCAGCTTGTCGGCAAGCAGGCGAATGTAGGTTGCTACGCTGAGGTGACCGGGATCGAAATCGAATTCCTTCATGAGATCGGACACGTCGACGATCTTGACGGCAGCGCCGAGCAATCGGTCCGCGACCGGCAAATCCTCAGTTCCGGCGCCGATATGAAGGATGAAACCGTCGATAGGCGCAGATACGTCCAGTATGCGCCGCGCGCCCAGAACGGCGTATGGGAAATTTTTTGCGTCTGCCGCCAAGACGAAGCAGGAACGATGCAATTGAGCCACCCCTTATATGCCCTTGGCTCTTCATATCCGAACTCATCGTGCAACCCAAGAGGGTGCCGAGGGGCGCGGCCAGCGGGCCCATAAGCGGCGGAGCCCGGCCATCCGATTCGGGGCGAGCGGCCAGTTGGCCTGAGGGTTGGCTTGGGCGGGTGGTGATCTCGATCTGTCGTTGGTGGTCCGCAACGATGCGGTGCCCTGATCTCGTCTAATCGAGCAGTATTTGGTGCACCGCAGGGAGCCAATACCCGTCGGCGAGCACCGCGTGGAGCGCATCGGCATGGGATCCGAGCGGCCGGTCTTCCTTAAGCGTCGGCACATGGGCGCGGACGGCCGCGTGGATCGCGCTGGTGGCCGGTGCAAGAATGAGCCCTTCGCGAAGATCGACGGCCTGTGCGGCGGCCATAAGCTCCAGGGCGATCAGCCGCCGCCACAGCACGATCATCTCGGCGCGTTTGGCGACGGCGAGGGGAGTCTGCGTCGCATGATCCTCGACGCCCTCGGACACGGGCAGGAAGTCGAGCATCACCGGATTGGCCTTGTGGCGGATGGCGGCCAGGATCGCCGTCACCGTCTTCTGCAGCGGCACGAAGCCGGCGGACGCGCCGCCGATTGGCGACAGATATTTCGGCAAGCCGTGGCGAGTTGAGCCGGTGAGCTGGATGAAGCGCGCGGCCGACGCCGCCGCGCATTGCGCAATCGCCAGACCTAGCGTCTCGAAGGCCAGCGACAGCGAGGCGGTGTGGAAATTGCCGGTCGACAGCACGAGTGAGTCGTTGGCGAGCACCAGCGGGTTGTCGGCGGACGCGTTGAGCTCGATCTCGACCGCGAGCCGGGCATGGTCGATCGCCTGGATGAGCGCGCCGTGGATCGAGGGCATGCAGCGGATCGACAGCGGATCCTGAAGGGTGGTCGGCGCGGGCGTCCCGTCGCGGGTGAGCAGGTCGCGCAACGCCTTTGCCGCCACCTGCTGGCAGGCGGCTGGACGCGCCAGATGCAGGCGCGGGTCAAGGATGGTGCGGTTGGCCCCGAACGCTTCCATGGTGAGCGCGCCGGCCTGCTCCTGCTGTTCGAGTGCCGACAGCGCGTCGAGGAGCGCCAGCGCGCCGGCGCCGGTGGAAACCGCGGAAGCGTTGATCAGCGACAGACCATCCTTCGGTGCCAGGCTGACCGGCGCAAGCCGCGCCATCATCAGCGCCTTTGCCGAAGGCATGCGCCTGCCCTGATAGTCTGCATCGCCTTCGCCGATCAGCGTGTGGGCTATCGCGGTCATCAGCACCAGGTCGCCGGCGCCGATCGAACCCAGCGACGGCATCACCGGATGGATGCCGGCGTTGAGCAGATCGACAAGCGCGGTGAGGACATGCGGCGACAGGCCGGAGCCGCCGGCGGAAAGCATGGCGATGCGGGCAAACATTGCGGCGCGCACGAGCTGGGCGGGCAATGGGTTTCCCACCGCAGCTCCGCGTCCGTCGAGAAGCTGGCGCTGGAAGGCACCGGCATCGCCTTCGACAGCCGTGCCGAGATTGGCGCCCAGCCCGGTGTTCAGCCCATAGATCTGCTGGCCGCCGGCGGCGGCGTCATCGAGGACCTGGCGGGCCTTGCCGAGTTTCTCGATGACCGCCGGCGTGATCTCGACCTTGCCTGCACTGCGCGCCACGGCGGCCACGTCCTCGATGCTGACGCCGGCGCCGGTGAGAACGAGCGGGGTCATGCGAAACGCAGCCTCTGGCCGATGCCTTGTTCCGCGGCTTTGGCTAGCAACGCCTTGCCGAGCGCGATGTCGGAGAGCGACAGACCCCGGTGCCAGAACAGGATCGTCTCGCCGTCGCTTTGCCGGCCCGCTTTGTGCCCGGCAGCGATCTGGCCGAGCTCGGCATGCAGCGTCGCCTCGCTCAGCCGTCCCGTCTCGACATGGGCGCGTAGCGAGCCGAACTTGCCGCCCTTGCACTGACCCCAGTCGTCGACGACGATCTTTTGCATGATGTCGGTAAGCGAAAGCTCCACCGCGCTCATTGTGCCGTAGGGCACGACCAGCGCGCCGCGCTTGATCCAGGCGGTCTTGAGCAGGGGTTGCGGTTCCGGCAGCCGCGAGGCCTCGACAACGATGTCGGCGCCTTCCACGCAGCTCTTCCAGTCGGCAACGGCGATAACCGGCTTGCCGAGGTCGGCGGCAAGCTTCGCGGCGAAAGCGTCGCGGCTTTCGGGGCGGCGCGAATGGACGCGGATCTCGTCGAAGTCGAACAGGTGATCGAGCAGTCGCACGTTCCAATAGGCGGTGCCGCGCGCGCCGATATGACCGAGCACCCTGGATGATTTCTTCGCCAGATGCTTGGCGCCGATGGCGGTGACCGCGCCGGTGCGCATATCGGTGATGACGGTGGCGTCGAGGATGGCGCGTGGCGCGCCGGTGCGCGGGTCGAACAGGTTGAGTATGCCGAATTCGGACGGCAGGGAGTGCAGGTAGTTGTCAACATAATCGCCGACGATCTTGACGCCGGCCGCATCGAGCGGCGCCACATAGCCGCGCAGCACGTTGAAATGACCGCGGAAGGACGGATCCGGCTCGAGATGGACGCGCGGCTCGATCACCGTCTGGCCCTTGCCCTGGGCGACGAGCCCGGCTTCAACGGCGCCGATGATCTCGGCATCGCTCAGGCCAAGGGCTTCAATGTCGAGAGCATTGAGGTAGTCGATATAGATCGGCTTCATGCATTTCCCTCGTCCGGCCCGCGCTCATCCATAACAGGCGGCGGGCCGACACGAAAGTTTGTTGGATAAGCTCTGGACTGGTTCAGCCTTATGCTGTTCAACCGGCGCGTCATGACCAGCATCCCCGACAATGAAGCCGTATCCCAACTCGTGCCGACGGCGGCGCGCCAGGCGCGGCGCGTCGCGCTGATCGTTGCCGTCGCCTTCTTCATGCAGTTGCTGGATTCGACGATCATCTCGACGTCGCTACCGCAGATGGGGCAGTCATTCGGCGTGCCGGCAGTGGCGATGAGCATCGGCATCACCGCTTACATGTTGACCATGGCGGTGTTCGTGCCGTTGTCGGCCTGGCTTGCCGACCGGTTTGGCGCGCGCAACATTTTCCTCGTCGCGATCGGGCTGTTCACGCTGGCGTCGATCGCCTGCGGCTACTCACAGAGCCTGACGCAATTCGTTGCCGCCCGCATCGTTCAGGGCCTCGGCAGCGCCTTGATGACGCCGGTCGGCCGCATCCTGGTGCTGCGCAACGCCGCCAAGTCCGAATTGCTCGCCGCCACGGCGCTGATCACCTGGCCGGCCTTGTTCGCGCCGGTGATCGGGCCGATGCTCGGCGGCTTCATCACCACCTATCTGTCCTGGCACTGGAACTTCTTCATCAACGTTCCGCTCGGCCTCGCCGGGCTGCTGCTTGTCGCGCGCTTCGTTCCGGGCGATCGCGAATCCGAGACTAGGCCGCTCGACTGGCCGGGATTCTTCCTCACCGCGCTCGGCCTCGCCGCGATGCTCTATGGGCTGGAACGGCTTGCGCATCCCGAGGATGGCATGCTGCCGACAGTGGGCCTGGTTGCCGCCGGCGTCGCGGTCGGCTGGTTCGCCGTGCGGCACTTGCGGCGGGTGACGCATCCGCTGCTCGACCTGTCCCCCTTCAAAGTGCCGACCTTCGCCATCTCCACGCTCTCGGCGGGCACGATCTTTCGCGTCGCCATCAACGCCACGCCGTTCCTGCTGCCGCTGCTCTTCCAGGTCGGCTTCGGCATGCGGCCGGTGGACGCCGGCCTTCTGATCCTGGCCTACTTCCTCGGCAACCTCGCGATGAAAGCGGTGACCACGCCGACGCTCAGACTCTTTGGCTTCCGCCGGGTGCTGGTGGTCAACGGGGTGATTGCCTCGCTTGCAATCGCGGCGTGCGGCGTGATTTCGCCGCAGACACCGCTGGCACTTGTCGTGGCGTTGATGCTGGTCGCCGGTCTGACGCGCTCGATGCAGTTCACGGCGCTCAACACGCTTGCCTTTGCGGATATCGGCGCGCCGCAGCGCAGCTCGGCCGCGACTTTGTCCAGCATGCTGCAGCAGGTGGCGATGCTGTTTGGCGTGGCCGTGGCCGCGGCGATCCTCAACCTGTCGCAGATCGTGCGCAGCGGCGCGGCGCCCAACCTAATAGACTTCAGGATCGCCTTTTTCGCGATCGGCCTGCTCGGGCTGGTGGCAGCGATGCGTTTCCTGACCCTGCCGGCCAGTGCGGGTGCAGAGGTCTCAGGCCATACCGGGCGGGACTGAAATGGGCTTGGAAGGCCGGCCTGCGCACGCCCGCGGCGGCACCGAACTTCTACGGCAAACTGTCGGGGCTCGGCACTTTTGTGCATCGCAATGACCCGGAGCTCATCGCCTCTGGCCCCGTCAAGGCGTGGAGGAATGACGGCCGCTCCGCACCGACCAGCTGGGCGGATTTTCAGACTGAGCAGGGGTCTCCCCTTCTCCACAAGAAGGGAGAAGGGAAGGTTGCTCTCTAATCGCTGCGCCTAAAATTACGGATGCGGTCGAACAGCACCGCCAGGATGATCGCGCCCCCGATGAAAGTGCCTTGCCAAAAGGCGTTGATGCCGAGCAGGCCGAGGCTGTTGCGGATGACCTCGATCAGGGCGGCGCCGACGATGGCGCCGAACGCGGTGCCGACGCCGCCGGCGAGGTCGGCGCCTCCGATGACGGTCGCGGCAATCACCTGCAGCTCCATACCGTTGCCGAGATTGGTGGTGACGGCGCCGAGCCAGCCGGTCTGGATGATGCCGGCGAGACCGGCCGAGAGCGCCGAGATCATGTAGACTGCGACCTTGATCTGGCGCACCGGAACACCGGTCAGCGTGGCCGCATGCTCATTGCCGCCGATGGCGAAGATATGCCGGCCGAACTTGGTCCAGCGCAGGATGAAGCCGGTGATCAACGCCAAAAGGATCATGTAAAGCACCGGATTGGCAATGCCGAACACCCAGGCGCCGCCGCCCAGCGCCAGAAGCTTGTCGTGGTCCGGCCCGAACTGGAAGACGACGGTGTTGTTGGAGGCGACCATGGCGAGGCTGCGCGCCACCGACAGCATGCCGAGCGTCACCACGAAGGGTGGGAAACCGAGATAGGCGATGAGCACCCCGTTGAAGGCGCCGATGGCTAAAGCGGTGACGATCGAGGCCAGGATGCCGATTTCGATCGAATAGCCGGCATGCATGGTGACGGCCAGCACCATCGAGCACAGGCACAGCACCGAGCCGACCGACAGGTCGATGCCGCCGGTGATGATGACGAAAGTCATGCCGAGCGCCACGATGGCGACGAAGGTGATGTTGCGGGTGATGTTGAAGAGGTTCTTCTGCGTGGCGAAAGCGTCGGTCGCGAAGGACAGGAACAGGCAGGCGAGGATAACCGCGATCACCACCCAGAAGGTCTGGTTGGCAAAGAGCCGTGAGAAGAATGTGTGCTGCTTCTGCGCGATCGTCTGGTCAAGGGTGACTGCCATTATCGACCTTTCCTGAGGCGTTGGACGCCCGATCCACGCGATTACGCAACCTGTTCGATGGCGCCGGTGATCAGCCCGGTGACTTCTTCCGGCGAGCTCGAGGCGATCTTCTTGTCGGCGACTTTCCTGCCGCGCCGCATAACGATGACGCGGTCGGCGACATCGAAGACGTCGGGCATGCGGTGGCTGATCAGCACGACGGCGATGCCCTGGTCGCGCAAGTGGCGGATCAGGTTCAGTACCTCCGCGACCTGCCTGACCGAGATCGCCGCCGTCGGCTCGTCCATCAGCACGATCCTGGCTTGCGACAGCATGGTGCGGGCGATCGCCACCGCCTGGCGCTGGCCGCCGGACATCTGCTTGACGAGATCGCGCGGCCGCGTCTCGGATTTCAGTTCGGCAAAGAGCTGGCTGGCGCGCTTGTACATCGCGGCGTAGTCGAGAATGCGGAAGGGGCCGATGCCGCGGCGCAGTTCCCGGCCGAGATAGACATTGGCGGCGGCCGTCAGATTGTTGCAAAGCGCCAGGTCCTGATGAACGATCTCGATGCCGTGCTGGCGGGCCTCGGCCGGCTTGTGCAGGATCAGCTCCTTGCCGTCCATGTGCATCGTGCCGTGACTGGGGCGGAAATTGCCGGCGATCATCTTGACCAGCGTCGACTTGCCGGCGCCGTTGTCGCCCATCAGGCCGACGACCTCGCCGGCCTCGAGCGTGAACGAGACGTCGTTCACCGCCTGGATGGCGCCGAAATGCTTCGAGATGTTGGCAAGTTCGAGAACCGACACCAGCCTTAAGCCTCCCCGTTTTCGTCCCTCGACTGCCTTGCCATAATTGCCGGCGCCGCAGGGGCCTCGCGCCTCCAACTCCTCCCGAGCAGGTGCGATAGACTCATTTAGGCAAATGCGGCCATGGGCGTCAATCAATTGTCGGGCGATTAATTTCGAGTCCCGTCGAAAAATCGGTTTTGTAGGACAAATAGCAATTGACGTTGGCAGCGAGCCGTTATTAGCTAGCATTGGAGGAAGAATTTTTCCGTCGCGAAATCGCTGCTCGGCGTGACGCGATGGGCAAGATTCAGGATCCGGCCGGCGCCCATTCGAGCTGGAACGGATCGGCAAATGCTTGTCGGCCTGGCTTGAGACACGAACTTTCGAGCCTATTCCGCGTGTTGCTTGCATCCGGGCCGATCGGTGTGGCGGGCACGTCGTGTCCGTCTGTTTTCAAGGGAGGACTGATATGAGGAAATCACTTTTGCTCGCCGCCGTCGCCGCCATGGCGCTGGGCGCCGGGCCGGCTTTGGCCAAGAAACAGCTCGTCATTGTCGTAAAGGGCCTCGACAACCCGTTCTTCGAAGCCATCCATCAGGGCTGCGAGAAGTGGAACAAGGAGAACGCAAGCTCCGAATATGAATGTTTCTACACCGGCCCGGCATCGACGTCGGACGAGGCCGGCGAAGCCCAGATCGTGCAGGACATGCTGAGCAAGCCGGACACGGCCGCAATGGCGATCTCGCCGTCCAACGCGCCGCTGATCGCGCAGACGATCAAGAGCGCCAATCCGTCGATCCCGATCATGACGGTCGATGCCGATCTCGCCAAAGAAGACGCCGCGCTTCGCAAGACCTATCTCGGCACCGACAATTATCTGATGGGCAAGCGGATCGGCGAATACATCAAGAAGGCCAAGCCGAATGGCGGCACGATCTGCACGATCGAGGGCAATCCGGCCGCCGACAACATCCTGCGCCGCGCGCAGGGCATGCGCGATGCGCTGTCGGGCAAGGAAGGCCTGCCGGCGCTCGCCGGCGAAGGCGGCTGGACGGAAGTGGCGGGTTGCCCGGTGTTCACCAATGACGACGGCGCCAAGGGCGTGCAGGCGATGACAGACATCCTGGCCGCCAATCCGAAGCTCGACGCTTTCGGCATCATGGGCGGCTGGCCGCTGTTCGGCGCTCCGCAGCCCTATCGCGACCTGTTCAAGCCGATGGCCGACAAGATCGCCAAGAACGAGTTCGTCATCGGCGCCGCCGACACGATCGGCGACGAGGTGGCGATCGCCAGGGAAGGCCTTGTGACCGCACTGGTCGGCCAGCGGCCGTTCGAAATGGGCTACAAGGCGCCGTCGGTGATGCTTGACCTCATCCAGGGCAAGAAGGTCGACGATCCGGTCTTCACCGGGCTCGACGAATGCACCAAGGATACGGTCGACACCTGCATCCAGAAGTAGGCTTCGATCCCCGGGGCGCCCTTCGAAGGGCGCCCCTCCACTTTCGCTAGGACTATGGACGCGGCCTTGCCGGGGCGGCGGAGCCAAGAGTTTTGCGCCCAGAATCTTCTTATCCGGCAGAGTTTTTGCGGGAGTCTTGGAGCCCGCGACAGGAGGCACCGGAACTTGGATGCCACGGGAAAAGTCTGGAAAGCGCTTAGCCGAGCCTGCACAGGCGGCCACGATACGACGACCCGAGGCGACGCGGATCGCCGGCCTCAGCGTGCACGCGTCGCTCGCCGGCGAGATCGGCCTCAGGATCGTGCGCGGCGACTATCCGCCCGGAACTGTCCTGCCCAACGAAGCCAAATGGTCGGAAACGTTCAATGTCAGCCGCTCGGCGGTGCGCGAGGCCATCAAAATGCTGATGGCCAAGAGCCTGCTCGCGTCCCGCCCCAAGATCGGCAGTTGGGTCGAGCCGAGGGAGCGCTGGAACCTGCTCGACCGCGACGTGCTCGCCTGGTACGCGACCTCGCCTGACCGCGAGGTGTTTCTCAGAACGGTGCAGGAGTTCCGCCATATCATCGAGCCTGAGGCGGCCGCCTTCGCGGCGCTGCGGCGCTCCGACGAGCAGATGGTCGAAATCAGCCAGGCGTGCCGCGAAATGGGAGAGGCGGCGCATATCCAGGAGCGCACGCGCGCCGATACCCGGTTCCATCTCGCCATCCTGCGCGCCTCGGGCAATGAGCTGCTGGTGCCGCTTGGCGTGCTGATCGAATCGGCGCTCGATCATCTCTTCATCTTCGTCACGCGCGAGCACAGCGACCAGCGGCGGGCCCAGTCCCTGCACGAGGCGATCGAGCGGAACATCCGCCTGCAGCGCCCGGCCGCGGCGAGAAGCGCGGTGCACAGGCTTCTCGCCAATACCGACGAGGTGATCGAGCTCTCGAGACGCTGACAGGCTTGGCCGCGGCTTTCAGATCGTCTGCTTTTTGCCGTCCTTCGACGGCATCAGGTCGACGCCGTTGAGCTTGCCGATATGGGTGGCCAGCATCGGCACATACTGCTCGGCCGGCCCCGCCGCGAAGGCGGTCGCGAACGAATTCTTGGTGGCGTTGCCAAGCGGATTGGCGATACCGGCAGCGCCGGCCATCGATTCCAGATAGGTCAAATCCTTGAAGGCATTGGCGATGGAGAATTTGTGGGCGTCGCGGTCGCCTTCCAGCGTCCAGCGCATGAAGGTCTGGTAGAAGCCGCAATCCATGCGGCCGTTGCGGATCACGCTGTCGAAGCGGGGCGGCGAGATGCCGACCTTCTGCGCCAGCGCCAAGGCTTCCGAATAGATCGCCGCGTAGCCGAGCGAGATGAAGTTGTTGAGCAGCTTCATGCGGTGGCCGTCGCCGGTGTCACCGATATGGACGATGCGGCCGGCCCAGGTTTCGATCACCGGCTTCAACCGTGCGAACACCGCGTCTGGCGCGCCGACCATGGCGTCGAGCGTGCCTTCCCAGGCCTCCTTCGGCGTGCGACTGAGCGGCGCGTCGACATAGTCGACGCCGAGCGCCTTGAGTTCGGCTGCCAGCGCGACGGTGGAGACGGGATCGGATGTCGAGCAATCCACGACCACGCAGCCTTGCTTCAGACCTTCCTTCAGCCCGCCGGGACCGCGGATGATCGCCTCGACCTCACGCGAGCCGGTGACGCAGATGAAGACGATGTCGGAGACCGCTGCCACTTCTTTGGACGTGGCCACTTCCTTTGCGCCGCGGCCGAGCAGGTCATCCGCCGGCTTGCGGTTCTTGCGGCCGAGGAAGGTGAGCGGATAGCCCTTGTCGACGATGTTCTTGGCGATGCCATGCCCCATCAGGCCGAGGCCGATGAAACCGATGTTTTCGCGGGCAGCGGTGGTGGTCATGTCGTTTCGTCCCTTGTCTTTCCTGATGGTCGGCGCCGGCGCGACCGGCCGGCGAGCTTTGCTGGAGAAGGTTTTCGCGGATCGCGGTTGGCAGGCCGTTGCTGAATGCCATATTGTCTGACAATACACACAATCCTTGAGAAATGTGGAGAGCAAAATGACGAAGCGGATCATGTTCACCGGCGGCAGCGGCAAGGCCGGCCGCCATGTCGTGCAGTATCTGGTCGAGCATGGCTGCCAGGTGCTCAACATCGACACCAAGCCGCTCGACAACGCGAAGGTGCGCACGCTGATCACCGACATTACCGACAGCGGCCAGGTGTTCAACGCGCTGTCGAGCTATGCCGGGCTACATGAATTCGATCCATCGCTGCGCGCACAGCCGGTCGACGCCGTGGTGCATTTTGCCGCCATCCCGCGGATCATGATCACGCCGGACAACGAGGTGTTCCGCATCAACGCGATGGGCACCTACAACGTCATCGAAGCGGCGGTGAAACTCGGCATCCGCAAGGTGATCATCGCCTCCAGCGAGACGACCTACGGCCTGGTCTTCGCCAACGAGCCGCGCAACCCGACGCATTTCCCGCTCGACGAGGACTATGACGTCGATCCGATGGACAGCTACGCCCTGTCCAAGATCGTCAACGAAAAGACGGCGCGCGCCTTCGCGCTGCGCAGCGGTTTCGACATCTATGCGCTGCGCATCGGCAACGTCATCGAGCCGCATGAATATGCGCTGTTCCCGAAATGGTTTGCCGATCCCGGTTTCCGCAAGCGCATTGCCTGGAGCTATATCGACGCCCGCGATCTCGGCCAGATCGCCTTGCGCGCCATCGAGAAGGATGGGCTGGGCTATCAGGTGTTCAACGCCGCCAATGACGAGACCTCGTCCGATCTGCCGACGGCCGAGCTCCTGAAGCGTTTCTATCCAGGCGTGCCGGTGAAAGCCGAGCTCGGTGAATTCGAGACGCTGCTGTCCAACCGCAAGGCGCGGGACGTGCTCGGCTTCCGCCCCGAACACAGCTGGCGCAAATACGTCAAAACAGCGTGAGGGCCGACAAACATAGGTTGAGCTGTGCACAGCGCGGCGTCTGGCGGCAAAGCCGGCCTTGCCGCGCTTGACAGCTTCTGAAAACCGGACTTTCTGGGCATATGCGGGACGCAAAGCCGAACAACGAAAAGAGGCCGACGAAAGCGGCATCCGCCGAGCGTATGGCTGGCGTTCGCCGGCCGGACGCGCCGCGCATCCCTGGCGCCAGCGTGCATACCTCGCTGGCCAGCGAAATCGGCCTTCGGATCGTGCGCGGCGACTATCCGCCGGGCACCATCCTGCCCAACGAAGCCAAATGGTCGGAGACTTTCGACGTCAGCCGCTCGGCGGTGCGCGAGGCGATCAAGATGCTGATGGCCAAGAGCCTTCTGGCATCACGTCCGAAGATCGGCAGCTGGGTTGAGCCGAAGGAGCGCTGGAACCTGCTCGACCGCGACGTGCTCTCCTGGTACGCGACGTCGCCGGACCGTGAAGTCTTCCTGAAGACGGTGCAGGAATTCCGCCACATCATCGAGCCCGAGGCGACGGCTTTTGCCGCAATGCGGCGCACCGATGAGCAGATGGCCGAGATCAGCCAGGCCTGCCGCGAGATGGGCGAGGCGACCAATCTGCAGGAGCGGACGCGCGCCGACACCCGCTTCCACCTGGCCATTCTCCGGGCCTCCGGCAACGATCTCCTGGTGCCCCTGGGCGTCCTGATCGAATCCGCCTTCAATCATCTCTTCGCCTATACGACACGCGAGCTGGACGATCTGCAGCACGCCCAGAAACTGCACGAAGCGATCGAGAGGAACATCCGGCTGCAGCGGCCGGATGCGGCGCGCAACGCCGTGCGCAAGCTGCTCGCGAATACCGACGACGTCATCCGCTCGCGTTAGGGCCTACCGATACCCGGGTGAGGCCCGGTCCGACCTCGACAAGTCCTTAGTCTTCCTTTTCGCGCCCGAATGCGACGCGCAACTCGTCCTTGGCCTTTTCCAGAACTCGCTTCCGCTTCTCCGGCAGGTTCCTGCCGGCGCGGTTGATGTAGAAATTCAACATCGACATCGCCGACCGGAACGGCTCTGCCTTGCGGCGATGGCTGTGCTCAGCCGAGCGCTTCAGCGACGCGGCGATCCTCTTGGCATCGTCGGATTCGAAAATGTGCTCCTCGAGATCCAGTGCATCGCTGTGCGCGGTGACTTCGGCCGACCATTTTTTCCTGGCGGTCATGGCGAACCTCCTTCCTGGGGCACAACTCTCCCTTGGGCATAACGCTCTCCTGGGGCAAGAACTCTGGGCGGCAAGGCCGGTTCCCGATTTCTGGAGCCACGGATTTGTCCCTTGTGGCGCTGCTCGGCACCGGGAATGCGCCGATACTTGGTGGTGTGAAACCGCCCGATCACCAACAAGCGCGGACAGGAAAGGTGTGACGACAACCGTCTCCAGCCGGGCAGATGGCCCCAGCATCGACAGCGCCTATGCATGGATGCGGCTCGGCGTCTCGATGCTTTTATCGACGATCGGCGGCGCCGGCATGTGGGCGGTGGTCGTCGTTCTGCCCGCCGTGCAGGCCGAATTCGGCGTCGACAGGGCCGCGGCTTCGATGCCTTATACCGCGACCATGGTCGGCTTCGCCGCCGGCAATATGCTGGTCGGACGCGCCATCGACCGCATGGGTTACTGGATCCCGGCGCTCGTCTCTGCGATTGCGCTCGGCGCGGGCTTCCTGCTGGCCTCGCTGACCAACTCGATCCTTGCGTTCACCCTTGTCCAGGGGCTTCTGATCGGACTCGGCACATCGGCGATCTTCGGCCCGTTGATCGCCGACATCTCGCACTGGTTCAACCGGCGCCGCGGCGTCGCGGTGACCGCGGCCGCATCCGGCAGCTATCTTGCCGGAGCAGTCTGGCCGACGGTGATGCCCTATGTCATGCAAGGCGAAGGCTGGCGGTTCACCTATGCCGCGATCGGCATCTTCTGCCTCGCCACCATGGTGCCGCTGGTGCTGATGCTGCGCCGCGGCGCGCCGCGCGAAGCCACCCATGGCTCGTCGGGAAGTCGGCCGACGCAGCCAATCTCGCTGTCGCCGGCGGCGTTGCAGATGTTGCTGGTGATTGCCGGCTTCGGCTGCTGCATGGCGATGTCGATGCCGCAGGTGCATATTGTCGCCTATTGCATGGACCTCGGCTACGGCGTCGCGCGCGGCGCCGACATGCTGTCGATCATGCTGGCGGCGGGCGTTGTCAGCCGCATCGGCTCAGGTTTCCTCGCCGATCGCATCGGCGCGGTGAAAACCTTGATCATCGGCTCGGCGCTGCAATGCCTGTCGCTGCTGTTCTACATTCCCTTCGACGGGCTGGCTTCGCTCTATGTGGTGTCGCTGGTGTTCGGCCTCTCGCAAGGCGGCATCGTTCCCTGCTATGCGATCATCGTGCGCGACTACATGCCGGCCAAGGAAGCCGGCCAGCGCGTCGGCATCGTCCTGATGGCGACGATCTTCGGCATGGCCGTCGGCGGCTGGATGTCGGGCTGGATCTACGATCTAACCGGCTCCTATGCCGCGGCCTTCCTCAACGGCATCGCCTGGAACCTGGTCAATCTCGCGGCGATTTTGCTGCTTATGTGGAAGGCGAGGCGAGGCGCGGAAGCGCCGGCCTGATTTCCGCCGGCAACCCTGGCCATTGCAAGCTTGTCTACCGGCGCAAAGGGAGAGTCAGGCGGGGCCGGGCCGTACTCGTCCGTGCTCTTTCGCATGACGTCGCGCCCGAATACTGGCTATTTACTTGGAAAGGCTTTGGGCGGAATATTGCGAAAGTGGGAGGAAGCACTCGGAAAATCTCCTGAATAAATGCGCTCGAACGGCTTCCGCCCGTTGAATGCAAGGGAGGATAATCATGAGACGTACTTTCCCGCTCGCGGCATCCGCCGCGGCGTTGTTGCTCGGCGTGCCCTCCGCCTTCGCGCAGTCCGGCGGCGTCGAGAAAGCAGTCGGCGGCTACAGCTTCGAGGAAGCCGCAAAGGAAGCCCCCACCACCAAGGATTTCCATTCGGCCGATGGCCATCTCACCTTCGCCATCGTCACACATACGGCCGGCAACGGCTTCTTCGATCCGGTCTATGTCGGCGCAACCGCCGCCGGCAATCTGATCGGCGCCAAGATACTGCTGCTCGGCTCGGAATCTCCGACCGACGACCCGGCCCGCGAGATCGAAATCCTGAATCAGATCGTGCAGGATCCGACGATCGACGGGCTGATCATGACAACGCCCCAGGTCGGCGCCTATAACGACATCGTCAAGGCCGCCGCGGCCAAGGGCATACCGGTAGCAACGACCAATTCCTTCGACGGCACGATCCTCGACCGCAGCGGCATCAGCCACACCGGTCAGGACGCCTCCGCCGCGGCGATCGCCGGCGAGGCACTCGTCAAGTGCCTGGCGGACAAGGGTATCGAGAAGGGCTCGATCGTTCTGCCGTCATCGACCGCGATGGGCAACATCGAGGTGAACAATCGCGTCACCGCGGCCTTCAACGCGATCGTCAAAGGCCTGAAGGATGCCGGCAAGCTCGAGGCCTTCAAGGTCGACGCAGGTCCCGAGAACACCGGCATCGACACCAATCCGAACGATCCGGTGAACGGCATCGTGACGCTGTTCGAGTCGCGCGGTGATGTTGTCGGCGCCTTCGCCGGCAATAACGTGTTCACGCCAGCGCTGGCCAAGGCCGTCGCCCAAACCGGAAAGACCGGCAAGATCTGCGCCTATGGATTCGACCTCGGTCCGGCGCAGCAGGATGCGTTGAAGAGCGGCGACCTGACCGGCGCGCTCGGGCAGCAGCCCTTCCTGCAGGGCTTCTATCCGGTCATGCAACTCTATCTGCAGATCGATCGCGGCGTCGCGGCCGCCAATCTCGACACGCGCGCCCAACTGGTGACGCAGGAGACCGTTGGAAAGGTCGGCAAGCGTTTCGAGAACTGAATGTCAAAGCGACACTGAACCCGGCGCGGGAGGGCTGGTATCCTCCCGCGCGTTTCGACCATCGGAACCCCTTATCAAAGAATGCCCGCTGAAGCTCTCGTTCGTCGCCTTCCATCCCAGCTCGTCGGCGGCTGGGAAATGGGATTGCTCGCCCTGCTGGCGCTGATCTATCTCGCCGGCGCTGCCGTCAATCCGGCGTTCTTCGGCTCGCCAGAGGCGTTCCATGCACTGTTTCGCGATACCTCGCGGGTCGCCATCATCGCCGTCGGAATGACCTTCGTCATCATCAACAAGGACCTCGACCTTTCGGTCGGTTCCATCTACGGCCTGGTGGCCGTCGTTTTTGCGAGGCTGTTCGCGCCAAGCTTCGCCGATCTCGGCATCGTCACGTCGGTGACCGTCTGCGTCCTTCTTGGCATGGTGATCGGCCTCGTCAACGGCGTGCTCGTTACCATCCTAAAAGTGCCGTCGTTCATCGCCACCTTGACCACGCTTTTAATCGGCCGCGGCTTCGTCCTCGCCCTGACGCACGGTCAGGCGATCTACTATCCAGGCAAAGCGAAGGAGGCCCCGCTCTTCTTCCATCTCGGCGAGACGAACGTCTTCGGCTTCAACAACCAGATCGCAATCTTCGCGGTCGTTGCCGTGATCGGCGCCTACGTGCTCGCCAACACTCGCTGGGGCTACGAAACCTTTGCGACGGGCGGCAACGAGCAGGCAGCAGTCTATGCTGGCATACCGACGAACTGGGTGCGGATCCGTGCCTATCTGCTCTCGTCGCTCTGCGCCGCTGTTGCCGGCCTCCTGTCGGCCGCTCAAGACAAGGGCGTGACCCCGCTTTACGGCGTCAGCGGCGAACTGACCGTCATCGCCGCGGTGATCATCGGCGGCGCTTCCATTCTCGGCGGTCGCGGCCGCGTCGCCGGGTCCTGCCTCGGCGCCACGCTGGTCGTTCTGCTGGACAAGGTGCTGCGCGAGGGTTTGCCGATCACGCGCACCATCAAGATCGGCGAGGAGGAGGTGACGGTCAACGCCGTCTACTCCCTGCCAGTAGGCGCGGTGCCGGTCTTCCTCGGACTGCTGCTTGTCATCGCAGTGCTGATCGAACCCTATCTCATCCGCCGCCAGGTCGCGGCGCGCCTCTGGGCATGGCTGCGCGGCAGGCCGCCGCCGCCGGCCTTCGAGATCGGCGGCGTCGCGCTCGAGGGCGTGGTGACCAAGGGCGCGATGGCGACCGACATCGCATTGTCGGCGACCGGGTTCGGCAAGTTCCTCGCCCGGCGCGATGCCCTCGCCGTCATCCTGACAGTGGTGCTGTGGCTCACGGGTCTTTTCCTCAGGCCGGATTACTGGTGGAACCTGTCCAACACTTTCGCGATCCTGCTCAACTATACGGAACTGGCGCTGATCACGGTCGGGCTTACCTACGTCATTGCGGCCGGCGATATCGACCTCTCCGTCGGAGCCGTCCTGGCGCTCGCCGGCAGCGCGGCGGCCTATTTCCTGAAGGTCCTGGGTGCCGACCCCGTCACCGCTATCGCGATGGGCCTGCTTGCGGGAATGCTTGCCGGCCTCGTCAACGCCGTCGTCGCCGTTGGCTTGAAACTGCCGGCCTTCATCGCAACGCTTGGCATGTTCTACATCGCCCGCGGCCTCGCGGCCTGGTTCGTCGCCGGGCAGCAGCTTACCGGCTGGCCGGAGGGCTACAATTTGCTCGGCCGCAAGGTGAATGACATCCTCCTTCACTTCAGCATCGTACTTCCGGATGGCATCCTCAGAACACTGGCCGAGGTGGTCAGCGTGCAGACCATCTGGATGATCTTCGTGGCCGTGATTGCCGGCGTCGTGCTCGCCCACACGCCGTTCGGGCAAAAGGTCTATGCAACCGGCGGCAACATCCGCGCCGCCGCCTATGCCGGCATCAACACCAACCGGGCGCGCTTCATCTCGCTCATGCTGGCGGCGTTCTGCGCGACGATGGCCGGGATCATCAACGTCGCCTATTTCCGAAGCTTCAACCCCGTTGCAGGCCAGTTCCGCGAACTCGACGCCATCGCGTCGGTGATCATCGGCGGCGGGTCGATCTTCGGCGGCTACGGCACCATGCTGGGTTCTCTGGCCGGTGCAGCCGTGATCACACTGGTTAGGGCGCTCCTGCAGCTCAATGTCCAGGGCTTCAGCATGCCGCAGCATTGGATCAATGTCTTCATCGGCGTCATCCTCATTGTCGCGGTGCTGATCGACATCTGGGTGCGCCAGGCCAATATCTTCGGTCGCCTGCGAGCCCGCCTCGCGCGAGGCGCACGAACCCGGGAAACCATTCATGCCTGATGCTGCGTTGCCTCAACCGATCGTGGAAATGCGAAGCATCGAAAAAGCCTTCGGTGCCGTTCAGGCGCTTCGGAAAGTCGATCTGGTGCTCTATCCCGGAGAGATCCTTGGACTGGTCGGCGACAACTCGGCCGGCAAGTCGACGCTCATGAAGATCCTGACCGGCGCCTATCAGCGCGACGCCGGCGAAATCCTCGTCGCCGGTCAACCGGTGCACTTCAAGAGTCCGCATGAGAGCCGCGATGCGGGCATCGAGATGATCTACCAGGATTTCGCTCTTTGCGGAAACATGGATGTCGGCCAGAACATCTTTCTCGGCCGCTGGCCGCGCAAAGGCCCTTTCGTCAATCGCCGCAAGATGTACGCGGAAGCCGATAGCGTGCTGAAGCGGCTCAAGGTGGACGTGAACTCCGTTTTCCAGAAGGTCGAGAGCCTGTCGGGCGGTCGCCAGCAATCCGTGGCGATCGCCCGCGCGATTTCGTTCGAGCCACGCGTCGTGATCCTCGACGAACCGACCGCCAATCTCTCGGTGATGGCGACCGCGAGGCTCCTCGAGACCATGCTGGAACTGAAAAGACAGGGTGTTGCCCAGATCATCATCTCGCATCGGCTGGTCGACATTTTCGCCGTAGGTGACCGTGTCATGGTGCTCAAGCGCGGCGAGAATGTCGGCGACCGTCATGTCAGGAACACCGACGAGCACGAGGTCCTTGAGATCATCGTCTCCGGCACGCGGGAGCAGGCGCTTACGGCCGATCAAGCGAGGGCGGTCTGACGACCGAGGCATTGACCCCGGGGTTTATCGCCTCTGCCGGGGGTCGGCTGAACCAAAATTCGTCGGCTTGACAACGGCCATGGCCTGCGCGACCCAACCGGAATGGGACGGGCTGCGAAACATGGTTGCTGTGGCTAAACTGTTGATCGTCAACTCGCCGCTGCGCTCCTTTCGTGCAAAAAGGACAAGGCGGTGACAAGGCCGCGCTCGCGGCGCGGCGGCGGCCGCCCGACCATCGCCGACGTGGCGCGCAAGGCGGGCGTCGGCGCGATCACCGTGTCGCGTGCGCTGCGCGAGCCTGGGCGGGTTTCGGAAGATCTGCGCCGGCAGATACAGGTCGCCGTCGACGAGCTCGGTTACATCCCGGACCCCAATGCGCGCGCATTGGCCTCGGCGCGCGCGGAGGTCTTCGGCGTGCTGGTGCCGTCGCTCACCAACAATGTCTTTGCCGAAGTGGTGCGCGGCGTCTATGACAGTCTTTCGGACAGCCCTTTCCGCATCCAGATGGGCAATACCCACTATTCGGGCCTGGAAGAGGAGCGGCTGCTGCAGCTGTTCGCCTCGCAGCGCCCGGCGGCGCTTATCGTTGCCGGCATCGACCAGACGCCGCAGTCGCGAAAGCTGCTGGAGACGGCCGGCTGCCCGGTGGTGCAAGTGATGGAAACCGGACACGATCCGGTCGATATGCTGGTCGGCTTCTCGCATTTCGACGGTGGTCGCGCTGCCACCGAGCACCTGATCGAGGCAGGTTATCGGCGCATCGGTTTCATCGGCGCGCGCATGGACCCGCGCTCGCAGCGGCGCCTTGCCGGCTATCGCGCGGCCATGGAGGCGGCCGGCCTGTTCGATCCCCGCCTGGTCACCACCACGCCGCTACTGTCCAGCGTGACGCTCGGCCGCGAGCTTTTGCGCGATGCTCTGGCCAAGATGCCGTCGCTCGACGGCGTCTTCTGCAACAATGACGATATCGCACTGGGGGTCTTGTTCGAATGTCGCCGCGCCGCCATCGCGGTACCGAAGGCCATCGGCATCGTCGGCTTCAACGACCTCGACATGATGCAGGCGGCGTTCCCGTCGGTCACCAGCGTTCGCACGCATCGTTATGAAATCGGACGGCAGGCAGTGGCGATGGCGCTGGCGGCGATTGCGGGCCGGAGGCCCCAGCAGAGGGTTGTCGATCTCGGTTTCGAGCTCATTCGCCGCGAGAGCACCGCACGTTGAAACACGCAAAGACGACTGTGCAAATGCCGGTTTACTACCTTGCATGGTAGCGCTACCATCTTCAGCATCGAGTAGTACGGTGGGTGGGGGGAAGGCGCTGTTTATTATACATAAGAAAACAGTCCTTACTTGTTTATTATGTATAATATGATAGTTTGCTGAATTGCCCGCAGGCGAGGCAAGAGGAGGCAGCGGGCAGCAAAGGCCGGCCGGCAGGCGATTGGATGCGGTAGGAGGTGCCGGCCAAAACGCCAGGACTTAATCAACAAGCAGAACTGCAACTGGGAGGAATACTGATGATCAAGTCACTTGTTGGCGGTGTGGTTGCCGCCACTGCATTTGTCATGCTGAGCTCGTCGGCGATCGCCGATCCGGAAATCGTCAAAGGGCCCTCGGCCGAGCCCGACTGCTTCGCGCCCTGGGCGGCCGACACACAATTCTTCAAATATCCGAAGAAGGAAGGGCCCTATCGTATCGCGCTCGCGAACGGCTATATCGCCAATACCTGGCGCATCCAGATGATCCAGACGGCCAAAGCCTATGCCGCGCAGCCGGACGTCGCCAAGAAGCTGAAGGAATTCAAGGTGGTATCGACCGGCGAGGATGTGCCGGCGCAGATCTCGGCGATCAATAACTTCATCGACTCCGGCTTCGACGCGATCGTCGTCAACGCCCAGAACCCGACCGCGTTCGGGCCCGTGATCAAGCGCGCCAAGGAAGCCGGTGTCATCCTGGTTGCCTTCGACAACATCCTCGACACCAAGGACGCCATCAACGTCAATGTCGACCAGAAGGGGCTCGGCGAATTGTGGGGCAAATGGCTGGTCTCGCACGTTCCGAACGGCGGCAAAGTGCTTGAGGTGCGCGGCGTCGCGGGTACCTCCGTCGATACCGACCGGCACAATGGCATTCACGAGGTTCTCAACGCGTCGGGCAAGAAATGGGATGTCACCGAGGTCGTCGGCAAGTGGGACGACGGCGTGGCGCAGAAAGCCACGGCCGACGCGATCGCCACCAGCGGACCGTTCGACGGCATCACAGGGCAAGGCGGCGATACCGGCATCGTGCAGGCGATGATCGACGCCAAGCATCCGTTCGTGCCGTTCGGCGGCGAGACGGAAAACGGCTTCCGCAAATTCTGCGCGGCGCATGCGGCGGACGGGCTGAAATGTTCGTCGGCCGGTACCGGCCCGGCGCAGGTTGCCGTTGCCATCAAGACGGCGATTGCCGCGCTCGAAGGCAATGTCGTGCCGCAGTCGGTCAAGCTGCCTTTGGCCATCGTCGAGGATCCGAACTTCAAGGCAGGGCAGGACTACTTCCCCGATCAGTCCGACAATTTCTTCGTCGGCAATTCCTTCCCGACCTGCGGCATCAATTTCACCGCGCAGGAAATCATGGGCCAGACCAAGGAAAACAAATAGTCTGACGGACCGGCGTCGCGGAAGCCGCGGCGCCGGCCGCTTGATGCCAATCACGAACTGGCCTGGGGAGGGCTGATGAACGGCGCGGCTCCGCTCTTCCGCATGGAAGGCATATCCAAGCGCTATGGCGGCGTGCGCGCCCTGGAAAAGGCCGATCTCACCGTCACGGCCGGCAACATCCACGCCATTCTCGGTGAGAACGGCGCCGGCAAATCGACTTTGATCAAGGTCATGGCCGGTGTCGTTGCGCCGGATGAAGGTACCATGACCCTGGACGGCCGCGAGGTGACATTTGCTTCGCCCGCCGCGGCAAACCAAGCCGGCATCGTCTGCATCTTTCAGGAGCTGTCGCTCATTCCGGAGCTGAGCGTCGCCGACAACATCGTCATATCCGATCCGCCGAAACGCTTCGGCATGATCGACCGCAAGGCGCAACGGCGCCTCGCGGAACAGGCGCTTGCCCGCGCGGGTGCCGCCGATATTCACCCCCTGGCGCTGATCAAGGACCTGCCGCTCTCGCGACGACAGATGGTCGAGATCGCCAAGGCGTTGGCCAGGAAGCCGCGCATCCTGATCCTCGACGAGGCGACGTCGGCGCTGACCGCCGCCGATGTCGCGAAGGTCTTCGAGGTGCTGAAGCGGCTGCGCCAGGAAGGGCTGGCGCTGCTCTATATCTCCCACCGAATGAACGAGATCTCCGAGCTTGCCGACCAGTGCACGGTGTTTCGCAACGGCCGCAATGTTGCCAGCTATCGGGCTGGATCGAAGAGCGACAACGAAGTCGTCGAGCTGATGATCGGCCGGGAATACAGCCACATCTTTCCGCCGAAGCCGACCAGGCCCCAGACGGTTGCGGCTCCTGTGCTGGAGGCGCGCAACCTGTCCTGGAGCGATAGGCTGGACAATATCTCGCTCTCGGTTGCGGCCGGCGAGGTCGTAGGATTGGGCGGGCTCGACGGCCAGGGTCAGCGTGAGCTGCTGCTGGCGTTCTTCGGCGTTCTGCGAGGTCTTTCCGGGCAGATCCTGGTCGACGGCAAGCCGGTTTCGATTGCCAGCCCGGCAGCCGCCAGCGATGACCGTATCGGCATGGCGCTGATCCCGGAAGACCGCAAGACGGAAGGGCTGATGCTGCCCATGACGGTGCGCGAGAACCTTTCCTTCGCAGCACTCGACAGGCTGTCAAAGGCCGGCGTCATCGACCGTGCCGCCGAGCAGCGGCTGATCGATGACATGGTTGAATTGCTGGCCATCAAGACGGCGGGGCTCGATATCCCGGTCGGCGCGCTGTCCGGCGGCAACCAGCAGAAGGTGGTGATCGCCAAATGGCTGATGCGGCAGCCGCGCATCATTCTGCTCAACGATCCGACGCGCGGCATCGATGTCGGCACCAAGCAGGAGCTCTATCAGCTGATGCGTAAGCTCGCCGACGCCGGCGCAGCGATATTGTTTTATTCGACCGACTATGACGAGCTGATCGGCTGCTGCGACCGCGTGCTCGTGCTTTATGACGGCGCCATCAAGCGCGAGCTGGTTGGCGCCGATATCACCGAGCACGCGCTGATCGCCAGCGCGCTGAATATCCACGGCGGCAGCGAGCGGGCAGAGCAAGGAGAGGGCGCGTGAAGGATTGGCGCTATTGGCTGGCCGAGCAGCGCGGGACGCTGCTGGCGTTCGCCATCTTCATCGTCATGTTCGCGATCTACAGCGGCAATCATCCAGCCGGCTTCACGGCCAATGTCGTGCAGACAGCGGCGAACAAGGGCGTTCTGCTTGCCTTCGTCGCGATGGCGCAAACGCTGGTTGTGATCACCGCCGGCATCGATCTCTCGGTCGGCATGATCTTCACGCTGACCAATTGCATGGCTTCCTGGCTCGTCATCGGCACGGGTCTCGAGACCGCGTTTGGATTGGTGGCTGTGCTTGGCACCGGGCTCGTCTGCGGGGCGATCAACGGCGCCATCGTGATCTACGGGCGCCTGCAGCCGATCGTCGCCACGATAGCCACCGGCGCCGTCTATTTCGGTCTCGCGCTGCTTTTTCGACCGGTTCCCGGCGGATCGGTCAACGAGGATGTCGCCGATTTCCTGACAGGGCGCTTCTTCGGCGTTGTGCCCGCAAGCCTGATGGCGCTGTTCGTCGTCGTGCTCGTCGTGTGGGTGCCGTTCCGCCGCTCCGAGCTCGGCCGCGCCGCTTACGCTGCCGGCTCGTCCGAGACGGCCGCCTATATGTCAGGTGTGCCGATCCGCAGGGGCAAGTTCCTTGCCTACACGCTGGCCGGACTGCTTGCCGCGATCGGCGGCCTGTTCCTCACCTTCTTTACCTATACGGGCGAGGCCGCCTATGCGAGCGGCAATGCCTACACATTGTTCTCGATCGCGGCTGTTGTGCTCGGCGGCGTCTCGCTGTTCGGGGGCAAAGGCAGCGCCATTGGCGCGATCTTCGGGGCGCTCGCCTTCCGCACCATCGGCGACCTGCTTTTCGTCTTCGATTTCGACCCGCTCTGGCAGCCGCTGTTCCAGGGCATCATCCTGTTGATCGCGGTCAGCCTCGGCGCCTTCGCGCTGTTTCGGGTGCGCAACCGGCTGGAGTGGTTCCTGTGAGCGAAACGACGCTTGGCGGCATCGCCAGCCGCATGCCGAAATTCATCCGCCGCGCCGATCCGGCGGTGGCGACCGCCTTTGCCTGCATTGTTATCCTGCTTCTGCTCGGTAGCCTCTATTCGCGCAGTTTTCTCTCGCCGGAATATCTCCTGCAGCAGCTGAAGGTCGCGTCGTTCCTCGGCGTGATCGCCACCGGCATGATGCTGGTGATCCTGCTCGGGCAGATCGACCTTTCCGTGCCGTGGTCGGTGGCGACCGGCGCGATGATGGCCTGTGCCGCTGCAGCCTACGGTCCGGTCGGCGTCGCGCTCGCCATCCCGTTCGGCGTTCTGTGCGGGGTCGCGATCGGCATCGTCAACGGCGTCGGCGTGGCTTATTTGCGCATTCCCTCGATGATCATCACTCTAGCCACCAACGCCGTCGCGCAAGGATTGATGGTGGTCTACACAGGCGGGTTCTCGCCGCAGGATTCGGCGACGGCGGCGATGCGCTACCTTGCGACCGGCTTCACCATTCCGGGGGTGCCGAACGCCGTCATCATCTGGGCGCTGATAGGGGCGGCAATGGTTTTCGTGCTGACCCGCACCTCCTTCGGCCGCGTAGTTTACGGCATCGGTAACCGTGAGCGCGCCGCCTATCTTTCCGGAATCGACACGCGCCGCGTGGTGCTGATTGCCTTTGCCGTCTCCGGCGGGCTC
Organism: Mesorhizobium sp. WSM3864; assembly: GCF_002294955.1. Lineage (NCBI taxonomy): Bacteria > Pseudomonadati > Pseudomonadota > Alphaproteobacteria > Hyphomicrobiales > Phyllobacteriaceae > Mesorhizobium > Mesorhizobium sp. WSM3864. The sequence goes on from NZ_NSGD01000007.1 coordinate 272,703, forward strand.
TCGGCCTTCGGAGGCGTCCTGCTCGCGGGCTACGCATCGAAGGCGGCGCAGTCGATGGGTGACGCCTATCTGTTGCCGTCGATCGCCGCCGTGGTGCTGGGCGGCACTTCGATCCTCGGCGGCCGCGGCTCATATCTCGGCACCGTCGCCGGCGTGATCCTGATCACGCTGCTGCAATCGATCCTGTCGGTCATGCAGATGCCGGAGGCGGGGCGGCAAATCATTTACGGCGTCGTGATCGTGGCCATGCTTTTGCTCTATGGCCGTGCGCCGGCAAGCCGCTGATTGTGGATGAAGGATCGCAAGGCCACAGCCGTCGGAGGTTTCCATTGAACGACATCCGGTCAGCGCCGGCCATAGTCGTGATGGGGGTAGCCGGCTGCGGCAAGTCGGTGATCGGCGAAGCGCTGGCCGAGGCGCTGGGCGCGGTCTTCATCGAGGGCGACCTATTGCATCCACCAGAAAACGTGGCGCGCATGGCGCGCGGCGAGCCGCTGACGGATGCTTTGCGCGAGGGTTGGCTCGATGCCATCGGCGAGCGCATCGCAGCCTCGGTCGGCGAGGGACACAAGCCGGTGGCGGCCTGTTCGGCGCTGAAGCGCAGCTACCGGAACCGGCTGCTCAGCTTTTGCCCGGGCATCGTCTTCCTCTATCTGAAGATCGATCGCGAGACCGCCTGGCGACGGGTGTCGGGGCGCAAAGGCCATTTCATGCCGGCGAGCCTGGTCGACAGCCAGTTCGCGGCCTTGGAAGAACCGGAGCCGGACGAACCGGCGGTGACGGCGGATGGCGCGCGGAGCGTCGCCGCCATCCTTAAACAAGCACTGAGCTCAAGCTCCTCGAGCTGAACAGGTTCAGGCGACGCACTTTTCAGTCTTCGTTCTGATGCATGTCGTTGACCCAAAACCGCTGCGCGTCTGGGGGAAATGCATTATGCGGCGTCGGCGCCGATCGCGGCTTGATCCTGCTGTCCGGTGAGCCGGTTGGCGCTGGACCAGGCCATCATCTGCTCGGGATGCAGTTTGACCGCTTCCAGCAGCCGGTCGCGCTTGAGCAGGATATAGGCCGCTTGCAGAACGAGGTTCTTTGCCGCCACGTCCTTTGCCGGCCGGGATGCAGGCTGGACAGCGTTGGGCTTCAGTTCGGGACTGACGATCGCCCGGTATTCGCGAAAGGGCACTGTCTCCAGGGTCGACATGCCAAACAGCGCAGCGCCGGCGCGCGCCGCAAAATTCGCCGGCGCCGAGGCGAGGTGGGTCCAGCCACGCTCGCCCATGGCGCTCTCGGTGAAGGTAGATCCCGCGTGGATGGTGTTGGTCATCAGCACGACTCCGTTCTCCTTCAGCGTCTTCTGGATGCGCGCCGTAACCTGGTAGGCTTCGGCGCGCTCAAAGACGATGCGGCTCTTCAGAAACCGGTTTTCGACCTCGACCAGCGGCTTGTTGATCACATGCAGGCCGAATTTGCTTTCCGAAAAGCCGTGGAAGTTGACGCTCACCTGGTGCGCTTCGATGCCGGCTTCGAAGAGGGCGCGCTTGCCCATGATGGTCTGGGCGACGAACTGATCGCACCAGACGATGGCGCCGCGGCCGCGCTGCAAGGCCTCGCGCAAGCCGTCGATGCCTTCCAGCCGGATCGCCGGCGACCAGCGCCTGCCAGGCGCCAGATGAGCGGCAAGCATCAGACGGCGGCGATGCGCGGCGGCGAGATGTCCCCTGAAAAGGCTTCGCGTGTCGGCATCATCGCCAAGCACCGCTTTGATCGCCACGTCATACCGCGCGAAATCCTTGCGAAAATGACGCTTGCGTCGAAGCGTCGAAACCCAATCGCAGATCGGCGCCCACCAGGCCACCGGCAGCACCGCCGCCACCCCGAGATAGAACATGGATAGCAGGCTTTCGCGCAGATCCTTGTTGGAGACGCTGCGCAACTTGCCGGGGCGGAGGAGCTTGCGGCTGAAGAAGCGGACGGTCTCGCCGCGCTCCGGCACTGCAACGTCGGCGATGATCTCGGTATGATAGATGCTGGCGGATGACGGTTGCCGGTTGGCCCTGCGGGACTTGCCAAGCCGAGGCAGCCTCATGCGTCAGATACCCCCAAACCTTCATCCATCCGTCAGCCGATTTACAGCGTCTGTCGCGGACAGACAACCAACGGCGAGACGGCGCGGCTGAGCGGTCAGATCTGCGACGTGAGTTCGACCGGGAAATCGTCGTTGTCGGCGTCGCGCATGGCGGCGAGGCTGCGGTTGTCGAGCACCTCGGCGATCGCCTGGCGCACTTCCAGCATCATGTGACGGACCTGGCACGTCGCCTCGTCGCAGTCCTCGCAGCGCTGATATTGCGTGCGGCTGGCGCAAGGGATCGGCGCCAACGGCCCGTCGAGCACGCGCACCACATGGCCGATCTTGATCTCGGAAGCGGGCCTGGCGAGGCGATAGCCGCCTTCCTTGCCCTTGCGGCTCTGGACGAAGCCGGCATTGCGCAATTCGCCCAGGATGGCGTCCAGGAACTTCTTCGGGATGTTGTTTGCGACCGCTATGTCGTTGACGAATGCAAGCTGGCCAGCCGGCAGGCCGGAAAGATGCACGAGGGCCTTGAGGCCGTATTTGCCTTTTTTGGTCAGCATGCCCGATTCAGTTTATCAAACCCCAAGCGCCTGCATCTGGCGGTTGTTTGTGTGCAAATCATGACAGTTTTGGCCGCGCTAGGCGGTTTGGCACAACAATTCGTCGACACAGGTTAGGCACAAACGCGTTGATTCTTCGTAATGTTTTTCACATTGGCCGCGTTGATTTCGCCGGCAAAGTGATGCGGGCTCCAGATTGAAAAAAGCCGGCGATGCCGACGGCGATGACGGCTTTCCACTTCTTTTGATTGTAAGCGCTACCGGCTGCCATAGGCCTGATCGAGCAAGCCTCCTGCCGCGAAATGCTCTTTCTGCACCCTGTCCCAGCCGCCGAAGACCTCGTCTACCGTCAACAGGCGCACGTCGGGAAACTCGGCCTTGTATTTGGCGGCCACTGCTGCGTCGCGGGCCCGCAGGCCGTTGCGGGCGGCAATGTCCTGGCCCTCGGGCGAATAGAGGAATTCGAGATAGGTTTTGGCGAGATCGCGGCTGCCGTGCTCGTCGGCGATCTTATCGACGATCGCCACCGGGAATTCGGCCAGCAGGCTGACTGAAGGCGTGACCTGCTCGAACTTGTCGTCGCCATATTCCCTGCGGATGCCACGCGTTTCGGATTCGAAGGTGATCAGCACGTCGCCGATCTCGCGCTGCACGAAGGTGGTGGTGGCGGCGCGGCCGCCGGTGTCGAAGATCGGCACGTTGGCGAACAGCTTGGCGATGAACTCCTTCACCTTGGCGTCGTCGCCCTTGAAGGCCTCCTTGGCGTAAGCGGTGGCAGCGAGATAGGTATAGCGCGCATTGCCCGATGTCTTCGGGTTGGGGAAGATCACCTGCACGTCGTCACGCACCAGATCGTTCCAGTCCTTGATGTGCTTGGGATTGCCAGCACGAACAAGGAAGGACGGCAGCGAATAGAAAGGCGATGCGTTGTCTGGGAAATCCTTCTGCCAGTCCGCGGAGATCAGACCCCTCTTGACCAGGAAATCGACGTCGGTGACCTGGTTGAAGGTGACGACGTCGGCTGCCAAACCTTCCGCGATGGCACGAGCCTGCGCCGAGGTTCCGGCGTGGGACTGATCGACGGTCACGCCGGGATGCTCAGCGATGAAAGCCTTGTTGATGTCGGCAAACAATTCGCGGCCGACGTCGTAGGAGGCATTGAGCAGCTTGTCGGCCGACCAGGCTTGGGAGGACGCGAGGACGACGAAGCCGGCAAGCGTGGCAATACCCAGCAATAAGCGCTTCATGAAAACGGTCCTCCTCCAGACAATCAGAACTATGGTGTGACCATAAAAAGGAAAGCCTGGCTGCGCGAGGCACGCGGTCCGGGGGACGCACGAGCAGCGGGAAAATCTCCCGCCCGAACAGCCGCTTGGTAGGATTTTCTTCCAACCTGATTCATCGCGGCTCCTCCACCGGGCGCCCGGACGTGGCAGGCGGCAAATAGGTCAGGAGGCCGGGAAAAGCTTCCAGCGCCTCGGCCTGAAAGCGACCCGGCTCTTCTGTGCCGCCGGATGGTCGACCGGCAGCTCGATCTCGACGCGCTGACGCTCGCCGCCGATCTCGAGCTCGACCCGCCTTGTGCCGGCGACGCGGCGGCTGGCGGCGACCGTCCCGGCAATGCAGCCGCTGCAGCCGTCGAGCAGCTCGACATCGTGCGGACGAAAGTAGAGCAGGGCCTCTCCCGACTGCGCATGCGGCGCCTGTAGACCGACCGGCCGGTCGGCCAGCCAGATCTCGCCATTGTCAACCTTGACCGGCAGCGAGCTCGATTCGCCGATGAAGCTGTAGACGAAAGGCGAGTTCGGCGTGTCGTAGATCTCGTCGGCCGAGCCGACCTGCTCGATGCGACCTTGGCTCATGACGACAACGCGGTCGGCGAGTTCGAGCGCCTCCTCCTGGTCGTGGGTAACGAAGACGGTGGTGTGGCCGGTGGCGTCGTGGATTTCGCGCAGCCAGCGGCGCAGCTCGCGGCGCACCTGCGCGTCAAGCGCGCCGAACGGCTCGTCGAGCAAAAGCACCTTGGGCTCGATGGCCATGGCGCGGGCGAGCGCGACGCGCTGGCGCTGGCCGCCGGAAAGCTGCGCCGGATAGCGCTTTTCCAGCCCTGACAGCTGGACGAGGTCGAGGAGTTCCGAGGCGCGGCGGCGGATCTCCTGCGCCGAGGGACGCGCGGCGCCATGCCGGACCTTGAGGCCGAAGCCGATATTGTCGGCAACCGTCATGTGGCGGAACAGAGCGTAATGCTGGAACACGAAGCCGACATTGCGCTCCTGGATCGACTTCTGCGAGGCATCCTCTTCGCCGAAGAAGATGGCGCCCTTGGTCGGCCGCTCCAGGCCGGCGATCAGGCGGAGCAGCGTCGTCTTGCCGGAACCGGATGGCCCGAGCAGCGCGATAAGCTCGCCCGACCTGATGTCGAGCGAAACGTCGTGGAGCGCCGGAAACCGCTCGAACTCCTTGCGCACGTTGACAACGCGAACTTCCATACAGATCCCTCAATCAGTTGATGCATGCTACGCGGTTTCGGGCGGCATGCATCTAATGTCCGCGCGTCGCGGCAATCTCGGCGCCGTAGCGCATCTCCAGAAGTGTTTTCAAGACCAGCGTCACCAAAGCCAGGCCGGCAAGCAGCGAGGCGACCGCGAAGGCCCCGACGGCGTTATACTCATTGTAGAGAATTTCCACATGCAGCGGCATGGTGTTGGTGAGGCCGCGAATATGACCCGAGACCACCGACACGGCGCCGAACTCGCCCATGGCGCGCGCGTTGCAGAGAAGCACGCCGTAGAGCAGGCCCCATTTGACGTTGGGCAGCGTCACATACCAGAAGGCCTGCCAACCGTTGGCGCCGAGTGACAGGGCCGCCTCCTCGTCGCCATTGCCCTGTTCCTGCATCAGCGGGATCAGCTCGCGGGCGACGAAGGGGAAAGTGACGAAGATGGTTGCGAGCACAATGCCCGGCACGGCGAACAGGATGACGATGCCATGCGCCTTCAGCCACGCGCCGAGCAGGCCTTGCGCCCCGAAGAGGAGCACATAAACCAGGCCGGAAATGACGGGCGACACCGAGAACGGCAGGTCGATGAGGGTGGTCAGAAAGGCCTTGCCCTTGAACTCGAACTTGGCGATCGCCCAGGCAGCCGAGATGCCGAAAATGAGGTTGAGCGGCACCGAGATCGCCGCCACCAGCAGCGTCAGGCGGATCGCCGAGCGCGTGTCGGGGCTGGCAAGCGCCTCCGTGTAGGCGCCGATGCCTTTGCTAAGCGCCTCGTGGAAGACAACGATCAGCGGCAGAAGCAGGAAGACGGCGAGGAAGGCGAAGGCTATTCCCATCGCCACCCAGCGAACCGGCCGACTTTCGGTCACCGCGGCCGACTGGCTTTCGTGATGCGGTTCGTAGGATTTGATCTCGGGATCAGCCATAGCGCTTGCGGCTCCATGTCTGGACGAGGTTGACGACCAAAAGCATCACGAAGGACAGCGCCAGCATGATCGCGGCGATCGCGGTCGCCGCCTCGTAATTGTATTCCTCGAGCCTGATGACGATGAGGAGCGGCGCGATCTCCGACTTGAAGGGCAGGTTGCCGGCGATGAAGATGACCGACCCGTATTCGCCGACACCGCGCGCGAAGGCGAGCGAGAAGCCGGTGACGATGGCCGGCGCCAGTCCCGGGAAGAGCACACGAGTGATGGTCTGGAAGCGGTTGGCGCCAAGCGTGGCGGCAGCTTCCTCGACCTCCCTGTCGAGCTCCTCCATGATTGGCTGGACGGTGCGCACCACGAAGGGTAGGCCGATGAACACCAAGGCGATGACGATGCCGAGCGGGGTGTAGGCGACCTTTATGCCGAGCGGCATCAGAAGCTGGCCGATCCAGCCATTCGGCGCATAGAGCGTGGTGAGCGCGATACCGGCGACTGCGGTGGGCAAGGCGAAGGGCAGGTCGACCATCGCATCGGCGATGCGTCGGCCGGGGAAGCGGTAGCGGACCAGCACCCAGGCGACGATGGTGCCGAAGACGACGTTGACCGCGGCGGCCAGGAAGGCGGTGCCGAAGCTGATCTTCAGTGCATTGAGAGTGCGCCGGTCGACGGCGATCGCCCAGAAGTCGGTCCAGCCGAGCGCGGCCGAACGCCAGACCAGCCCCGAAAGCGGAATGAGGATGATGAGCGTGAGGTAGGCAAGCGAGAAGCCGAGCGTCAATCCGAAGCCCGGAATGACACTCGGCTGTCTGAACCGCCACCCCGCCTTGGCGGGTGCTGTGTTCATGCTGTTCTGGATCGTCCCTTCTTACTCAGACCAGAGTGCCCTTCGCCTCGGCTCGGGCACTCGTACAATAGTCCCAATCAGGTTTCATCCGGCCCATGGCCGCCATGCTTCATTGGGCGGGCTTGTAAATCTGGTCGAATATACCACCGTCGCCGAAATGATAAGGCTGCGCCTTCTTCCAACCGCCGAATTGCGGATCGTCGATGGTGACAAGCTTGATTGCTGGGAGCTTGGCGAGATCCTCGGCAGGCACCAGGTCGGGCTTGGCCGGACGATAGTGGTTCTTGGCGATGATGGTCTGGGCTTCCTTCGAATAGAGCCAGCTCAGATAAGCCTCGGCGACCTTGCGGGTGCCCTTGGCGTCGACATTGCCGTCGACGAGGGCGACCGGCGGCTCGGCCAGGATCGAGGTCGGCGGGTAGACGATGTCGAAATTGTCGGCGCCGAATTCATCAAGCGCAAGATAGGCTTCGTTCTCCCAGGCGATCAGCACGTCGCCCAGCCCCTTCTGCGCAAAGGTCACCGTCGAGCCGCGGGCGCCGGTATCGAGGACGGGGACATTCGCATAGAGCTTGCCGACGAACTCCTTGGTCTTGGCTTCGTCATTGCCGTCATTGGTATTGGCATAAGCCCAGGCGGCGAGGTAGTTCCAGCGCGCGCCGCCCGAGGTCTTGGGGTTCGGCGTGATTACCTGGACGCCGTCCTTCACCAGATCGCTCCAGTCATGGATGCCCTTGGGATTGCCCTTGCGCACCAGGAAGATGATGGTCGAGGTGTAGGGGGCCGAGTTGTTCTCGAACTTCGTGCGCCAGTCCGGATTGATCTTTTTCGTCTTCGCGGCAATGGCGTTGATGTCGCCCTCGAGCGCGAGCGTCACGACATCGGCGTCGAGACCGTCGATGACGGCTCGCGCCTGGGCGCCGGATCCGCCATGCGACTGTTGGATGGTAACGGTTTCCCCGGTCTCCGCCTTCCAGTGCGCGGCGAAGGCCTCGTCATAGGCTTTGTAGAGCTCACGGGTCGGGTCGTAGGACACATTGAGAATGGTCGTATCGGCAAACGCGAAACCGAGGGTGCCGAACTGGACAGATGTGGCGACCAGCGCGCCGAGCAGTTTCCCGAAATGAGGGTTGGTCATTTCCGCCTCCGTTGAACGGCCCGAACTCTAGCGAATTTATAGAAATTAGATGCACTGAATGTTGCCTTTTTCATCTCCTTGCAGCAATTTTTCGCCGAGGGGCGGCCAGTCGAGGAAATATCTTCCTCACGTGGCGGCAACATGGATCCTCGTCAGCGGGCCTAATTAGAACCGGTCGCGGTCACGGCAAGCCGTGTGGCCCTAGTCGGCGGTCACCGGAAAATCGAAGCGCTGCTTTGGGAACGGCTCGTCGGCAAGGGTGAAATGCCACCATTCGCGCGCATAATTGCGGAAGCCGGCGGCGCGCATGGCCGAAAGCAGCATCGTGCGGTTTGCCGCTGCTTGGACGGGCAGGTGGCGGTGCGCCGTCTCGCTCGCCGGATCGAAACAGTCGAATCCGGTGCCGAAGTCGAGGGTGCCGGGGTCAGTCGCGCCGCAGGCGCGATGAGCCGCGCTTGTCTCGTCAAGCTCAGCGACGGCGAGGTCAACGGTCGAGCCGCGCGAGTGGCTGGACAGTTCGCCGACATAGCCCTCGGAGATGAGGTCGCCGCGGTCGACCTTCGGATACCACTGCGGGTCGGGCGGGCCGCCTTGCCTTGTCCATCTGCCCATGTCGGCGACGGCGCGTGCCGGGCGGTAACAGTCGAAGAGGATCAGCGTCAGGCCCTTGGCCGCTATTGCTTTCTGGACGACGGACAGCGCCTTCGCCGCCGGCGCGGTCAGGATGCAGACAGGCGCTTCGAGCCGTCGACCTTGCGCCGCAGGAAGTTTTCCAGCCCGGCATAGCGGATGTCCTGGCGAATGGTCGGATCGACATCGGCGAGCCGGACGAACCCGGCGGGCAGGGGTCGGCGTGGGCGGAGAAGGCAGCCAGGAGAGCTAGTGCCGGGAGGATTATAGCTGCTCCCGCTGAAGGACGGGTGTGCTTCGCGATAAGCCTCGAGAGAAGTGCCTTTCGATCCTTGAAAGGCGCAACGCGCCGAATCGCTTGCCCGCTTCTATTCAACGAAAACCTTCACGCTGGCCGCGCGCCCGGCGGCGTCGATAACGGTGAGCGTCGAATAGCCGGTACCGTCGGGCTGCCAGGTCGCGGTGCGGCGGCGGTCGATGCCGGCGAGCGGCTTGCCGTTGGCAAGCCAGCGGAAGGGCGCGCGGCCGCCCTGCAGCTTCAGCACAAGCGGCGAAGCGTCCGCCGAATTGGTGCCGAGGTCGACGCGAGCCCCGTCCGGCGGGAAGACGATGGTGGGCGCCGGTTCGGTCGGCGTTGCCTGCACCAGCCCGTCGGAGCCAGCGCCGAAGCGGGCGAGCGTCACCGGCAACTCTTCGCGTTTGGGATTGAAGACGCCCGGCGGCCGGCCGGGCAGCGGCACGCTCCCCAAACCCGAGCGGACAAAGCCTTCGAACAGGATGGGCGCGGCCGAGACATAGCCGGAGAGGCCAGGTACCGGGCCGGCGTCGGCACGGCCGACCCAGACGCCAAGCACATAGCGGCCGTCGAAGCCAACCGACCAGGCATCCCGATAGCCGTAAGATGTGCCGGTCTTGTAGGCGATGCCGCGCTGGGCCGCACCTTCGGGCGGCTTCACGCCGGACAGGATGTCGTCGATCTGCCAGGCGGCCTGGTCGTCGAGGATGGTGGCGGTGATGCGCCCGGCATTGGCCGGCTCGGTGCCGTCATGCAGCGTGTGCATCTTGCCGCCATTGGCGAGGCCGGTATACAGCTGCACCAGGTCGCGCAAAGTCACGCCGGCGCCGCCGAGGCCGATCGCCAGCCCCGGCGCCTCGTTGAGCGGCAGGACCAGGTTGACGCCGGCCTGGCGGAAGCGCGCCGTGAGCCGCGCGGGACCAACCGCGTCCAGCACCCGGATCGCCGGCACGTTGAGCGACAGCTGCAGCGCCTGCCTGATGCTGACGTCGCCCTGGTAGCCCATGTCGAAATTCTTCGGCCGATAGCCGCCAAAGTCGGCGGGGCTGTCCTCGATGATCGTCTCCTGCGCCACCAGGCCTTGCTCGAACGCAAGCCCATAGATGAACGGCTTCAGCGTCGAGCCGGGCGAGCGCACTACTTTGGTCATGTCGATCCAGCCGGATCGGCTGGCGTCGAAGAAATCGGCTGAGCCAACTTCGCCAAGAATGTCGCCGGTGCGGGCATCAGCCATCACCATGGCGACGGAAAGCTTTGGGCCGAGCTTCCTGGCGGCCTCTTTCGCCACCTGCTCCAGCCCTTGCTGAACACTGCGGCGGATGGTGAGTTGCAGCGGCTTGCCGGGTTGAGCCTTGGGCAGCATGGTGTAGGACGCATGCGCGGCCAATGCCGGCAGCTTGCGGCGCAGGCCGGAGACGTCGTCGAGCGCGGCGCGCGCTGCCTCTCGTTCGCTGAGCAAACCGGCCGAGACCATGCGGATAAGCACGCGGTCGCGTGCGGCATGCGCGATGTCGAGGTTGCGGTCAGGCCGGCGCTTTTCCGGCAACTGCGGCAGCGCGACCAAAAGTGCTGCTTCCGATACGGTCAGCCGCTTCGGCTCCTTGCCGAAATAGGCGAGCGAGGCGGCGCGCACGCCTTCTAGGTTGCCGCCATAGGGCGCCAGCGTCAGGTAGCGCTCGAGGATTTCGCGCTTGGACAAACGCCGCTCGATCTGGATGGCGCGAAGGATTTGCCTGGCCTTGGAGGCGAGGCTGCGGCTGTCGCGCGGCTCGATCAGACGGGCAAGCTGCATCGACAGCGTCGAGCCGCCGGAAACGATGTGGCCGCTGGTGGCGAACTGCCCGGCGGCGCGACAAAGCGCCAGCATGTCGACGCCGCGGTGGTCCCAGAAGCGCTTGTCTTCATACGCGACCAGCATGTCGACGAACTGCTTGTCGACCTGGTCGAGCCGGATCCCAAGCCGCCAGTAGCCGTCCGGCGTCGCGAAGGCGCGCAAGAGTTCGCCGTCGCGGTCCTGCACCTCGGTGGAGACCGTCAGCGGCGCCGGGAGCGGCGGCGGGAAGGCGCGGTCGAGCTGCCAGAGAGCGGCGACGGAAAGGGCAAGACAGGCGGCGGAGGAAGCTGCCGTTATGGCAGCGCGGCGCAAAAATCTTTTGGAGAGCATGGTGCTGCCCCTCACCCTGACCCTCTTCCCGTGAAAGACGGGGAGAGGGGGGCGTCAGCGCTGGAGCTTGTCCCTTCTCCCCGTCTTTCACGGGAAGAAGGTGCCGGAAGGCGGATGAGGGGCAGCGCTATCGCCATGTTTGTGATCGCCAGCGTCGGAATACTTACTCCGCCTTGACCTCCATCATGCCGGAGGCGGTGCGGGCCGAATATTGCGGCCGGTACATGTCCTCCACCGTCGCCGCCGGATGGGCATAGGTGCCGGGTGTCACGGCGCGTACGACATAGGCCAGTGTGATGTTGCGGTCGCCGTCACCTTCGTTGGGATTGAAGGCGGCGACGAAGCGGTCGTCGCGGAACTCCAGATGCGCGGCGTCGGTCTGCGCCAGCCAGGAGAAGTTCGACAATTGAGCGCTGGACACCAGGCTCGGATTGTCTATCTCGAAGCCGGCCGGCAACAGATCGGTAATCAGCAGGCGCGAGGGCCATTTGTTCTGCTCATAGACCTTGAGCACGACCACATAGCGTTCGTTCTGCCTGGCCTCGGTGATGTTGGCCTCGGTGCCATCGAGCCTGTAGTAGGTACGATCGATGGTGAAGCCGTCGCCGCCGGCCGGCAGCGGCTCGACGGGTGCGGCCACCGCGGTGACCACCGCCTGCAGGGCCGTCGTGCCGGTGTTGGCGATGGTGAGCGGGCTGTCGACAAGGTCGTTGCCGGCAACCCGATCGGAATAGCCGCCGGTATGCGGCGCGCCGTTGACGGAAAGCGTGATCGAATTGTTGCCCTCCTTCAAAGCCCTTGCCGCAAGGAGCATCCAGGATTCGTCCTGCGTGCTCGTCCAGCGGGCGTCGGCGCGTTCACGCGCCACCAGCCTGATCAGCTGCGGCACGATGCTCGGCACCGGCTTCGATTCCGCGGCCAGCGCAAGCATCGCCGCGCCGTCACGCAGGGGCGAGCCATAATCGGAGCGATAATAGTCGTATTCGGTGCTTGCCTGCGCCAGCCGCAAGGCCGTCTGGAAAGTCGCCTCCGAACGCTGGGTGTCGCCATAGAGCGCCAGGCTCGCGGCCAGTTGGGCGACAGCCATCGGGCTCGAGAAGGACTCGAGCTGCGTGTCCGAATAGTAGCGCAGATCGCCGATCGAGGCCTTCTTGTTGCGGGCGAGCACATAGAGCGCGTAGGCGATCTCGCTGCCGCGATCCTGGACGTCGTGGTCATAACCAAGCGAGTTCTGCAGGTTGTTCAGCGCCTGGTTCATCGCCTGAGCCGGCACGTCGTATTTCTGCTCGCGTGCCCGGGTCAGGAACTCCGTGACATAAGCATCGAGCCAGAGATCGCCGGATCCCGGGCCCCAGAGGCCGAAGCTGCCGCTTGATGCCTGGTAGCTCAGCACCTTGTAGACGGCATCTTGGATGCGCCCATGCAGGTCCGGATCGCTCTCCATGCCGATGCTTTTGGCCATGTCGTTGACATAGAGCAGCGGCAAGGCGCGGCTGGTTGTCTGTTCGGCGCAGCCATAGGGGTAGCGATCGAGCGTCATCAAAAGCGAAGGGACGTCGAAGGCGGCTGCCTGCGAGACGCCGATGCTGACCGAAGCACCGTCGAGCACGCTTGCGGCGAGCAGATCCTTGTCGACGCGCAAGGCTCCGCCATTGGGCTTCAGGTCGACCACCATGCGGTTGGTGACCGGGAGCTGCGCCGGGCGCACCGGCAGGTAGAGCGTCTGCTCGACCTCCGTTCCGCCGTTATGCGCGAGCTTGACGGTGATCGAAGCGTCGCCCGCCGTCTGCGCGATCAGCGGAAATGAGAGCGATTGCCGCTTGCCCTGGCTAAGCGTCAGCTTCGCGGGCAGGGGCTTGTCGCCGGTCGAGAGATCGCCGGTCGTGGTGACCGACAGCTTGTAGTCGCCGGCAGGGCCGTCGGTGTCGGCGATGTCGAGACGCATGGTCGCGGCATCGCCAGGCGCCAGGAAGCGCGGCAGGCCGGCGGTGATCACCACCGGATCGCGCACGATGACGTCGGTTTGAGCATGGCCGACGGCCTCCTTGGTCCAGGCGACGGCCATGACGCGCACGGTGCCGTTGAACTGCGGGATGTCGAAATCCACCCGCGCCTTGCCGTTGGCATCGAGCTCGACCGGGCCGGAGAAGAAGGCGACCAGCTTCTCGGTCGGCGGGCTGCCCTGCGACTGCATGTTGGCGCCGTCGCCGCCGGTCCGCAATTTACCGGTGGTGCCGAGCGAACCGTCGATCAGGCGGCCATAAAGGTCGCGGATTTCCAGACCCAGCATGCGCTGGCCGAAGAACCAGTCCTCCGGATCGGGCGCCTTGTAGTTGGTGAGATTGAGGATGCCGACATCGACGGCCGCGACCATCACATAGGCCTTGCTGCCGGCTTGCGCGCCGCTGACGGCGACCGGGATCGACAGCTGCTGGCGCGGGGCCGTCTTTTCAGGCGGCGTAAGCGCAACAGTGAGCTTTTTCGAACCCGGATCGACGGTCAGCCATTTGACGCCGATTGCGCGGGCCGGCATGCGCGATTCCTGCGCATCGCCGGGCCGGAACAAAGTCGCCGTGACATAGGCGCCGGCGCCCCAGTCGTTGCCGACCGGGATGTCGACGGTGCTGCCGCCGGTCGGCACCGAAGCGGTGACGGTCTTCAACAGCTTCTCGGCGCCGATGGTGACCAGGAGTTCGCCGGCAAAATGCGGCGACACCTTGAGCTTGGCCACCTCGCCGGCGGCGTAAGTGTCCTTGTCGAGAGCGATCTCCAGGCCGTCCGGTGTTTCGGTGGTGGTTGAGGCGACGTACCAGCCGGCGTCGAACTCATAGCTGGTCGCCGGGCCATCGGGGTCGGCCGTCTCGACCTCGAGCCGGTAGCGGCCCCAGTCGACAGGAAGCGACACGGTCGCCTCGCCGTCGGCTTTCAGGTCGATCTGGCCGTTGGCGACGGCCTTGGTGAGGTTCACCGCTTCATAGTTCCAGGAATTGTTCGAACGGTACCACTGGTAATTGCGCTCGACCTTGACCAGCGACCACTGCGCGCCCTTCAGCTCCTCGCGTTTGCCGTTCGGATCGACGGCGATGATGCTGAATTTCGCCGTTCCGCCTTGCGGCACCTCGCCGCCTTCGAAATCCGGGCGGATGCCGATCATCTCCTTTTCCGGATGGACGGCGATGTCGAGCGAGCGCTCGACGGCACGGCCGCCGGCTTCGCGCATGCGGACTGTGACCTTGGCGTTGATCAGCTTGGTCGTGGAGGGCAGTTGGTCGATCGAGACCGGGAAGGTCGCCTTGCCGTCGTCGCCGACGAGGGGAAGGTTGGCCAAAGGCGTCATCGAAGGTTCGGCCGACTGCTCGTCGGCGAGACCGAAGGTGAAGTCCTTGAACCGATCCCAGCTGTCCGTGGTCGACAGCGTCATCTCGCCTTCAAGCGCGAGGCCGGCGGCTGGCGCGCCATAGAGGAAGCGGCCGTCGACGCTGACATTGGCTGTCTCGCCCTGCGCGATTTCCTTCTTGTCGGCCGTCAAGTCGAACTCGATGCGATCCGGCACGAAGTCTTCGACCAGGAACATATGGCTGGCGACCGGTGCCTGCTTGGGATCGGTGTAGATCGACACCGACCAGGTGCCGCGCATGGCGTTAGGCTCGAGCGACAGATCGACGGCATGGGCGCCGGCGGAAGCGCCGTCGCTGACGATACGGCGGTTCTCGACGCCATCGGGTCGGGTGAAGATGAAGGTCAGCGGCAGGTTCTCGACCGCCTTGGCGGCGCCGTCGCGCGCAAGGGCGGCGACATGGACGTCTTCGCCGGCGCGGTAGATGCCGCGCTCGGTCCAGGCATAGACGTCGAGCGCGCCGGGCGCGGCACGCCCGGCAACGCCGCGGTCCGACAGATCGAAACCGGCGCGGCCCATGTCGAGGAAGACGAAGTCGTTGTCGCCCTGCTTGGCCATCAGCACAGCCGGCACCATGCCGCCTTCGCCGCGCGTCAGGCCGGGGTTGAAAACGGCATGGCCCTCGGCGTCGGACGTCGCCGTGCCGAGGATTTCATTGTTCTTGGCAAGCAGCGTCAGTTCGGCGCCGGCAATCGGCTTGGCAGAGCCCAGCGAGCGGGCAAAGACGTTGAGACCGTCCTGGCCGGTATAAGTGGACAGACCGATGTCGGAAACGACGAACCACTGGGTGGCGCGCGAACCATAATCGTCGCTCTTGTCGTCGACCGGCTGGGCGGTCAGCACATAGACGCCGGGCTTGCGCTGCGGGATCGCTTCGTCGACCGGGAAGGAGGTGGTGACCTCCTTGTTGAGGTCGTTGGCGATGTCGAGCGTGCCTTCCCAGACCGGCTCGCCCATCTGGTCGGAAATGGTGGAAATGTCGTAGCCGTCGAGCTGATGCAGGAACTGGTAGCCGGACAGAAGCTGCGCCAGCGATCGGTCGCCGATGCGGTAGAGCTTCATCTTGGCGGCGCTCATGTTGACGGTGACGACCGGAATGCCGCGGCGGGCGCCGGCCGGTAGCACGAAGCTGTCGCCGGTGAAGCGGGCGGACGGGGCGCGGTCCTGGACATAGATCGACAGCACGACCGGAGCGGCAATCGTCTCGCCGATCGCGGCCGGCAGACCGGCGCGGAAGGTCACGTCATAGTGCTGGCCATGTTCAAGCCCTTCGACGCAGATCTGCTTGTCCTTGGCTTCGACAGCCTTGGGAGCGGCATTGTCGACGGTGACGAACTGCGAATAGTCGACGCCGGTCTTCACCAAGTCCTCGGAGAACTGGGCGCAGATGCGCGGCGAAGAGGAATCGGCATCGACGGAATGGTCGATGACGCGGAAACCCTTGCGTGCCTTGAGGTCGGCGTAGTCGGCCTGGACGGCGGGCGAGTTCACCAGCGCAAGGCTCGCCTCATAGGCCTGAATGGCCGGCCGGAAAAGGTCGCGCTTGTCGAGGCCGGCGGCAAGCAGCGCCAGCGCCTCGGCGCGGGTCTTTGCCGTGCGCACCAGCTTATAGGCGTTGAAGGCGGCCGAGGTGACGTTTGCCGGCAGGGTCGAGGGTTCGGAAGTGTTGGAAGCCGGCTGCACGCCGAGCGTCTGGCGCGCCAGCGCCAGCCAGAGCGCGCCGTCGTCGGGCAGGACAGACAGCGCCGCCTGGTATTTCTGCATGGCCAGGCGATGGTCGCCGGTCAGCGCTGCCTGCTCGGCCGCGGCTTGAAGTGCGGCCAGCCCTTCGGTCGGCTTGTCATAGGCCGGATCGGTCAGCTTGTTGCGGAACTGCTGGGCCTGATCGGCCATCCAGTTGGGGAAGAAGGCAAGTGGAGGCGGCGCGCCGATATCGGGGTCGCCATCGACGTTTGCGACTTTGCCGGCGACTGCGCCGCTGAAGGGTTTCAGCTGATTGTAGTCGGATTTGAGAAAGCACCATTTGGCCTTGGTGTTGTAGGTGAAGGCGCGGCAGGCGGGATCGCCGAGGCACGTGGTCTTGCATTGGTCGAGGCTGACATTCTGGTCGGACCTGAGGTCGAAACCGAAATAGTCGGAATTGTCAGTCGTCACGATTCGCCGGGCTTCGGCCGCTTGCGCGGCCCCGCTCAAGGCAAAGAACAGAAGAATGAGGAACGAGAAACCACGAGCCGCGCGCATTGCCATATCACCCTCCCGACATTGCAGCGTCCGGGCATGATCAAGCATCAAACAGGCTTGTCAACGCCGAACGCGGCAGGTTTTCAACCCGCCAACGGTTTCCATGCCGGCCACAGGCCGGTATTTCGACAGAACCTCCATGGGACAAGGGTTCACGCTTTCTTGCGAAGGCGCAAAAGGTGTGAATTCCAAGCCCGGTCTATTTCAGACAATTGGATTGTGGCCCCTTTACGAGCGTTTCAGAACTTCATTCCAATTTTAGTTTTGTCGTCTAGGTTAGCGTAATGCCGGCGTATGAAACGCAGATGTCAGGAGGGATCGCGCCAGGGCGCGGGCTTCCGCGCGCCCTGCTTTTGGCGCTCGTCTGCGCGGCCATGCTCGCCGGCGAAGCGCGGCCGGCGGCTGCTTTCGAGATTTTCGGCATCAAGCTTTGGGGCTCGTCCAAGGACGAGGATGCCGACATCGTCGATCCGCTGCGCTATTCGGTGGCCATTGACGCTCCCGATGCCGACAAGGATCTGGTCAAGAAGCTGGAAGATGCCTCGGCGCTCAAAAATGACGAGGAGCATCCGGTATCGGGGTCGCTCGGCTTGATGGCCAAGGCGCGCAGCGACCGCGAGCAACTCGTTGCCGCCCTTTATGCCGACGCCCGCTACGAGGGCGTGGTCACCATCACCATAGAGGGCAAGTCCATCGACGAACTGCCGCCGGACGCCGAATTCAAGGGGCCGCAGCCCATTCCGGTGGTCGTCAGCATTGCCGCCGGGCCGAAATTCACCCTCGGCGACATCAGACTGAAAGGCGACGCGGCCGGCCTGGCGAGCGCCGATTTCGGCCTGATCGCGGGCGGCGACGCCAGTTCGGGTGCCGTGCTCAAGGCCGAAGCGGCGATCGTGCGAGCGCTCAAGGAGGAGGGCAGGCCGCTAGCCAAGGTGACGGATCGCGAGATCGTCGCAGACCATGACACCTCGACGCTCGACGTGACACTGACGGTCGCGGCCGGCCCGGTCGCCGGCTATGGCGACACCACCGTCGAGGGCACCGAAAAGGTCGATCGCGACTTCACCGAATACATGACCGACCTAAAGCGGGGCCACCAATATTCGCCGCAAGAGATTGACGATGCCCGCGATCGGCTGCTCGGGCTCGAAGTCTTCAACAGCGTGACCATCAAGGAGGGCGAGAGCCTCGACGCCCAAGGCAACATTCCGATCGACGTCCAGGTGAGCGAGCGCAAGCCGCGCTTTTTCGGCGTCGGCGGCACGTTTTCGAACACGGAAGGACTGGGGCTCGAAGGCTATTGGGGCCACCGCAATCTGTTCGGCCAGGCGGAGAAGCTGCGCATCGACGGCTCCATCAGCGGCATCGGCAGCAACAGCATTTCCGCGCTCAACTACAATGCCGGCATCATGTTCGAGAAGCCGGGGGTGCTCGGGCCGACATCGAAGTTCTTCACCGGCGTCAAGACCGTGTTGGAGCACCCCGACGCCTATGACCATTTCTCGGTCAAGGGCGACGTTGGAGTCTCCTACGACCTCGACAAGAGGCAGCGGGTCTCGGCCGAATTCGACCTCGACTACTCGAGGATCACCGACGCCTTCGGCAAGCACACCTATCTGATCGCCAGCATTCCGCTGCAATACGTCTATGACAGCCGCGACAACAAGCTCAACCCGACCAGGGGTTTCCGGGCGCTCGCCTATGCCGAGCCGAGCTACGACATTCTGAACGGCGCGACCTTCCTCAAATTGAAGGGCGAAGGCTCGGCTTACCAGTCGCTCGATACGGCGAGCAGATTCGTCCTCGCCGAACGCGCTACGCTCGGCTCGATCGTTGGCACCGGGCTGCAGAATGTTCCGGCCGACAGGCGCTTCTATTCCGGCGGCGGCGGCTCGGTGCGCGGCTATGCCTATCAAGGTATCGGCCCGAAGGACATCGACGGCCAGCCGATCGGCGGCCTGTCCCTGTTCGAGACCTCGGTCGAGATGCGCATGGCCGTCACCGACACGATCGGCATCGTTCCGTTCGTCGATGCCGGCACGGTCTCGACCAAATCCTTCCCCGATTTCTCCGACGTCAAGGTCGGCGCCGGCGTCGGTCTGCGCTATCTTACGCCATTCGGGCCGCTGCGCATCGACGCCGCCGTGCCGCTCAACCGCGATCCGGGCGATCCGCATTTTGGCCTCTATGCCGGCATCGGTCAGGCGTTCTGATGATGAGGATATTCTGGCGCATCCTTCGTATCTGCCTTTACACGCTGCTCCTGCTGCTGGTGGTGGCGATCGGCGCGCTCGGCGTGCTGACCGGCACCGAAGGCGGCCGTCAGAATCTCGCCGGTCTGATCTCGAAGCTGGCCTCGACCGAGGACCGCAAGATCACCGTCAGCGGTATCGAAGGCATCTGGTCCGGTCAGCTCAGGCTCGATCATGTCGTGCTGGAGGATCGCACGGGGCCCTGGCTGGTGGCGCGCAAGGTGGCGCTCGACTGGTCACCGACGGCGCTTTTGTCGCGCAACTTCAACGCCGATCGCATCGAAGCCGAGCGGATCGAGTTGGCGCGGCTGCCACAAGCCGGCCAACAGCCGTCGCAAGGCGCATCGAACAGTCTGCCGGTCTCGATCGACGTCAAAGAGATCGAGCTGCCGGAGATCGCGCTCGGGCAAGAGCTCGCCGGCAGCGGCATTGCCGAACTTGCCGCCAAGGGTTCGCTCAAGGCCGATCCATCGCCGCTGGCGATCGACACGGTGCTCAAAGTCGCCCGCCGCGACGGCAAGCAGGGCAATGTCGACGCCAAGGTCCGTTTCGCGCCGGCCGACAACAAGCTCGACCTCGATCTCAAGGCATCAGAGCCGGCCGGCGGCATCATTGCCAATTTGCTCAAGCTCCCCGATGCGCCGCCCGTCGATATCGTCGTCTCCGGCACGGGGCCGCTCGCCAATTGGAACGGCATCGGCACCTTCGTCGTCGACCGTCAGATCGTCGCCCAGCTCACCGGCCGCCATCAGTTGAGCGACAAGGGCCACTATATCGAGGCCAAAGGCGACGGCGAATTCGAGCGCTTCCTGCCGGAGAAGTTCAAGTCGCTGTTTGCCGGCAAGACGAACTTCGACGTGGCCGGGACGGCGACCACGACAGGCGGGATCGATATCGAGCGCGCAATTGTAGAGAGCGGCGCCGTGCATGGCACGGCCACCGGCAATGTCGACCCGACGGGCGCCAGCGATCTTGCCGTCGAGCTCTCCGCCAAGGACAAGCCCGTCACCATCGACGTCGGCACCAGCGCGGTGCCGATCCTGGTCGCGGTCGAGAAGGCGACCGCACGCGCCTTTGGCGACGGCAAGGCGCCGATAGTCGACATCGGCACCTCCTTGGCCTCGATCGCCGTCGGCGGCACGCAGCTCAACAATGTGACGGGACAGGTCCATTCCGACGGCTTCGACGTCGCGACCCGCACCGGGCCGGTCAATGTCAAGCTCGCGGCCGCCGGTCTGAAGACCGACGTGGCGACCCTGGCGCCGCTGGTGACGGGCAAGCTAGCCGCCGATCTCGCCGGTTCGATCAGCCGAGACACCGTAACCGTCGACCAGGGCACGTTGCGCAGCGATGCGCTCAATGCCGCGCTGACCGCCGGCGTCTCGCTCGCCGATCTGTCGATGACGCTGAAAATGAACGCCGACGCCGTATCGAAGGCGCTGCCGCCGCAGATCAGCTCGCTGCTTGGCGACCGGGTGAAATTCTCGGCTACCGCGACCCGGGATCCGGAAGGCGCTTTCGCGGCCAACGAGCTGGAACTCACCTCCGGCTCGCTCAGCGCCAGCGGCACCGCCAGCGCGCAAGGCTCGGATATCCAGGCAAACGTCAAGGGAACGCTGGGCGATGTATCGGCGCTGTCGTCGCTGGCGGGCACGCCGCTTGCCGGCGGGATCAATTTCGCGCTGACCGCCAGCGGTCCGCGCTGGGCGCCGGATTTCTCGGTGTCGGCCGACAGCGCGAGCCTGACGGCGGCCGGCCGCACGGTGAAGGACATCAAGCTCTCGGCGAAGGGCAAAGCCGACATAGCCAACCCCTCGGCCGATATCTCGCTGACGGGCAGCGTCGAGGAACAGCCGCTCGACATAGAGGCGTCGTTGGTGACCGCCGCCGGCAAGCGCGCGATCAGGGGGCTCAGCCTTGCACTCGGCGACAACAAGGTTTCGGGCGACCTCGCGCTTGACGAAGCGTTCGTGCCGCTCGGCACGCTGACGCTGGCCGTTCCCGATGTCGGTCCGCTGGCGGCGCTTGGCGGCCAGACGGCGAC
>NZ_NSGD01000008.1:0-237701 GCF_002294955.1 Mesorhizobium sp. WSM3864
ATGCGCAGGGCCAACTGGAGCAAAGACTTCTTCTATGAACTCTTTACTCATATGCGATAGCCCTGCCCTCGAGGGGGAGATGTCGCCGAAGGCGACAGAGGGGGTCGCCGCGCGTGGAGCGCCGACTGTCTGCAGCAAAGCAGGCTGAGCCCAGTCGGACCGACCCCCTCTGCCTGCCGGCCATCTCCCCCTCGAGGAGGGAGATTATGCGCTCAATCGTAGGTCAGATCCGTCGCCTTGCCGCCGAACACGCGATAGGCGTAGAACGAATAGAAAATAATGATCGGCAGCACGACGACGGTGCCGACCAGGATGAAGGCCAGGCTCTCCGGCGCCGAGGCGGCCTGCCAGATCGTCAGCTTGTCGGGCACGACATAGGGATAGAACGACCAGGCGAGCCCGGCGAAACCGAGCGCGAAGATAGCGGCCAGGGTCAGGAAGGGCCGCAGCGCATGCCGGTCGTCGGGCTTGGGCAGATGAAACGTCTGCCGCCACAGCCACAGGAACAAAAGCGCCGATACGATCGGCAGCGGCGAGAGATAGAGGATCTCCGGCCAGAGGAACCATCTGTCGAAGATGCGCGGGCTGGCGAAGGGCGTGGCCAAAGAGACCGCGACCATGCCGAGCGCCGTCAGCACCAGCGTGACGCGCAGCCAGCGCACCGCCTTTCCTTGCAGGTCGCCCTCGGTCTTGTAGATCAGCCAGGCCGAGCCCATCGCCGCGTAGGCCGCCGACAGGCAGAGCGCGACCAGCGCGCCGAAGGCCATGCCGCCAATGCCGACATCGAGGCCGAGCACATAGACGCCGAGCATATAGCCCTGCGCCAGCGAGGCCATGGTGGAGCCCAAAAAGAAGATCCGGTTCCAGCGGTGCTTCTTGCCGGCCGGCACCTTGGCGCGGAAATCGAAGGCAACGCCGCGCAGGATCAAGCCGACCAGCAGCAGGAACACCGGGATATAGAGCGCGGTGAGGATGGTGCCGTGCGCCATCGGAAAGGCGACCAGCAAGAGCCCGACCGCCAGCACCAGCCAGGTCTCGTTGGCGTCCCAGAACGGGCCGATCGCCGCGATCATCGTGTCCTGCTCGGCATCTTCGGCGCCTGCGAACAGGATGCCGATGCCGAGGTCGAAACCGTCGAGAATGACGTAAATCAGGATGGCGAGGCCCATCAGGCCGGCAAAGATCAGCGGAAGCGCGGTGGGCCAGTCGAAGGTCATCTTTCTTTCCTCCAACCGAGATTGGTCCGACTTGCGGCCATACTGTTTGAAGCAACCGTTTCAGATCGATTGCGAAGGTTGGCGCCGCTCCTCATCGCCCTGCCGGCCGCAACGCCAGGGGCAGCGCCGACCTCAGAAGAAAGCCGCGCATCGAACCGACCGCACCGCTTGTCTTGCTCCTGCATGTTCATTCTCCCGCGGCCGGCTGCGACATCGCGGCGTTCATGACGCCGGGCAACGGCGAGGTGTCGCCTTCCTTGGCCGCCTTCAGCGCCAGATGCATCAGCACGCCGAGATAGGCGATCAAGAGCAGCACATAGAGGATGAGATAAACGGCCAGGGTCAGCGCGACATGGCTGCCGGCGACCGGACCGACGGCATCGGCCGTCTTCAACACGCCGGTGACCAGCCAGGGTTGGCGGCCGATCTCGGTCGTGTACCAGCCGGCCAGCGTCGCCAGCCAGCCGGAGAGCGCCATCGGCACCATGATGAGGGCCAGCGGCTTAGGCAGGCTGCGGCGACGCTTGAGGAAGAAGGCCGCCGACCAGGAGACGATGAGCATCAGGATGCCGGTGCCGACCATGACGCGGAAACCCCAGAACACCGGGAAGACCGGCGGGTGGTTGCCCGGATAGTCGTTGAGGCCGGGCACGACGCCGCTTGTGCTGTGGCGCAGGATCAGGCTGGCGCCGTCGGGAATGGCGAGCTCGAACCTGTTTTCCTTGGCCGCCTCGTCGGGCAGCGCGAACAGCACCAGCGGCACGTGGGCGCCGGTGTTCCAGTTCGCTTCCATGGCGGCGATTTTCTGCGGCTGGTGCTCGAGCGTGTTCAAGCCGTGCTGGTCGCCGGCAAAGATCTGGATCGGGATCAGGATGGCGGCGGCGAAGACGCCGGTGCGCAGCGCCTTCCACATCGATTCCGAGCGGTCGCCATAAAGGTAGCGCAGCGCCGAGCAGCCGGCGATCAGGAACGAGACCGTGAGCCCGGAGGCGAGCAGCATGTGGACCAGCCGGTAGGGCATGGACGGATTGAAGATGACCGCCCACCAGTCGAGGGCATGCGCCTTGCCGTCGATCATCTCGAAGCCGGCCGGTGTCTGCATCCAGGAGTTCAGCGCGATGATCCAGAAGGCGGAAACCGTGGTGCCGCCCGCGACCAGCACGGTCGCCAGCGTGTGGATGCGGTTGGAGACGCGGCGGAAGCCGAACAGCATGATGCCGAGGAAGGCCGCCTCTAGAAAGAAGGCGGTCAGCACCTCATAGGCAAGCAGCGGCCCGGCGATGTTGCCGACCGTTTCCATATAGCCCGGCCAGTTGGTGCCGAACTGGAAGCTCATGGTGACGCCCGAAACCACGCCCATGGCGAAGGACAGCGCGAACACCTTCACCCAGGTGAAATAAGCGCGCATCCAGGCCGAGTCGCCGGTGGCGTTGTAGCGAAGCTTGAAGAAGAGAAGCACCCAGCCAAGTGCAATGGTGATCGCCGGAAACAGAATATGGAACGAGATATTCGCGCCGAACTGGATGCGCGACAGGATGAGCGGGTCCATGCTGGGCTCCGGCTGCAATTCAGGCTTGAAGGATAGGCTTCGAACACGCATCGGTCAAAGCGGCGCGGCGTCACGCGAGGCGCGTTGTCGCAGCGCCGGGCGGTCATGGACAGACGCATCGCCTGACCGCTTGCCCGCGCCGTTCGACGTCGCGAATGGCGGCGACTGTCGAGAACTGTCAGGAGCACGGTCGATTGCCGATTTGCATAAAACGACATCCGACCTATATCAGGTCACGTTTTCCAGCCGGCCATATTTCAGCATGTCACCCATCATCTCCATCTCCGGCGTCACGAAAACCTATGCCACCGGTTTCAAGGCGCTGAAGGAAATCAACCTCGACATCGAGCGCGGCGAGATCTTCGCGCTGCTCGGGCCGAACGGCGCCGGCAAGACGACGCTGATCTCGATCGTCTGCGGCATCGTCAACCGCTCGTCGGGCAGCGTCACCGTCGATGGTCACGATATCGGCAGGGACTACCGCGCGGCGCGCAGCCTGATCGGGCTGGTGCCGCAGGAGCTCACCATCGACGCCTTCGAGACGGTCTGGGCGACGGTGAACTACAGCCGCGGCCTGTTCGGCAAGGCGCCCGACAAGGCTTTCGTCGAGAAGGTGCTGCGCGATCTCTCGCTTTGGGACAAGAAGGACGCCAAGGCCATCACGCTATCGGGTGGCATGAAGCGCCGACTGATGATTGCCAAGGCGCTGTCGCACGAACCGCGCGTGCTGTTCCTCGACGAGCCGACGGCGGGCGTCGACGTCGAGCTGCGCCAGGACATGTGGGCGATGGTCAGGCGGCTGCGCGAGGACGGCGTCACCATCATTCTGACGACGCATTACATCGAGGAGGCCGAAGCCATGGCCGACCGGGTCGGCGTCATCAACCGCGGCGAGATCATCCTGGTCGAAGGCAAGGCGGAGCTGATGCGCAAGCTCGGCCGCAAGCAGATGACGCTGGAGCTGCGCGCGCCGCTCGCCGCCTTGCCCGTGGGCCTGTCGCGCTATGCGCTGGAACTGTCGGCGGACGGCAACGAACTCACCTACACCTATGACAGCCAGAGCGATCGGCCGGGCGTCGCCTCGCTGATCCGCGATCTCGAGGCCGCAGGCATTCAGTTTCACGATCTCGACACCAAAAACAGCACGCTCGAAGAGATCTTCGTCAATCTGCTGAGGCAAGAGCCATGAACCCGCGCGCGGCCATGAACCTTCGTGCAGTGTGGGCGATCTACCGGATGGAGATGGCGCGTGCGTTCCGCACGGTGCTGCAGAGCATCGTCTCGCCGGTGATTTCCACCTCGCTCTATTTCGTCGTCTTCGGCTCGGCGATCGGCTCGCGCATCACCGAGATCGACGGCATCAGCTACGGCGCTTTCATCGTGCCGGGGCTGATGATGCTTTCGCTTTTGACGCAGTCGATCTCGAACGCCTCCTTCGCGATCTATTTCCCGAAATTCGTCGGCTCGATCTACGAGCTCTTGTCGGCGCCGGTCTCCTATCTCGAGATCATCATCGCCTATGTCGGGGGCGCGGCGACCAAATCGATCATGCTCGGGCTGATCATCTTGGCCACCGCGGCGCTGTTCGTGCCGCTCAGGATCGAGCACCCGTTCTGGATGATCGCCTTCCTGGTGCTGACGGCAGTGACCTTCAGCCTGTTCGGCTTCATCATCGGCATCTGGGCCAAGACCTTCGAGCAGCTGCAGCTGGTGCCGCTGCTGATCGTCACGCCGCTCACCTTTCTGGGCGGCAGCTTCTATTCGATCCATATGCTGCCCGGCATCTGGAAGACGATCACGCTGTTCAACCCGGTCGTCTACCTGATCAGCGGGTTCCGCTGGAGTTTCTACGGCAAAGCGGACGTCTCGGTCGGCGTCAGCCTCGGCATGACGCTGGTGTTCCTGGCCGCCTGCATCGCAATCGTGGCGTGGATTTTCAGGACCGGGTATCGGCTGAGGAATTGACGAACAGGGCTTGCTTCAAATCGCCTTGATCAGCCGCAGCAGTCCAAGCATCTCCATCAGCGTTCCCTTGCGGAAGGCAATGTAGGTCGGCTCCTCCAGCCCGTGGAAGCGGCGTTTGAAGGCGGCCTGGCCCTGCAGGTTGAAGCGCGAGCGGTTGACCCAGGGCGACTCGTAGGCGCGCCGGAAGGTGCTGCGCCAGAAGCTCGATTCGGCAAAGCCGCTCGGTTCGACGTCAAGCAGCGGCGACAGGCCAAGCGTGACCACCGAAACGCCCTCCTCGCGAAAGCGATCGACGGCGAATTTGGTCAGGCCGATCTCGGCATGCGGCGTGGCGTCGACCTGCTTGCGCTTGAAGGCGGTGGTATAGCCGATGACCTCGCCATTGCTGAACAGCGGATCGAAATCGAGGATGGCGACGAGCTCGCCCCGTGGGCCGTGGAGGACGAAGCGGCGCATGTCGGCGCCGAGATGATCGGCGAAAGGGCGGTTGAGGAAGCCCATCTCCCAACGTTTGACGATGCGCTCGCCGCGCCAGTTCTCGGACAGCCGCGAGACCTCGTCGAGCAGCATGTTGGCCCTGTCCTCGGCGAAGGTGAAGCCCTTCTTCGCCAGCCAGCGCTCCGAATAGCGCACGGTCTCGTTGCGCTTGCCGGAGAAATCATGCGCCGGCAGTTGCAGCCTTGTGTCGACGCCCAGCCGATTGATCTGATAGCCGAGCCCGGCCAGCACCTTTGCCGTGGCGGCGCTTATCTGAACGAACCAGGGGCCGCCGGCGGCCTCGACGAAGCGCTTGATGTAGCCCGGCCGGTCCGGCGGATCGACGACCGGATCGCCCAGCGCGAAATGGTGCTTCATCTTGGTGCCGAATGCGATGTAGCCATCGCCTTCGCTGAAGTAGGACAGCTTCTGCTGCACGGCGGTGGAATAGGCGAGCGAGAAGTCGCCATGGCGCCGCACCAGCGCCAGGCGCTCGAGATGCGTCAGCTCGCGCCGCGGCACCTTGGGCGCCGCGCCGTCAAGAAACCTGTCGATATGGATGCGCAGGGATGGCATCAAGCGTCCGCATGCCGATGAAGAAGGACCCGGAGCCCACGGGCCTCGAATCAGTCGCCTTGGCGCGACGGATCGGTCATGTCGCGCCAGCGCCATATAGGATGCTATCGGCGGCGAATGAAGAGGGAATGTCTACCGGCCAAAACCGGCGCTCCGGCTGCATCGTGAAACCATATTGCCAATTTCCATGCGATGTTATATATCATGTTATCCTTTTTGTTCCGGCAGTTCGACGATGGAAGATGTTCTGCGGTCCCTCGGCTTTCTCTGCCTCGGCAGCAGGCTGAAGCGCATTGGCGAGCAGTTGCAGGCCGACACGCAGCGCGTGCTCGATCGCCTGGATGTGCGGATCCAGTCGAGTCAGTATCCGCTGCTCGCCGCGCTCGACAGGCTGGGGCCGCTGCCGGTCGGCGAACTGGCGCAGTCGCTCGGCATCGCGCAGCCAGGCGTGACGCGGGCCGTGTCGCTGCTCACCGAGCTCGGCCTGGTCGAAGTCACACCATCGGATGACGACCAGCGGCGCCGGATCGTTTCCCTCTCAGCGGACGGCCAGCGGCTGGTCGACGCCGCGAAGCACGACGTCTGGCCGCGCATCGAGGGCGCGGTCGCGGAATTGTGCGCGGACCTCTCCGGGCCGCTGCTTGGCCAGCTCGCCGCCATCGAGGATCGACTGGCGGCGACCCCGCTCGACCGCCGGGCGGACAAGGCCAAGACAGTCGCACCCAAGGCCGTCGCACAATGAAACATGTTCTCGACCGTCCGATCTGGAGCGCATTGGCGACGCGCCATCGGGCCTTTGCGGAAGGCGATACCCTTGCCAGGCGGTACCGGCCCTCGATCGTTCCCTTCGCCGCCACCGTTGCGGACGATGCGGAAAGCCTGCAAGCCCTGGGCAAGCTGCTCCCGCCGCTTGAAAGCGCCATCCTGGTTCAGACGGACCCGATCGCCCTGCCTTCGGAACTTGCCGCGGTTTCGACCGCGTCCTTGGTGCAGATGGTTGCCGAGCAGCCGGTTGAAGCCGCCTCCGACGAGCGCGTGCAGCGACTGACGCCGGACGATGCGGCCGAGATGCTCGCTCTGGCATCGCTCACCAAGCCCGGCCCGTTCACGCTCGAGGCCTTGAGCCTCGGCGAGTTCTGGGGCGTGAAGATCGACGGCAGGCTCGCGGCGATGGCCGGCGAGCGCATGAAGCAGCCCGGCTACTCCGAGCTCAGCGGCGTGTGCACGCATCCGGATTTCCGCGGCGGCGGCCTTGCCAAGCTGCTGTCGCTGTTCGTGGCGAACCGGATCATGGCGCGGGGCGAGGTTCCATACCTGCACGCCTACGCCAGCAATGCTCCGGCCGTCGGCCTTTACGAGGCCATCGGCTTCCGGTTGAGAACCACCCTGAACATGGCCGTGGTCCGAGGCGTGGAGTAATCGCAAGGTGAGGAGGGTCGCGGATCATCGCAACCCTCCCCCTGCTTAAGCGAGTCGCCAATCAGACCGCGATCTTGCCGCCGCCCTGCTTGGTGATGGCAACGACCGCCGGACGCACCGGCATGTCCGGCTTGAAGTCCGGCCACCGGGTCGATGGATCCTCGTAATAGGAGGGGCGGCCGAAAGCTTCCCAGTCCTCGCCGCCGTCGCCCGGATGCTGGACGGCGACGAAGGCGGTCTGGTCGTCCGGCGCGAATAGCGGGCCGCACATCTCGGCGCCGATCGGCACGCGGAAGAACAGCTTTGAAGTCGCCCGCGCCGTGCCCTCGGTGTCGACCGCCCACAGGCCGTCGGTACGGCCGGTGGCCTTCGGGCCCTGGCCGTCGGTCGCGACCCAGAGGCGGCCGGCCGAGTCGACGGCACAGTTGTCCGGCATGCCGAACCAGCCATTGGCGGTGGTGGCGGTCGAGAAGGTGGCGCCGACGTCGGCCACCGAGGGATCGCCGCATTTCAGGAGCACTTCCCACTTGCCCTTCATGGCGGCGAAGTCGCCGCCATCCTCGACGATCTCGATGATGTGGCCGAAGGCGTTCGCCGCGCGCGGATTGGCGGCGTCGACCTGGTCGGCCTTGCGCTTCGAATTGTTGGTCAGCATGACATAGACCTTGCCGTTGCCGGCATTGGGCTGAATGTCTTCCGGCCGGTCCATCTTGGTGGCGCCGAGCAGGTCGGCGGCGCGACGCGTCTCGATCAGAACGTCGGCCTGGCTGGCGAAACCGTTTTCCGCCGTCAGCGGACCTTCGCCGAACACGATCGGCATCCATTCGACCGAGCCGTCCTCGGCGAATTTGGCGACATGCAGCGTGCCCTCGTCGAGTAGGTTCATGTTGGCGGCGCGGTCGTTCGGATTGAACGTGCCTTTGGTGACGAATTTGTAGACATAGTCGAAGCGCTCGTCGTCGCCGAGATAGAAGACGACGCGGCCATCCTTGGTGACGATCGATTCGGCGCCCTCATGCTTGAAGCGACCCATGGCGGTTCGCTTCCTCGGCACCGAATTGGGGTCGTTGACGTCGACCTCGACGACCCAGCCGAAGCGGTTGGGCTCGTTCGGTTCCTTGGCGAGGTTGAAGCGATCGTAATGCGCGCCCCATTCATAGGCGCCCTCCGGAATGCCGAGACGCTTGTAGTTGGCGGCCTCCTTGTGGCCTTCCGGCAGCTCGCCCGAGAAATAGCCGTGGATGTTCTCCTCGGCCATCACATAGGTGCCCCAAGGCGTGACGCCGCCGGCGCAGTTGTTGAGGGTGCCGAAGACTTTGGTGCCGGACGGGTCGGCATTGGTCTTGACGCGATCATGGCCGGCTACCGGACCGGACAGCGCCATCTCGGTGGTGGACATGATGCGGCGGTTGAGCTTGCCGTCACGCACCGCCTGCCATTTGCCGCCCTCCTTGCGGATCTCGACGATGCTGCCGCCGTGCGCCGCCATCTCGACATCGACCTGCTCCTTGCTGAGCGGCGCCACCTCGGCGGCCTTCTTGCCGTCCTTGTCGACGATCTTGACGATGCCGGGGAACATCAGATGCGGGTTGGTGTATTCGTGGTTGACGACCAGCAGGCCATGCTCGGCCGAGCCTTCGATCGGGATATAACCGATATAGTCGTTGTTGTAGCCGAACTGTCTTGCCTGGGCTTCGGCCGATTGTTTTGCCGGGTCGAATTCCGGCGAATCGGTAAAGAGCGGGTCGCCCCAGCGCAAGAGCACGTCGGCATCGTAGCCGGGCGCGACGTGGTGCTTGTCGTCGATGCCGGCCTCGAGTTCGTCGAATTTGAAGGCCGAGGCCTCGGCGGCGCGCGCCTCGTCTGCCGCGACGAGCGCCAGCGGGCTCACGGTGGCGGCGATGGCCGAGACAGCCAGCGAGCCCTTGAGGAAGTCGCGGCGCGAGAAGCGCGCGGCGATGATCTCGCCCATCGTGCGGTTGTCGGTAGGATTGACGGGCGGGCCGTCATTCTCCTCGAGCTGGCTGGTACGGAAGCGGATCTCAGGTTGGGTCATGGGCTGTCCTCTGGCTCTTGAGGTGGCTGGAACGTGTAACCGGTCGATCCCTATAGGCGGCCGATCACATTTTCGTGACATCAGCTCCATTAAGCAACGCCAATTTGCCGGCTGATGAGTGTTCGCCCACGCATTGGCGCCACACGAGGCCCACAACACACGGCGAGCAGACTCCCGAGCGGCCTCGGCGCAAGAACGCCAACCATGGCTGCGGGGCTTGCCTTGCGAGATTCCGCCTTCGATCCCGTCGCAGCGTAGCTTGCCCGACGCCATCAGCTTGACGGCTTCGCGCGCTTCGGAAACAAAAGCGGCGAGCGGCGCGGCGAAGGCCGCTTCGGGAGGGATGAAGGTGAGTCTCTGGGGACTGGCGCAGCTTGGCGTTTCGACTGTGATTTTCCTGCTGGCCGCGATGGCGGCCAAACAATGGGGATTGGCGCCAAGTCTCGGCAAGATCGTGCTGACGCTGGCGCTCTATTCCGCCGGCAATCTGATCATGCTCAGGCTGATCCGCGAATTCGGCATGTCAGTGTCATTCAGCCTGTCGGCAGTGATCCAGCTGGTCTCAGTCAATGTCGTGGCGCTGGTCTTCTTTGGAGAGCGCCTCAACACTTTCCAAGCGACAGGCGTCGTGCTGGCAATCGCCGCCGTCGCGCTGATCACGCTCGGACCCTATATGCAGCGGCTGTAGTTGGAGCAGGCCCGGCATGAAATCGACCGCCAAGGCGCTGCTCAACAGAATAGAATTCCCGGTGCTTGTGGCCGGGCTGGCCATCGCCTGCGGGCTATGGGGCCTGGTGGAACTCATGGGGGTGGCGCGTGCCACGACTCCGCATGCCTTCGACACGGAAATCCTGCTCGCCTTCCGCCATGCCGGGCAGCCGGACAGCCCGATCGGTCCGCTTTGGCTGCAAGGCGCGGTGCGCGATATCACCGCGCTCGGCAGCACCAGCGTGCTGGTGCTGATCACGACTGCGGTGATCGTCTATTTTCTGCTGATGCGCCGACCGGCGACCGCACTGTTCGTGTTCGTTTCGGTGGCGGGCGGCCAGGCGGCATCCAGCCTGCTCAAGTTCGAGGTCGACCGGCCCCGCCCCGATCTCGTCTCGCATCTCGTCAACGAGACCTCGCTCTCCTTTCCGAGCGGCCATGCGATGCTGTCGGCGGTGACCTATCTCACGCTGGGCTCGCTCGCCGCGCGCTTCCTACCGAACCGCAGGATGAAGATCTTCGTGCTCGGCCTCGCCGTGCTCACCACGGTGCTGGTCGGAACCAGCCGCGTCTATCTCGGCGTGCATTGGCCGTCCGACGTGCTTGCCGGCTGGTGCGCCGGCTTTGCCTGGGCCATGTTGTGCTGGCTTGCAGCGCGCCTGCTGCAGCGGTGCAAAGTGGTGGCGGACAGCGAATGAGTGCTCATGTTTAAACTGTTTGTTATGATGCTTGAAACATCATGATATTTGGATTATCCATTGATACTGCAGACTCAGACAGGGGTTCTGGCCAATGATCACTGCCGCGCAGATGCGCGCCGCGAGGGCGTTGGCCGGTATCGACCAGAAAACGCTCGCCGAGCGCGCCGGGGTTTCGCTTCCGACCATCCAACGCATGGAAGCGAGTGAAGGTGTCGTCAGAGGCGTGGTCGATACGCTGATGAAGGTCATCCAGGCACTCGACGAGGCCGGGGTGGAGCTGATCGGCGAGAACCAGGCCAGCGAGCGCGGCGGCAGGGGCGTGCGCCTCAAGCCTGCCACGCCGCAGAACTCCCAAGGCTGAGCCGCACAAGAAGTCGCGACGGCGACCGCCGACAGCCCTGCCGACGATCCCGCCGCCCTTACGGAGCGGAAGGCAGTCCATGGATCAGGTCCGGCGGTCAATCCACCCCCAGGCGCGGCCGGCCTTTGCCGAGCTGTTCACGCCCAAGCTGGTCACGGTGCTGCGCGAAGGCTACACGCTGGCGCATTTCAGGGCTGACGCCGTCGCCGGGTTGACGGTGGCCATCGTCGCGCTGCCGTTGTCCATGGCGATCGCCATCGCGTCCGGCGTGACGCCGGAGCGAGGCCTATACACCTCGATCGTTGGCGGCTTCATCATCTCGGCGCTTGGCGGCAGCCGCTTCCAGGTCGGCGGTCCTGCCGGCGCCTTCATCGTGCTGGTAGCGGCGACGGTGGCGCGCGTCGGCGTCGACGGGCTGCTGCTCGCAACGATGATGGCCGGCGTCTTCCTGCTCGCCATCGGCTATCTCAGGCTTGGCACCTACATCAAGTTCATTCCCTATCCGGTGACCGTCGGCTTCACCGCCGGGATCGCTGTCATCATCTTCTCCGGGCAGATCGTCGAGTTGCTCGGGCTGAAACTCGCCAGCAGGGAGCCCGGGCCGCTGGTGCCGAAGCTGACCGCGATCGGCGAGGCGATCGGCACGATCAGTCCGGCCGCGACCTTCGTGGCGATGCTGACGGTCCTCACCATTGTCTTTCTGCGGCGCTGGCGGCCGAGATGGCCAGCGATGCTGATCGCCATCGGCATCGCCTCGCTGGTCGTGGGGCTGTTCGCCCTGCCTGCGGAAACGATCGGCACGAGGTATGGCGGCATCCCGCGGAACCTGCAATGGCCAGCCCTGCCGCCGGTCAGCCCTGAGAGGATGATCGACGTGCTGCCGGACGCGATCGCCTTCGCGCTGCTCGGAGCAATCGAGTCGCTGCTTTCGGCCGTGGTCGCCGACGGCATGAGCGGAAGGCGGCACCGCTCCAATTGCGAACTGGTGGCGCAAGGCTTCGCCAACATCGCGTCAGCCTTGTTCGGCGGCATATGTGCCACCGGCACGATCGCTCGCACGGCCACCAATGTGAGGGCCGGCGCGCATGGCCCCGTCTCCGGCATGCTGCATTCGGCGATCCTGCTTGTCCTGATGCTGGCGGCGGCGCCCCTGGCCAGCTACATCCCGCTCGCCGCATTGGCCGGCGTACTCGCCGTCGTGTGCTGGAACATGTTCGAGAAGCAGGCTTTCGTCACGCTCCTCAGAGCCTCGCGTGGCGACGCGCTGGTGCTGATGGCGACGTTCCTGATCGTCATCTTCCGCGATCTCACGGAAGGCATCGTCGTCGGCTTCGCGCTCGGGTCGATCCTGTTCATCGATCGCATGGCCAAGTCCATCGCCGTCGAGGCCGATCTGCCGCTGGTGCCGGAGGACGTCGCCGATCGCGCCGCCACTTATGATTCAAGCCAGGCGGCCGACGCCGATACCGTCATCTATCGAATCTCCGGGGCATTCTTCTTCGGTGCCGCCTCGACCGTCGGCGCCGTGCTCGACCGCATCGCAGACCAGCGCAAGAATTTCATCCTCGATTGCTCGGCGGTGCCGTTCCTCGACTCGACGGCGGCAAACGTCATCGAGGGCGCCGCACACAAGGCCGGACGCGCCGGCGTGCGCTTCATCATCGCGGGCGCCGCGCCGCAGACACGGCGCATGCTGATCAACCACGGCCTCAAGCGGCCGCTGGTCACCTATGCCGCCTCGATTCGCGACGCGCGGGCGCAGCTGAAAGGACAATCGTAGTCCGCGTAGAGCGACATGTTCTGTCAAACTGCCGCTTCGATCGGCTCGGCAAGTTTCGGGTTGGCGCGCGCCGCGATCAGGCAGCCGGCGACGATCAGGCAAGCCCCGGTCAGCGTGGTCCAGGCCACCTCCTCGCCGAAGAAGAACCAGCCGAGCGCGATCGCCCAGATGAAGGCCGAGTATTCCGTCGGGATGAGATATTGCGCTTCGGCGCGGGCGTAGGCCCAACTCATCAGGAATTGCCCGGCAAGCGACAGCATAGCCACCCCGACGAGGTGAAGCCACAGGTCACTCGGCAGCGCCACGGCGAGCCACGGCGCGGCGAGACCAAGGACGACAGCGATGCAGAGGTTCTGGAACAGCATGATCTCGACCGGCTTGGCCAACAGCGCTTGCCGCCGCGCGAGGATCAGATTGTAGCCGTAGAACACCGTCGATACGAGCACCGCGGCCGTGCCCAGGAGCGCATCCTGCGAGTGGCCGGCCTGCCCGAACTGGCCGGCCAGAATGATCGCGACGCCGGCGATGCCGGCCAGCGACGCCCACACCGCCTGGCGCCGGATTCTCTCGCCCAGCAACAAGGCTGCGAGAAAAAGCGCAAACAGGGGCGCGACAAAGCTGAGCCCGATCGCCTCGGCGAGCGGCAATCTGGCGAGACCCCAAAAGAACGAAACCAGGACGATGCCGACGACCACGGCGCGCAGCGCATGCAGCCCCAGCACCGGAAGAGCGGGCTTCGAGCGCGGCCCCGCCGACCAGGCCGCGCCCGCGATCAAGGTCGAGACCAGGCTGCGCCACAGCACCGTGTTGTACACACCGACCGCGATGACCAGGGACTTCATTGCCGCGTCCATCCCGGACAAAAGGAAGATCGCCAGTGCGCATACGAGCACCGGGATCATTGGTGAAACGGCGGCGCCGGTCAGGCTGGATGTCTTCACGGCTTGGCCCATGTGACGGTTGCTGCCGGATATCCCGGAGCGAGCGGCTGAACCAGATGGCAGCCCCGTCGATATGGCGGTCCAGCCCCGATCGACCTCGTTCCCGCCGCAATCGTCCTCAGTCGAGCTTCAGCGCCGCGACCGCGCCTTCGTTCATCAGCGGAACATAGATGGTCGAGTTGCCGTCGGTGCCGATATCGGCGCTGCCCGGCTTGAAAGTGGCGATCGCTTCCGGCGCGGCGCCGCCCTTGTAGCGATAGAGCGTGCCGGTCATGTAGGCGGTGGCATAGATCGTGTCGCCGATGGCGACGACGCCGTCGAGGTCGGCAAAGTTTTGCGCGCCCGGCAGCGGCGTCACCTTCTTGCTGGCGAGGTCGACGGCCAGCAAGCCGCCCGGCGCCGCCGTGCTGAAATCGGGCTTGATGCCCTTGCCCCAGGACGCGACGATCAGCCGAGCGCCGTCGGCGAAGACGCCATTGGGCGAGGCGAGCAGCGCATCCTTGATGAACAGCTCCGGTTTGTCGCCGTCGATAGGGTAGATCGTGTCGGCGAGCATATCCGTGAAATAGACCTTGCCCAAGGCATCGGCGGTCATGTCGTTGAGGAAGACGGCGCCGGGCACATCGATGGTAGAGACCAGCTTGCCGCTGGCAAGATCGACGACGCGGACCTTGGTGATGTCGGCGGCGTAAAGCTTGCCGCCGGCGATCGCCATGCCCTTGGGCGCGTCCATGCCGTCCACCCAATGGCGGCTGATGACCTTGCCGTCCAGCGACAGCAGCGACAAATAGCCGTTGCCGTCAGCTTCGCCCGGATTGCCGACGATGTTGGAGACGACGATGCGCTTGTTGGCGGCATCGACCAGCGCCGATTCCGGCTGCTCGAAGCCGCCGGCGCGCCAGATCTCGCCGGCCTCGGCGGTGGCAGCCGTTGCGATGCCGGCGATGGCGAGAAAGGTCGAAGCGATGAGGTTTTTCATGATGCTCTCCTGTGTACGGCCAAGAGCTAGGTTTTTCGATACTTTTCCGGAAGGCGGTTCGAGCGTAGTATCGAGGAGCGATACGAATTCGCGCAAACGAGGTGCATTCCATGAACGGGCCGATCTTCGAGGCGCTGAAACGGACATTGAAGGCCAAGGGCCTGACCTACCGGGCGCTGGCCGAGCGCATGGGCGTTTCCGAGCCGACAGTGAAGCGCATCTTCCATGAGCGCAACTGCAAGCTCGATCGGCTGATGCAAATCTGCGCCGCTGCGGACGTGGAACTGGAGAATGTGCTGGGCTCGATGAACCGGGGACCGGGACCGGCCAACCACGTCGCGCCGGAGATCGAGCGCAAGCTCGCCGCGCGGCCGGCGCTGCTCTTCGTCTTCATCATGCTGTCCGAAAAATTCACGCCCGAAGGCATCATGCGCTCACAGGGTCTCAGCGAAGCTTCGATGTTTCTTTATCTGCGCGACCTGGAAGAGCTTGGGCTGGTGGCGCTCGGGCGCGGCCTGTCGGCAAGATTGCTGGTCGAGACACCGATCCAGTGGGATTTCGAGGGGCCGCTGCGGCCGCATTTCGAGACCACCAACAAGAATTTTGTCGGCTGGGCGATAACCCATCTGGAACGGGAAGCGACCTTCGTCAGCTTCTCGCGGCGCATGCGGCCGGAAACGGCGGAGATGGTGCGGCGCGAGGCGGAGGAGCTGGCGGAGCGCGCCAGGCTGCTTGCCCATCACGACCAGCACACCACGCCGGAAGAGCAGCTCATCGGCTACAAATGGACCTTCGCCTTCGGCGCGACGCCGTTTCCGGCGATCATGCCGATCGGGCCGCATCCGCGCGATGCCGGCGCGCGGACGGATGCCGGGGCGAAAGCAAGGCGGCCGCTGCCGGCGTAGGCGTCAGGCCGCGGCCGAGCCGGCTTCCCCATGCGGCGGCGCGAGGTCGTCGCGCACCTTGCGCGCGAGCTTTCTGGCCGAGCGCTTGGGGCTGTCGCCGAACAATTCGGCGGCATCGGCAAGACAGGTCTTGCTGAGGCTTTTTTCCGCACGCTTCAAGAGCTTGCGCAGAAGCTTGGTGTCTTCGGGCGGACCGAGCGGCTCGCCAGCGGCGGCGAGCAGCGCGCGCATGACGAAGACGTCATGCAGCTCGCCCAGCCGTTCGCCAAGCTTGTCAACCGCTTTGCGGCGCGCCTTGATCGGCGCCGGCCACAGGCGGCCGAGCAGCGACAGATGCATCGAATGCGTCTTGCACGCCTTGCGCAGGTCGTGAAAGTCATCGGCCTCGCCGCGCGAGCTCGCCTTATCCAGCGCCTTTTTCGCCCGCCGCAAGGCGGCGCGGGCGCCTTCGGCCAGTATGTCGGCCGCCTGCTCGGGCTGATCGGGGAGCGACAGCCGGTCGACACGCTCCAGCCCTTCCCGGCAGGCAGCGACCGCGGCGTTTATGGCAGCGTCGAGACCGGGGCCGGCATGGAGCTCATGCTGGCGCAGCACCAGCCGCTCGCGGACGGGATCGAGCCCGCCGGCCGCGGTCTCATCCGGAAAAGCAGAGGCCAGACGGTCTATGGTCTCGATGAGAGCGGTCGCCTCGCGCGGGCCGGCAAGCAGCGCCGACACTTGTTTGTAGCATTCGTTCTCGGTCTGGCAGAACGGTTCGTCTCCGGAACGAACCAGGCGCAGCAAGGCACGCACGCACTTAAGCCGCTTACGGCACTTGTGCAGTCCTTGCTCCGGCTTGTCGCGCGCCGTCTCGAGTTGGCCAAGCGCCTTGCCGATCTCGTCAGCCAATATGCGCCTGACCTCGCCGGTCAGCGGCAAGCGCGGATCGATGCGAAAGCTCATGCGGCTATCTCCGGAATCCCCCCGAGGGCCAGCGACGCGTTGTAAAACCTCGACTCACCGGTGACCTCACGGCCGAGCCAGTCGGGCAGCA
The DNA here is from genome assembly GCF_002294955.1 of Mesorhizobium sp. WSM3864. Lineage (NCBI taxonomy): Bacteria > Pseudomonadati > Pseudomonadota > Alphaproteobacteria > Hyphomicrobiales > Phyllobacteriaceae > Mesorhizobium > Mesorhizobium sp. WSM3864. Next base: position 16,668 of record NZ_NSGD01000008.1, read on the forward strand.
TTTCGTCAGATACGTCCTCCGGCGTCTCCAGTTCCGCGACCACCAGCCCCGAGAGCACTCCGCCGAACACATCGACTTCATAGAGATAGCCGCGGTGCCTAACATGGTGACGTGTCTTCTCGATGACACGCCCGATCGCGAAGGCCATCAATTCCTCAGCTTCGGCGAGCGGGATCGGATATTCGAATTCGTCGCGCTCGCGCGCTTTGTTGCCGAACTTCAGCGTCAGCGCGGCGGAGCCTCCGTCGCTGATGCGTACGCGAACCGTGCGTCCGGGCTGCGCGGCGACGTAGAACTGGCGAATGCGGATATGCGCCTCGACCAGGCTGCGCCAGGCGGGATCAGCGACCAGGAACTTGCGCTCGACTTCCTTGCCCATGGCCGCGCACTAAAGCCCGCCCGCAGGAAGATGGCAAGCCGCGTTGGAATTCAACTTGACTTAATCAATCGATTGATTAAATGAAGGGGATGAGCAAACAAACGAACGCCAAAAGGCCGCAACGCGAAGCCTCTCCCGCCGATCAAACGCGCGCGGCGCTGGTGCAGGCCGCGCTGAAGCTGTTCGGCCGGCAGGGCTTCGACGGCACCTCGACGCGCGAGATCGCGGCCGAGGCCAAGGCCAATATCGGCTCGATCGCCTATCATTTCGGCGGCAAGGAGGGGCTGCGTGCCGCCGCCGCCGACTTCATCGTCGAGACCATCCAGGGGATCGCCGGCCAGGCGCTGGGCGCACCCCAGGCGGGGCCTCCTTCGAGCCCGGAAGCCGCCCGGGCGCAGCTCTTTGTCGCGCTGGCGCGGATGGTCGGCTTTGTCGTGGCAAGTCCCCAGGCCGGCGAGATCGTACAATTCGTACTGCGCGAGCTCTCGCACCCGACGGCGGCGCTCGACCGCATTTATGCCGGCGTGTTCGAACCGACGCATCGCCGGCTGTGCCAGATCTGGGAGCAGGCGACCGGCGAGCCGGCCGAGAGCGAGGCCACCAGGCTCACCGTGTTCACCATCATCGGGCAGGTCATCTATTTCCGCATCGGGCGCGAGGCGGTGATGCGCAGGATGGGCTGGCGCGAGATCGGCGACAGGGAGGCCGCCAAGGTCGTGGCGGTCGCGACCGACAACCTCAGGGCAATGCTGGCGGCGCGCGACGCAGCCGCCGGCAGGAAGGTCAAATCATGAGCTTACTCTGTTCGCTGCCGCTCGCGGCCCAGCTGTTCGGCGCCTGCGCACCGGCCGCCCCGCTTGCCGTCGGCTATGTCGAAGGCGAATATGTGCTGTTGGCGCCGATCGAAGTCGCGCAGGTCGAGACCGTGACAGTCAAGCGCGGCGACCGTGTCGAGCCGGGCGCGCCGGTGGTGACGCTGGAAAGCGCCGATGCCAAGATCGCCGTGGCGCAAGCCCAGGCCGCGCTCGCCCAAGCGCAGGCGCAGCTTGCCGACCTCAAGGTGGGCAAGCGGCCGGAAGAGATCGCCGTGCTCAAGGCGCAGGTGGACATGGCGAAGGCGCAGGCTGCCGACGCCAAACGCAAATATGACCGCGCCAGCGATCTCTACAAGCGCGGCACCGGCACCCAGGCCGATTACGACACGGCCTCGGCTTCGCTGGAGACCGCCAACGCGCAGGTCGGCCAGGCGGAGGCGAACCTTGCCGTCGGCGGCCTGCCGGCGCGGGCCGAAACGATCAGAGCTGCCGAGAACCAGGTCAAGCAGGCGCAATCGGAATTGGGGCAAGCCGAGTGGCGCCTGTCCAAGCGCGTGCTGGCGGCGCCTTCGCCCGGCCGCATCGACGACGTGATCCGCAATCCGGGCGATACGGCCGGACCGACCGCACCGGTGATCTCGATGCTGCCCGACGGCGCGGTAAAACTCAGCGTCTATGTGCCGGAGACGGCCTTCTCCTCGGTCAAGGTCGGCACGCTGCTCAGCGTCCGTTGCGACGGTTGCGGGCCGGATTTGAAGGCACGCGTCAGCTATGTGTCGCCCGATCCCGAGTTCACCCCGCCGGTGATCTATTCGCTCGAGAACCGGCAGAAGCTGGTCTATCTCGTCGAGGCGCGGCCGGAGGGCGATGCTCATCCCTTGCAGCCCGGCCAGATCGTCGATGTCGACCTGGCGGATATAGGCAGATGAACGTCATCGACGTCCGCGGGCTGGTCAAGCGCTTCGGCGACAAGACCGTCGTCGACCATGTCACGATGACGGTCGCCGAGGGCGAGATCGTCGGTTTCCTCGGGCCGAACGGCTCGGGCAAGACGACGACCATCCGCATCATGTGCGGGCTTTTGACGCCGGATGCGGGCGAAGGCACGGTGCTCGGCTTCGACATCCTTACCGACGCGCTCAAGATCAAGCGCGAAGTCGGCTACATGACGCAGAAATTCTCGTTCTACGAGGATCTGACGATCGGCGAGAATCTCGAATTCGTGGCGCGGCTCTACCAGCTGAAGCCGGTCGAGGAGTATGTCTCGCACACCCTGCAGGAACTCGGCCTGACGACGCGCCGCAACCAGCTCGCCGGCACGCTTTCCGGCGGCTGGAAGCAGCGGCTGGCACTCGCTGCCTGCATCATGCACAAGCCGAAGCTGCTGCTGCTCGACGAGCCGACGGCTGGCGTCGACCCGAAGGCGCGGCGCGAGTTCTGGGACGAGATCCACCGCCTGGCCAGCGGCGGGCTCACCGTGCTGGTCTCCACCCATTACATGGACGAGGCCGAGCGCTGCCACCGCATCAGCTACATCTCCTACGGCAAGATGCTGGCCACCGGCACAGTGGACGAGGTGGTGAGGAATGCCGGCCTGACCACCTTCGTGCTGCAGGGACCGCGCCTCGACCGCGTGGCCGAGGCGCTGCAGGGGCGTCCGGGCGTCGACCAGGTGGCGCCGTTCGGCGCCACGCTGCATGTCGTCGGCTCCGACAAGGCAGCCCTCGAAAAGGCGCTCGCCGATGTCGAGAAGAAGCACAAGGGCGTGACGGTGGCGCCGGGCGAGACCAGCCTGGAAGATGTCTTCATCCAGTTCATGTCCGGCTCGAAGGACAACATGGCATGAGAGATGGCGTGAGAGCGATCTTTTCATTCGCGAGACTCGGCGCGCTGCTGATCAAGGAATTCATCCAGATGCGGCGCGACCGCATCACCTTCGCCATGATGCTGGGCGTGCCGCTGATACAGCTGGTGCTGTTCGGCTATGCCATCAACAACGACCCCAAGAGCCTGCCGGCAGCACTCGTCGCGACCAGCAGCGATCCCTACACGCGGGCGATGGTCTCGGCGCTGCAGACCACCGGCTACTATCGTTTCGACCATGTGGCGCAAAGTGCGTTGCAAGCCGAGTTCCTGATGTCGCGCGGCGATGTCGCCTTCGTCGTCACCATCCCGGCCGATTTCGCGCGGCGGGTGGAGCGCGGCGACAATCCGCAGATCCTGATCGAGGCCGACGCCACCGATCCGGCGGTGGCGAGCGGCGCCATCTCGACGCTGAGCACCGTCGCCGGCCAGGCGCTGCTGAGAGCGCAAGGCATGCAGGAAGCGGCCAAGGAGGCGGCGCGCGGCCAGCTCGATGTCGTCGTGCACCGGCGCTACAATCCGGAAGGCATCTCGCAATACAATATCGTTCCCGGCCTGCTCGGCGTCATCCTGCAGATGACCATGGTGATGATGACCTCGATCGCGCTGACGCGCGAGACCGAGCGCGGCACGATGGAAAACCTTTTGGCCATGCCGTCCAGCCCGCTTGAGATCATGCTGGGCAAGGTGCTGCCTTACCTGGTGGTCGGCGCGGTGCAGGTGGTGGTGGTGCTGGCGGCGGCGAAGCTCCTGTTTTCCATTCCCTTCATGGGATCGCTGTCGCTCCTGCTCTCGGCGGTGCTGGTGTTCGTGCTGGCGCTGGTGCTGCTTGGCTACACGATTTCGACGATCGCGCGCACGCAGATGCAGGCGCTGCAGCTCACCTTCTTCTTCTTCCTGCCCTCGATCATGCTGTCGGGCTTCATGTTCCCCTATCGCGGCATGCCTGGCTGGGCCCAGATCCTTGGCGAGATCTTTCCGCTGACGCATTTCTTGCGCATCACCCGCGCCGTCATGCTGAAGAGCGCGGAACTGCCGGCTGTGGCGACCGAGATCGGCTGGCTGGTGGTGTTCGTGGCGTTGTTCGCCGGCGTTGCGCTGGTGCGGTTCCGGCGGACGCTGGATTGAGCGGCGACTGGCCGATCAGGCCCCCGCCATGATCTCCGCGTAGGTGCCGAAACCGACATTGCCGCCGGAAAGCACCACCGCGACGCATTTGCCGGCGAGATCGATCTCGCCGGACGCGAGCGCCGCGAGCGCGACGCAGCCGCCGGGCTCGACCACCAGCTTCAAGCACGCCATGGCGTCGCGCATGGCTTGCGCCGTGGCCTTGTCCGAGACGGCGATGGCGCCGGCGAGGTTTTTGCGGTTGATCTCGAAGGTGATGGCACCGGGCTCGGCGGTCAGGATCGCATCGCAAATAGAGGCGTGGCCGGGTCGATTCGAGACCCGCTCACCCTTGGCGAGCGAGCGGCGCGTGTCGTCGAAATGCTCCGGCTCGACCGCCCAGATTTGCGTCCGTGCCGAGGCGTCCTTCACAGCGACGGAAATGCCGCTCGACAGACCCCCGCCGCCGCAGGGCACGACAACTGCGTCCAGGCTGACGCCCAGCGCCTTCGCCTGGCGCACCAATTCCAGCCCGATCGTGCCCTGGCCGGCAATGATGGCCGGATCGTCGAAAGGCGGCACCAGCGCCATGCCCTTTTCGATGTAGGGACGAACGATCGTCAAGCGGTCGTCGTTGAAGCGGTCGAACGGCACCACCTCGGCGCCCATCTTGCGCACATTGCCGACCTTGAGCGCCGGCGCGTCCGCGGGCATGGCAATGACCGCCCTGACGCCGAACATGGCGGCCGAAGCGGCAACACCCTGCGCGTGATTGCCGGACGAAAAGGCGACGACGCCGCGGCTGCGCTCTTCTTCGCTCAAGCACGACAATTTGTTGTAGGCGCCGCGGATCTTGAAGGAACCGGTGCGCTGCAGCGTCTCCGGCTTGAACAGGATGCGGCCGCCATAGCGCTTATTGAGCTCCGGCGATTCGATCAGCGGCGTTTCGACGATCAGCCCGGAAAGCCTGGCGGCAGCGGCGTGGATGTCGGAGATGCCGGGGAGGGCGGTCATGGTGGGCCTCGTGAGAATGATGCACATATGCTGCACGGAAAACGCCGCGGCGCGCCAACGAAAAAATGTGATGGAGACAATATTGGCGATGATAGCGTCGACGGCCGTCACCTTCGTCAGTCTCAGGCGGAGCAAGGAGCGAGGCGACGCGGGAATCCATGTCGGCACCTTCGCGATGCGGGCAGCCGAAGCAGAACGGACACTCTTCGCAGGGTCCTCCAGAGCGCGCTCTCGCTTCTGCATTCCGTAATAGCGCTCGCGGCATCGATCCTCGGGTCAGGCCCGAGGATGACGAAGCGAAGGGCGGCCGCTGCTCACCCCAGCAGCGCGCGCGTCCGCTTCTTGCCGCCGAGCTTGCGCCAGCTGTTGAAACGATGCGTGGCGGCAGCAAAAGAGATCTTCATCTGCTGGGCGACCGTGTAGCGCGACTTGCCGTCGTCGAACATGCGGTAGCAGCATTCGACGCCTTCCTCGGTCAGCTTGCCGTCCAGCGTCTTGTTGTGCGGATTGGCGGGGTCGAATTTTTCGGCCTGCTGCTCGACCAGGCCTTTGAGCCGCTGCAGGTCGGCCTCGATGCTGGCGATGAGATCGAGAACAGGCTTTGGATCGAATGCATGCGGGGGCTTCTTGTCCGTCATCCCGTGTTTCCTTCGTTTTGGCCGATGCGTTCCATATAGGTGAACATTCGGCAATAATGAAGGGTGTAAGCGGAAAGCTGGATCGACGAATTCTGCCTGTCCCGCGGCGTTCGCGATTGACCCTCGGCAAACGATTCCCTAGTTTAGAATCGTTCTAAACTAGGGTGATTTTCTCATGCTTTCCCGTGTTTTCGGCTTTGGCCGCCGCTCCTTCGATTCGCTGTCGGAGCAGGAAATCCTGGCGCTGGCGATTTCGTCGGAGGAGGACGACGGACGCATCTACCGGGCCTATGCCGACGGGCTGGCACAAGAGTTTCCACAATCGGCCAAGGTGTTCGAGGCCATGGCGGAGGAGGAAGACGGCCACCGCGATTCCCTCATCGAGCTTCACCGCAAGCGCTTCGGCGAGCGCATCCCGCTGATCCGGCGCGAGCATGTGCGAGGCTACTACGAACGCAAGCCCGACTGGCTGGTGCGGCCGCTCGGCATCGAGCATGTGCGCCGTCAGGCCGAGGACATGGAGCGGCAGGCTTATCGCTTCTATGTCGAGGCGGCCAAGCGCACCACCGATGCGTCGACCCGGAAGCTGCTCGACGAATTGGCGGCGGCGGAACTCGGCCACGAGAACTCCGCGCATGAACTCGAACAAGAGCACGTCCCGGGCGAGGTGAAGGAGGAGGAAGCGACAACCGAGCAGCGCCAGTTCATCCTCACCTATGTGCAGCCGGGGCTGGCCGGGCTGATGGACGGGTCGGTGTCGACCCTGGCGCCGATCTTCGCCGCCGCCTTCGCCACCCATGCAACCTTCCAGACCTTCCTCGTCGGCCTCGCCGCCTCGATCGGCGCCGGCATCTCGATGGGCTTCACCGAGGTGGCTTCCGACGACGGCAAACTTTCGGGGCGCGGCTCGCCGGTGAAGCGGGGGCTCACCGTCGGCATCATGACGACGCTGGGGGGACTCGGCCACGCGCTGCCCTATCTCATTCCCTATTTCTGGACGGCAACGATCGTTGCCGCGATCGTCGTGTTCTTCGAACTGTGGGCGATCGCCTTCATCCAGAACCGCTATATGCAGACGCCGTTCTGGCGCGCCGCCTTCCAGGTGGTGCTGGGCGGCGCGCTGGTGTTCGGAGCGGGTGTGCTGATCGGCAATGCGTGAGGGTCGACCCTCCTTCTCCCCTTGCGGGCCAATTACGCATCAGGCCCACAGGGGAAGGGAGAGCCGCGTTTCACCCATTCACGATGCGGCTGTCTTCGGGCGCTTCAGCCCTTTCATTTAGCCCGTAATCGCGCACCACATGGGCGATGCGCAGACGATAGCCGGCAAAGATGCCGCCACGGCCGGCCTTCTGCGCCTGCCGGTGCTCCTCGGTGTTGCGCCAGGCCTTGACGGCTTCCTCGTCGCGCCAGAAGGACAGCGAGAGCACGCGCCTCGGATCTGTCAGGCTCTGGAAGCGCTCGACCGAGATGAAGCCATCGATGCCGTCGAGCAGGGGCTTGAGCTCGGCGGCGATGCCAAGATAGGCGTCACGTTTTTCCTCCGCCGGCTCGACTTCGAAGATGACGGCGATCATGCCTCTATCCCTTCTTTGACCGTTACGTCGGTGCGAAAGACCTGCCTCGGGCCATGCGGTGCCGAGACCAGTTTCAGGAAGATCCGGTCTTCCTTGAGAATGAATTTCTCGCGCCGCGCGAACTCATAGTTTGCCTTGCCGGCCGGGTCGGCGGCAAGCCGCGCGCGATAGGCTTCGTAGGCTGCGAGGTTCTCGATATTGTAGGCCGCGTAAGCCGTGGTGGCCGAACCCTCATGCGGCGCGAAATAGCCGATCAGCTCGGCGCCGCAGCGCGGAATGGCCTGTCCCCAGGCGCGCGCATATTGCTCGAACGCGGCCTTGCCGAAAGGGTCGATCTCGTAGCGGATGAAGCAGGTGACGGTCATTTCGGTCTCCTCGTCGGTTGGCTTACTGGGTCGGTGGGCTTGCTGGCGGCGACGGTTCGACCACGGTCGAAACATCGCTTCACCGGCTGTGCTAGACGTTCTGGTGTCAGCAGCGTTTGCCGCGCTCCTTGAGCTCGCCCGAGAATAGTGCTTCCCTCACGGGGATGCTTCGATGAGGATCGAACTATGCGTGAAGGACCCGATATCGCCCGCATCGCCAGCCTGGTCGGCGACCCGGCCCGCGCCAACATGCTCAACGCGCTGATGGGCGGCACGGCGCTGACCGCGTCGGAGCTGGCGCTTGAAGCCGGCGTGTCGCTGCCCACCGCGTCCTCGCATCTGTCCAAGCTGATGGACGGCGGGTTGCTGACGCTGGCGAGCCAGGGCCGGCATCGCTACTACGGCCTTGCCGGCCCGCAGGTGGCGGGCATGCTCGAGGCGATCATCGGCGTCGCCGAGGCGGTCGGCCCGAAGCGGGTGCGGCCCGGCCCGCGCGACGCGGCCATGCGCGTGGCGCGGGTGTGCTACGACCATCTTGCCGGCGAGCAGGCGGTGGCGATGCTCGACCGTCTGGTCGACCGGAAGCTGCTGCTGCGCCAGGAGAACGAGATCAGGCTGTCGCCGTCAGCCATTTCGCATTTCGCCGCGCTCGGCATCGAGATCGACAGCAAAGCGAAGCGGCCGATCTGCCGCGCCTGCCTCGACTGGAGCGTGCGGCGCTCGCATCTGGCCGGCGCGCTGGGCGCCGCCATCCTCGACAAGGTCATCGTCGAAAAATGGGCGCGGCGCGACAAGGACAGCCGCGCTGTGGTGTTCTCGCCGAAGGGCAAGCAGAAGTTCGAGAGGGTATTTCTGGCGTGACGGACTGGCCGGCTCGGCTGTTGGCTAAGCCCGTTTGAGCGGTTTGCCCAGCTTGAAGAAATCCGCCCACGGATCGGCCTTCTTCAGCTGCTTTAGCGTCGTGGCGTCGCCGAGCGGAAACGCATTGGGCGGCAGGCCCTTCTCGATCTCCAGCCAGGTCACCGGCATCGACACCGTCGCGCCCTTCTTGGCGCGCGAGGAATAGGGCGCGACCGTGGTCGCGCCGCGGCCGTTGCGCAGGTAGTCGACGAAGATCTTGCCGGTGCGCGCCTTCTTCGACAGCGTCGCCGTGTAGCGGTCGGGCGCGGCCTGCTCCAGGGCGCGGGCGAAATCATGGGCGAAGTCCTTCACCTCGTCCCATTCGGCGGAGGGCTTGAGCGGCACCAGCACGTGATAGCCCTTGCCGCCCGACGTCTTGACCAGCGTCGGCAGCGACAGGTCGTTCAGCTTGGCTCGGATGTCGAGGGCAGCGGCACGCACCGCCTCGACCCCGATGCCCTCGTCCGGATCGAGGTCGAAGATGATCTGGTCCGGCTTTTCCAGTTCGTCGACGGTCGAGCCCCAGATATGAACCTCGACGACGCCGTATTGGACAAGGGCTGCAAGCCCGTCGAAATCCCTGATGAACAAGATCTCCTCGCCGTCGGTCGGATCGTTCATCCTGGCGATCTTGTCGCTCATGCCCGGTGAGGCATGTTTTTGGAAGAAGCGCTGGCCATGGATGCCGTCGGGCGCCCGCACAAGGCTGAGCGGCCGGTTGACGACGAATGGCTCAATTCGCGGCCAGACCAGGGCGTAGTGATCGAGGAGATCCTGCTTGGAGACCTTTTCGTCGGGCCACAGCAGCTTGTCGGGATGCGACAGCTTCACCGAGGTCTTCGCCGTTCCGGCCGAGGTTTTTGTCTCGGTCCTGCCGCTGCTCGCCTTTGCTCCGCTTTTTGTCTTGCCGTCGGCTTGCTTCGGCTTTTCCTGCACCACGTCCTCCGCCGGCTTGTCCTCGCGCAGCCCCTGGAACGAGGCGTGGCGGATTATATGGTCGGATGTCCAGCTGCGGAACTCCACTTCGCCGACAAGCTCGGGCTTGACCCAGACGAGGCCCTTGCCCTTCGGCACGGCGGCAGAAAAAGGCGACTTCGTCGTCTTGAGGCTGTCGAGTTTTTTCTTAAGGTCCGCAGCCACCTTGCCGGAAAAGCCGGTGCCGACGCGGCCGGCATAGTTGAGCCTGCCGCTTTCATGATAGCCGACCAGCAGCGAGCGCAGGCCGCGCCCGGTCTTGTCCGACGGCAAGTAGCCGCCGATGACGAATTCCTGGCGCAGCGTGCATTTCGATTTGATCCAGGCGAGGCCGCGGCCGCTGCGATAGGGCGCGTCGGCGCGTTTCGACACCACGCCTTCGAGACCCATGCGGCAGACGTGCTGCAGCATGACGCTGCCGGGTTCCGCAAAATGATCGCTGAAGCGGACGGCGGATTGCTCCGACCGCTCGCCGAGCAGTTCGGCCAGCGCCTGCTTGCGCTCGACCAGCGGCTCGCGGCGAAGGTCCTCGCCATTAAGCCGCATCAGGTCGAAGACGTAGTAGATGAAGCGGTCGGTGCGGCCGGCCGAGAGATCCGCCTGCAGCATGGCGAAGGAGGACACGCCGCTGTCGGCCAACACGACGATCTCGCCGTCGATGATGGCGTCGCGGCATTTCAGTCCGGCAAGCTCGGCCACGACCGGACCTTCGAACTTCTTCGTCCAGTCAAGGCCGGTGCGGGTCAGCAGCCGGACATCGCTGCCGGCGATCTGCGCCTGCATGCGGTAGCCGTCGAACTTCACCTCATGCACCCATTCCTCGCCGGAAGGCGCATTCTTTTCGAGCGTCGCCAGCTGCGGCTCGATGAATTCGAGGCGTGCGGATTTTGCCTTGCCTGCAGCCGGCTTGTTGGAATGCCAGACCTTTGGTTTGGCGCCCTTGGCCGTCTTGCCTTCGCCGATCTCCTCGATGGTCAAGCCCGACTTTACCGATTGCGGTGCCTCTACAAGTATGTCTTCACCAGGGCGGGCGGCGACGTCATTGGATTTGATCAGCAGCCAGTTGTCGCGCTTTTCGCGCGGGCGGGGCTTCAGCCTGACCAGATGCCAGCGACCGTTGAGCTTCTGGCCTTCGAGCTCGAAGTCGATATGGCCCTTCTTCATCCCCTTGGCCGGGTCGCCGTCGGGGATCCACCGGCCTTCGTCCCAGACGAGGACGGAACCGCCGCCATATTCGCCCTTCGGAATGGTGCCCTCGAAAGACGCATAGTCGATCGGGTGGTCCTCGACATGCACCGCCAGCCGCCTCTCGTGCGGGTCGAGACTCGGTCCGCGCGTGACCGCCCAGCTCCACAACACGCCATCATGCTCGAGCCGAAAGTCATAGTGGAGCCGCGTCGCGGCATGCTTCTGGACAACGAAGATGCCGCCGCCGTCGGTCTTCTTGCGGGGCGCGAGCTGGCCGGCCGGCTCCGAGGTTTTCCGGAAATCGCGCTTGGCGTGGTATTGCTCGAGGCCGGCCATGACATCGTGCTCCTATGCGGATCTGCGCCTGGACGTAGACGCCACGGCGACCTCCCTGGCAGGCGGGTGCCATCGCAACGGCGAAGGCTCCGCTTCGGTTCCGGGCAGGCGAAAGGCCGGCGGCTGTCCGCCGGCCTTTCGGGCTCACAACTAGCTATTCGGCAGCCTGCAGGTTGACCTTGCTTTCCGCGATCTCGGTGAGCTTGCGGTCGGTCGCCTCTTCTTCCTTGAGGTTCTTGGCCAGCACATTGGCGCAGTCGCTGCGGCCGAGCTGCTTGGCCCAGGCGATCAGCGTGCCGTAGCGCGTTATCTCGTAGTGCTCGACGGCCTGAGCCGAGGCGATCAGCGCGGCATCGAGGACCTCCTTGTCCTCCACGTCGCCGCTCACGTCGTCAGCCTCCTCGAGGATGCCGTCGATGGCGGGGCAGTTGACGGTCTTGGCCTTGACGCCATGCAGCTCGAATACCTGCTCGACCCGTTCGATGTGGCCCTTGGTCTGCGCGAGATGCTTCTCGAAACCGGCTTTCAATTGCGAATCCGTCGCCTTGTCGATCATCTTCGGCAGCGATTTCTCGATCTGTTTTTCGGCATAGTAGATGTCGCGCAGCGTGTGGACGAAGAGGTCGTCCAGCGTCTTGATGTCTTTCGAAAAGAAACCCATGGCGGTTGCCTTCCATGTCTGGTGTTGTCCGGACGTTGCGCGGCCGGTCCGCCGCCAACGCGGCCGGGTTCGGCCCCGGCCTTGATCGATCAACGTCACCGCGCAGGGCAGGTTCCTGCCGGCGGACGACGCCGCACGGAAATTTCAAGCCACCCTTCGATGCGTGAAACAGAAGCGCGCCCAAGCGACATCGAGACGAAACATATGTGATGCAAAAGTCACACGAGCCGGAAACGCGACAAAAGGCGTGGAAAGACCGCGAATCAGCCGCATTCCGGCCACGATGCAACGCGTTTCGGACCAGAAATTAACATGGCGTTCACCGACTATTCACGCCTCGAAGCTATGATCCCCGCAATTCGGAAGGGACATCCGAAAACGGGACAGGGACAGGGAAAATGAACTTCTGGAACCACATCGCCGGCTATGCCGCCGCCATCCGCGAATTCGTCGCGCCGACCTATCGGCCCGAGCGCTATTACATGCGCGGCCCGGGCCCGGCCTGCGCACGCCGCGGCAACTCGCTCGGCATCGGCACGCACTGACCACGATGCTCGACAGCCGCCACAACAGCCGGATCTGCAAGCCGGTCGCCGACACCCGCGCCACGACCTATCGTGACGAGCGCCCCGCCGTCATCGACGGCAGGCGTGCGACAACGCCGCGACTTTGACGCCGCCGCCGGCTGGCTTAGTGTCCCCTAGCTTAGTGCCTAGGGGCACAAGCAGCCGGGGCCGACATGACCGACCTGTCCGAACAGAAACGTCCCCTTCTCCCAGGCCAAGCTTACGATGCCCGCCAGCCGCTGCTCGTGTTCGACGGCGTCTGTGTGTTCTGCTCGGGCTTCGTCCAGATCGTCCTCAAGATCGACCGGAACAAACGCTTCCGCTTCGCCACCGCGCAATCGCCGCTCGGCGAGGCGCTGTTTCGTGAGCACGGCCTGCCGACCGAGGATTACGACAGCAACCTCGCCATCATCGACGGCGCCGCCTTCACGAAGCTCGACAGTTTCGTCGCCGTCATGGCGGCGCTCGGCTGGCCGTGGCGCGCCGCGAGATTGCTGCTCGTCCTGCCGCGGCCGCTGCGCGACTGGCTGTACGACCGCATCGCCAAGAACCGCTATGCGCTGTTCGGCCGCAAACACAGCTGCGAGATCCCCTCCGCCGAGCTGCGGCAGCGGCTGATCAGTTGAGATCGGAGGGTCGGATGAAGCTTCTGATTGTCCGCGGCTACGGCACCTTCGGCGGACGCATCGTGCAGTTGCTGGAGAGCGAGCCGCGTCTGACCTTGCTCGTCGCCGGCCGCTCGCTCGCCAAGGCCGAGGCCTATTGCAAAGGACGAGGCGGCACCAAGTCCAGGCTCGTGCCGATCGCGACGCGGATTTTATCGCGGCTGGCTCGAACCCGCGCAGGCTTCGAGCACGACCGAATCCCCGGCCGTCCCGCCAAGTTCCAGGCAACTCGTGACCGTGCACAAGGTCCAGCCTTCCCCGGTTGCGCCGGATGCGGCGAGCACCAGACGCGGCTGTGACCGGACCCTGGGAGCATAGACCCACCAGCCGTCCCGCAGCACCGAACCATCCGGCGGCTCCATGCCGGCGCCGGAGCCCTTGACGCGCGCTTCGACGACGCGCAGACCTGCCGGCGTCACCTTCCAGTCCTCCTGCCAGCGCGTCCGTTCCACCGAATGCGTCCAGGACAAGGTAAAGGCGGCAACGGCAAGCGTCACCGTCTTGCCGGCTGCGAGGATGCACAGGCTCATGCAGGGCCGGCCGCGGATGCCTGGCGCGCGCGCCAGCAGTGCCAGCCGATCCAGAGCAGCGCCAGCGCCCAGCCGGTTTCGTCGGTGAGCGGCAGCGCCGCCACCAGCAGCACGCCGGCGGCGAAGGCGACCAGGCGCTCCCACCAGGCCATGCGGCGGGCGAGGAAGCCGACGGCGGCGGCGCCCCAGAGCACGATGCCCATGCAGGCTTTGGCGACGATGTAGGCGACCTCGACCGGATAGCCGAACGAAGCCGCGATCGGGCCTGCATCCTGCAGCATCAGCGCCGGCGTGTAGACGGCCATGAACGGCACGACGAAACCGGCGATGGCGAGCTTGGTCGCCTGGATGCCGATCTTCAGCCCGCTTTCCTTGGCCATGGGCGCCGCGGCGAAAGCGGCGAGCGCCACTGGTGGGGTGAGATCAGCCATGATGCCGAAATAGAAGACGAACATGTGGCTGACGATGAGCGGCACGCCGAGCGACAGCAGCGCCGGGCCGGCGAGCGAGGAGGTGATGATGTAGTTGGGGATGGTGGGGATGCCCATGCCGAGCACCAGGCAGGTGAGCATGGTGAGCAGCAGCGACAGGAACAGATTGTTCTCGCCGATGGAGATGATCCAGCCGATGAAGGTCGAAGCGATGCCGGTCAGCGTCAGCGTGCCGATGACGATGCCGACGATGGCGCAGGCGATGCCGACAGGCAGCGCGTTCTTTGCCCCTTCGGCAAGCGATTCGACGCAGATGCGCAGCGTCTCGCGACCGCCCTTGAAAGTGACGCAGGCGACAATGAGCGCCGCGATGACGAGGCCGAGGATGTTGACGCCGAAGCGCATGAAGGAGGCGGCGGCAAGGCCGAGCGCCAGCCAGAAGACGACGCGGAAGGCGAACGGTCCGATCAGCGCCGCCAGCGGCGTGCCGAGGATCAGCACGATGGTCAGCGCCAGGCCCATGGTGCCGGCGAAGATCGGCGTATAACCGGCGAAGAGCAGGTAAACCAGCACGGCAAGCGGCAGCACCAGCGGCCAGTGCTGCCGCACCGCGTCCCAGGGATTGGGCAGCTCAGCCTTGGCCATGCCGTGCAGGCCGGCCTTGCCCGCCTCCAGATGCACCTGCCAGAAACAGGCGCCGAAATAGAGCAGCGCCGGAATGATCGCCGCCTTCACCACTTCGGCGTAGGGGACGTTCAGCGTCTCGGCCATGATGAAGGCGACCGCGCCCATCACCGGCGGCATGATCTGGCCGCCCATCGAGGACGTTGCCTCGACGGCGCCGGCGAAGGCCGAGCGGAAGCCGAAGCGCTTCATCAGCGGAATGGTGAACTGGCCGCTCGCCACGACATTGGCGACGCCCGAACCGGAGATGGTGCCCATCAACGCCGAAGAGAGCACGCAGACCTGGGCCGGACCGCCGCGCCAGGAGCCGACCAGGCCAAGCGCGAAATCGTTGAACAGCGCGATCATGCCGGCGCGTTCGAGGAAGGCGGCGAAGACGACGAAGATGAAGATGTAAGCCGCCGAGACATAGACCGGCGTGCCGTATATGCCTTCGGTGCCGAAGGCGAAGGTGTCGACGAGCTGGGCGAAATCGTAGCCGCGATGGATGAAGGGCGGCGGCAGGTGATTGCCGACGAAGCAATAGGCGAGGAAGATGAAGGCGATCACCGCGAGCGGCAGCCCCATCAGCCGCCTTGCCGCTTCGAAGACGAGCACCACCAGCAGCGTGCCGACGATCAGGTCCGGCGTGGTGAGGAAGCCGGAGCGACGGATGAGGTCGGCGTAGAAGACCCAGTTGTAGAGGCCGGTGCCGAAGCCGAGCGCGCCGAGCGACCAGAACGCGGCCTTCGCCGCTACGCCGGTGGCGCGCAGGTTGGCGATCAGGCCGAAGCCGAGCAGCAGCAGGAAGCCGACATGCATGGCGCGCACCACCTGGCTGGGCAGGCTGCCATAGGCGGCGATGTAGATCTGGAAAACGGAGAAGGCGACGGCAATCAGGAAGGCTGCCTTGCCGGCGGTGCCGCCGCCGAAGCCCGGCGGCAGGCCTTCGACCTGTTCTTCGGCGACAGGGAGATGAAAAGTGGTCGAATTGCCGTCGGTCGTTGTTCCAGACGTTGCTTTGCTCATCCGACGCGCTCCATAGCAGACTGCCGCGCCATCCTCGCTTACTTGATCAGCCCTTTTTCCTTGTAATATTTCTCCGCGCCGGGATGCAGCGGCACCGGCATGCCGTCCAGCGCCTTGGCCGGATCGATCGCCTTGGCGGCGGCATGGGCGGCGGCGAGCTGGTCGAGATGCTCGAACATCAGCTTGGTCATCTGATAGGCGGTCTCGTCGGAAACATCGGCCCGGGTGACAAGGAAATTGCCGACCGCGGCGGTGGCGACATCCTCGGTCTGGCCCTCATAGGTGCCCTTGGGAATGATCACCGAAAGATAGGGCGAGCCGATCTTGGCGATGTCCTCGGCCGGCACGGCGACGACGTTGATTGGCACCGAAGTTGCCAGATCGCGGATCGAGGCGACGCCCAGGCCCGCCGATTGCAGCGTGGCGTCGAGCTGCCGGTTCTTGATCAACTCGACCGACTCGGCGAATGGCAGGTACTCGACCCGTCCAAGATCCTCATATTTCAGCCCGGCGGCGGCGAAGATGGCGCGGGCGTTGAGCTCGGTGCCGGAGGCGGGCGCGCCGACCGACAGGCTCTTGCCCTTGAGGTCGGCGAGGGTCTTGATGCCGGACTCCTTGCTGGCGACGATCTGAATATAGTTCGGATAGATGGCGGCGATGCCGCGCAGCTTGTCGAGCTTGCCGGGGAAGCCGGCTTCGGTGTTGCCTTCGGCGGCGAGCTTGACGGAATCGCCGAGCGCGAAGGCGATCTCGCCCTTGCCCTGCTGCAGCAGGTTGAGGTTCTCGACGGATGCCTTGGTTGCCTGCACCTGGGTGCGGGCGCCTTCGATGCCCTTGCCGTAGATTTCCGACAGCGCGACGCCGAGGGGATAGTAGACGCCCGACGTGCCGCCGGTCAGCACGGTGATGAATTCCTGTGCCCCGGCCGACATGGCGCCGAGGCCGAGCGACAATGCCAAAGCGCCGGCGGCAACAAATTTCGTCCTGAAATCGAGCATTTGGTTTCCTCCTCCTGATGGTCGCGCCGCGCCGCCTCTGCCGGCGCGAAGCTGGGAGTTTAGACAGGAGACGCCAAATGCCAACCCGCAATTGCAGCCATTAGACGAACGATCGAGGGGTGGCGAAAGCGCCGGCTTGCGCTCGATTGCTTTGGAGGCGAAAGATTTTCGCGGCGCCTGTCGAAATCGGCCGTGGCCGCACGACATAGGTCGGCCCGCGACGACGCGGCCTTCGAGAAAACGGAGAAGACGATGCGATACATGCTTTTGATCTACAATGACGAAGCGGCAATGGCGAATGCGCCGCGCGACAAGACCGAACAGACGCTTGCCGCCTACGGTGCCTATACCGAAGCCTTGAAGAAATCCGGCGCGTACCTCGCCGGCGAAAGGCTGCGTCCGACCCAGGCGGCCACTTCGATACGGCTCGCCGACGGCAAGACCAATGTGCTCGACGGTCCCTATGCCGACACCAAGGAACAGCTTGCCGGCTTCTACATGATCGAAGCGACCGACATCGACACCGCGATGGAATGGGGCGCGCGCTGCCCGGCAGCCAGCACCGGCACGGTCGAGGTGCGGCCGATCTGGGAAATGACCGACTACCGGTCCTAGCAATATGGACAAGCGCCCGGAGACGGCGCGGGCGGCGGCCGAGGCGGCCGCCCGGCAGAGCTACGGCAAGCTGGTTGCCTATCTCGCTGCTCGCATGCGCGACGTTGCCGGCGCCGAGGACGCGCTGGCCGACGCGTTCGCCGCCGCACTGGAGCGCTGGCCGAAGAGCGGCGTGCCCGAAAAGCCGGAGGCTTGGCTGCTGGCGGTGGCGCGCCGCCGCGACGTCGACGCCGTGCGGCGGCGGCTGACCGGCGAGGCGGCCCGCGGCCACCTGCAACTGATTGCCGAAGAGGCGGAGGCGCGCATGACGCACGAGGATTTGCCCGACGAGCGGCTGAGGCTGATGTTTGCCTGCGCACATCCGGCGATCGAGGCCAGCGTACGCGCGCCGCTGATCCTGCAGACCGTGCTTGGCTTCGACGCCGCAACCATCGCCTCGGCCTTTCTGGTCTCGCCGACGACGATGGGCCAGCGCCTGGTGCGCGCCAAGAGCCGCATCCGCGAGGCCGCCATCCCCTTCCGGGTACCGGAGCGGGCCGAGCTCGGCGAGCGGCTCGAGGCGGTGCTGGAAGCGATTTACGCCACCTTCGCCGAGGGCTGGTCGGATCCGGCCGGCACCGAGACGCGCCGGCGCAACCTGGCCACGGAAGGCATCTGGCTCGGCCGGCTGGTCGCGTCGCTGATCCCGGACGAGCCGGAAACGCTCGGGCTCCTGGCGCTGATGCTTTTCGCCGAAGCGCGGCGCACGGCACGCCGCGACCCCGACGGCGACTTCGTGCCGCTGGCGAAGCAGGACGTGGCGCTTTGGGACGACAAGCTGATCGACGAGGCGGAAGCGCTGCTCAGGCGCGCCGCGATCAGGGGAACCATCGGCCGCTACCAATTGGAGGCTGCGGTCCAGTCGGCGCACACGGCAAGGCGGCGGAGCGGCCGCACCGACTGGGCCGCGATCCGCCAGCTTTACGACGCGCTGATGGCGATTGCCGGTTCGCCGGTGGTGGCGATCAACCGCGCCGTGGCGATCGCCGAAGCCGAGGGCGCAGCCGAGGGTCTTCCCGCGCTCGACGAGATCGGCGGCGACAAGCGGGTTAGCGAGTACCAGCCTTATTGGGCGGCGCGGGCCGAGCTCTCGGCCAGGCTCGGCAAGACAGCCGAGGCCGCCGAGGCTTATGGCCGGGCGATCGGCCTCGAGCGCGATCCGGCCTTGCGCCGCTTCCTGCAGGCCGAGCGGGGGAAGCTGGTCCGCAACTGAGGCGAGACACCAGTTCTCGCAACTAGTCCTGCGGCCACATCTCATGAGAAAGGTTCAGTTTCCGCATGATCGCATGCTGGCGCAACTTGCCCCACAGCCGTTCGATGTTCGGCCAGGCCACGCGAGCGCTCTTGGTGTCGGGATGCCAGGCCACCAGCATCACGAGATAGATGTCGGCAAGCGAAAGTTCCTCACCGGCCAGCCACTCACGGTCGGCGAGCGCGCTGTCGAGAATGGCAAAGCCGCGATCCATTTCCGCGATAGCCGCCTCCTTGACCACCTGCACGCTATCGGCGTCGGCCGTGTAGCGGTGGGGGTAATAGAGCCTCAGGATCGCCGGATAGAGCGCCGACGACATGAAGGCCATCCAGCGCAGGAAATCGGCGCGCGCCGGCGAGCCCGCTTGCGGCGCCAGATGCGCTTCTGGATGACGCTCGGCGAGCAGGATGCAGATCGCCGCCGATTCGGTCATCGAACGACCGTCGGGCAATGTCAGCGCCGGCACCTGGTTCAACGGGCTGATGGCGAGGAAAGCCGGATCGGGCGGATCCTTCTTCGGCACGTCGATCTGCCGGAAAGGCGCGCCGGCCATGGCCAGGGCCGCCTCGACGACGAAGCCGCCGCTGCCGGGACGCGTGTAAAGCTTGTACATAAAATCCTCCCGCCGGCCGATTCGAGGCCGGCGGCGATTTGAACCGGAAGCGGCGCCTTCCTCAAGCCGGGCTCCGCTTGCCACAGACGCTTTTTGAGCGATCCAGCTTGCATCATCCCGGGAGCGCCGCTGGCCGCAAGCTCTTGAGATTGGCTGTGGCGTTCCCGACTTCGTCATCCGCGGGCGGAGCAAGGAGCAAAGCGACGCGCGCAGACCCGAGGATCCATGCCGCGACGTCTCCACGTCACAAGCTTTGCGGGTCTTTCTGCGGAGGAACAGCGGCTCCGTTAATCTCGGATAAGACGGGTGGTATCCATTCTGGACCGTGGCATTTCCTGGCCACGGTCACGGCGTGGATGCCAGGATCGACGCGACGGAGCTTCGCTCCTGCTTCGCCCTGGGACTACGACCGTGAGGGGCTGAAGACATTCCTCGAGCTATGAGCGCCTAGGCCCCCAGCCCGTCGAACAGGATCGTCGAGAGATAGCGCTCGGCGAAGGACGGAATGACGACGACGAGGTTCTTGTCCTTGTTTTCCGGCCGCGAGCCGACGACGATCGCCGCCTGCAGCGCGGCACCCGACGATATGCCGACCGGCACGCCTTCGAGGCGGGCGACGAGGCGCGCATTGGCGACCGAATCCTCGTTCGAGACCCTGACGATCTCATCATAGATCGTGGTGTCGAGGATCTTGGGCGCGAAGCCGGCGCCGATGCCTTGAATCTTGTGCGGGCCGGGCTGGCCGCCGGAGAGCACCGGCGAGGCTTCCGGCTCGACTGCCACCACATGCAGCGAAGGCTTGCGCTTCTTCAGCACCTGGCCGACGCCGGTGATCGTGCCGCCGGTGCCGATGCCGGCGACGAAGATGTCGACCTCGCCATTGGTGTCGTTCCAGACCTCCTCCGCCGTGGTGCGGCGGTGGATTTCCGGATTGGCCGGGTTCTCGAACTGCTGCGGGATGATGGCGTTGGGCAGCGTCGCGGCAAGCTCGTCGGCCTTGGCGATGGCGCCCTTCATGCCTTTCGGGCCTTCGGTGAGCACCAATTCGGCACCGAGCAGCGCCAGCATCTTGCGACGTTCGACCGACATTGTCTCCGGCATGGTGAGGATCAGCTTGTAACCCTTGGCGGCGGCGGCGAAGGCCAGCGCGATGCCGGTGTTGCCGGAGGTCGGCTCGATCAGCGTGGTCTTGCCCGGCGCAATCTTGCCGGCCTCCTCCAGAGCCTCGATCATCGAGACCCCGATGCGGTCCTTGACCGAGGCGATCGGGTTGAAGAATTCGAGCTTGGCCAGCAGGTTGGCGACGATGCCCTTCTCCTTGGCGAATTTATCCAGCCGCACCAGCGGCGTGTCTCCAATCGTCTCGGTGATCGAGTTGAAGATGCGGCCGCGGCCGGGGACGCGCGCGGAGGTGACGGGCTTGTTCATTGGTTTCGCTCCCAAGGCAAAGGCATAGGCAAACAGAATAAGGCTTTCAGCCGCGCAAGATAGGCTGCTCGCCCAAAATTTCCGAGTGGGGCGATTGCTGAAAACCTCCCCGCGCCGGAAATGCATTTTTTGGATCGGCCCGTTTTGGGGACGCTTTCCCCGAAATGGGGGCCGGTTGAGAATGGGCCTTATTGACGGGCCGCGATGGCGGCTGCCGCTCCCATCATGAAGCCGGCGGCGGTGCGGTTCAGCACCTTCAGCGCGCGCGGCGACTTCAGGAACCAGCGCGCCTTGGCAGCCAGCGCCAGATAGGGGACCAGCACCACGAACAGGACGACGACGGTCAGCGCGACGAGGATACCGTAGTCGGCCGGCGTGATCGTCTTCAGATTGACGATGGTCGGCGTGATGGCGAGATAGAAGATCATCGTCTTCGGGTTGCCGAGCGTCACCGTCAGCCCGGCGATGAAGCTCGACGCCAGGCCGCTCTTGCTCTTCCGCGCCTCGACCGTTTCGGGCGAGATGCCGCTCGTCCAGAAGCGCCAGGCAAGGAAGGCGAGATAAGCGACGCCCGCCCATTTGATGGCGAGAAACACCATGCCGAAGGTCTGGGCGACGAAGGCGAGGCCAAGCACGACGGCGGTGAGGTAGGTAATGTCGCCGAGCATGAGACCGAACGACATAGCCAGCGACGAACGGAAGCCGGAGCCGAGCGCGCGGGCAACAAGCGCAGTCACGCCGGGGCCTGGAATGGCGGCGGCGACGCCGAGGGCGGCGCTGTAGGCGAGAAATCCTGTCAGTGTCATGGTTTGAACCCAACGCTATCCCGAGATCGGGATCCAGAGCGGCGGCCTCCTACCACGGCGTCGGGGCGGCGTTAATTGCCTTGCGGCCGGATTCGGTTGCACCAGCGCCGCTTCAGGACCGGCCGTCGCCGTAGGTGACGCGCCATATCGTGCCGTTTCCGTCCTCGGTCAGGATCAGCGATCCATCCTTCGCCACCGCGACACCGACCGGCCGGCCCCAGACCGCATCGTCCGCGATGACGAAGCCGGTGGCGAAATCCTCATACTCGCCGGTCGGCTTGCCGTCCTTGAACTTCAGCCGCACCACCTTGTAGCCGGTGCGGACATTGCGGTTCCACGAGCCGTGCAGGGTGACGAAGGCGTCGCCCTTATAGTCGGCCGGGAAGTTGCCGCCCTCGTAAAAGGCGATGTTGAGCGGCGCCGAATGTGCCTGGATCAGCACGTCCGGCACCGTGACCTTGCCGGCGAGATCGGGCCGCGCGCCTTTGTGGCGCGGATCCTCGTTGTCGCCGATATAGTACCAGGGCCAGCCATAGAAGGCTCCCTCCTTGACGGCAGTCGCATATTCGAAAGGCACGTTGTCGCCGAGCTCGTCGCGTTCGTTGACGACGCACCAGAGCGCGCCCGTGGCCGGCTGCACCGTCATGCCCGAGCAGTTGCGCAGGCCGGTGGCGACCATCCTGCGGTTCTTGCCGTCAGGATCGAAAGCGAGCACATCCGCTCGGCCTTCCTCCGCGCCCCAGGTAGCGCCGAGCGGTGCCGATCTCGCCCATTCTTCGACGCCGCCCTTCGGCCTCGCTCCCATGCCCTCCGCGGTATTCGAGCCCGAGCCGACCGAGAGATAGAGCGTTTTGCCGTCGGGCGAAAAGGCGATGTCGCGCGTCCAGTGATGGCTCGACGGGATGTCCGAGACGATCGTTTCGGGCTTGCCCGAAGCTTTGAGGTCGCCGTCGCGATAGGCAAAGCGGACGACGCTGTTGCTGTTGGCGACATAGACCCATTGCGGCTTGTCGCCCGGCGGATAGAAGGCGATGCCGTAGGGCCGGGTCAGGCCTTTGGCAAAGACCGACTTCTCGGCGGGCTTGGCGCTGCCTTCGGCCAGTCGATAGACGCGGACCTGGTTCGCCCTGCTGTCGGCGACGAAGAGATCGCCGTTCGGCGCCGTGCGCACGACACGCGGGCTGCTGATGCCCGAAGCCACCAGTTCGGCCGAAAAGCCGAGTGGGAGGGCTGGCGTGGCATCCTCGGGGCGATCGGTGACACCGCCGCCGTTCGAGGCGGATTCGGCGACATTCGGCTTCGGGAGATCGTCGGGCCTGATGAGGCGCCGCACGCCGGGCCGGTCGGCCTTCCAGTCACCGAAGGCCTTTTTGCCGGTGAGCAGGGGCTGGTCGGCCTGCTGCGCGACGGCGCCGGAGGCCAGGAACAAAGCGAGGGCGGCAAGGCCGGCAATGCGTATCATGCTGTTCTCCGTTATTCGCCAACGTGCATCAGCAACCAGACAGCGAATATCGGGCAGGCTTTCCAAAAGAGAAGCCGGGCATGCGGATTTTGACGGGAAACGCCGGCAGTTCAGCTCTCTTCGATATCCAGATCGTCGTCGAGCTGCTTTTCCAGCGCGACCAGATCGGCCGGCAGCGGCAGGCCCATGGCGCGCATTTCCCTGAGCTTCTCGCGCAGTAGCTCCTGGATCTCGTGATCGTCTTCCGGCTGGTTCACCATCTCCTCGAGCAGCAGGCTGATCTGGGCCTTGAACGATTCCAGCGCCATTTCCACCCTCCTTGCGACGTTTCCCGCTCGCCTACCTCAGCATGCGCGAAATCAACTGGGCCGTATAGTCGACCATCGGGACGATGCGGGCATAGTTCAATCGCGTCGGGCCGATGACGCCGAGCGCGCCGACGACGCGCGCATCCTTGTCGCGATAGGGCGCGACCACGAGCGACGAACCGGACAGCGAAAACAACTTGTTCTCCGAGCCGATGAAGATGCGCACGCCCGGACCTTCCTCGGCGAGGTCGAGGAGCTGCAGCAGTCCGTCCTGCGTTTCCAGATCCTCGAACAGATGGCGCAGCAATTCGAGATCGGCCTGGGCGGTGACGTTTTCCAGAAGATTGGCGCGGCCGCGCACGATGAGGCGCGCCGGCAGGCCGCTCTCGGCGCCGGCCCAGACCGCGAGGCCCTTCTCGACCAGTTCCTGCGACAGCGTGTCGAGAGCCGCCCTGGTCTCGTCCTTGATGCGCGCGATCTCGACCCGGGCCTCGGCCAGCGTGCGGCCGCGGATATGGGCGTTGAGGAAGTTCGAGGCCTCGTGCAGCTGCGAGACGGTGATACCGGCCGGCAGGTCGACAACGCGGTTCTCGACATCGCCGCTCTGCGACACGAGGACGGCGAGCGCCTTGGTGGGTTCCAACTGGATGAACTCGATGTGCTTCAGAGCCACCTCGTTCTTGGCGGCGAGCACCAGGCCGGCGCCGCGCGACATGCCGGAGAGCATCTGGCTGGCCTCTGTCAGCATATGCTCCAGCGTCGCGCCCGAGCCCGAGGCACGCACCTGCGCCTCGATGACGCGGCGCTCGTCGTCCGACAGATCGCCGAGCTCCATAAAGGCATCGACGAAGAAGCGCAGGCCGGTCTGGGTCGGCAGGCGCCCGGCCGAGATATGCGGCGCGTAGATCAGCCCCAGATGCTCGAGGTCGCTCATCACGTTGCGGATGGTGGCCGGTGACAGCGACGACGGCAGGATGCGCGACAGGCTGCGCGAGCCGACCGGCTCGCCGTCGCGCAGATAGGAATCGACAATCCGCCGGAAGATGTCGCGCGAGCGCATGTCGAGCGACTGAAGCACGGGCGGCTGCGATGCGGGATCGACTGCCTTGTTCATTCCAGCGAAAAACCTCCTATTGGAAGATATAGACTTAAGCCTCCCTGGCGCAACCCGGGCCATTTTCCCTTTGCGCGGAGTTTCCTTGGCGCCCTTTTCCTTTGCGCCATCCATCGCATGCGTCTACAAGCCGCCGACGAATCCAAAACGATAGGAAAGAAGGCCGAATGCGCCCCTCCAAACGCCAGCCCGACGAAATGCGCGCCATCTCCTTCGAGCGCGGCGTCTCCAAGCATGCCGAAGGCTCGTGCCTGGTGAAGTTCGGCGACACGCATGTGCTGTGCACGGCGAGCCTGGAGGAAAAGGTGCCGGCCTGGATGCGCAATTCCGGCAAGGGCTGGGTTACGGCCGAATACGGCATGCTGCCGCGCTCGACGGGCGAGCGGATGCGCCGCGAGGCCTCCGCCGGCAAGCAGGGTGGCCGCACGCTGGAGATCCAGCGGCTGATCGGTCGTTCGTTGCGCGCCGTTGTCGACCTGCAGGCGCTGGGCGAACAGCAGATCACCGTCGACTGCGACGTCATCCAGGCCGACGGCGGCACCCGCACCGCCTCGATCACCGGCGGCTGGGTGGCGCTATACGATTGCCTGCGCTGGATGGAAGCGCGCCAGATGGCCAGCGTTTCCAAGGTGCTCAAGGACCATGTCGCGGCGATCTCCTGCGGCATCCATGACGGACAGCCGGTCATCGATCTCGATTATCTCGAGGATTCCTCGGCCGGCACCGACGCCAATTTCGTCATGACCGGCAAGGGCGGCATCGTCGAGATCCAGGGCACGGCGGAAGGCGAGCCCTTCTCCGAAGAGCAGTTTTCGGCACTGATGGGACTGGCCAAGAAGGGTATTTCTCGGCTGGTCAGCCTGCAGCAGATGGCGGTGGCGTAGGTTTTCGAATGCCGAGCCTAGGCACCCCCCTCTGGCCTGCCGGCCATCTGCCCGACAGGGCAGAGGGGGGTGCTTCGTGACTCCCTCCGCGATTCTGGAATCAGCGCTCTACGTCACAGACCTAACCGCTGCCGAAGCCTTCTACCGCGACATCCTCGGCCTGGATCCGCTGGGCAAGGTCGAAGGCCGCCACGTCTTCTTCCGCTGCGGCAACGGCGTGCTGCTCATCTTCAATGCCGAGGCGACGAAAATTCCGCCGGCGCCCGACGCCAGGCTGAAGGTGCCGCCGCACGGCACGGTCGGCGAGGGGCATCTTTGCTTCACCGCGACTGCGGCCGAGATTGCCGAATGGCGCAAGCATCTGGCGGCCAAGAACATCGCCATCGAAAGCGATTTCGAGTGGCCGCAGGGCGGACATTCGATCTATATCCGCGACCCTTCGGGCAATTCGATCGAGTTCGCCGAACCAAGGATCTGGGGTCTCTGAATGCATTCTTTGAACGGACAAAAGATCGTCGTCGCCAGCCACAATGAAGGCAAGCTGCGCGAATTCGCCGACTTGATGGCCCCGTTCGGCTTCGAGGCGAAGTCGGCCAAGGATTACGGCCTCCCGGAACCGGACGAGACCGGCACGACCTTCGAGGAGAATGCCTATATCAAGGCCTATGCCGCCGCCAAGGCCACCGGCCTGCCGGCGCTGTCGGACGATTCGGGGCTCTGCGTCGACGCGCTCGACGGGGCGCCCGGCGTCTACACAGCCAACTGGGCCGAGACGGCGGACGGCACACGCGATTTCGGCATGGCCATGCAGCGCACCGAAGTGGCGTTGCAGGAGGTCGGCGCGACCGAGCCGGCGCAGCGCACCGGCCGTTTCGTCGCCGTCATCTGCCTCGCCTTTCCCGATGGCGAGGCCGAATATTACCGCGGCGAGGCCGAAGGCACGCTGGTCTGGCCGCCGCGCGGCACGCTCGGCTTCGGCTACGATCCGGTGTTCCTGCCCAACGGCTTCGCCAAGACTTTTGGCGAGATGAGCGCCGAGCAAAAGCATGGCTGGAAGCCCGGCCAGGCAACAGCCCTGTCGCACCGCGCCCGCGCCTTCCAGAAGTTTGCCCAGGCCCGCTTGGATTTGGCGCGGCTGGATCCGGCGCGGCTCGGGTCAAAATGATTGGGACAGGCCAGACCATGCCGCTCGACCGCAGCCCCGGCTTCGGCGTCTATATCCATTGGCCGTTCTGCGCGGCCAAATGCCCTTACTGCGACTTCAACAGCCACGTTCGCCACCAGCCGGTCGACCAGGAGCGTTTTGCGCGGGCCTTCGAGACGGAGCTCAAGACGATGCGCGCCCGCACCGGGCCGCGCGAGGTGACCAGCGTCTTCCTCGGCGGCGGCACGCCGTCGCTGATGAAGCCGGAAACGGTGTCAGCGGTTCTGGAAGCCGTAGCGAAGAACTGGACGGTGCCTGCCGGGATCGAGGTGACGCTGGAGGCCAATCCGTCCTCGGTCGAGGCGGAGCGCTTCCGCGGTTACCGGGCGGCCGGCGTCGACCGTGTCTCCCTCGGCGTGCAGGCGCTGAACGACAAGGACCTGCGCTTCCTCGGCCGGCTGCACAATGTCGAGGAGGCGTTGCACGCCATCGGGCTGGCGCGGGAAATCTTTCCGCGGCTCTCCTTCGACCTGATCTATGCGCGGCCCGGCCAGACGCCGGAGGCTTGGGCTTCAGAGCTTGAACAGGCGATCGGCCACGCCGCCGACCACCTGTCGCTCTATCAACTCACCATCGAGGAGGGCACGCCGTTCCATGCACTCCACTCAGCGCGAAAATTCGTCCTGCCCGACAACGACCATGCCGCCGACCTCTACGCGCTGACGCAGGAGGTGACCGCGGCGCACGGGCTTCCGGCCTACGAAATCTCCAACCACGCGCGGCCGGGCGCGGAAAGCCGGCACAACCTGACTTATTGGCGCTACGGCGAATATGTCGGCGTCGGACCGGGCGCGCATGGCCGCTTCGTCGAGGACGGCCGCCGCACCGTGACGGTCGCGCAAAAGATGCCTGAGACCTGGGCCAACCTGGTCGAAGCCAGGGGCCATGGCGTCACCGGCGGCGAGGTGCTGACGCGCGCCGAAGAAGCCGACGAGTTCCTATTGATGGGGCTGCGGCTGGCCGAAGGCATCGACCTCCAGCGCTACGAGACGCTTGCCGGGCGTAGTCTGGCGAGCGACCGATTGTCGGTGCTGCAGGAAGAGGGGCTGGTGGCGCCGGTCGGCAACGCCCGCCTCCGCGCCACGACCGCCGGCATGATCGTGCTCGATGCGGTGGTGGCAGACCTCGCGCGGTGAAAAAGGTTCTCTTCGTCTGCAGCCAGAACCGCCTGCGCAGCGCCACCGCCGAGCAGGTGTTTTCCAGGCGCCGCGACCTCGAGGTCGAATCGGCCGGCACCAATCACGACGCGGACAACCCGCTGACGCATGAGCTGGTCGCGTGGGCCGAGATCATCTTCGTCATGGAGAAGGCGCATCGAGTCAAGCTGCAGAAGAAGTTCCGGTCAAGCCTGATGCGGGCACGGGTGATCTGCCTCGACATCCCGGACAACTATGCGTTCATGGATCCGGAACTGGTGCGGCTGCTCGAGGCGAAGGTCACTAAATATCTGGGCTGAATGGCGTCAGGCGCCAAGCATGGCGCTTCGCTCCTCGCTCCGCCTGGGATGAGGCGAGAGATCGCGAAGCGTCGCAACTGCTCTAGGCGTCGTGCTTCTGGCGGTGCTTCCCGCGATCCTTTTCCGCATGCGCGCCGCCGGAACGGCCTTGCTTCAGGTCGGTCTTGTCGCGGCGGTTCCCGTGCTGGGCGGCGATCGGATGGGAAGGAATGCCCTCGCGGGCGGTCTTGCTTTCGAGTCGTGTGATGAAAATGTCGAAGCGATTGGGCATCGTCCGGTCAGTGCTCCGTCGTGCTTTCGGTTTCGGTCGAGGCGTCTTGAACCGCGGGGCTTGGAAGCGGCTTCATCACTTCCTTGTCCTTTGTTCTGGCGGAAGGTTCCCGATTCTCCGAACCGGCAGCCTTCTCCGATCCGGCAAAGCGCTTGCAGCCCGAATAATAGGGCGTGAAAGCGTCTTGAATGATCAGGCTGTCCATCCTGTCCTCCTCCTCGGGAATCAGGGGTAAAATCCGCCTTACGCGGTTTGGTTCCGCATCGTGGCAAAGGCATGGCGATTCCCCCGCGTCGCCATCACGTTTTGCAACCGCAGATCAGCCGTGGCAAACAGTGGCGCGTGGGGAGGGCCTCAATTGACCGGCGACAAACGCAGTTATGTGATCGGGCAGACCGAGATTGCGGCGCGGCCGCTGGAGCCGGCGCTCTATCTGGTGGCGACGCCGATCGGCAATCTCGCCGATGTCACGCTGCGTGCGCTGGAGACGCTGGCCGGCGCCGACATCGTTGCCTGCGAGGATACGCGCGTCTCGCGCGTGCTGCTCGAACGCTACGGCGTTCGCCGGCGCACCACGGCCTATCACGAGCACAATGCCGCCGAGGCCGGGCCGAGGCTGATCGAGTCGCTCGCTGCCGGACAGAGCGTGGCGCTGATCTCGGATGCCGGCACGCCGCTGGTTTCCGATCCCGGCTACCGGCTGGTCGGCGAGGCGCTGGAGCGCGGCATCCGCGTTATTCCGGTGCCCGGACCGTCGGCGGCGCTTGCCGCGCTGACCGCTTCCGGCCTGCCTTCCGACGCCTTTCTGTTCGCCGGCTTCTTGCCGGTCAAGGCAGGCCAGAGGCTCACCAAGCTCGAAAGCTTCAGGCAGGTGCCGGCGACGCTCATCTTCTATGAATCGCCGCGCCGGCTGGCCGAGACGCTTGGCGCGATGGTGCAAGTGCTTGGCGGAGCGCGCAAAGCGGCGATCGGCCGCGAGCTGACCAAGGCGTTTGAGGAGATGCGAACGGGGACGCTCGGAGAGCTTGCCGATCACTACGCGGCGGCCGAGACGCCCAAAGGCGAAATCGTGGTCTGCGTCGGCCCGCCGGAGGCGGCCGAGGACCAGCCGGCCGACATCGACCGGCTGCTGTTGTCTTTAGCCGCCGAAATGCCGGCCTCCAAAGCGGCGGCGGAAGCGGCGAAAATGACCGGTGGCCAGAAACAGGCGCTCTACCGCCGGCTGATCGAGCTGAAGGCGGACGGCGGTGGCTGAGCGCACCGTCGTTTATCGGCGAAAAGCCTATCGGCGCGGCCATCGCGGCGAATGGCTGGCGGCGCTGGCGCTGATGCTGAAGGGTTATCGCATCCTTGCGCGCCGCCATCGCACAAAGCTCGGCGAGATCGACCTGATCGCCAGGCGCGGCGACCTTGTACTGTTCGTCGAGGTCAAGGCGCGGCGGACGCTGATGGAGGCGATGGAAGCGATCGCCCACGCCTCGGAACGGCGCATCGAGGGTGCCGCCGACCTCTGGCTGTCGCGACAGCCGGACTATGGCCGGCTGTCGGTACGCTTCGACATGGTGGCGGTGCTGCCCTGGCGCTGGCCGGTGCATGTCGAGAATGCGTTTTATGGGCGGAATTGAGGGGCTCACCCTCCGCAGTTGTGGGGAGGTAAGCTCACCCCCAGATCATCAGCGCCACCAGTCCGAGCCCGCCAACCACCAGCCGCCACCAGCCGAACAGTGAATAGCCCCTGCGCGAGACGTAATCGAGCAGGAAGCGCACCACGAAGAGCGCGGTGACGAAGGCGGCGATGAAGCCGACGGCAATGATCGGCAGGTCGGCCGAGGTCAGCACGTTGCGGTTCTTGAACAGATCGAAGGCGAAGGCCCCGACCATGGTCGGCATGGCGAGGAAGAAGGAAAACTCCGCCGCCGCGCGCTTGTCGACGCCCAAGAGCAGCGCGCCGACGATGGTCGAGCCGGAGCGCGAGGTGCCGGGTATCAGCGACAGGCACTGGAACAGGCCGATCTGCAGGTAAAGCCTGGTCGGGAAGCGCTCGACATCGCGGTAGACGGGCTTGAGGTTCATGCGGTCGACGGCGAGCAGCACCACGCCGCCAATGATCAGCATGATGCAGATCAGGCGCGGCGATTCGAACAGGAAGGTCTTGATGAAGTCATGCGCCAGCGCGCCGATGAGCGCCGCCGGCAGGAAGGCGATGAGGATGCCGATGGCGAAATGCCTTGTCAGCCGGTCATGCGGCAGTTCGAGCAGCATCTTCCAGAGGCGGCGGAAATAGACGCTCAAGATCGCAAGAATCGCGCCGAGCTGGATCAGGATCTCGAAGGCCTTGCCGGTCGAATGGAAGCCGAGGAAATGGCCGGCGAGCAGGATGTGACCGGTCGACGAGACCGGGATGAATTCGGTCAGGCCCTCGATCAGCCCAAGCAGCAGTGCTTCGACGATGGTCTGGCTTTCCATGGCAACCTCTGCTTCGAGTGACGGCTAAGGGGAAGGGCTTGCTTGTCATGGCGCGGAAGTGCCCCTATAGGTCGCAACACATGACAGTCCCTGGAATCGGGCCGCCAAGACTTACCGGCGCTCACACCAATTTGCCAGTGCGCCCTATCATCGCGGAACCATGCTGACGCTTTTTCACCACCCGATGTTCGCCACCTGCCGGTTCGTCCGCCTCGCCTTCGGCGAGTATGGCGAGGAACTGGCCCTGATCGAGGAGAAGCCCTGGACCCGGCGCAAGGAGTTTCTGGCGCTCAATCCGGCCGGCACGCTGCCGATCCTGCTGGCCGAAGGCGATGTGCCGATCGTCGGCGCCATGGTGATTGCCGAATATCTTGACGAGACACGCGGGGTGCTGAAGCGCGACAGGCGGCTGTTTGCCGAGGACCCGATGCAGCGCGCCGAAATCCGGCGACTGACCGACTGGTATCTCAGCAAGGCCGAAAGCGAGGTCACCCGCCATCTGGTGCGCGAGCGGGTGCTGAAGCCGGTGATGCCGGAGACGGCGGGCGGCGGCTCACCCGATTCGGGCGCGATCCGCGCCGCGCGCGCCAACATCCGCCAGCACATGAAATACACCAACTGGCTGGCCGGCACCCGTCATTGGCTGGCCGGCAACAAGGTGACATATGCCGACCTCGCCGCGGCCGCGACGCTTTCCGTGCTCGACTATCTCGGCGAGATCGACTGGCGCGAGCACGCGGCGGCGCGCGAATGGTATACTCGCGTGAAATCACGGCCGTCGTTCCGGCCGCTGCTCACCGATCGCGTGCGCGGCCTGTCGCCGGTATCGCATTATGCGGACCTCGATTTCTGACACGACGAAGCTGCGCGCGCTGATCGACGCGGAGGCGCGCCGCGCCGGCTTCGACGCCGTTGCCGTCACCCGGCCGGACGCGATCCCGCTGGCTCCCGCGCGCCTGACCGAGTTTGTCGCCGAGGGATTTCACGGCTCGATGGACTGGATCGCCGAGACGATCGGGCGGCGCGCCGAGCCTTCGACGCTGTGGCCGCAAGTGCGTTCGATCATAGTGCTCGCCATGAACTATGGTCCGGACCGGGATCCGCGCGATGTCCTCGACAAACACGATCGCGGTGCGATCTCGGTCTACGCGCAAAATCGCGACTATCACGATGTGATGAAAGGTCGGCTGAAGGAAATCGCGGGCAAGATCGTCGCGCGGGCCGGCGGCGACGTGAAGGTCTTCGTCGACACGGCGCCGGTGATGGAAAAGCCGCTTGCCGAAGCCGCGGGGTTGGGCTGGCAGGGCAAGCACACCAACCTGGTGAGCCGCGAGCATGGCTCATGGCTGTTCCTCGGCACCATCTTCACCACGGCCGAGCTTGAGCCGGACAAAGCCGAGATCGACCATTGCGGCTCCTGCCGCGCCTGCCTCGACATCTGCCCGACCGATGCCTTCCCGGCGCCCTACCGGCTCGATGCGCGGCGTTGCATCTCCTACCTCACCATCGAGAACAAGGGGCCGATCCCGCGCGAATTTCGCGAGGCGATCGGCAACCGCGTCTATGGTTGCGACGACTGCCTCGCCGTGTGTCCGTGGAACAAATTCGCCAGCGTCGCCGCCGAGGCCAAGCTTGCCGCTCGCGAAGATCTGCGCGAGCCGCGGCTGTCGGAGCTGCTGTTGCTCGACGATGCGACGTTCCGCTCCTTTTTCTCGGGCTCGCCAATCAAGCGCATCGGCCGCGACCGTTTCATCCGCAACGCGCTGATCGCCGCCGGCAATTCGGGCGATGCTTCGCTGACGCCGGTCGCGCGCGGCCTAATCGACGACGGCTCGCCGCTGGTGCGGGGTGCGGCAGTATGGGCGCTATCGCGACTGATGCCGCGGCGCGATTTTGCGGAGCTCGCCGCATCGGCCTTGCAGGCCGAAGGCGATGCAACGGTGCGCGAGGAATGGCTGTCAGCGCTGCCGGTTCCCGCAAAGGAACCATTGAAGAAGAGGATTTAATTAATGGGCGAGAGACGCTTCTTCATTTTCGGCGCCGGCTATTCCGGCAAGGCTTTTGCGAGAGCCAATGAAGATGGCGCGCCGATCCTTGGGACGACGCGATCGCCGGGAAAGTTCGAGGCCTTGCGAGAGGCGGGCATCGAGCCGTCAAGCTTCGACGGTTCGTTGACGGCGGAAATCAGCGACGCGCTTCGGCACACAACACATCTCATCATCTCGGTCGCCCCGGACGAAGCGGGCGATCCGGTGCTCAATGCGGCCGGCGAGGCGATCCGGGACAAGATGCCGGCGCTCCAATGGATCGGCTATCTTTCAACCGTCGGCGTCTACGGCGACCATAGCGGTGCCTGGGTGGACGAGAGCGCCGAATGCAGGCCGGTTTCGAAGCGCTCGGCAATGCGGGTGGCGGCCGAACAGGAATGGCTGGCTCTTGGGCGGGAAATCGGCAAGCCGATAGCGATCCTGCGGCTTTCCGGCATTTACGGCCCGGGCCGCAACGCACTGGTTAATCTCGAGGACGGCACCGCGAGGCGCCTGGTCAAGCCCGGCCAGGTCTTCAACCGCATCCATTGCGAGGACATCGCCGGGGCCCTGTGGCACCTGGCCGATAGGAACCGCGGCGGCATCTTCAATGTCACCGACGACGAGCCGGCGCCGCCGCAGGATGTCGTCGCCTACGCCGCCGGGCTGATGGGCGTGGAGGCGCCGCCGGAAATCCCCTTCGAGACGGCGCAACTTTCGCCCATGGCGCGGTCCTTCTACGGCGAAAACAAGCGCGTCGCCAACGCAGCGATCAAAGCGGCCGGCTACAGCTTTCGCTTGCCAAATTATCGGGTGGCGCTGGAGCGGATGTGGGCCGACGGCAACTGGCGGGACGGAGAGCCGCGCAGTCCGATGAAACGCTCGTGAGCGAAGCGACGTGCATTGGCGTGATATGATTCGCGCCTGAACTGCGTCGCCAAGGTTTGATTTATGCATGTCTTTGTCCCGAAACCGGGTCCCACTTTCGGGAGACATGTTTTAGCATGCCGCCTGAGATTGCGTCGTGCCACTGGAGAGGGGACCCGACCTGATGACGTTGCGACCGCTGCCCGACAGGAAGCCGTTCCTGACCGCCGCGCTTGCCCTGGTGACCTTAGCCGGGCTGGCGGCGGCCGCGATCTCGGCCGAACCGCGCGCAAAAGACCTGTTCGGCGCCAAGAAGCTGCCGGCGGTGGCGCAAGCGCAATCCTTCGGCTTTTACTCAAGAGGCTGCTTCGCCGGCGGCGTCGCCTTGCCGGTGGACGGGCCGAGCTGGGAGGTGATGCGCCCCTTGCGAAACCGCCGCTGGGGCCATCCGGCGATGATTGCGCTGATCGAGAAGCTCGCGCGAGACGCCCAGGCGGATGGCTGGCCGGGGCTGCTGGTCGGCGATGTCTCGCAGCCCCGCGGCGGCCCGATGACGACCGGCCACGCCTCGCACCAGATCGGCCTCGATGCCGACATCTGGCTGACGCCGATGCCGCGGCGCCCGCTGACCATGGCGCAGCGCGAGAGCATGAGCGCGACGCTGATGGTCGACGAGAAGACGCATCTGGTGAAGGACGCGCTGTGGACGCCGTCCCATACGCGGCTTTTGAAGCGTGCGGCGAGCTACCCTGAGGTCGAGCGCATCCTGGTCAATCCGGGCATCAAGAAGAAACTTTGCGACACGGTCACCGGCGATCGCTCCTGGCTGCGCAAGATCCGGCCGTTCTGGGGCCATGACTATCATTTCCACATGCGCATCGGCTGCCAGGCGGGCTCGCCCGGCTGCAAGGGGCAGGAGGCGACGCCGGCCGATGACGGCTGCGGCAAACCGCTTGCCTGGTGGTTCACCGAGGAGCCGTGGCGGCCCAACAAGAATCCGGATGCGCCGAAAGCGCGCGACCTGATGACCATGGCCAATTTGCCGAAGGAGTGCCAGGCGGTGCTTGCAGCGCCGGACGCGCCTTCTCTGGAAGCCGTTACCTATCAGGGCGGCGGCGCGGCAGCGGTGGCGGCGGCCAAATCGAAAGCGACCGAGCCGGCGGAGACGATCTCCAGCGATGCGGCGACGCTGCCGGCGGCGGCGAGCTCCTTTGCGCCGACGCCCAAAATCGGCATTCCAGTGCCCCGGCCAAGGCCGGGGAACTGAGGGCCGCGCCACGGCGTCCAGATGGTCGAGGCCCGCGGCGCCCCACATCCGCCTGGCTGCCGCAACTGGCGATTGGCGAAACCATTGGCGACAGTGCCCCTCTCCCCGTCACTGACGGGGAGAGAATGCCGGCAGGCAGGTGAGGGGCGGCGCCGACGCTCGAGATAGGCGCCGAAGCCGCTTTCCCTTTGCAGGACCATGCGCTAGTCAGCGACGGAGCGGGAACGAACGGGACAAAAAGCATGGTTGGCGAAGACGATACAGCGCTGCGGTTTCCGGTCCTGATCGGCGATATCGGCGGCACCAATGCGCGTTTTTCGATCGTGCTCGACGCCAATTCGGAAGCGACCGAGCCGCAAATCGTCCAGACGGCCAATTTCAAGACCATCGACGAGGCGATCCAGGCGGCGGTGCTCGACCGCTCGTCGATCCAGCCGCATTCGGCGGTGCTGGCGGTGGCCGGGCCGGTCGACGGCGACGAGATCCGGCTGACCAACTGCCCCTGGGTGGTCAAGCCGCACCAGATGTTTGCCAATCTGGGCTTGAGCGAGATCGTCGTGCTCAACGATTTCGAGGCGCAGGCGCTGGCGGTGGTGGCGCTGGGCGAAGAGCATATGGAAAAGATCGGCGGCGGGACGCCGGAGCCGAATGCCGGCCGGGTCGTGCTCGGCCCGGGGACGGGGCTCGGCGTCGCGGGGCTGATCTACGCGCTTCGCCGCTGGATACCGGTGCCGGGCGAGGGCGGGCATATGGATATCGGCCCGCGCACGCCGCGCGACTTCGAAGTGTTTCCGCATATCGAAAAGCTCGAGGGTCGCATCTCCGGCGAGCAGATCCTGTGCGGCCGCGGACTGGTCAATGTCTATCGCGCGGTGGCCAGGGCCGACGCAAAGCCGACGTCTTTCACGACGCCGGCGGAGGTTACGGCGGCCGCGCTCGCCAAATCCGATCCGGTGGCACAGGAAGCGCTGGAACTGTTCGTCACCTGCCTGGGCCGCACCGCGGGCGATCTCGCGCTGGTGTTCATGAGCCGCGGCGGCGTGTTCCTGACCGGCGGCATCGCGCAAAAAATCGTGCCGGCATTGAAAGCCGGCAATTTCCGCGCCGCGTTCGAGGACAAGGCGCCGCACAGCGCGCTGATGCGCACGATGCCGGTCTATGTCATCACCCACCCGCTGGCGGCGCTTCTCGGGCTGGCCGCCTATGCCAGAACTCCGTCGCTGTTCGGCGTTCAGACCGCCGGACGGCACTGGCGGGCATGAGCGCGCCCGGGTGCGGGATGGCAATCGGCCACCGCGACGAAGTTTCGCCATAGGCAAGCCGTAGCCGGAGCGATAAGAGGGTGCCGAAATGCTCCCTGACCTTTGACGAGAACCCACGAAGCGCTGCCGATTTGACATTTCAAAATCCAAACAAGCTAAAGGCCCGGCCCGGCGAGGTCACGGCGGTACTGCGCCGTATCATCGCCGAGAACGGCTATGACCATCGCTGGTCCTACGCGATCGTCATCGTCTGCTCGTTATTGGTTTCCGGCGCGACCGCCTTCTCGGCCTGGGTCATGGCGCCGATGGTCAATCAGATATTCTACGAGCGGAGCAGCGACGCCGTCTGGTGGATTTGCGCCGGCTTCATGGGCGCCTTCCTCGTGCGCGGCTTCGCCGGCTACGGCCAGGCGGTGATGCTGGCCACGATCGGCAACAATCTGGTCGCCCGCTACCAGAAGCGCAGCTTCGACCAACTGATGAAGCTCGGCGTCAATTTCTTCAACGACACGCGCTCGGGTCGACTGGCGGCGCAGCTGGACGAGAATATCGGCGGCATCCGCGACCTGCTGTCGCTGACATTGATTTCGATCACTCGCGACGCAGTGACGCTCGTCGGCCTGGTCGGCCTCATGGTCTACCAGGATCCGGTGTTGTCGCTGAGCTCGCTGCTGATCGGGCCGCCGCTGATCTGGGCCGTCGTCTACATCACGCGCCGGGTGCGCAAGATCAATCGGGAATCCGTGCTGATCAATTCTCGGCTGAGCGGGTCGGTGCAGGAGGCCACCCAAGGCATCGCCATCGTCAAGGCCTTCACCCTGGAGGACGAGCTGGCGCGCCGCATCGGCATCATGGCCGACACGGCCGAACAGCGCAGCAACAAGATCGCCCGCGTCTCGGAACGGCTGTCGCCGATTTCGGACATGCTGGCCGGCCTCGCCGTGACCGCCGTCATCGCTTATTCCGGCTATCGGGCATTGTATCTCGGTCAGCCGCCGGGCGCGGTCTTTTCCTTCATCACCGCGCTGATCTTGGCCTATGATCCGGCGCGGCGGCTGGCGCGCATGCAGGTGGCGATGGAACGCGCGCTGGTCAACGCGCGCATGATCTATGAATTGCTCGACCTCGAGCCGAAACAAAGCGACGCGTCCGACGCCGCCGAAGCGAAGATCATTTCCGGCGAAGTGACCTTCAACAATGTGACGTTCGGCTATAGCGCCGACATGCCGGTGCTGAGGGATCTGAGCTTTACCGCCGCCGCCGGCAAGGTGACGGCGATCGTCGGCGCTTCGGGCGCCGGCAAGTCGACGCTGGTGGCGCTCTTGCAGCGCTTCTATGACGTCGACGAGGGCAGCATCGAGGTGGACGGCCAGGACATCTCGAAGGTGACGAAGCGGTCGCTGCGCCAATCGATCGCCTATGTCTCGCAGGCGCCGTATCTCTTCGAAGGCACGATCCGCGACAACATTCGCTACGGCCGGCTCTCGGCCACCGATGCGGAGATCGAGCAGGCGGCGAAACAGGCCGCCGCCGACGAGTTCATCCGCCAGCAGCCGCAAGGCTACGACACGCCGGTCGGCGAAGGCGGCTCAACGCTTTCCGGCGGTCAGCGCCAGCGCGTCTCGATCGCCCGCGCCATCGTGCGCCAGGCGCCGATCCTGCTGCTCGACGAGGCTACGTCGGCGCTCGACAACGAGGCCGAAGCGCGCGTCCAGGAAGCGCTCACCCATGTCATGGAAGGCCGCACCACCATCGTCATCGCGCATCGGCTGTCGACCGTGGTCAATGCCGACCGCATCATCGTGCTGGAAGAGGGACGGCTGGTCGAGGAAGGCACACACGCCTCGCTGATGGCCGACCCGCACAGCGTCTACGCCCGCTTCCACCGGGTGCAGGGCAAGAAGGGGCTGGGGCTTGTCGATGACGCCAAGGCAAGCCAGACTTCGGCCCCGGCGCCGCGCAGCCGCGCCAAGAAAACCGTCGGGAGAAGCGCATGAGCGATACGGGCGATATGGGCCTGGTGGTGGTGGGCGCCGCCGGCCGGATGGGTCAGACGCTGATCCGCGCCATCCACTCCATTCCCGGCGCGCGCGTTGCCGGTGCCGTCGAGCGGCCGGACTCGCCGCATCTCGGCAAGGATGCCGGAGAGCTCGCCGGCATCGGCAGCATCAATGTGCCGATCGCCGACGACCCGCTGCCGGCCTTCGCCAAGGCCGACGGCGTGCTCGATTTCACGGCCCCGGGCGCAAGCGTCGAATTCGCCGGCTATGCGGCGCAGGCGCGCATCGTGCATGTCATCGGCACGACCGGCTGTTCGGCCGGTGACGATGCGAAGATCGCGGCGGCGGCGCGCCACGCGACCATCGTCAAATCCGGCAATATGAGCCTCGGCGTCAATCTTTTGGCGGTGCTGGTGGAGCAGGCGGCGCGCGCGCTCGATGCGCAGGATTTCGACATCGAGATCCTGGAGATGCACCACAGGCACAAGGTCGACGCGCCGTCCGGCACGGCGCTGCTGCTCGGCGAAGCAGCGGCCAAAGGCCGAGAGATCGCGCTCGCGGACAACAGCGTGCGTGTGCGCGACGGCCATACCGGCGTCCGCAAACCCGGCACGATCGGCTTCGCCAGCTTGCGCGGCGGCTCGGTGGTCGGCGAGCACAGCGTGATCCTGGCCGGCACCGGCGAGCGCATCACGCTGGCCCACCAGGCCGAGGACCGGGCGATCTTTGCCCGCGGCGCGGTCAAGGCGGCGCTCTGGGGCCGGGGCAAGAAGCCGGGCCTCTATTCCATGCGGGACGTGCTCGGCCTGGGCTGAGGCGGTTTTTTTTCTGCTTTTCTTCCGCAATTCCGGGCTGAAAACCGCTACACACTTTTCCTGGAATTGCTCAAATCCAACCACGTATCAGGAGCAAACATGTCGGGAACTCTCGTGCTCGTGCGCCACGGCCAGAGCGAATGGAACCTGAAGAACCTGTTCACCGGCTGGCGCGATGTCGACCTCACCGACCAGGGCAATGCGGAGGCGCTTGCCGCCGGCGAGAAGCTCAAGGCGCGCGGGCTGAAATTCGACATCGCTTACACCTCGGCGCTGAAGCGGGCGCAGAAGACCTGCCAGCACATTCTCGACGTGGTCGGCCAAAGCAAGCTCGAGACCGTCCGCGACCAGGCGCTCAACGAACGCGACTATGGCGATCTCTCCGGCCTCAACAAGGATGACGCGCGCAAGAAGTGGGGCGAGGAGCAGGTGCACATCTGGCGCCGCTCCTACGACGTATCGCCGCCCGGTGGCGAAAGCCTGAAGGACACCGGCGCGCGTGTCTGGCCCTATTACCTGCACGACGTGCAGCCGCATGTGCTGCGCGGCGAGACGGTGCTGGTCGCCGCGCACGGCAATTCGCTGCGGGCGCTGATCATGGCGCTGGACGGCAAGTCGGGCGAAGAGATCGTCAAGCTGGAGCTCGGCACCGGCGTGCCGGTGATCTACAAGCTCAACGCCGATTCCACCGTGGCAAAGAAGGAAGTGCTGGAGGGGTGAGGGATTCCATTGTTCCGGCCCCGCTCGGAACGGGTGGCCGTCTCGGGACAACCGCTTCAGGCGGAATTCCGTCTCGCCGTTAAAGACCAGCGTCGGCGCCGCCCCTCACCTGCCTGCCAGCATCCTCTCCCGGTATAGTGACGGGGAGAGGGAAGCTCCGGCCGCCGATTTCGCCAATCGCCAGCGTCTCAAGAGGACGCCAACGCCGCGGCCAGCCCCTTCTCCCCGTCCTATACGGGGAGAAGTACCCGGCAGGGCGATGAGGGGCGGAGCCGACGCCGACAATTGCCGTCCGTGCCTGAAATGAACCCCAGCTGCCCTCTGGTCAGTCTTGAGCTCCTCGAAAAAACCGCGTTGACACGCTTCGTTTGCCCGCTTACATGAGCGCCCACCAGCCCAGATGGCGGAATTGGTAGACGCGCACGGTTCAGGTCCGTGTTCCGCAAGGAGTGGAGGTTCGAGTCCTCTTCTGGGCACCAAATTCCCGTTTCAGACGATCTGACGCGATGAGCAAAAAGCCCGGATTTTCCGGGCTTTTTTGTGCCTGCAACTCGTCTCGGATTAAACCGTTCCTATCTTGTCTGTTAAGCCGAGGTTCCGTGATGCCCGCGCCGTTCAAGGAGTGGAAGGTTCTGCCGCATGGCAGGCTCTCTCCTGTCGACGACGATATTCTGACGGTGACGGGCGACATACCGATGCCGGTCGGCAACCTGAAACGGCGCATGACCGTGGTGCGATTGCGCGACGGACGGCTCGTCATCTTCAGCGCCATCGCGCTCGATGACGAACAGATGCGCGCGATCGAGGCCTTCGGCCAGCCGGCCTTCCTGATCGTCCCTAACGATCATCACCGGCTCGATGCAAAGCCATGGAAAGATCGCTATCCCACCCTGCAGGTGATTGCACCGGCGGGCGCGCGCAACAGCGTCGAGAAGGCGGTGCATGTCGATGCGGCCCGCGGCGACTTTGGCGATCCTGACGTCAAGCTCGTCACCGTCCCCGGAACCCGTGATCGCGAAGCGGCGCTGCAAATCGACGGACCGAACGGCACGACGCTGGTTCTCAATGATATCGTCGGCAACATCCGCGGCGCATCCGGTTTTGCCGGCTGGGCATTGCGCATGATGGGATTTGCCGGTGATGAGCCGCGTATACCCTGGCCGGTCAAGCTGACGATGGTCGGCGACAAGGCGGCACTCGCAGTGCAATTGAGACGATGGGCGGACCTGCCGGCGCTCAAGCGCATCCTTGTCTCGCATGGCTCCGTCATCACCGATGATCCGCAGGGGGCGCTGCGCAAGCTGGCGAGGTCGCTCGGATAGATGAAAGCGTAGCGGCCAACCTGCCCTTCCGGCCAGTCCCCGAACAAACCGCTTCAAACCCGCTGCCCCGGGCGCTACGGTCCGGTCATGGCCCCCTCCGTCAGCCCGACGATCGCCGCCCGCCGCGACCAGATGTTCCCCGTGCTCGCCGATGCGGACATCGAGCGCATGCGCCGCTTCGGCGTGCCAAGAGCCTACGGCGCCGGCGAGCATATCGTGACGGCCGGCACGGTCTCGCCCGGACTGGTCGTCATCCTGTCGGGCAAGGTCGACATCACGCAGGCCGGAGGTCTTGGCCCGCGCGAGGCGATCATCACCTATGGTCCGGGCAATTTCATCGGCGAGCTGGCGCAGCTTTCGAGCCGGCCGTCGCTGGTCAATGCCGAGGCGACCGCGCCGGTCGAAGCCATCGTCATCCCCTCGCAGCGGCTGCGCGATCTGATGGTGCAGGAGGCGAATCTCGGCGAGCGCGTCATGCGCGCGCTGATCCTGCGCCGTGTCGGCCTGCTCGAGAGCGGCACCAGCGGGCCGATCGTCATCGGCCGTCCCGGCAATGGCGATGTGCTGCGGCTGCAGGGTTTCCTCACCCGCAGCGGCCTGCCGCACCGCGCGCTCGATTCCGACACCGATCCCTGCGCCAAGACGCTGATCGAGCGTTTTCATGTCGATCCGCACCATCTGCCGATCGTGCTCTGTCCCAACGGCAAGCTGCTGCACAATCCCGGCGAAAGCGATCTCGCCCGCTGCGTCGGGCTGCTGCGGCCGCTCGACGCCGGCAAGATCTACGACGTTGCCATCGTCGGCGCCGGGCCGGCGGGATTGGCGGCCGCGGTCTATGCGGCCTCCGAGGGGCTGTCGACGATCGTGCTCGACTGCCGCGCCTTCGGCGGGCAGGCGGGGGCATCCTCGCGCATCGAGAACTATCTCGGCTTTCCGACCGGCATTACGGGCATGGCGCTGATGGCGCGCGCCTACAACCAGGCGCAGAAGTTCGGGGTCGAGATGGTGATCCCCGATGAAGCCAAATTGCTCGGCGCCGCCGACAACATGGCCGGCTACCGGCTGGACGTTGGCGACGGCGAGACCTTGCGCGCGCGCACGGTGGTGATCGCCAGCGGCGCGCGCTACCGTCGCCTCGACATCGCCAATATCGCGCAGTTCGAGGGCACGTCGGTGCATTACTGGGCCTCGCCGATCGAAGCACGGCTCTGCCGGGACCAGGAAGTGGCGCTGGTCGGCGCCGGCAACTCGGCCGGCCAGGCGGCCGTCTTTCTCGCCAGCCAAGTGCGCAAGGTGACGCTGTTGGCGCGGCGCGACAGCCTCGATGCCACCATGTCGCGCTATCTGGTCGAGCGGATCGTGGCGCAGCCGAACATCGAGGTGCTGACGGAAACCGAGGTCGAGGCGCTCGACGGCCATGACGGCAACCTCGACCAGCTGTGCTGGCGCAACCGGGTCACCGGCGTGGAGACGACGCGGACCATCCACCACCTCTTCCTGTTCATCGGCGCCGACCCGAACACCGACTGGCTGGCGCGCTGCGACGTGGCGCTCGACGCCAAGGGCTTCGTGCGCACCGGACCGGATGTGGCGCCGGGACACGGCCCGATGGAGACCAGCCGCAGCGGCGTGTTTGCCATCGGCGATGTGCGCTGCGGCTCGACCAAGCGTGTCGCGGCCGCCGTCGGTGAAGGCGCTCAGGTGGTGGCCGCGCTGCATGCCCATCTTGCGCGGAACGGCGGGCGTGCTGCTCAGCCCGAAAGGAGACCGTGATGGACGAATGCAGGCATACGGACGACATCAAGGATGTGGTGCCGAGCGCCCTCGGCTGCGAGGAATGCCTGAAGAGCGGCTCCTGGTGGGTGCATCTCAGACTCTGCCGCACCTGCGGCCATGTCGGCTGCTGCGACGACTCGCCCAACCGCCACGCCACCAAGCATTTCCACGCCACTCAGCATCCGGTCATCGAAGGCTACGATCCGCCCGAAGGCTGGGGCTGGTGCTATGTCGACGAGGTGTTCATCGACCTCGGCAACCGCACGACCCCGCAGAACGGCCCGATCCCGCGCTTTGTTTGAGCCGCGCCGCGTTCGCGTCTCGCCGCTCCGGCGCGCCGGAAAAAAAGGGGTCGCCCGAGGCGACCCCAAAAAAGTCCGTGCTGTAACCTGTAGGCTGAGCTTATTGCGGGCATCCAGATGCTTTCGGGTCCGCGACGCAGTCGGCGATCAAGCCGAATTTTGTGTTCAACGCCGAGCCGAGCGAAGTAGCCCCGACCATGATCGCCAGTGCGATCAGCGCCGCGATCAGGCCGTATTCGATAGCCGTTGCACCGGATTCGTCGTTATTGAACCGCTTGATTAGTTTGAGCATTGAAGGGTTCCTTGTTGCCCCGTTGGTGACCTGCTCAACCTACGAAGAAACAATTTTGAAGACCTTAATCGAAACAGTTAGGATTCGGTTACAGCCGCTATATCTTCAATATAGCTTCGATTATGTTGCGACAACTATTGCTTATCGTAATTCAGCAACATCTAATGTTTGGCTTAATCAGCGGGTCATGTACGGTGATCGCCAGCGCCATTAGACCCCTCGGTTGATGTTTTTCGAATTGCTTCGCCCACACTCCTTCCTTATACCGCGCCAAGAATGCAACTTTTGGCATCTACATTCGCTTCGGCGCTAAACAAAACCTACTCTCACTATAATGACAACGTCATTACAGGATACTACTCTGGAACAATGAAGCACGAGTCTGCAGACGCCTCGAAGAGAAGCACGCTGAACATGCGTATCAAGCCCGAGGAGCGCGGCTTGATCGACGAAGCCGCGCGGACGCTTGGCAAAACCCGAACGGATTTCATCCTCGATGCCGCTCGGCGAATGGCCGAGGACACATTGCTCGACCGGACACTTCTGAGGGTTTCGCCCCAGGCACAGGCCGAGTTCCTCTCCCTGCTCGACGCACCGGCCAAGTCGAACGAGCGACTGTCCAAGCTGATGAACGCGTCCCTCCCATGGGAAACGAAGTGACGCTTCGGGCGCCGGTACCGCTGGACCGTACCCACGATCTGTCGTTCTTTTCATCCGGCGTGCCGGGGTCGGATGACTGGCTCAAACGCCGGGCGCTCACCAGTCAAGACAGCGGCACGGCGCGCACCTTTGTTGCTTGCGATGGAGACAAGGTCGTGGCCTATTACGCGCTCGCCTCGGGCGGTGTGGTGGGGAGCCATGTGCCGGCCCGCTTAAGGCGCAATATGCCCGATCCGATTGCGGTCGCCATTCTTGCCCGGCTTGCCATCGATACTTCCCATCAGCGCCGAGGCTTGGGCCGCGCGCTGGTTCAGGACGCGGCCCGCCGCGTGATGAATGCGGCCGGATCAGTCGGCATTCGCGGCATCCTGGTCCACGCGATCTCGGATGAAGCGCGACACTTCTACACGGCGCTGGGGTTCGATGCCTCGCCCCTCGATCCGACGACGCTGGTGATATCCCTCGCCGATTTGCGGGAGGCGATCAGACCAAAGGGATAGCCTGGCCAGCGAAAGCAGCTGAAGTGGCAGAACGCAATGGCTGACTGCCTACTTCACCGAGCTGGTGACGGTCCGGTCGATGACGACGCGATCGCGGTCGTTGCCGGCAAGCGCGCCG
This sequence comes from Mesorhizobium sp. WSM3864, assembly GCF_002294955.1. Taxonomy (NCBI): domain Bacteria; kingdom Pseudomonadati; phylum Pseudomonadota; class Alphaproteobacteria; order Hyphomicrobiales; family Phyllobacteriaceae; genus Mesorhizobium; species Mesorhizobium sp. WSM3864. The sequence goes on from NZ_NSGD01000008.1 coordinate 61,211, forward strand.
ATGATCAGCAGGCTGACGATGATCGGGACGAACAGGATTGCCACACGTGCCTGCACGTAGAAGATGGCGCGCCATTCATTGCGCTTTTCGGGGCTGTCATTCATCGCGCTCACTCTGTCCTGCCTCCCGAGGGCAGGACATAGTAGCGAAGCGTTAAGCAACCTTTTCCGCAAACGTTAACCGGCGACTTCGAACCGGCCAATCTGCCAATCGGATCAGGCAATCGGCAGCGCGAACAGCCGGCCGCCGGAAGGCACGACGTCGTCGATGCCGGCGAGACGCAGGCAGTGCCAAGCCATGGCGTGGTTGGACGAGGTGACGGGAATGCCGATGCGTTGCTCCAGTTCCGCCACCGCCTCGGCGACGCGCAGGCTGGTGCAGGAGATGAAGATCGCTTCCACGCCGGGCGCCGCCGCCATGCGCTCGGCCGCGGCCTCGATCGAGGCGAGCGAGATGCGGGCCGCCTCGCGGTCGTCGCGCCGGTCGAAAGTAGCGACGGCGGCGATATCGAGGCTGCGTCCGGTGAAATAGGTGACGAGACCCTGGTTGATCTCGGGGGCATAAGGCGTCAGCAGGCCGATGCCCTTGGCGCCGAGCGCCTTGAAGGCGGCAAGCGCGCCCGTCACCGGCGTGGTGCAGGCGACGCCCGGCCGCGCCTTCCTGATCTCGGCGAAGACGGCTTCCTCGCCGAGCGTCATGGTGGCCGAGGTGCAGCCGAAGCCGACGACGTCGAGCGGAATGCTGGGCAGGATGAGGTCGACGGTCGGCGCGATGCGCGGGCCGATGGCGCGCAGCGTGTCGGGGGTGATGTCGTTGTCGTTGAAGAGGCGGGCCTCGTAGAAGGCGACGCCCGGAATGCGCACCAACGCGCGGAACTCATGCTCCAGCGTCTGGTCGGTGGCGAGGATCGCAAGCCCGATCGCCGCGCGCGAGGCAAGGCCGCCGTCGAGTTCGGACGGAAGCACGCCCAGATCGACCGGCTTGGGATCGACGGGCTTGGGATCGACCGGTCCCGAAGATTGAGGGCGGGTAGCAGCCGCGCTGATGGACATGGCATTCCCTTTCTTGGGCGATCGCTCCGGGATCATGCTCTCAATTCAAAAGACCGTCCATCGAGATGGCCGGCTTGCGGCCGGCGATCAGGTCGGCGGTGATGCGCGCCGAGCCATGCGACATGGTCCAGCCGATATGGCCGTGCCCGGTGTTGAGATAGAGATTGCCGAGGCGGCGGCGCCCGAATTCGGGCAGATTGTTCGGCGTCATCGGCCTCAAGCCCGCCCACATCTCGGCGCGGTCATAGTCGGCGCCCTCGGGATAAAGCTCCTGCGTCACGCCCTTCATGAAGGCGAAATCGGCCGGCCTGTGGCTGATGTCGTAGCCGGCGAATTCGGCCGTGGCGGTGACGCGCAGCCGGTCGCCGAAGCGCGACACGGCGACCAGATTGTGCTCGTCGATCGCCGCGATGGCCGGCGGCCGAGGCCGGTTGCCGATCGGAATGGTCAGCGAATAACCCTTGATCGGGTAGATCGGCAGGTTGATCCCGACGGTCTTCGCGATCAGCGGGCTGTAGGAGCCGAGCGCCAGCACATAGGCGTCGCCCTTGACGCTGCCCTTGTCGGTCAGCACCTGGGTGACGCCATCGCCCGAGGTCTCGATGCCGATGATGGTCGTGCCGGTGCGGATTTCGCCGCCGCGCTCGACGATCTTCGCGGCAAGCGCCCGGGTGAACTTCGCCGGGTCGCCGGTCTCGTCGGTCGGGCAATGGATGCCGCCGGCGATCTTTTCCCGCGCGGAAGCCAGCGACGGGTCGAGCGCGACGATGGCGTCGCGGTCGAGCACCTTGATCAGCTGGCCGTCCGATTCCAGCAGCCGCATGTGCTCGACGCCTTTATCGAGCGCCTGCTGGCTGCGATAGAAATAGAGGATGCCGCGATCGTTGCGGTCGTAGTCGATCTGCTCGTGGGCAATCACCTCGTGCAGCACGCTCTGCGAATAGACGGCAAGCCGATGCTTGAGCAGCGTGTTGCGCCTGGCCTTCTCGGCCGTGCATTCCATCAGGAACAGCCACGACCAGCTGTAGAGCGTCGGATCGGCCGAGAGCTTGAAGCGCAGCGCCTGATCCTTGAGCACCAGCGATTTCAACAGGATTAATGGCCCCTGGGCGACGACCAGACGAAGGAATGTCCCGGCGCAATCATGCCGGCATTGCCCCAGCTGGTCTCGGCGGCGACTTGGCTCTGGCGCTCGAGGACTACCACCTCGTGCCCGTCCTTCTGCAGCTGATAGGCAGTGGTGACGCCGACAACGCCGCCACCCAACACGATCACGCGCATCACGCCTCCGGAGATCGCATGTTGTTAGGCAGTTTAGAGGGGAATCGGGATTTGCAAAGGAGGAAGCCGCCAGACTGACTAGCGTGGCCCAGCAATTAACTTGGACCGACACAATTTGGTCGGTCCGTGCTTCCGTGGGCCGTCTGTATCAGAGTGCGCTACAGCTTTTCCAGTCGCAAAGTGACCGCCTTCGGCATCGTGAAGTTTCCATCTCGGCCACCGGAAGTGTCGAAACAACAGTGATTCGCCGAAGAGCTTACGTTCACCTGAAAGGTTACCTTGCCTGCCGGCAATGAATACGTCCCCCCATTGTTGTAGAAATTAGGATTGAGCAGATTGGGTCCTTCGATGGTATCCATCTGATTGGCTTGCGTAATATCAAGCGTAGCCGACTCGCCGTTCAACTTCGCAACGACCAACGCCAGAGAGTAGTTTGCGCGTAGGGGCGAATCCGCCGTCGGCTTGATGCTTACGGTCACTCTGTATTGGCCGGCTTGTGTCGGAAGAGGGCAGGCCCAATTCGCAGAGCCTGGGACCCCAAAACTAGGCAACGGGTCGGATGTTTCGCTAATGTTGCACTCCGCAGCGAGGCGGTCCTCCGGGGGAATCGTCTTCGGGAGGGCTGTCAAAACAACTACGTCGCCAGCACCCGCTGCGGCAGCATTCACAATTAGCTGCTCGTCGTCTCCGCCTGGTTTCGGGCGCCTTACCGTGATGAGTTGAGTGTCGGCAGTCAGGGATTTGGGAAGCCCTTTGGCGCGCTTCGCCGCACTACCAGACCACTTAACTTTGATCGGGTTCGGCATTTTACCGGAAGGATTGTATATAACTCTGAAGGTCACCTCGTTTTTCGTGGCTCTCTCGGGAATGATCGACACTGCTCTGCGCTGAGAAGCAGCCTCTTCTTTAAGACACGCCTGATATGCCGCCAATGAATTATCGTCGAGGCCCGTCCAGGCTATGTTCGTGAAAGATTGCTTAGTGAGCGATTCGTTACTGTTATTGCTCAGCGTCTTAATATTCTGCTGAAATCTGCTCCAATCGGCTCCCATAGGAACGCCATATATCACGGCGTTCGCGCCAGCAGACTGCTTTATAGTATCGTACTGGCCCTGGCTGACGTTCTTTGCAGAACGCCAGTCGCTGTACGCAAAATCCACTTTGTTGTAGGTAGCAATGACGAGAGCTGTGTCGCAGTCGGCTGCGAAACCACTGCTAGAAAGAGGCCACAAAAGTGAGCAAAAGAAGCTTATCCATAGCTTAGCCAAATTACCCTCCCCCGATGAGCAACTACGCATTAAGGCATCACTCCACCTTTGTTTGCAAGGGCTGCCGACAAATATTCGCCGACCTGGTTGATCGAGCTGGCATAACGCAGAGGTGTGCCGATGCTCCGAGCGCTTCCTTTAGCCCAGCGCCTGCTCCAGATCCGCGATCAGATCGTCGCCATCCTCGATTCCACAGGACAGCCTGACCAGCGAATCCGATATCCCAATCGCGCCGCGCTTCTCCGCCGGGATCGATCCGTGCGTCATCAGCGCCGGATGCTCGATCAGGCTTTCGACGCCGCCGAGGCTTTCGGCGAGCGTGAAAAGCTGCGTGCGTTCGAGGAAGCGTTTGGTGCCGGCGAGGTCGAGGTCGAGGTCGACCGAGATCATGCCGCCGAAGGCGTGCATCTGGCGCTTGGCGATCTCGTGCTGCGGGTGGCTCGCCAGCCCGGGGTAGATGACGCGGCGCACGTCCTTGCGGGCTTCCAGCCACTGCGCGATCTTCAGGCCGTTGGCGGAATGGCGCTCCATCCGAAGCGCCAACGTCTTGATACCGCGCAGCGCCAGAAAACTGTCGAACGGGCCGGAAATGGCGCCGATGGCGTTCTGCAGGAATTTCAGCCGATCGGCCAAATCCTTGTTGTCGCCGACGACCGCCACGCCGCCGACCATGTCGGAATGGCCGTTCAAGTATTTCGTCGTCGAGTGGACGACGATGTCGATGCCGAGCTCCAGCGGCCGCTGGATGTAGGGGCTGGCAAAAGTGTTGTCGGCGACAGTCAGCAAGCCTTTGCGCTTGGCCAGCGCCGCCAGGCCTTCGAGGTCGACGACACGCAGCAGCGGGTTGGTCGGCGTCTCGACCCAGAGCAGCTTTGTCTCAGGGCGGATCGCTCTCTCGACCGCGGCGAGATCGGTGAAATCGGCAAAGCTGACCTGCAGGCCGGCGGAACGCTTGCGCACCCGCTCCATGAGCCGGAACGAGCCGCCATAGATGTCGTCGGTGGCCACCACATGGGCGCCGGCGTCGAAAAGCTCCAGCACAGTGGCTATCGCGGCCAGGCCTGAGGCGAAGGCGAAGGCCGCGGTGCCGCTTTCGAGGTCGGCGACGGCCCGTTCGAAGGCGAAGCGCGTCGGGTTCTGGCTGCGAGCATACTCAAAACCCTTGTGCACGCCGGGCGACTGCTGGCCATAGGTGGAGGTGGCGTAGATCGGCACCATCACCGCGCCGGTCAGCGGATCGTGGCTCTGGCCGCCATGGATGGTGCGAGTGGAAAAGGCCAGGCGGTTCTTGCCGTTCGAAGTCATTTTGCGCGACGCCTCAGATGGTTGATCAGGTCGATACGGGTTATCAGGCCGATGAATTCGTCGCCGTCGAAGACGATGGCGACCTCGTTGCGGTCGAAAACGGGCAGCAGTGCATCGAGCGCCTGGCTGGCCTGCAGCGTGTGCAGGTTGGAGGTCATGGCCGTGCGCACCGGCGCATTGAAGCGATCCCAGCGGCCGTCATAGGGGCCGTCGACCTTGGCCAGGATATCGCTCTCGTCGACGATGCCGACGAGCTTGCCGTCATCCAGCACCGGTAGCTGCGAGACATCGGAGCGGCGCATGCGGCCATAGGCGTTGAGCAGGGTTTCCTCGGGACCAACGGTCACGATGTCACCAGTGCGCGGCGAGCGCATGACGAGGTCGCGCAGGTCGCCGTGCTGCTCCTGGTCGGCCAAGCCCTGCTCGGCGAGCCAGATGTCGTCGAAGACCTTCGACAGATATTTGTTGCCGCTGTCGCAGACCAGGGTGACCACGCGTTTGGCCGTCGTCTGATCGCGGCAGTAGCGCAGTGCCGCCGACAGAAGCGTGCCGGACGACGAGCCGGCCAGGATGCCTTCCTTGGACAGCAGGTCGCGCACCGCCAGCATGCTCTGCTTGTCGGGAATGGAATAGGCCTTCTTGACCAGCGACAGATCGGCATTGGGCGGCACGAAATCCTCGCCGATGCCTTCGACGGTCCAGCTGCCGGCCTCTGTCATCTTGCCGGTCTTGATCAACGGCGCCAGCACCGAGCCGACCGGATCGGCAAGCACCATCTCGGTCTTCGGCGAATGCTTCGCGAAAAAGCGGCCGACACCGGTGAGCGTGCCGCCGGAACCGACGCCGACCACCACCGCGTCGACATCGCCTTCGAGTTGCGAAAAGATTTCCGGGCCGGTGGTGCTTTCGTGCGCCAGCGGATTGGCGGGATTGGCGAACTGGTTGGCATAGAAGGCGCCGGGAATTTCGGCGGCGATCTTCTCGGCCATGTCCTGGTAATATTCGGGATGGCCCTTGCCGACATCGGAGCGGGTCATGCGCACCTCGGCGCCTAAAGCGCGCAGATGCTGGATCTTCTCGCGCGACATCTTGTCGGGCACGACGAGGATGATGCGGTAGCCCTTGGGAATGCCGACCTGGGCGAGGCCGAGGCCGGTGTTGCCGGCGGTGGCCTCGACGATGGTGCCGCCGCGCTTCAGCCTGCCATCCTTCTCGGCGGCCGCGATCATCGACAGCGCGATGCGGTCCTTGATCGAGCCGCCGGGGTTCTGGCTCTCGAGCTTGATGAACAGCCGGCATTTGCCGGTGTCGAATTTGGTGAGCTCGACCACCGGCGTCTGGCCGATCAGGTCGAGGACGGAGGCGTAAGGCGGACGCAACCGCGACAGGGCGCTTTCCGCGCCGTCCGGCGCCGCTTTCCTGTGCACGCTCATCTCGGACCCTCCATGGGAAGCAGTTCCGACGGGATCGGCCGTCACCAGTCTGCGCATGATGGCCGCCGAACTCCATGCCGGGTTCGCAGATCACACGCCTTTGTCTTTTCCAGCCCTTTTCATCCGGAAAGAAGATAGATCGTGCCATTCCGGCGACGAGTGGCGGAATGGAATTTCACGGGCGGCGCAGCACCGCCTCTCAATGTTGAAAGCCGGCGGGACAGCGCCCCCTCTGTCCTGCCGGACATCTCCCCCACAAGGTGGGAGATTGGAGCTCGACCCTTGGCGCCCTTGCTTGCAAATGTTGGCGATTGGCGAAAGCCGACGCGACATCTGATCTCCCCACCTGTGGGGGGAGATGGCCGGCAGGCCAGAGGGGGGCGCCGTAGAGCGCCGACCTCAGCAGAAATTTCACCCCAGCAACTGCTTGCTGAGCTTCGCGCGTTGCGCGCGAATGTCGGGATGGCGTCGATCGCTAAGAGGTGCCCGGCGTCAGCGGTCGGACGGCGAGGGGTCTGCGCGCGTCGCTTCGCCCGTCCAAGCGGACGCGCGGCGCCATCTTGCCGGTCGGATCAAACGCGCGGGCGGTTTGCCCAACGGAGGCCGATCAGCGCCAGTAAATTCCTGATCAGTCGCATCGGCGAAATCCCCGCGCAAAGTCGATCCTTCACCGGAACGCGCGCGCAATAAAGCAGCAGAAGGAAGCGAAGCAATCGTTTCCGCTTTTACTTGCGCCCCGAGGGCCGATCCTACTCGGGACTTCCTGCAAAACCGGGTCGATCTCCATGAAGAATACGCTGGCGCTCGCGGGAGATGTCATGACAAACTGTTTCGCGGCGACTCCAAACGTGTGCCTTTGCCATGGAACCGCCAGACGCTTGCCGCATTTCATGCCTCATTCGGCACTTACGGCGGGTTGTCTATAACGGAGCCCACCCCTAAAAGATGAATAAAACCAACCGCACCGCGCTTGTCGCGGCAACGATCGCGGCTGGCCTGATGGCTGGCGCCTCTTCCGCCTCTTCAGCCGCCGCACAATGCGGCCGCGCTTCCTGGTACGCGCTGCATTCCAGAACCGCCTCCGGCGAGCGCATGAACCCCGCCGCGCTGACTGCGGCGCACCGCAGCTTGCCGTTCGGCACCAAGCTCAGGGTCACCAACAAGAACAACGGCCGCAGCGTCGTCGTGCGCATCAATGATCGCGGCCCGTTCGTCCGGGGCCGCGTGCTCGACCTCTCCCGCGGCGCCGCCACCCAGCTCGGATTCATCGGCTCGGGCCACACCGCAGTCTGCATGGCGCGCGTTTAAGATGTCGGTGTCCGGCAAGAGGGAGCCGGACATATTTCCTACACATTGCGGCAGCGCACAGTGAGCCGGCTCCGCCATACGTGGCGAGTTTTCAACAGTTTGGACCAAAGCAGCATTCGTCACGCCAGTTGACGTATTGCATCGCAACAATATCTTGTTAACCTCACTGCGAGACATTCAAGGCTCGGCGCTGCTCGTCGGCCCTTTGGTCGTCAGGCAGCACGGGGTTCTTGATGTTCTACCAGCTCTACGAACTGAACCATGCGGCGCTGCAGCCCGCCCGCCTTTACGCAGATGCGGTGCGGTTTTTCTATTCCAACCCGCTCAATCCGGTTTCGCATACGGCGCTCGGCCGTTCGGTCGCGGCAGCCGCGGAACTCTTCGAGCGCACGACGCGCCGCTACGGCAAGCCTGAATTCGGCCTGACCAAGGCGGTGGTCGACTGGAAGAGCGTCGACGTCGCCGAACGAACCGTGTGGTCGAAGCCGTTCTGCAACCTCGTCCGCTTCGAGCGCCAGCTTCCCGCGGGCCGCAAGCCAGATCCGAAGCTCCTGATCGTGGCGCCGATGTCCGGCCATTATGCAACGCTGCTGCGCGGCACGGTCGAGGCGATGCTTCCGCACGCCGACGTGCACATCACCGACTGGGTCGACGCCCGCATGGTGCCGCTGTCGCAGGGCAGCTTCGATCTCGACGACTATATCGACTATGTCATCGAGATGTTCCACGCGCTTGGTCCCGATACCCATGTGATGGCAGTCTGCCAGCCCTCGGTGCCGGTGCTGGCGGCGGTGGCGCTGATGGAAAAGCGCGGCGACCCCTTCGTGCCGTCAACCATGACGCTGATGGGCGGGCCGATCGACACCCGCCGCAATCCGACCGCGGTCAATCTGCTCGCCGGGGAAAAGGGCACCGACTGGTTTCGCGAGAACGTCATCATGCAGGCGCCCTGGCCGGTGCCTGGATTCGGCCGCGATGTCTATCCCGGCTTCCTGCAGCTTTCGGGCTTCATGAGCATGAATCTCGATCGCCACATCATCGCCCACAAGGACTTCTTCATGCACCTTGTGAAAAACGACGGCGACAGCGCCGAGAAGCACCGTGACTTCTACGACGAATATCTGGCGGTGATGGACCTGACGGCGGAGTTCTACCTGCAGACGGTCGACACGGTGTTCGTGCGCCACGCCTTGCCGAAGGGCGAGATGACGCATCGCGGCGAGGCCGTCGATCCCCAGGCGATCCGCAATGTCGCGCTGTTCACCGTCGAGGGCGAGAACGACGACATCTCCGGGCTCGGCCAGACCCAGGCCGCGCATGAGCTTTGCGTGAACATTCCGGCCGACCGGCAGGCCCACTACATGCAGCCGGCCGTCGGCCATTACGGCGTCTTCAACGGCTCGCGGTTCCGGTCGGAGATCGTGCCGCGCATCCTGGACTTCATCTCCAGCTACGGCCGCCAGACCCGCCTGGCGGCGAAGCCAAAGCTGGTCCGTTCCGCCAAGAGCTGAGCGGGAAGCGGACGCGGCTCGGCGCCGCTCGAAGCGAGTGACCTTTCCGTGCAACCAATGTTCAGGGCTGACCGGCGTCCCGACGCCGCTGTTGCCAAACTGCCGCTATGCGGGCCTGGCGGGTAACCATGCCACCAAACTAGCCGTTGTCTTCAATTGACACGGACTGTAAATCCCCCTTAACGTTTCGTTAATAAACAAGGGCGGACCCCGGGGGACAATGACTTCCTCACCGATGGCGCGGATGCTGCGTTTGTGTGCAGTCGCAGGGCTGGCGATCTCGGCCCACTGGGCGGTTCCGGCATGGGCTGCCGGCGCCATGGCCACCGGCGGCCTGACCTCGCAGCCGATCGGACATTACGACTTCTGCAAGACGCATCCGAGCGAATGCAACATTCGCCCGGCCAATCTCGCGCCGGCCAAGCTGACCGATGCTCTGTGGCGCAAGCTGATCAACGTGACCGCCAAGGTCAACGCCGCCGTCAAGCCGATGAGCGATCTCGACAATTACGGCAAGGACGAGGTCTGGACCTATCCGGACAACGGCTTTGGCGACTGCGAGGACTATGTGCTGGAGAAGCGGCGCCAGCTCTACCGCATGGGCATCTCGCTTGCGGATCTCTTGATCACCGTCGTGCGCAAGCCGGACGGCGAAGGCCATTCCGTGCTGACGGTGCGCACCGACAAGGGTGACTACATCCTCGACAATTTGACCGACAAGGTCCAAGCCTGGGACGAGACCGGCTACCGTTATCTCAAGCGCCAGGCGATCGACAACACCGGCCGCTGGGTGTCGATCCGCGATGGCCAGCAGCTGCTGGTCGGCTCGGTGCAGTAGATCTCCGGAACTACCTTCTCAGCGCCGCACGAATCGACGCGCTGAGGCGGCGCAGCTCCGCCTCGTCCAGCTTCTCGATGCTCTCGGCCAGAAGATTGGCCAGTTCGGTCGCGGCCGGCGACAGGCCCGACGTATCGATCCTGACCCGTGGATGCGAGGTTTCGGCGAGGCGGGCAAGGTCCTCGGCGTCGTCCCAGATGATGTTGAAATAGCCGATGATCTTCTGGATCAGCGTCCAGGTCGGCGCGCCGCGGCGGCCATGCTCGAGCGCCGACAGATAGGCGGCGCTGACGCCGATGGCCTGCGCCATCGCCTTCTGACTGACGCCGCGCTCGGCGCGCAGCGCCCTCAGCCTTTCGCCGAACGGGGTCACTGTTGCGTCCTCATGGCCGGCATCCTCATGCGCGCGTCCGCCTGAGCCGCACATAGAGCGCGCCCGAGCCGCCATGGTTGCGGGCGGCGTGATCGTGGCTCGAGACCAGATGCCGGAAAGCCGGGGTCGACAGCCAGTGCGGCACCGAGCGGCGCAGGATGCCGTCGCCGCCGGACGACGAGCCCTTGCCGGTGATGACCAGCACATAGCGGATACCGCCGGCATGGGCGCGGTGCAGGAAGGTGAGGAGCAGCGAATAGGCCTCGTCCTGCGTCATGCCGTGCAGATCGACGCGGCCCTCGATCGGCAGCCGGCCTTTTTTCAGTTTCTCGTGGGTCTGGTCGTCAAGCGAATGCGCGACGTGCTGCGGCTTCGGCTTCGCGGCAGCGGTGGGAACGCCATTGGCCGCCGTGGGCGCCGGCGCCGGCGTCGGCTCGACAATATCGGGAATCTCGACCGCGGCCTTGCCTTTGAGGGGCCGCGTCGTGCGCGCCACCAGGCTCCAGAGGATGCGATCGTCGTCGCTCAGCGTGTCGTGGCGGCGGTTCACGCGTGCCCCCTGTCGACCAGCCCGCGCGGGACCAGCGCATAAAAGTCGGCCGCGTTGCGCACGACGCCGGCGATCTCGCCCGCGGCATCGCCCGAGCCGGCGAAGAGATCGCCTCGCGCCGCTCCGGTGATGGCCGAGCCGGTGTCCTGCGCGATCATCAGCCGCCGGAACGGTTTTCCGCCGAAAGCGGTGAGCGTTGGCGCAACGATATGGAAGGGCGTGCCGAAGGTGTGCAGCAGCCGGTCGACGGCGACCGAGCGGCCGGGCGTCAATGGCACCTTGGCGGCGGCAATGGGACCGAGCTCCGGGTCGTCGACCGGCGCCTCACGAAAGAAGATGTAGGAGCGGTTCTGCCAGAGGATCTCGTCGACCCGCTCAGGATGCGCCTTGAACCAGGCGCGGATCGACTGCATCGTCACTTGTTCCAGCGGGATTTCGCCGGTCTCGCTCAGGATCCTGCCCGGCCCAGTGAAGCGCTGGCCGGATTTTGCGGAATAGGTGACGCGGCAGAGCCGACCATCTGCCATCTTCAGCCGCGCCGCGCCCTGCACATGGATGAAGAAGGCATCGACCTTGTCGGCGAGCCAGGCAATCTCGAGGTTCCGCCCGGACAGCGCGCCGCGCTCGATGGCGCCGCGATCGAAATATTCGACCGGACCTGTCGTCGTCGCGCGCGCGAAGGCGAGATAGGGATCCATTGCGAGGGGCCGATTTTTATCGTCGATGTCGACCAGATCGGCGGGACGGGAGAGCAGCGGCACCGTGAACCGCTCCGTCCTCACCGGCGAGGCCTCGACCTCCGGCTCGTAGAAGCCGGTGACGAGGCCGGCACCGCCGCTTTCGGCCGCCACCAAAGCGGGAGCGAAATGGCGCTCGAAGAAGGACCGCGCCTCCGACCGAGTCTGCGGCGAAACGGAGCGCGCCTCAGTATAGGCCTCGGCGAAAGCGGCGAACGCGACGCCGAGCGAACCGGTTCGATAGGGCTTGGTCAGGACGTGGCAAGCCGAACGTTTGAACGCCGCGAAGGCGGCGAGTTGATCATCCTCGTCCCAGCCGGGCAGGTCGCCGAAGGATTTTTCCTTGAATGCCGAAGACAGCGACATGACAGCCGCCACCTAGAGCCGGATGATTTCAGGCCGGATCGACCTGAAATCTGAATCCGGCTCCATATTAAAGAGATGGAGCATGATGGCGTCCGAAAACCGCTCCACACTTTTCGGCATCATGCTCTAGGTCAATCTTCTTCTTCCGTGGCGACCAGCTTCCAGTTCGGATCGCGCGACCGGGTATCGCGGAAGAAGGTCCAGACGTCCTTGACCTCGGCGACTTTTTCCGGATCGCCGTCGATGACGGCCCCGACCTTGTCGCGGGTCGCCGAGATCAGCTCGCTGACGATGCGCAGCGTGATATGCGCCTCGGTGCCCTTCATCTCGGCGGCCACGACATCGACCTTGTCGATGCCGACGAAGGAAGACTGGATCTTTTCCGCTTTCGCCTCGCGCTCGCCGATCGCGGCGACGAAGCTGTCATAGACCTCGCGCGACAACAGGTTCTTCAGCGTTTTGCGGTCGCCGTCGGCAAAGGCCATGACGATCATCTCGTAGGCCATCTTGGCGCCGTCGATGAAGGTCTTCGGATCGAAGGACGGATCGTTGTCCTTGATCGCGCGCAGGCCTTTGTTGAGATCGCTGTCCGGCTTGGCGAAAGCGTCGATCGCGGCATAGGTCTCCGCCGCCGGTTCGCCCGGCATGCGCTTGCGCGGCAGCGACACCACATTCTCGGACTTCTGCGCCGCATCCTGCTCGCGCGTGCGGCTTGCCGAATAAGGATCGAAGGGCGGGCGTTCGTTTCCGGTGCGACGGCCCAGCACGTTGCGAAGCTGGAAGAAGATCACAACCGCCGCAATCAAAAAGAAAATCGTGCCGAAGTCGAAGAAACCCATATCTTCCGCCAATTCGATCCCTGTCCAGGCCGGACCACCAGAGCCCCTAGAATGGCGGCGGTCGCATAGCGTTCATTACCCAAAGCATATAGAACGGCGGGCGCAATCATTCAAATCAAAGCCAGCCATACCTATCTAAAGGTCCTAGTGCCAGCGGCGATTTCCCGCGAGGCCCCCAAAGAAGAAAGCGACCGGTCTCAATTTGCGCATTTCGTTCATTCCCCTGTTCCTGCTCCTGCTGCCGCTTCTGGAGATCGCCGGCTTCGTCATCGTCGGCCGCGAAGTCGGCGCTTTGGCGACGATCGGGCTCGTCATCCTCTCCACCATTGCCGGCAGCCTCCTGCTTCGGCACCAGGGATTCGGCGTGATGGCGCGGGTGCGGACGGAAATGGATGCCGGGCGCGATCCAAGCCGCCAACTCGCGCATGGCGCGATGATCGTGCTGGCGGCACTCCTGCTCATCATTCCGGGCTTCATCACCGACATTATCGCCATCCTGCTGCTCCTGCCGCCGGTGCGCGATCTTGCCTGGCGCCTGCTCAAGAACCGCATCGTGATGGCGACCAGCTTCAGCAGCGGCTTTTCGGCCCGCCGCCGCGACAGGGTCATCGATCTCGATGACAGCGACTTTTCGCGCCAGGACGACTACAAGCGCGGGCCGGATCACAATTCCCCTTGGCGGCGGCTGAAAGACGACTAGCTCTCTTCAGGGTCCGCTCGAATAGCTGTCTCATGCGCGCCGTCGCCCCGAAACGGCTGCGCAGTTTCAGGCGGCGCGCAAAACTTGTCTTGTCCTGCCGAGCATGATAGCGAACCCCCGATTTCAATCCGGTCAGCAATGCTGCCCAGGCAAAAGGACAAAGGCTAATGGCCAGCAATGATGATGCCGCGGCAGCCGCCGCCAACGGCAACGGCAAACAGGAACAGCCCTCGCTCAACGTGCTTGCGCAATATGTGAAGGACCTGTCGTTCGAAAGCCCCGGCGCGCCGAATTCGCTGCGCGGCCGCGACAAGGCCCCTGGCATCGCCATCAATGTCAACGTCAACGCAAACCCGCTTTCGGACAAGCAGTTCGACGTCAATCTCACATTGAATGCCAAGGCCTCCTTCGACCAGGAAGTGCTGTTCAACGTCGAACTGGTCTATGGCGGCGTCTTCGCCATCAGCGGCTTCCCGCAGGAGCATATGCTGCCGATCCTGTTCATCGAATGCCCCCGGCTGCTCTTCCCCTTCGCGCGCCAGATCATCGCGGACGCCACCCGCAACGGCGGCTTCCCGCCGCTGATGCTCGACCCGATCGATTTCGCGCAGATGTTCCAGCAGCGCATCGCCGAGGACCAGGCCGCAAGCAAGGTCCAGGTGAGCTGAGGAGACTCACCACCCCTCGTATCGAGAGCCCGGCTTCGCGCCGGGCTTTTTTGCTAAGGGTTGCTCGGGTCAAGCTCGGGCATGACGAAGGGATGGGCGGCTCGGCTAATCGCGTCGGTTCAGGGAGCGCCCCCCGCTCAACCCGCAGACGCCACCTTCAGCCACAACGCCTTTTCGCCGAGCGTGCCGACAAGCCCGGCATGTGCCGCCCGATCCGCCTCGGTGAGGCGCGGCGGCAGCGCGATCGGCCTTGCGCCGATCGAGATATCGATATCGGCGACTTCGCCGCTGCCGTTCATCTGCACGGCCACGGTTTCCAGAACCAGCGCCGCCTGTTTGCCGCCGATGAGCTCGATATAGACTTCGGCCAGCAATTCGGAGTCGAGAAGCGCCCCGTGCTTGGTGCGGCGGGTATTGTCGATGCCGTAGCGGCGGCAGAGCGCGTCCAGCGAGTTCGGACCCATCGGGTGCTTGCGGCGCGCGATCGCCAGCGTGTCGACGATGCGGCCGGGATCGATGGCCGGATGACCGAGCCGGCTGTATTCGAGGTTGAGGAAGCCAAGGTCGAAAGTGGCGTTGTGGGCGATCAGCTTGGCACCGTCGGTGAAGGCCAGCCATTCCTCGGCGATTTCGGCGAAGGTCGGCTTGCCGGCCAGATCCGCCGCGCTGATGCCGTGCACGGCCTGCGCCTCGGCGTGAATGGCGCGGCCTTGCGGATTGATGAACTTGTGGAAGGTGCGGCCGGTCGGGAAACGGTTGACCAGCTCGACGCCGCCGAGCTCGATGATGCGGTCGTCGCGCAAATCGAGGCCGGTGGTTTCGGTGTCGAAGATGATCTCACGCATTCGAATCAGTCCGCTCTAAAGAGCAGAATCACAAACCGGAACAAAATGGCAATGGGGACTGCTGACGGCGGCCGTCAGGAAGCGTTTTTGCCGGACTTATCCCCGGTCAATTCGCTGACGATGGCTGCCACCGCCGCACGTGCGGCATCATAACCCTGGCCGGTGTCGACGATGAAATCCGCCTGACGGCGTTTCTCGGCGTCAGGCACCTGCTTGGCGAGGATGGAAGCGAATTTTTCTTCGCTCATGCCGGGTCTGGCGAGCACGCGGGCGCGCTGGATCTCGGCCGGCGCGGTGACGACCACGACCTTGTCGACCCGGTTGCGGCCGCCGGTCTCGAACAGCAACGGGATGTCGAGCACCGCAATCGGCGCCCCGGCCGCACGATGGCGGGCCAAAAAGGCGTCGGCGTCGGCCCGCACCAGCGGGTGGATGATCGCCTCCAGCTGTTTCAGCGCGGCGGAATCGCCCAGCACTGTCTCGGCGAGCCTTGCACGATCCACCACGCCCGCTTTTGTCGTGCCGGGAAAGGCTCGTTCGACCAGGGGTGCTGCCTTGCCGGCATAGAGGCGATGCACGGTCTCGTCGGAATCATGCACCGGAACGCCGGCCTCGGCGAACATCTTTGCCGTGGTCGACTTGCCCATGCCGATCGATCCGGTGAGGCCGAGCACGATCATGTCAATGCGCTTCGATGTCGGCGACGATCATGCGCCGCAATTGCGGCGTCACCTCAGGTCGCTTGCCGAACCAGCGCTCGAAGCCGGGCACGGCCTGGTGCAGCAGCATGCCGAGGCCATCGACGGTCTTCAGGCCGCGCGCCCTGGCGGCAGCTAGCAGCGGTGTCTCCAGCGGCACATAAACGATGTCGGTGACGATGGCGTGGCCAGGCAGACCGGCCGGATCGGCGGCGAGGATCTCGTTGCCATGCATGCCGAGCGCGGTGGTGTTGATGAGCAGGCCAGCGTCGGAAAGCAATTCGCCGACCGCGCCGGCGCCATGCGCCGAAACCCCGGCGCCAAACCGGTCGGCGAGTTCCTCAGCCCTTGCCAGCGTACGGTTGACGATGCGGATGTCGTTGATACCCCGGTCCTTCAGCGCGTGGACGACGGCGCGGGAGGCGCCGCCCGCGCCCAGCACCACGGCCGGACCATTCGCCGCCCAGCCGGGGGCATGTTCATCGAGATTGCCGGCAAAGCCGAGAGCGTCGGTATTGCCGCCCCACAGCACGCCGTCTTCCAGCCACAGCGTGTTGACCGCGCCGATGGCTTCGGCGGCCTCGTCGCGGCGCGCGACCAAGGCGAAGGCTGCTTCCTTGTGCGGGATGGTGACATTGCCGCCGCGATAGCCATTCTCGTCCAGCGATTTCAGGAATGCTGCGAAATCCTCCGGCCGAACGTCGATAGCCTGGTAGCTGCCGTCGATGCCGTATTCCTCCAGCCAGTGGCGGTGGATCTTGGGCGAGCGCGAATGCGCGATCGGGTGGCCGGTGACGAAGGCCCGCTTCTCAACCATCGATCGCTCCCAATGCGCGCAGCTCCTTCAGCACCGGCAACAGCGGCAGGCCGACGATGGTGAAATAGTCGCCCTCGATCCTTTCGAAGAGCTGGATGCCCTCGCCCTCGATCTGGTAGGCGCCGACACTCGCCAGCGCCTTGGAACCGACGCGCGCCAGGTGGCGGCCGATGAAGGCGGGATCGAGCTTGCGCATGGTGAGGCTGGCGATGCCGACATGCCGCCACAGCACTTCGCCATCGCGGCAGAGCACGACGGCGCTGTTCAGCTGATGGGTCTTGCCCGACAAGGCCAGGAGGTGCCTCCGCGCGCCTTCCATGTCAGCCGGCTTGTGGAAAATTTCGTCGCCAAGCGACAGCGTCTGGTCGCAACCGAGCACCAGCGCGCCCGGCCGGCGCTCGCTGACCTCGGTCGCCTTGGCTTCGGCAAGGATCGAAGCGACATCTTCGGGAGAGACACCGCTGTCCTGCAAGGGCGCCTCGAGCGCGCGCTCGTCGA
The DNA here is from genome assembly GCF_002294955.1 of Mesorhizobium sp. WSM3864. NCBI lineage: Bacteria > Pseudomonadati > Pseudomonadota > Alphaproteobacteria > Hyphomicrobiales > Phyllobacteriaceae > Mesorhizobium > Mesorhizobium sp. WSM3864. The sequence goes on from NZ_NSGD01000008.1 coordinate 78,298, forward strand.
CATCTGCCGGCACCGCCTCGATGTCGAGCCCGGCATTGATAAGCATTGCCTTGCGGAACGGGCTGCCCGAAGCGAGGACGATTTTGCCGGCCATACTGGTTCACCCAACGGTTGCGATCCGTCCAGCGCCCTTCAACCGTCTCGGCGCTATGCGCCGAGCCACCTTCTCTCAGGACGGAATGCTCGCTGATATCGCCTCCCCTAGCGCGTCTTTCCCCGCAGGGCAACGATGGCCGCCGCGGTTTCCTCGATGGAGCGCCGGCTGACGTCGATCATCGGCCAGCCGTGCCTGGTGCAGAGCTGACGCGCATAGGCGAGCTCCTCGGCGATGGCGGCGCGGTCGACATAGTCGGTCGGCACGTAGTTGTTGCTGTTGCCGAGGATGCGGTTCTGGCGAACATGCGAGATGCGCTCGGCCGTGGCGACGAGGCCGACGATCAGCGGCGTCCTGGCGTTAATCAGGCTTTCCGGCAGCGGCACGCCGAGCACGATCGGAATGTTGGCGGTCTTGATGCCGCGATTGGCGAGATAGATGCTGGTCGGCGTCTTGGAGGTGCGCGAGATGCCGATCAGCACGACATCGGCATCGTCCATGTTGGCCGGCAACTGGCCGTCGTCATGCTCCATGGTGAAGTTCAGCGCATCGATGCGGCGGAAATATTCGGCGTCGAGCACATGCTGGGCGCCGACGCGCCGGCCGGCCGGCGTGCCGAGATAGGACTGGAAGACGCTGAGCACCGGCTCCAGCACCGAAACGCAAGGCAGGCCCATGGCGGCGCAGCGCTCGTCGATGCTGCGCGCGAGCTTCTGGTCGACCACGGTGTAGAGAATGATGCCGGGCTCCTCTTCGATATCCTCGAACACCTTGGCGACCTGCTTTTCCGTGCGGATCAGCGGATAGATATGCTCGATGGCGCGTGCGTCCTTATATTGGGCGGAGGCGGCGCGGCCTGCCGCCAGCAGCGTCTCGCCGGTGGCGTCGGAAATCAGATGCAGATGGAAGAAGCTCTGGGGTTTGTTCACAAGAGTTGGTTCCAGACTGTGGGCAGATGTGGACAAGGTTGGACAGAAAGGTCGTGACGTCGAAGGCGACTGTATCAGATGCCACCTTGTCCACAATTCGCCCCGCTGTAGGCTTTGTCGGCGCACTGGGGACAAAACCGGGGATCAACTTTTCTTGGCCGATATCGTCCACAGCTCGAGGCCCGGAGCAGAAGAGCCAAGCCGCTGACTCGAAAGCCTGAATCCGCTTCGTCCCCAGATCCCTCCAAATTGAGAAAGCGGCTGCGCGACAATATGCTGACTGGCCTTTTCGAGCGGCAGGCGGGACAGGTCGCAACCACCACAACCAACAGACTCTTAGAATCAGAAGACTCTTTTAAAATAGATATTTGATTTAAGAGACCTGGAGAGGGCGAGCACTGGATGGCTGGGAAACGGATCATGCTGGACGTCCTCAAGGGCGAGACGGTTTCACCGCCGCCGCTCTGGATGATGCGTCAGGCAGGGCGTTATTTGCCGGAGTATCGCGAGACCCGGAAGCGGGCCGGTTCTTTCCTCGATCTCTGCTATGATCCGGATCTTGCCGTCGAGGTGACGCTGCAGCCGATCGAGCGCTTCGGCTTCGATGCTTCTATCCTGTTTTCCGATATCCTGGTTGTGCCCGATGCGCTGGGACGAGATGTCCGATTCGAAGAGGGACACGGGCCGATCCTCAAGCCGATTGCGGCGGCCGAAATCGAGGCCCTGGACGGCCAAACGTTTCACGTGAATCTCGAACCGGTCTACGAAACGGTCCGCCGTCTGCGTGAGAAGCTTCCGGTTGAAACGACCTTGATCGGCTTCTGCGGCGCGCCTTGGACGGTGGCGACCTATATGATTGCCGGCCACGGCACGCCGGACCAGGGACCGGCCAGGCTTTTTGCCTATCGCGAGCCGGAGGCCCTTGCGCGGCTCCTGAAGATACTGGCCGACCATTCGGCCGCCTATCTCATCCGCCAGATCGAGGCCGGCGCCGATGTGGTGCAGATTTTCGACTCCTGGTCGGGTGTTCTCGATGAAGCGTCCTTTGAGGCGTTTTGCATCGAGCCCGTTGCGGAGATTGTCCGGCAAGTGAAGGCCGCTCGTCCGGATGTTCCGGTGATCGGGTTCCCCAAGGGCGCCGGCGAGCGCTATCGCGATTACAGGAAGAAGACCGGGATCACCGGGCTCGGTCTCGACTGGACCGTGCCGCTGTCGATGGCGCAGGAATTGCAAAGCGAAGGCGCGGTGCAGGGCAATCTCGATCCGCTTCGCCTGGTTGCCGGCGGCAGGGCGCTGGCCGACGGCGTCGACGCCATCCTTCGCACGCTGGGCAACGGGCCGCTGATCTTCAATCTCGGCCACGGCATCACGCCGGAAACGCCTGTGGCGCATGTCGAGGCCATGGTGAAAATGGTGCGGAGCCATCGATGACCGGGACGACCAACGAGAACAGCGCCGGCCAGGCGATGAAGCGCATGTTGATCGGCATCGTTCTGCTGGTCGTCCTGACCGCCCTGCTCTTCCTTGTGGCGCCGGACAGCTTCTATCCCTGGGCGAAGGCAATCCATGTGATTGCCGTCATCGCCTGGATGGCCGGGATGCTCTATCTGCCTCGGCTTTTCGTCTATCATGTCGACGCCGAGAAAGGCTCCGTGCAGTCCGAGACCTTCAAGGTGATGGAGCGCCGGCTGCTGCGCGCCATCATCAACCCGGCGATGACCGTGACCTGGGTGTTCGGGCTTTGGCTCGCCTGGAAGGGCTTCGGTTTCCAGGGCGGCTGGCTGCACGCCAAGATCCTCGCCGTGCTGCTGCTTTCGGGTCTGCACGGCTATCTCGCCGGCGCGGTGAGAAAATTTGCCGAGGACAAGAACGAAAAGCCGGCGAGGCACTGGCGGATCGTCAATGAACTCCCCACATTGCTGATGATCGTCATCGTCATCCTGGTCATCGTGAAGCCGTTCTGAGGCTTCCCCACACCCGGCAAAAGGCGGCTTGCTCTTTCAGGCGACCGACGATAAAAGACGGGTCTTCCTTCCCGTCATGCGCCGCCCCTTTCTCGCTTTCGGCCGCGCCCGGCATTTGTCGCATCCAGCCGATTTTTTCTCCCCAAAGCCTACCCAGAGTCCATCTAATGCAAGAAATGAAACTCGCAGAGTTCAAGAATAAGAAGCCGCCGGAGCTGATCGCTTACGCCGAATCGCTCGAGGTGGAGAACGCCAGCGTCATGCGTAAGCAGGAGCTGATGTTCGCGATCCTGAAAAAGCTCGCCATCCAGGACGTCGAGATCATCGGCGAAGGCGTGGTCGAGGTACTGCAGGACGGTTTCGGCTTCCTGCGCTCGGCCAACGCCAATTACCTGCCGGGTCCCGACGATATCTATATTTCACCGTCGCAGATCAGGCGCTTTTCGCTGAAGACCGGCGACACCGTCGAGGGGCCGATCCGCAGCCCCAAAGAGGGCGAGCGTTATTTCGCGCTGCTCAAGGTCAACACCATCAATTTCGATGATCCGGAGAAGATCCGGCACAAGATCCACTTCGACAACCTGACGCCGCTCTACCCGACCTCGCGGCTGAAGATGGAGGTCGACAATCCCCCGACCAAGGACATCTCGCCGCGTGTGATCGACCTGGTGGCGCCGATCGGCAAGGGCCAGCGAGCGCTGATCAACGCTCAGCCGCGCACCGGTAAGACGGTGCTGTTGCAGAACATCGCGCACTCGATCACCGCCAACCATCCGGAATGCTACCTGATCGTTCTTCTGATCGACGAGCGTCCGGAGGAAGTCACCGACATGCAGCGCTCGGTCAAGGGCGAAGTCATTTCCTCGACCTTCGACGAACCGGCGGCGCGCCATGTGCAGGTCGCCGAAATGGTGATCGAGAAGGCCAAGCGCCTGGTCGAGCATGGGCGCGATGTCGTCATCCTGCTCGATTCCATCACCCGCCTCGGCCGCGCCTACAACACCGTGGTGCCGTCATCCGGCAAGGTGTTGACCGGCGGTGTCGATGCCAACGCGCTGCAGCGTCCGAAGCGCTTCTTCGGCGCCGCCCGCAACATTGAGGAAGGCGGGTCGCTCACGATCATCGCCACCGCGCTGATCGACACCGGCAGCCGCATGGACGAAGTCATCTTCGAAGAGTTCAAGGGCACCGGCAACTGTGAAATCCAGCTCGACCGCAAGGTGGCCGACAAGCGCATCTACCCGGCGATCGACATCCTCAAGTCCGGGACCCGCAAGGAAGACCTTCTGGTGCCGCGTTCGGATCTGCAGAAGATCTTCGTGCTGCGCCGGATCCTTGCGCCGATGGGAACGACCGATGCGATCGAATTCCTCATCGACAAGCTCAAGCAGACCAAGACCAACGCGGATTTCTTCGATTCGATGAATACCTGATCGGGCGCCGAGGGACCGGTCCTTTCCTCGGCATACAAGGCGGAGCAAGGAGCGAGGCGACGCTGCGCAGAACCCTAAGTCCATGCCGTTGTTGCCGAGGAGACGAAGCTGTTTATTCCCGCCGCAACAGCTTCTCCAACTCGCCCGCATCCGTAACCGCCGGCAGGCATGTCTGTCCGCTGCAGAACCAGGCTCCAGGCTTGTCCGTCGGCGGCAGCACGCCGCCCGGCAAAAGCGGTTGATTCGCTTCCGTACCGATGGGCAGTACGATATCGACCCGGCGTGGATCCGGATTTCGATTCGCCACCGGAACAAGGCTTGAGGAATCAAGCTTGTCTATGATGACGAGCTTCAGCGGTTCGAGCGCCAGCGCGCAGGCGTTGATGATGCCGGCCTGGCCGTAGGCTTGCTGCGCGGTGCGACCCATGGCGTGTTCGGCTGTCGTCCATGCCTTTGCCCAAAGACCGTGATCGCCGGTAAGGGACGAGAGCCGGACCAGCGCCTCGATGATTTGGCCCGTGGCGGAGGGGATTGCCTCATCGACATCGCTGCGGATACGGATCGGCACATCGACGCTGTCGGACGCCGTCAGATAATAGCCGGTTTTTTCAGGATCCTGATGCCAGCGGTCGAGCCGATCGATGAACTGCCGGGCATGGTCCATATAGGCAGAACTGCCGGTTGCCTCGAACAGCGCGATCGCCGCGTTGGTCATGGCGGCATAGTCGCTCGACAGCGCCGGGAAAAGCTTCTTGTCGCCGAGCATCGAGTGCGGCAGGCGGCCGTCCTTGCTGGCTTCGACGATGTGGGCGAAGGCCTTGACGGCGGCGTCCACCCAGTCGGCTCGCCCGAAGGAGCGGCCCGCTTCCGCGAGGGCCGTAATCATCAATCCGTTCCAATCGGTAAGCGCCTTGCCGTCGCGGCCGGGCCTGACGCGATTTTCTCTGGCAGCTAGCAATTTCGCCTTCAGCGCTGCGAGCTGAGCGTCATGGCTGATCCCCTGGCGCTGCTGTGCCTCGCTTTGGCGGATGATGGGCTTGCCTTCCCAGCCATGCGGAGCGGCGAGCTCGAAATATTGGAAGAAGCGAGCGGAATCAGCACCGAGTGCGGCTTCAACCTCTTCCCCGCTCCAGGTGTAGAACAACCCCTCCTCGCCTTCGCTGTCGGCGTCGAGGCTGGCGGCAAAGGCGCCCGCCTCGACGCGCATTTCCCGCAGCAGCCAGGCCACAGTTTCCTCGATTCGCTTCCGAAACAACTCATTGCCTGTTGCTGCAAAGGCCCAATTGCACATGCGGATGAGCTGGGCGTTGTCGTAAAGCATCTTCTCGAAATGCGGGACCAGCCATTCGGCATCGGTCGAGTAACGGCTGAGACCGCCGCCGACATGGTCGTAGATGCCGCCGGCGAGCATTTTTTCCAGGCTGATGAGCACGGCGTCGCGATGGGCGGTCTGGCCCTCGCGCAGCCAGGACAGCCACAGACTGTGCATGAAGGGCGCGTTGGGGAATTTCGGCGCGCCGCGCAAGCCGCCGAGATCGCGGTCGATCATGCCCTCGATGCGGCCGGCAAAATCGGCAAGCGTGCCGCGGTCGAGCACCGCCTTTCCCTTCGCGCCGGCCAGCCGCTGCTCGACATGGGTGGTCAGCGCGTCGGCGCTTTGGCCAAGGCTCTCCTGCTTCTCGCGCCAGGCCTTGTCGACCGCCTCCAGCACCTGGACAAAGCCCGGCCGTCCATAGCGCGCGTCGCGCGGAAAATAGGTGCCGCCCCAGAAAGGCTTGCCATCGGGCGTGAGGAACATGGTCAGCGGCCAGCCGCCCTGCTCGCCCATGGCATGGAGTGCCGCCATGTAGATCTGGTCGATATCCGGGCGCTCCTCGCGATCGACCTTGATATTGACGAAGAGGCGGTTCATGACGGCGGCGACGGCATCGTTCTCGAAGCTTTCATGGGCCATGACATGGCACCAGTGGCAGGCGGCATAGCCGATGGACAGCAGGATCGGCCGTCCGAGTTCCTTCGCCTCGGCAAGGGCGTCCGGCGACCATCCCCGCCAATGCACGGGATTTTCGCTGTGCTGCTGCAGATAGGGGCTGGCCTCTTCGGCAAGCAGGTTTCGCGCGGGCAAGGTCACAATGAGCGGCTCGGCTTCGTTGATGAGCAGGCAATTCCGGGAAAGCTACGGCTGACGTCCGGAACGGCGCCTGAAAGAAGATACCTAGGGTGGTTCGGCAGGTCGGGCAAATGGCAACCTCGAAGGATTCTATCGTAGCGCTTTCGAGCGGTCGCCTGCCCGCCGGCATCGCCGTAATTCGCATCTCCGGCCCCAAGACTCGATTCGTACTCGAAACGATTGCCGGCGGCGGTATTAAGGATCGCTTTACCACGTTGCGCAAGCTGATGGCACCGGACGGTTCGGTCACCGATCACGGGCTTGTCGTGTTCTTTCCCGGACCTAGCAGCTTCACCGGCGAGGACGTTGGCGAGTTCCATGTACACGGCAGCCGCGCCGTTGCGGCAAAAATGCTGGAAACGCTCACCGGCTTTGCCGGCGTCAGACATGCCGAGCCTGGCGAATTCACGCGGCGCGCCTTTCTCAACGGCAAGCTCGATCTGGTCGAGACCGAGGCGCTGGCGGACCTTGTCAATGCCGAGACGGAGGCGCAGCGGCGCTTTGCCGTGCGTAACGCCGAGGGCGCGCAGAGCGAGCTCTATTCGGGGTGGCGCCGGCGGTTGATCCATGCTCGAGCAATGATCGAGGCGGAAATCGACTTCGCTGACGAGGAGGATGTGCCGGGTTCGGTCTCGAAGGCGGTCTGGACCGATGTGGCGACGATGGCCGACGAGATCGAACGCCACATTCAGGGGTTCAAGGCGGCCGAGATCATTCGCGATGGCTTCGAGGTCGTCATCCTCGGCGCGCCGAATGCCGGCAAGTCCAGTCTGTTCAACGCCCTGGCCCAACGCGAGGCGGCAATCGTCACCGACGAGCCGGGCACCACGCGCGACCTGCTGGAGGTGGTGCTGGACCTCCACGGGATGAGAGTTCGGGTCGTCGATACGGCAGGCCTGCGCGAGGCGGCCGGCAAGGTGGAGACGATCGGCATCGAACGAGCGCGTGCCAAGGCCGGTGGCGCCGACCTGGTTTTGCTGCTGGAGGATATGGTCGATCCACAGCCCGTCGGCGCGGTTCCGACAGGTGTTCCGCTCCTGAGGATCGGGACCAAAACCGATCTCAAGGGAGCGCGCAGAGGGGCCTATGATTTGGCCATCTCTTCCAAGGAAGGTACCGGAATTTCGGAACTGCTGGACGAGATTGCGGGTCGCGCCGCTGCCGCAGTCGGAGGGGCCGGTGATATCTTCCCGTCGAGGCTCCGCCATGTCGAGCTGCTGGAGGAGGCGAAGGATTTTCTCTTGGCGGCGCTGTCGGGGCAAAGCCTGGAGCTGCGTGCAGAAGAGTTGCGGGTGGCCACGGACCGGCTTGGGCGAATTATCGGCGCTGTCGATGTCGAGGATATGCTCGACGTCATCTTTTCCCAGTTCTGCATCGGCAAGTGATTCACGTGAAACGCGGGGCGGCTGTGCGCGCCAGATGATTCACGTGAAACAACGGCAGGATGCGGCGGATGGTGTTTCACGTGAAACGAGTCCCGGCTACAGCTACGTGGCCTGTTTGATCAAGCGCCAACAGCACTGCCCCTGATTGCCGGCTGGCCACCAAAGCAACAGCGCGGATTCGCAGCGCTTGAGATTGGTGAAAAATCGTCCGTGAATTAACCGCCTCCGCTTCTTTGCGGGACGAGGACGGACAGGCAGTAAGGGGCAGCGCCGTCTCCCAAAATCACTGGCACGCAGCCCATCCCACCTTCGCAACGGGGACTGCATCCTTGACAGCGGAGGCTGGCGGGGACATGTGTCAAAGCATCTTTGAAACGGATTCTTGCAATGACCAATCACTATGATGTGGTGGTGGTGGGCGGCGGCCATGCCGGATGCGAAGCGGCGGGCGCGGCTGCGCGCGCCGGCGCCAGGACGGCGCTGGTGACGCTGCGCTTCGAGACGATCGGCGTCATGTCCTGCAATCCGGCCATCGGCGGCCTCGGCAAGGGTCATCTCGTGCGCGAGATCGACGCCATGGACGGGTTGATGGGCCGCATTGCGGACGCTGCCGGCATCCAATTCCGCCTGCTGAACCGCCGCAAGGGCCCGGCGGTGCGTGGGCCGCGGACCCAGGCCGACCGCAAGCTCTATCGTCTTGCCATGCAGACGGCGATCGGCGAGCAGGCCAATCTCGACGTGGTAGAAGGCGAAGTCCTGGACTTCGAGATCGAGAACGGTCGGGTTGCGGCCGTGCTGGTCTCCGGTGACAGGCGGCTCGCCTGCGGCGCCGTGGTGCTGACGACCGGTACATTCCTGCGAGGGCTGATCCATATCGGCGAGAAGAAGATCGTCGCCGGCCGGATGAACGAGCAGGCGAGCCATGGGCTCTCGGCGACGATGACGCGTGCCGGTTTCAAGCTCGGGCGGCTGAAGACCGGGACGCCCCCTCGCCTCGACGGCCGTACCATCGATTGGGCGTCGCTGGAAAGTCAGGCCGCGGACGATCACCCGGTGCCGTTCTCGCTGATGACAGACCGCATCGTGAACCCGCAGATCAAATGCGGTATTACTCGCACAACGCAGGCGACACATGAGTTGATTCGCCTCAATTTGAAGCGTTCGGCGATGTATTCCGGCTCGATCGAAGGCGTGGGGCCGCGCTATTGTCCATCTATCGAGGACAAGATCGTCAAGTTCGGCGATCGCGAGGGTCACCAGATTTTCCTCGAGCCGGAGGGCCTCGACGACGACACCGTCTATCCGAACGGCATCTCGACCTCGCTGCCGGAAGAGGTGCAGCTCGACATGTTGAAGACGATCCCCGGGCTGAAACGGGCGACGATGCTGCAGCCGGGATACGCCATCGAGTATGACCACGTCGACCCGCGCGAGCTCAAGCCGACGCTGGAGACGAAGCGCGTCGCCGGGCTTTTTCTGGCGGGGCAGATTAACGGCACCACGGGCTACGAAGAAGCCGGCGCGCAAGGCCTGCTTGCCGGCATCAACGCCGCGCGCAGGGCATCGTCAAGCGAGCCGGTCGTGCTCAGCCGCACCGAAGCCTATATCGGCGTGATGATCGACGACCTCACCAGCCGCGGCATTGCCGAGCCCTATCGCATGTTCACTTCGCGGGCGGAGTTCCGGCTTTCGCTGCGCGCCGACAATGCAGACGAGCGGCTGACGCCGCTGGCCGACCGCTTGGGGATCGTCTCCTCCGAGCGGATGCAACGTTTCGGCGCGATCAGTGTGAAGCTCGACGCTGCCCGCGCGCTGGCAAAGTCGATCGCCTTCACGCCGAATGAAGCCGCGCGGCATGGACTGGAGATCAACCGGGACGGCGTTCGGCGTTCCGCCTACGACCTTCTCGCCTATCCCGGCGTCGATATGGTCTGGTTGACGCGGATCGAGCCACGGTTTGGCGAACTCGACCCCAACACGGCAGAGCGGCTTGAGACCGAGGCGAAATATTCCGTCTATCTCGAGCGCCAACAGGCTGACGTGGCGCAGATCAGGCACGAGGAATCGCGGCTCATTCCGGAGACCATCGACTTCGCGGACGTGCCAGGCCTTTCCAATGAGCTGAAGCAGAAGATGAAGGCACGCCGGCCGCGCTCGATTGCCGACGCGCAGCGCATGGAAGGGATGACGCCAGCGGCACTGGCGATCATTGTCGCGCATGTTCGCAATGCCGAGCTGGCTGCACGAAGGTCGGTCGCGTGAGTGGCGATGCCTGGGCGGACCTGCAGAAGGCAGCGGGTCCGGTTTCACGTGAAACATTCGAGCGGCTGCAGGCCTTCGAGCGGCATTTTCAAAAATGGAACCGCAGCATCAATCTGGCGGCGCCATCGACGTTAGACGACGTCTGGCGCCGCCACATCCTGGACAGCGCCCAGCTTGTGCGCATCGCGCCGACCGCAATGCGCTGGGTCGACCTCGGCTCGGGCGGTGGCTTTCCCGGATTGGTACTCGGTTTTCTGCTTGCAGAGCGGCCGGGCGCCACGATCGATCTGGTTGAAAGCAACCGCAAGAAGGCGTCGTTCCTGCAATCGGTCGTCGGCCAATTCGGCCTGCCGGCGCGCGTGCTGGCGCGACGCATTGATGATAGCTATCCACTTGTTTCTGCACCGGAAGTCGTTACCGCGCGGGCATTGACGGCGCTTCCGGACCTGCTCGATCTTGCCGCGCCCTGGCTGACCAAGGGCGCGCGTTCGCTTTTTCACAAAGGCCGGGATTACCGGGCCGAAGTGGAAGAAAGCGCTCACCGCTGGACCTTCGATCTGGTAGAACATCCAAGCATGACCGACGCTCATGGCGTCATTCTGGAAATCACCGATCTGCACCCGGCGACCCCGCAATGAATCACTGGCATCGACCCATGAAAACTGGACCGCGTATCATCACCGTTGCCAACCAGAAGGGTGGCGTCGGCAAGACGACCACGGCGATCAATCTGGCGACGGCGCTGGCCGCAATCGGCGAGCGCGTGCTGATCGTCGACCTCGATCCGCAGGGCAATGCCAGCACCGGGCTCGGCATCGAACGCAAGGATCGCACCGTCTCGTCCTATGACGTGCTGACCGGCGAACTCGAGCTTGAGGCGGCCGCGGTGCCGACGGCGGTGCCGGGCTTGTCCATCGTGCCCTCAACCCTCGATCTGCTCGGCATCGAAATGGAGATCGCCTCGGCGCCAGACCGGGTGCTGCGCCTGCGCAATGCGCTGCGTGCGGCAGCCGCGCGCGCGGCGCCGTTCGGTTATGTGCTGATCGACTGCCCGCCTTCGCTCAATCTTTTGACTTTGAATTCAATGGCGGCGGCCGATTCCGTTCTGGTGCCGCTGCAATGCGAGTTCTTCGCACTGGAAGGCCTTAGCCAATTGCTCGAAACGGTCGAGCAGGTGCGCGGCACGATCAATCCGGACCTCACCATCCAGGGCATCGTGCTCACCATGTTCGATGGCCGCAACAACCTCGCCAACCAGGTGGTGCAGGATGTGCGCGCGCATATGGGCGACAAAGTCTACGAGACGATCATCCCGCGCAACGTGCGCGTTTCCGAAGCACCGTCTTACGGCAAGCCGGCAATCCTTTACGATCTTAAATGTTCCGGCAGCCAGGCTTATTTGCAGCTTGCCTCGGAAGTGATCCGCCGCGAGCGCAAGCTGCGCGCCGCCTGAATAGCCCAGGCAATTTCCAATAGCCGATTCGATTCCGAAACGATCTGGACAGAAGAATGAGTGAAGACCAATCGAGAAAAAGACTGGGCCGCGGCCTGGCCGCGCTGATCGGCGAGATCGATCGTCCCGTCGCGCCCGAAAAGCCGAGCGCGGTCGCGGCGGATGGCAAGGTGCCGATCGAGTTCGTCAGCCCGAACCCGAAGAACCCGCGCCGGCATTTCGGCGACGCCGAACTCACCGACCTCGCCCAGTCGATCCGCGAGCATGGCGTGGTGCAGCCGGTGGTGGCGCGGCCTTCGCCGTCGCAGCCCGGCCGCTATGAGATCATCGCCGGCGAGCGGCGCTGGCGCGCCGCGCAACGCGCGGGGCTGACCGAGATCCCGCTCATCGTGCGCGATGTCAACGACCGTACCGCGCTGGAGCTGGCGATCATCGAGAACGTGCAGCGCGCCGATCTCAACCCGGTCGAAGAAGCGCAAGGCTATCAGCAGCTGATCGACGAGCATGGCTACACGCAGGCCGATCTCGGCCAGGTGATCGGCAAGAGCCGCAGCCATGTCGCCAACACGCTGAGGCTCCTTAAGCTGCCTGACGTCATCCGCGACATGCTGGTCGACGGCGCGTTGTCGGCCGGCCATGCCCGCACGCTGGTCACGGCCGGCGATCCGGCGGGGCTCGCCAAGCGGATCGTCGAGGAAGGGCTTTCGGTGCGCCAGGCCGAGGCGTTGGCGCAAATGCCCGCCGGACCGACACCGGCCAAAGTAAGGTCTGCGCCGAGCCCGCCGGAAAAGGATCCCGACACGCTGGCCTTGGAAAAGTTGATGACAGACACAATCGGCATGATCGTCTCGATCGAGCATAAAGCCAAGGGCGGGACGCTCCGGGTCGACTACCGCTCGCTGGATCAGCTCGACGAGTTGTGCCGGCGGCTGAAGGATGAGCGATAAGTTGCTGATTAGGTGGAATTAGCCGACTAATAAAGTTCTCGCTTAAGATTAGATCTAGGCTGATATATTGGTGATAGGCACACCAGGGCCGGCCGCTGCGCCGGCCTCTTCTTTTTTGCGGCGCCCGCGATAGGCGAAAGCCGAAGGCGCCGGCCAATCGCCTCACAAGGGGAGGTTGGCTGATCGCCTACCTCTGCGCCAATCTCGCGCTTTCCACCGCGATGCCGAGCAGCGCCTGACGGGCCAGCGCCTCCGACAGATCGGGCCGCTTGCGCGTCTGCAGCACAGCCGTCTGCAGCCGGTTCAGCGCGCGGCCGAGGGCTTCGCTGTTCCAGCGCTCGAGCGTCTTCTCCACCAGCTTGCGGCGCGAGAAGAAGACCGGTGGACGCGCTCCCGCCACGACCGAGGCGGCATTGCGGCCGCCCGATTCCATCTGGCCGCGCATGACCTGAATCGCCTGCAATTGCCGCATCGCCGAGGACAGCACCAGGAAAGGATGGCCGCCGGACGCACAATGCCGGGTGAAGGCAATGTCGAAATCTCCGACCTTGCCGTCGAGCATCGCGTCGACCGCGCCGTCGAAGGAGGCGCCGGAGACATCGCCGGACAAGGCGTTGACGTCGTCGAGGTCGATCTCCTTCTTGCCATGGGCGTAGAGCACCAGCTTGTCGATCTCGCCGCGCGAGGCCAGACGGTCGCCGCCGAGATTGCGGCGCAGCGCCTGGCGGGCGTCGAGCGCCATCGACATGCCGGCCTTGCGCAGCTCGTCGTCGATCACCGTGTCGAGATCGCGGGCCTCGTCGGCATAGCAGGGCAAGGCGATGGCATTGCCGGCTGCCTCGACGATGGCCCGCAGGCCAGTGCCCTTCTTCAGGTCGCCCGCCTCGATGAGGATGAGAGCATCCGGCGCCGGCTCCGCCGTCAGCGCCTTGATGTCGTCGGCCAGCGCCTTCTGGCCGCTGGCGTTGCGGACCCAAAGCAGCCGCCGGTCGGAAAACATGGGCACAGTGCGCGCCTCGTCGAGCAGACGGCCTTCGTCGCGGTCGACTTCCGCGCCATCCAGCTTGACCACTGAGAAAGGGTCGTCGAGCGGCAGCCCGGTCTTCAACGCGAAGGTCTTGGCCCGCTCGGCGACCAGGCCGCGATCGGGGCCGTAAAGCAGGACGATGGCCATGGCCGGGTCCGGCCGCGCCAGCCACGAATCGACCTCGTATCCCTTCTTCTGTGCCATGCGGGGTGAGTTAGCATGAGGCGGAGACGGAGTGAACGGAGAAGCGGCCGGCCTCTCTTCGTCATCCTCAGGCTTGACCCCAGGATCCATGCCGTGACTTTTGCCGGGGTGCAGAATATTCTCCAACCGCCGCAACGCGTCAACGTCGCGGCATGGATTCCAGGGTCTGCGCGCGTCGCTCCACTCCTTGCTCCGCCCTAGAATGACGACCCTGAAGCAGAGTCTGTCACGCCCCTCTGCCCTGCCGAGCATCTTCCCACGAGGGTGGAGATTAGCTGCGTCGGCCGGCGCGCATGCCTTGGTTGTCTTTTGTGGCGGCAAACGCTCCGCAAACTTCCGCCAAATTGCGCGACGCTTGCAAACATCGACAAGAAATTTCAGCGCCATATCTGCATCTTGTCGGCCATGTGCCGCATCGGCTCGACGAGGCTGATGACCGGGAGGGCGGCCGCCATCTCGCCCGATGAAATGGCGGCGCGGATGTGCAAGTATCGCACCGGCAACATTGGAGGACGAAGGTCATGGCCGATGCTGGAATGTTGCGCTTTCATGTCCCCGAGCCCGAGGTTCGGCCCGGCGGCACGCCCGACTTCTCGAATGTGACCATTCCCAAGGCCGGATCGGTGCCGCGGCCGGAGGTCAATGTCGATCCGCGCACCATCCGCGACATGGCCTTCTCCATCATCCGCGTGCTTAACCGCGCCGGCGAAGCGGTCGGGCCATGGGCCGGGCTGCTCACCGACGAGGAACTGCTCGAAGGCCTGCGCCATATGATGACGCTCAGGTCCTTCGATGCGCGCATGCAGATGGCGCAGCGCCAGGGCAAGACCTCTTTCTACATGCAGCATCTGGGCGAAGAGGCGGTGAGCTGCGCCTTCCGCAAGGCACTGCAGCCTGGCGACATGAACTTCCCGACCTATCGGCAGGCCGGCCTGCTCATCGCCGACGGCTACCCGATGGTTGCGATGATGAACCAGATCTATTCCAACGAGGCCGATCCGCTGAAAGGCCGGCAGCTGCCGATCATGTACTCCTCGAAGGAGCACGGCTTCTTCTCGATCTCCGGCAATCTGGCGACGCAGTACATCCAGGCGGTCGGCTGGGCGATGGCCTCGGCGATCTCCAACGATTCCCGCATCGCCGCGGCCTGGATCGGCGACGGCTCGACCGCGGAGTCCGATTTCCATGCGGCGCTGGTCTTCGCCTCGACCTACAAGGCGCCGGTCGTGCTCAATGTCGTCAACAACCAGTGGGCCATCTCCACCTTCCAGGGCATTGCCCGCGGCGGCTCCGGCACTTTCGCCGCGCGCGGTCTCGGCTTCGGCATCCCGTCGCTGCGCGTCGACGGCAACGACTATCTCGCCGTCCATGCGGTAGCCAAATGGGCGATCGAGCGGGCGCGTCGCAATCTCGGGCCGACCCTGGTCGAATATGTCACCTATCGCGTCGGCGCGCATTCGAGCTCGGACGATCCGTCGGCCTACCGGCCGAAGGCGGAATCGGACGCCTGGCCGCTCGGCGACCCGATCATCCGGCTGAAGAACCATCTCATCCACAAGCAAGTCTGGACGGAACAGCGCCACATCCAGGCGGAAGCCGAGATCCTCGAAACCGTGATCGCGGCGCAGAAGGAAGCCGAAAGCCACGGCACGCTGCATGCCGGCGGCAAGCCGTCGACGCGCGACATGTTCGAGGGCGTCTATGCCGAAACACCGCCGCATCTCAGGCGTCAACGCCAGCAGGCGGGGGTCTGATCGATGCCCAGACGCACCATGATCGAGGCGATCCGCGACGCCATGGATGTCTCGATGGCGCGAGACGAGCGCGTCATCGTCTATGGCGAGGATGTCGGCTTCTTCGGCGGCGTGTTCCGCTGCACGCAGGGTCTGCAGGCCAAATACGGCAAGAACCGCTGCTTCGATGCGCCGATCAGCGAATCCGGCATTGTCGGCTCGGCCATCGGCATGGCCGCCTATGGGCTGAGGCCCTGCGTCGAGGTGCAGTTCGCCGACTATGTCTATCCCGCTTACGACCAGATCGTCTCGGAGGCGGCGCGGCTGCGCTACCGCTCCAACAACGATTTCACCTGCCCGATTGTCGTCAGGATGCCGACCGGCGGTGGCATCTTCGGCGGCCAGACGCACAGCCAGAGCCCGGAAGCGCTGTTCACGCATGTCTCCGGCCTTAAGACGGTGGTGCCGTCCAACCCGCATGACGCCAAGGGGCTATTGATCGCCGCGATCGAGGATCCGGACCCGGTCATCTTCCTGGAACCGAAGCGGCTCTATAACGGCCCCTTCGACGGCCATCATGACAACCCGGTGACGCCTTGGTCGAAGCACGAGCTCGGCGAGGTGGCGGATGGCCATTACACCATACCGCTCGGCAAGGCGGCGATCCGCCGGCAAGGCTCGGCGGTCACCGTGCTCGCCTACGGCACCATGATCTATGTCGCGCAGGCCGCGGCCGCGGAAACCGGCATTGATGCCGAAATCATCGACCTTAGGACGCTCCTGCCGCTCGACCTCGACACGATCGTCGCCTCGGTGAAGAAGACCGGGCGCTGCGTCGTCGTGCATGAGGCGACGCTGACCTCCGGCTTCGGCGCCGAGCTCGCGGCGCTGGTGCAGGAGAACTGCTTCTACCATCTGGAGGCGCCGGTGGCGCGGGTCGCCGGCTGGGACACGCCCTATCCGCATGCGCAGGAGTGGGAGTATTTCCCCGGTCCCGCGCGAGTCGGGCGCGCGCTCGTCGAGACCATGGAAGCCTGAGGGGGGCCGGACGATGGGCGAATATGTCATCAAGCTTCCCGATGTCGGCGAAGGCGTCGCCGAGGCCGAGCTTGTCGAATGGCATGTCAAGATCGGCGACCTGGTGCGCGAGGATGCGGTGCTGGCGGCCGTCATGACCGACAAGGCGACGGTCGAGATCCCCTCGCCGGTCGATGGCGAGATCCTCTGGCTCGGCGCCGAGATCGGCGACACGG
Organism: Mesorhizobium sp. WSM3864; assembly: GCF_002294955.1. NCBI lineage: Bacteria > Pseudomonadati > Pseudomonadota > Alphaproteobacteria > Hyphomicrobiales > Phyllobacteriaceae > Mesorhizobium > Mesorhizobium sp. WSM3864. The sequence goes on from NZ_NSGD01000008.1 coordinate 95,152, forward strand.
TGGCGATCGGCTCGCCGATCGTGCGGCTTAAAATAGCCGGCGAAGGCAATGTGAAAGCAGGCAGCGGTGCCAAGGCCGCGCCGAAGGCAGAAGCGCCGGCCGAGCCTGTGCAGGCAAAGTCCCAACCGCTGTCGGACGCCTCGAAAGCGGCGCCGAAACCGGCACAGATCCCGGCCCAGCATTCCGTCGCGGCACCGAAGGCTGGGCGCCCGGCGTCCGTCATCGGCGCGCCGCGCGCGGAAGGCGAAAAGCCGCTGGCTTCCCCCGCGGTCCGGCTGCGCGCCAAGGAAGCCGGCATCGATCTGCGCCAGGTTGCAGGCAGCGGTCCGGCCGGGCGCATCAGCCATGAGGACATCGAGGCCTTCCTGGCGCGCGGCCCGCAGCTTGCGCGCGCGACCGGCCTTGCGCGCAAGGAGGGCGTCGAGGACATCAAGGTCGTCGGGCTGCGGCGCAAGATCGCCGAGAAGATGGCGCTGGCAAAGTCGCACATTCCCCATATCACCTATGTCGAGGAGATCGACGTCACGGCGCTGGAAGAACTGCGCGCCGCGCTCAACAAAGAGAAGCGGCAAGACCGGCCGAAGCTGACGCTGCTGCCGTTCCTGATGCGGGCAATGGTCAAGGCGATCGCCGACCAGCCGAACCTCAACGCGCTGTTCGACGACGAGGCCGGCGTTATCCACCAGCACGCGGGCATCCATGTCGGCATCGCCGCCCAGACGCCGACCGGGCTCGTCGTGCCGGTGGTCAAGCATGCCGAGGCCCGCGACCTCTGGGAAAGCGCCGCCGAGATCAACCGGCTTGCCGACGCGGCCAAGTCCGGCACGGCGACGCGCGATGAGCTTTCCGGCTCGACCATCACCATCACCTCGCTCGGGGCGATGGGCGGCGTGGCGACCACGCCGGTCATCAATTATCCGGAAGTGGCGATCGTCGGCGTCAACAAGATCATGGTGCGGCCGGTGTGGGAAGGCACGCAGTTCATCCCGCGCAAGATGATGAACCTGTCGTCCAGTTTCGACCATCGCGTCATCGACGGCTGGGATGCCGCGGTGTTTGTGCAGCGGATCAAGACGTTGCTTGAGACGCCGGCGCTGATCTTCGTGGATTAGTCGTATGGATACGGACGACGTTGCCCCCTCGTCATCCTCGGGCTTGACCCGAGGATCCATGCCGCGACCTCGCCCGAAGGGCGCGGCGGACCAGAATTCTGGAGCGTTGCAACGCCTTCACGTCACGGCATGGATCCTGGGATCTACGCGCGTCGCTACGCTCCTTGCTCCGCCCCAGGATGACGAGATTCCAAGGATATCGGCCAATCGCCACGGTCTGCGTTCGCCAGGCCCTAACCCTCTGCCAAAATCCCCGTGCTCAGCAACGAGAAGCCCATGAAAGAGATCTCCTGCAAGCTGCTCGTCATCGGCGCCGGTCCGGGCGGCTATGTCTGCGCCATCCGCGCCGGGCAATTCGGTATCGACACGGTGATCGTCGAGTTCGGCAAGCCGGGCGGCACCTGCCTCAATGTCGGCTGCATCCCGTCCAAGGCGCTCATTCACGCGGCGGAAGAGTTCGAGAAGATCGCGCACATGGCCGGCGGCAAGGGGCCGCTCGGCATCGCGGTCGCCCCGCCGACGCTCGACCTGACCAAGACGGTCGCATGGAAGGACGGCATCGTTAGCCGGCTGAACAGCGGCGTCGCTGGCCTGCTGAAGAAGGCCAAGGTCAAGACCGTGCAGGGCTGGGCGACGTTCCGTGACGGCAAGACCGTCGAGGTCGAGACCGAGACGGGAAGCCAGGTGATCCGCGCCGAGGCGGTGGTGATCGCCAGCGGCTCGGTGCCGGCCGAACTGCCGTTCCTGCCCTTCGGCGGCCCAGTCATCTCGTCGACCGAAGCGCTGGCGCTGAGCGAGGTGCCGGACAAGCTCGCCGTCGTCGGCGGCGGCTATATCGGGCTCGAGCTCGGCATGGCCTTCGCCAAGATGGGCGCCAAGGTCGCCGTGGTCGAAGCCCTGCCGCGCGTGCTTGCGCAATATGATGCCGAGCTGACGCGGCCGGTGCTGAAGCGGCTCGGCGAGCTCGGCATCGAGGTGATGCTGGGTGCCAAGGCCAAGGGGCTGTCGACCAAGGGCGATGCGCTGCTGGTCGAGACGGCAGATGGCAAGAACGCCAAGGTCGCCGCCGACAAGGTCCTGGTCACGGTGGGGCGCAAGCCGCTCACCGAGGGCTGGGGGCTGGAGCAGATCGACCTCGACATGGTCGGAAGATTCATCCGCATCGACGACCAGTGCCGCACCTCGATGCGGGGCATCTACGCTATCGGCGATGTCACCGGAGAGCCGATGCTGGCGCACCGGGCGATGGCGCAGGGCGAGATGGTGGCCGAGATCGTCGCAGGCCACAAACGAGGCTGGGACAAGCGCGCGATCCCGGCGATCTGCTTCACCGATCCCGAGCTGGTCACCGCCGGCCTGTCGCCGGACGAGGCGAAGGCGCTCGCCGGCGAGATCAAGATCGGACATTTTCCGTTCGCAGCCAACGGCCGCGCCATGACCAAGCAAGGCGAGGATGGGTTCGTGCGCATCGTCGCCCGCGCGGACAATCATCTGGTGCTGGGCATCCAGGCGGTCGGGCAGGGCGTTTCGGAGCTGGCCGCGGCCTTTGGCCTGGCGCTCGAAATGGGCGCGCGGCTTGAAGACATCGCCGGCACCATTCATGCGCATCCGACCCAGGGCGAGGGCTTCCAGGAAGCGGCGCTGAAGGCGCTCGGGCACGCGCTGCATGTTTAGAGGGAGCGTGATCTCCCCTCTTGAGGGGGAGATGGCCGACAGGCCAGAGGGGGTCGCCGCGCGTGAAGCGCCGACTTCCCTCTTTGGCTTTTACATGCGCTGCACTGGCTGAGAGGACCCCCTCTGTCGCCTTCGGCGACGTCTCCCCCTCAAGGGGGGAGATCACACAGCTCAGCCCGCCAGGCGGCTCGCCGTCTCGTGCTGGGCGTAGGCGCGGCCGAAGCGGTTGGCCAGAAATGCGTCGAGCGCGATGTCTTCCTGCCGGACGAAACCTTTCGCCGGCAGCGTGCCGTCGGCCAGCATGTCGAGCACGGCGCAGATGCCGGAGGCGGTGGTGATCTGGATGGCGCTGCGAACGACGGAACCGACGCGGTGCGAATAGATCTTGTTGGCGTAGGTCTCCTGCAGCAGGCGGCCGTTGCGGCGGCCCGAGACGGTGACGAAGACGATGACGACATCCTGCAGCGTCGCCGGCAGGGCGCTCTCGAAAATGTCCTTCAGCACGTCGCGGCGGTGGCGCAGCCCGAGGTCGTTGAGCAGCGCCTTCATGATCGCGGCATGGCCGGGATAGCGGATGGTGCGGTAGTTCAGCGTCCGCACCTTGCCCTTCAGCGTCTCGGCCAGAGTGCCGAGACCGCCGGAGGTGTTGAAAGCCTCATAGGTGACGCCGTCGAGCGAGAATTCCTCGCGCTCCTCCAGCGGCGGCACCTCGACCAGCTCGCCCTCGACGATCGCCTCGCAAGGCTCGCAATATTCGTTGATGACGCCGTCGGTGCTCCAGGTGAGATTGTAGTTCAACGCATTCGACGGATATTGCGGCAGCGCGCCGACGCGCATGCGCACGCTTTCGAGCGTGTCGAAGCGGCTGGCCAGATCGTTGGCGACGATCGAGATGAAGCCCGGCGCCAGGCCGCATTGCGGGATGAAGGCGCTCTTGCCCTCACGCGCCAGCTCCTTGACCCGACGGGTGCTGGCGACGTCCTCGGTGAGGTCGAGATAATGCACGCCCGCCTTCGCCGCAGCCTCGGCGATGCGGGTGGTGAGGTGGAAGGGCGCGGCGCTCAGCACGGCGAATTTGCCGGCAAGCGCTGCCTCAAGCGCGCCGGGCAGGGCGATGTCGAGTTCCTTGCTCTCGACGCCGGCCGGCAATTCGGCTGCGGCGAGCTGGGCCGCCGAGCGGTCGACCACCGTGACGCGGTAGTCGCCCGTGGTGGTAAGCATTTCAGCGATGGTCGAGCCGATCTTGCCGGCGCCGACGACAACAATGTTTTTCATGACGATACCCCTGCCAGTTCGAATTGGCAGGAATCATCGCAGCTTGCCTGTCGAAAGGAAGCTCGGAATCTGACAAAGTGAAGCTGAATATGTGCAATTTGCCGAAGGGTTTCGTCGAAATGATCAGTGAAGCTGAACAGGCCCTGCTGACGCTGCTGCGCGCCAACGCGCGCGCCTCCACCGCCGAGCTGGCGAGAAAGCTCGGCGTGTCGCGCACCACGGTGCAGAGCCGGATCGAGCGGCTGGAGCAGCGCGGCATCATCGCCGGCTACGGCGTCAGGCTGTCGCCCGACTATGAGCAGGGTCTGGTCAAGGCGCATGTGCTGCTCACCGTCACGCCGAAACTCGCCGACAAGGTGGTGCGTAGCCTGGAGGCAATGCCGCCGGTCCGGACGGTGCATTCGGTGAGCGGCAATTTCGACATGATCGTCATCGTCGACGCGCCGTCGATCCGGGATCTCGACGCGCTGCTCGACCAGATCGGGGCAATGGAGGGAGTGGAGCGGACGTCGTCGTCGATTATTTTGTCGACGCGGGTTGATCGCTGAGGGCAGCGAAACTGGTGATCTCCCCCCAAGTGGGGGAGATGGCCGGCAGGCCAGAGGAGGTCGCCTCGCGTGGAGCGCCAACCTCCATCTGCCGCAGCAGGCCGAGCCCAGTCGGACCGACCCCCTCTGGCGCTACGCCCTCCGTCTCTCCGGCCCGTTGTCCAGCCACTCCAGATCGTCCGGCGACAGCGCAATATCCAGCGCCTTGAGGCTGTCCTCCAGCTCATCCAGCGTGCGCGGGCCGATCAGGGGAACGGACGGGAAGGGCTGCGCCAGGACATAGGCGAGCGCGACATGGATCGGGCTTTTGCCGAGCCTGCTTGCAAGTTCGATGGCGCGGTCGCGGCGGCCGAAGTTCTTTTCCGAATACCAGACCCGCACCAGCTCTTCATTGTCGGTGCGGTCGCGGCCGGCGCGGTCGGTGAAGAAGCCGCGGCCCTGGCTCGACCAGGCGAAGTTGGGCATCTGCCGCGCCGTCAGCCAAGCTTTCCAATCGTCGGTGGAAGAGGTGATGCAGCCGGCCCAGATCGGCTCCAGCATTTCGGCCAGCGAAAAATTGTTGGAAAGCGCGCCGGGCTTCTGCTTGCCGGTGCGTTCGGCATAGGCGATCGCCGCGTCCATACGCTCCATCGTCCAGTTGGAGCCGCCGAACAGGCCGCGGATGCGGCCGGCCTTGACCTCGCGGTCCATGGCATCGACGAACTCGCCGACCGGCACGTCCGGATTGTCGCGATGCATGAAATAAATGTCGACATGGTCGGTCTGCAGCCGGTCGAGCGACTGGGCAAGCTGCTTGCCGATCACGTCGGGGTAGCAGAGCGGCGTGTGCGCGCCCTTGGCGATGATGACCGACTGCTGGCGCACGCCGCGATTGCTCAGCCATTGCCCAAGCAGCGTCTCGGTGTAGCCGGCGCCATAGACGAAGCCGGTGTCGAACAGGTTGCCGCCGGCTTCGAAATAAGCGTCGAGCAGGATCGAGCCCGAGGAGAAGGTGCGGAAATCCTCGAAGCCGAGCGCCAGGCGCGAGACGGGCTTCGATAGGCCCGGGATCGCGCGCTTGCCGATGGCTGTGCCGTTGGCGCCGAGCGGCCGGCCGGAGACGGTGTTGACGCGCTTAGCCGGCTTTTCGATCTCGTATTCCAGCCCAACGGCGGCGCGCCATTTGTCGAGAACGCGCAATGTGCCCAGGCTGTCGGCCCAGCCCATGCCCGGCCAGGCGAATTCCTGGCGGCCGGCCAGGATCGCCTCGCCGGCGGCGTCAACCTCGAAGGAATAGAGGTGGCGAGTCTCGTTGACACTGATCACCTCGCGCGTGCCGCCGGACCGGATCAGTTCGATCCGGCCCGGTCCGACATCGCGGTTGCCACCGGCGAACCAGAAGTCCGGCACCTCGATTTGGCCGTTGGTGCCGAAAATGCGCAGGACATTGTCCTGGTTAAGCGAGATGCTGCACGAGACCTCGGCGACGATGCCGCCGGGGAAATGGAGCAGCGCCGAGGCCCATTCATCGACGCCGGACTGGCCGAGATGGCCCGCACCTACGACCTTGTCCGGCTCGAGGAAAGGCTTTCCCGCCGCGGCGCCGGCAATCAGCCGCGCCATCGAGACCGGGTAGCCGCCGACGTCGAGGATGCCGCCGCCGGCCAACTCGTTGGCGTAGAGTCGGTGCTCCGGCATGAAGCCCGGCATGGCGAAGCCGAAGCTCGACTTGATCATGCGGACCTTGCCGATGGCGCCCGATTTGATCAGCTCGACCAGCTGCAGCGTCTGCGGATGCAGCCGGTACATGAAAGCTTCGCCCAGGAAGGTGCCCGCTTTTCGCGCCGCATGCATCATGGCGTCGGCCTCGAAGGCGGTGAGCGCCAGCGGCTTTTCGCACAGCACATGCTTGCCGGCTTCTGCCGCCTTGATCGCCCATTCGACGTGGCCTGGATGCGGGATCGAAATATAGACCGCATCGACGTCCTCGTCGGCAAGCAGCGCGTCATAGCCGTCGAGGATGCGCGCGCCCGGAAAAGTCTCGGCAAGGCCCAGCTTGCCGGGGTCGCGGGCGCCGAGCGCGACCAGTTCGCCGGTGCGCGACTGCGCCAGGCCGCCGGCAAAGGATTTGGCGATGCTGCCGGGTCCGAGAATGCCCCAGCGAATTTTTCCGAATGTCATGTCGAATTCTCCATGCGGTCGCCGCCACGCCTTCGCGATCGGGCAGAAAGGAAAGTCAGCGAATCCTGGCGCCTGTCTTGTCGAAGAGCAGCGAGCGCTCGGCCTTGATCGAGACGGTGAAGTGGTCGCTGCCGGCGCGCTGGCGCCTGGCCTCGCGCTCGATGATCAGCTCCTCCGGCCCGGCATCGGCGTAGACATAGCTGACCGAGCCCAGATGCTCGGCGACGTCGGCCTTCACCGGAATGTCGCAGTCGCCCTCGCCGGCCTCGAAGAAATGCTCCGGCCTGACGCCGAGCACGACTTCCGCGCCGGGCGCCGGCAAGGGGCCGCAGAGCGGCTTGCGCAGCCTGGCGCCGCCATGATTGACGAGCTCGATGGTCGCGGCGCTGTTGGACAAATCGACGACCTTCGCCGCGATGAAATTCATCTTCGGGGAACCGATGAAGCCGGCGACGAAACGGTTGGCCGGATCGTCGTAAAGGTCGAGCGGGGCGCCGATCTGCTCGACATTGCCGGCCTTGAGCACGACGATGCGGTCGGCCAGCGTCATCGCCTCGGTCTGGTCGTGCGTCACATAGATCATGGTGACGCCGAGCTCCTTGTGCAGGCGCGAGATCTCGACCCGCATCTGCACCCGCAGTTCGGCGTCGAGATTCGAAAGCGGCTCGTCGAACAGGAAGACCTGCGGCTCGCGCACGATGGCGCGGCCGATGGCGACGCGCTGGCGCTGGCCGCCGGACAATTGCTTCGGCCGGCGCTGCATCAGCTCGTCTATGCAAAGGATTTCGGCGGCGCGCTTGACCCGCCGTTCGGTGTCGGCCTTTGGATTGCCGTTCATGCGCAGGCCGAAGCTTAGATTCTGCTCCACCGTCATGTGCGGATAGAGCGCGTAAGACTGGAACACCATGGCGATGCCGCGGTCGGCCGGCTCGACATCGTTCACCACCTTGCCGCCGATGGCGATCTCGCCGCCGCTGATGTCCTCCAGCCCGGCGACCATGCGAAGAAGCGTGGACTTGCCGCATCCCGAGGGGCCGACGAAGACGACGAACTCGCCATCGGTAATGTCGATATTGGCGCCATGGACGACCTCGAAGGTGCCGAAACGCTTGACGACATTGGTGAGGGTGACGGCCGCCATCTCGTTCCTATCCTATTTGACCGCGCCGGCGGCGATGCCGGCGATGAAATGGCGCTGCAGCAGCACGAAGACGATCAGCATCGGCACGGTCAGCATGACGGCGCCGGCCATGATGCCGCCCCAGGACACCTTGGTCAGGCCGATCAGGGTGCCGAGCGCCACCGGCGCCGTCATCGCGCCGGGCTGGCTGTTGATCAAAAGCGGCCAGAGATAGTTATTCCACGAGGCGAGGAAGAGAATGATGGCGAGGGCCGCCAGCATCGGCCGCGCCAAAGGCAGCGCCACGAACAGAAAGATGCGCCATTCCTTCACGCCTTCGACCCTCGCCGCGTCGAACAGCTCGGCCGGCATCATCGAAAAGGCCTGGCGCATGAAGAGCACGCCGAGCGAATTGAACAGCGGCGGCACGATCAGCGCGATCCAGGTGTTGGCGAGCTGGAAGTCGCGCGCCACCATGATGAATTGCGGGATCAGCACCACGGCGTAGGGAAGCGTGATGGTGCCGAAGATGATCGCCACCACCACGCCCTTGCCGAGGAAGTCGTAGCGCGCCAGCGCCCAGCCGGCCATCGAGGTCAGCAGCACCGAGAGAAAAGTGTAGGTCACAGCCACCGAGACCGAGATGCCGATCGCGCCGACGAAATTGGTGTCGCGCTGCAGATTGTTGAAATTGTCGAGGAAGCTGTCATGCGGCAGAAGCTCGATGCCGGGGCTGAAGATGCCGTTGTCGGGCATGGTGGAGAACACCACCATCATCCACAGCGGGAACAGCCAGATCAGCGCCAGCGGCGTCAGGACGAGATGCAGCAGGATGCTGCGTCCGAGCCGCCTTTGCGAGCGTGAGGTCATTTCGGCTCCCTCGTCAGCCAGAGCTGCACCAACGTGATGGCGATGGCGAGGCCCGCCATGGTGTAGGCGATCGCCGAGGCATAGCCGAAATTGAGCGAGCGGAAGCCCTGGCGGTAAAGCAGGAGGCCAAGGGTTTCAGTGCCGCCGCCCGGCCCGCCGCGTTCGGTGATCAGGAAGGGCTCGGTGAAGAGCTGCATGGTGCCGATGATCGACAGCACGGCGCAAAAGACGATGACCGGCTTCAACAGCGGCAGGGTGATGTAGAAGAACTGCTTCAGCTTGCTGACGCGGTCGAGCGTGGCGGCCTCGTAGACGTCATCGGGAATGGATTGCAGGCCGGCAAGAATGATGATGGCGTTATAGCCGGCCCAGCGCCAGGTCACCGCGATCATGATCAGCGCCATGGCCGGCGTGACGTTGGAGAACCAGTCGATCTTCTCCAGGCCGACGCTGTTCAACAGCTTGTTGACGATGCCGAAATCGAGGCTGAACATCAGCCGGAACACCGCCGAATAGGCGACCTCGCCGACCACGACCGGGGCGAAGAACGCAAAGCGATAGAGGCCGCGCGCCTTGAGCAGCGGCGAATTCAAAAGCACCGCCATCACGACCGCCAGCGAGATCATCACCGGCACCTGGATGACGAGAATCAGCAGCGTGTTCTTCAGCGCGTTGAAAAAGGCGGGGTCGCCGATCAGGCGGCCCCAGTTGAAGGCCGGCGCGAAGCGCCACGGCACGGTGCGGGTCGCCTGGAAGGAGATCAGGAAGGAGCTGATGATCGGCCAGATCCAGAAGATGGCGAAGATCAGGAGATAAGGCGTGAGGAAGCGATACGCGGTGGCGTTGCGGTAGCGCATCGTGTTCCTCCTCCTTCCAGTTTCGGGTCGCGCCTTCCTAGCGGGCGCGGTGTTGATCATGTGTTGAATTGCTGGAGCAGTGCCAATGGTCGATGCAGGCGCTGCCCTGTCTTGCCTTCTCCCCTGTGGGAGAAGGTGGCCGCGAAGCGGCCGGATGAGGGGTGTTCCAGCTTGGCAACGACGGCAATCCGTCCAACCCCCCTCATCCGTCTTGGCGCTACGCGCCAATCCACCTTCTCCCACAAGGGGAGAAGGAAAAGCGACGCTCACTTAACCGGCAGGCCGGTCGCAGAGGCGATCTGGCTGGCGGCGTCGTCGAGCGCGGCCTTGGCATCGGGATAGCCGCCGGCAAGATACTTGGTCTGCACGGCCCGCACGATGATCTCGGCATCGCTCTGGAACTGCGTGCCGCGGCTCGGCACGACCTTCGGCAGCGTGGCGAGAATATCCTTCCAGACCGCCTGCCCGCCCCAATAGGGCTGGCCCTGCGCAACGTAAGGATCGTCGAGCGCGGAAATCAGCGACGGCACCAGGCCGAAATCCTTCAGCATGGTGATCTGGCCTTCATTGGTCTCCAGCGTGTATTTCAGATAGGCGTAGGCCGCTTCCTTGTTCTTGCTGGCCGAGGTGATGGCCAAAGAGGAGCCGCCGAGATTGGCGGCGCGCGGGCCGTCGGCGGTCAGGCTCGGCATCAGGTAGACGCCCCATTTGCCGCTTTCCTTCGGCGATTCGGTGCGGATCGTGCCCTCATACCAGCCGCCATAGACCTGGGTGGCGACCGTGCCGGCGGTGTTGTTGGTGATCTTGGTCGACCAGTCGGCCGACGAAACGATGCCGGCGTCCTTCATTTCCTTGACCTTGGTCATGGCGTCGACGCATTTCGGCTGGTTGACCGTGATCGACTGGCCGTCCTCGGCGAAATAGGCGCAGCCCTGCTCGTTGGAGATCATGCGGAAGAATTCGGTATCGCCGTTGAAGTCGGCGTTGGTCATTGTGACGCCGGGGTTGGCGGCCTGGATCTTCTTGCCGGCGGCGATGAAATCATCCCAGGTCTTGATCGATGCGGGGTCGACACCGGCCTTCTCGTAGAAGTCGCGGCGGTAGAAGACGGCGACCGGGCCGGAATCCCAGGGCATGGCATAGGCCTTGTCGCCGACTTCGAGCTCGGTGCGCTTGAAATCGGGGAATTTCTTCTGGTCTTCCGCGCTGTAGCCCAGCGTGTGCAGGTCGACGAAGCAGTCCGGGAACTGGCTCCAATAGTTCTCGGCCTCGCCGTTCTCGATCGAGACGATGTCGGGCAGGCCGACACCACCGGCGGCGCAGCCGGCGATCGACTTGTCATAGGTCGGCTGGTTGCCGAGGTCCTGAACGGTGACCTTGATGTCGGGGTACTTCTTGTTGAAGCCCGCGACGGTGGCCTTCAGCGACGAAGCGGCGATGTTCCAGCTCCAGATCGTGAGTTCGCCGGATTGCGCCAAAGCGGGGCCGGAGCCCAGGGCAAGCAAAAGCGCGGCGCAGGTCAGTGTGGTGCGCATTGAAATCCTCCCATTTCGTTTGCTCTCTCACCGTGAGCCTGGCTAGATTATGCGGCGCGGAAGGCTTGTCCCCGACAAAGGGAATAAGAAATTGGCGGAAAGTAAGATGCCGGAGCGTCCGTTCTACCAGCCAGGCGCAAGCAGCGTCGAAGGCCTGCCGCTGGCCTTGCAGATGTTCCACAACCAGCCGTTGGTGATGCTGAAGCCGCATTGGCACGCCCAGGTCGAGGTCAACTTCATCGTGCGCGGCAGCGTGCATTACCGCATGGCCGAGCATGAGATCGCGCTCTCGGCCGGTGAGATGTGCCTGTTCTGGGGCGGGCTGCCGCACCAGATGGATGATCTCACGGACGACGCGATCTATGCCGGCGCGCATCTGCCGCTGGTGCATTTCTTCAGGCTGCATCTGCCGGCCGATGTCCGGCACCGGCTGATGACGGGCGCGACGCTGGTGACGAATGCCACCGACCAGTCCGACAACGACAACTTCAAGCGCTGGAACGAGTATGCGCGCTCGGGCGATGCGGCCAAGGCCGAACACGCCGTCAACGAGCTGCTCTTGCGGTTGGAGCGGGTGCGCTTCGAGCCGTACCGGCTGGTGCCGGCAACCGCGTCCGGACACGGGGCCGGCAGCGCCTTCGACCAGCAGTCCTCGCGCAATGTCGGGCGCATGTGCGATTTCATCGCCGAGAATTTCCTCTACGACATCGACTGCGTGAACATCGCGGCGGCGGCCGACATCCATCCGAAATACGCCATGAGCCTGTTCAAGAAATCGACCGGCATGACGCTCAACGAATATGTCAATCTGCTGCGACTGAGCTACGCGCAGGCGCTTTTGATGCATGAGGGCGCCAATGTGCTGAAGGTCGCCATGGACTCGGGCTTCGGCTCGCTCAGCGCCTTCAACAAGTCGTTCCGCAAGCTTGCCGGCATGTCGCCCTCCGACTTCCGCAGGGCGGGCGTGCGCTGAAACCTGCCCGTCAAGCGGCCGGCTCCCTCACCGCGGGGAAGTCGACGATGACGGCGAGCCCTGGATGGTTGTCCTCCAGCGTGATCGACGCGCCATGCAGGTCCGCGACCGCCTTGACGAGGCTTAGGCCGAGGCCGCTGCCCGGCGTCGTGCGGCTGGAATCCAGCCGGTAAAGCCGCTGAAAGACCTTTTCGCGCTCGCCGGCCGGAATGCCGGGCCCATCGTCGCGGACATGGACGAGGACACGGTCGCCCTGCTTTGTCACCGACAGCTCGATCGCTGTGCCGGGGGGACAATGCCTAAGCGCGTTCTCGACCAGGTTGGCGAGCATCTGCATCAGCAGGTCGCGGTCGCCGTGGACGTACCATTTGGTGTCCGGAACGAGCGTCGTCGACAACGATTTTCCGTCGTCCTCGGCGACGTCGGCATAGACCTCGCCGATGGTGTCGACGACACTGCCGACGTCGAGATCGACAAAGCGGGCCTTGCGCGCGCCGGCCTCGATCTGAGCGATGCGCAGCAGCGCATCGAAGGTGTCGTTGATCTGCCGGCTTTCGCTGCGCGCATCGGCCAGCTCGGCTGAAACGGTCTCGCCGGAGGCGGTCTTGTCGGCAGCCTGCTCCAGGATCATCTGCAGGCGGTTGAGCGGCGTCTTCAGGTCGTGCGCGATGTTGGCGCTCACCTCCCGCATGCCGTCGACCAGGCCCGACAAGCGGTCGAGGGCTGCGTTCACCTGGGTGGACACGGCGTCGATGTCGTCGCCATTGCCGGTCAACGGGATGCGCGCGTCGAGCCGTCCGTGCGAGACGTCGACCATGGTGGCGGCAATGCCGTCGAGCCGCCGCTGGACGCGCGAGGCGAGCAGGGCGCCGCCGGCAATGGCGAGCCCGGTGATAAACAGCGTGCCCCAGCCGAAGCTCATCAGCACGATGGTCTTCAACTCGTCCGTCTCGGCAAGCGAGAAGGCAACCGTCAGATTGTTGCCGCCGACCTCGCCGGTATAGGCGCGGTACATCGTGTCGGGCGGCACGCCCGGCAATCTGGCGGCGAACATCGAGAAACCGTCGGGCAGGCCGGAGGCGGTGAAATTGCCTGCCAGACGGTTGCCGGCGGGGTCGGTCAGCGAGAAAAGCTGGTCCTTGTCGGGGCTGAGGTCGGCGTTGTTGTTGACCGAGGCGACAAGATCTTCCTTGTCGTTGGCGGCATAGGTCAGGGCAACGACCGAATAGGTCTCCTTGATGGATTTATCGAGACGTCTCGCCAGATCGGCGCTCATCAGCTGGTAGACGACCGCCCCGGACAGGATGAAGGCGAGCACGAAAAGGAAGGCAAAGGTCAGTGCCAGGCGGAAAGGCGTGCTGCGCAGCAGGCTTGGGCGTGCGTCCTTCATCGTTTCAGGCGGGGTTCGGCCAGAACAGCCATAGCAAGGCCAGGGCCGCCACGATCCAGAGGGCAATCATGAAGATCAGACCGGCCAGGCTGACCGGCTTGGTGCTGCGCGTGGCGGTGTCGCGGAATTCCCGCATGAGCCCGGCCGGAACCAGCTTTACCGCAAGCAGGATGCCGAGCGGAACGATCACAAGATCGTCCAGATAGCCGATGATCGGAATGAAATCCGGAATGAGGTCGACGGGGCTCAGCGCATAGGCCGCGACCGCGCCGGCCACGACCTTCGCGTACCACGGGACGCGTGGATCGCGGGCGGCAAGCCAGAGCGCCACGACGTCGCGCTTCATGCGAAGCGCCCATTGCCTTGCGGAGTCCAGCATCGCCATGTCGCTTATATACGGAGAGCCGGCGGGAGGCGCGAGATGCGATCAGGCATGGATCGTCAACCCTGCGCGTGCAGGCTGTAGCCGGTGTTGCGCACGGTATGGATGAGCGGCACGTCGAACGGCCTGTCGACCTTGGCCCGGAGCCGGCTGATATGGGTCTCGACGACGCTGGTCTTGGGGTCGAAATGGAAGTCCCAGACGCGCTCCAGAAGCATGGTGCGGGTAATCACCCGGCCCTCGCCGCGCATCAGCACTTCGAGCAGGCTGAACTCCCGGGGCTGCAGGTCGATGGTCCGGCCCTGCCTGGTCACGCGCCGCATGATCAGGTCCATTTCGAGGTCGGCGACGCGAAGGCTGGTCTTCTGCTCCTGCGCCGCCGGCCTCCGGCCGAGCGCGTTGATGCGGGCAAGCAGTTCGGAAAAGGCGAAGGGCTTGACCAGATAGTCGTCGCCGCCGGCCTCCAGCCCTTCCACCCGGTCGTCGACGCCGCCGATCGAGGTCAGGAATATGGCCGGCGTGTTGATGCCCGCCGCTCGCACCGCCTTGATCATCGACAGGCCGTCGAGACCGGGGACCATACGGTCGGCCACGATGACGTCATAGGCATTGCGGGTTGCCGCGGCGAGCGCTTCGTGGCCATTGCGCAGGAGATCGCAGGCGTGCCCAGCCTCGCTCAGTCCCCTGACGATGTAGTCGGCAGTCCTTGGGTCATCCTCAACCAGCAGCAGTCGCATCTTGGCCTATCGTCCGGTGTCGAGTTCAAGCGGCACGGTAGCATCGGCGCGGACCCATTCCCACAAGCCGGACTTACGCAGGCCTGTCCGCGTCCTTACAAATTCGTAAGAATGATCGAAAATACTGGGAAGGCCTCGCCGCCGGGCACGAGAAGGGCTAAGGCGAGCGCGACGCCCCGGGCCGGAGTGACTGAGACCGAATGGCTTACAGATCGCTCAAGCCAGCGCCAAAAGCCTTCGACCAGCGCAAGCGCCTGATCGTCGTCCAGGTCGCCGCCGTGACGGCCATCGTCCTGCTGCTGTTTGCCAAGCCGTTCCTCGGTGAGGGCTCGATCGGACACGAGCTGATGGAGACCACCGGCTTCGGCCTCGTGCTCGTCTGCTTTCTCGGCCGGCTATGGAGCATCCTTTATGTCGGCGGCAAGAAGAACGCCGAACTGGTCGTCTCCGGTCCGTTCTCGATGACCCGCAACCCGCTCTATTTCTTCTCGACCATCGGAGTGGTCGGCATCGGGCTGATGTTCGGATCGGTGCTGGCCGCCGCCATGCTTGGTCTTGCAAGCTTCCTCGTTTTCCGCTTCACCGCCGCCCGGGAGGCCGAGTTCCTGTCCGGCAAGTTCGGCGCCGCCTACACCGCCTATGCCGAGCGGACGCCGCGCTTCTGGCCGAATCCGATGATTTACCGCGACCAGGACCAAAGGATCTTTTCCACCAGCGCGCTGAAAAGCACGTTCCGCGACGGGCTTTATTTCCTGGCCTTGTTTCCGCTTATCGAGGCGGTCGAGCATTTCCGTCTGATCGGCATGCTGCCGACCTTGTTCACAATCTACTGATTCCGATTGGGCGTTTGCCGATTGCACCCAAAAGAAGTCAGCGGCAACGCCTTGAGTCCGAGCTGGCGAAGCATATACCTCTTTATGAGTTGGGGGCTGCGTGATGGACGTTCGCAGATCGAAACACGATACGCTCGGACGGTTGTCGGTGTTTGAACTCGACGCGTTGCGAGAAGCTTTCAAGCGATCGGTGCGCGAGAACAACGTCACGGAAATCCGGTGGGCCGAGCACGCCGAGCTTTTCGTCAAACGCGCGATCGGCAAGAAAAGTCGCGCCCTCCGAGCCTAAAGCGCGTCGCGTCGAATTTGGCCCGCGCCACCCATCAGGCCGGCTTAGCCTTTGCCTCCGCCGCGCGCGCCGCGCCTCGTGCTTTCCCAAAGGATCGCCAGGCAGCCGATCAGGATCAGGACGCCGCCGGCGACCGGCGGCAGCGCCAGAAGCTTCACGGCGCCGGCGACCAAAGCGATCAGAAGCAGCGCCAGAAGCGCAAGGCTGCCGTCGTCGACGAACATGCAGACGAGCTCCTTCAGGACGAGGCGGACGATTTTCATCGGGCAATTCCCTTCGAGCGGTTCACCATTTCACGGAAACGGCAAGCCGCTCTGTTTCTTCTTTGACCGCAATTCCGGACGGAAAACCGTTTCACACTTTTCCTGGAATTGCTTTGGCAGCAGCCACGTGGGCGTTGCGCAGCCAGCGCACCATGGCGAAGGATGCCGCGGCGATGACGACGAAGATGGCAAGCAGCGCAAAATCCTCGCCCGGCCATTCGGCGCCGAGGCCTTCGCCTGTCCAGAACACGCCGAAACTGGTCAGCATCAGGCCGACGACGAATTTGAGCGCGTTTTCCGGCACGCGCGCCAGCGGCCGGTGCACGGCGAGGCCGATCAGCATCACAAGCACGAATGCGGCCAGCGCTCCGAGACCGGCATAGAGCGTCTGGCCATGCGCGGTCCCGACCGCAATGACGATGAACACCACCTCGACCCCTTCGAGCAGCACCGCCTTGAAGGCCGCCACGCCGGCAAGATAGCCGGCGCGACGGTCGTTGGCATGGCGGGTCAGCGCGTCGGTTTCCCTGGAAAAGGCTGCCTCTTCGTCGCGGAGCGCGATGATCCCGGCGCTGCGCAGGATCGCCTTGCGCAGCCAGCGCATGCCGAACAGGATAAGAAGCACGCCGACTGCGAATTGCAGGAGCGTGATCGGGATCAGCTGCAGCAGCGGTCCGAAAGCCAGCACCAGCGCCGCCAGCACGGCGAGCGCCGAGACGGCGCCTGTCAGCGCCGGCCGCCAGCCGCGCGTCACGCCGACGGCCAGCACGATGGTGAAGGCTTCGACCACCTCGACAAAGGACGCCAGGAAGGAAGCGGCCACGGTGGAGAGAACGGGCGTCAGTTCGTGCATCAATGGGCACCGAGGTCCGTGTTTCGCCGCCCTTTTGGGAAGGCGGGGCCGGTCCAGCCTTGTTCAACAGGCGATGACGCACAAAGTATGGCGGATGGACAAATCAGCCGTCGCCGGCTGCACATTCTCCACCGCCGCGGCGAACTTGCGCCCGTGCGCAGGCCGGTGGCATAAGGCCATGCTCATCAGAGAAAGCGGCTTCAGATGACGTTATCGGTGAGAGACCTTCCCCTGCGCACGCCGATCGACGGCCGGCACCGGCAGATGATGATCGACGGTGAGTGGCGCGATGCGGTGAGCGGCCGGACTTTCGAGACGCGCAACCCCGCCACCGGCGCGGTGCTGGGCACCGTGCCGCTTGCGGATTCCGAGGACGTCGACCTGGCGGTGGCCGCCGCGCGGCGCGCCTTCGAGGGACCGTGGAGCCGCTTCAAGCCCTATGAGCGCCAGCTGCTGCTGTTGAAGATCGCCGATCTCATGGAGCGGCATTGGGAAGAGTTGGCGCTTTCCGACACCACCGACATGGGCATGCCGATCACCCGCACTTTGGCCAACCGCAACCGCGTGCTCGGCATGCTGCGCTTCTATGCCGGCATGGCGACGTCGATCCACGGCCAGACGATCGGCAATTCGCTGCCCGGCGAGATCGTCTCCTACACGCGCAAGGAGCCGGTCGGCGTGGTCGGCGCGATCATTCCGTGGAATGCGCCCACCGCCGCCTCGATCTGGAAGATCGGCCCAGCCCTGGCCACCGGCTGCACCATGGTGCTGAAACCGTCGGAAGAGGCACCGCTGACGCCGCTCCTGATCGCCGACCTGATGCAGGAGGCCGGCGTGCCGCCGGGCGTCGTCAACGTCGTGACCGGCACGGGCGCGGAAGCCGGGGCGCCGCTCGCGGCGCATATGGATGTCGACAAGGTGGTCTTCACCGGCTCGACCGCCACCGGCCAGGAGATTCTGCGCGCCTCGGCCGCCAACATGAAGCGCGTGTCGCTGGAGCTGGGCGGCAAATCGCCGGTGATCGTGCTCGCCGATGCCGACATCGAGCGCGCCGTGTCGGTGGCGGCCATGTCGGTCTTCGCGAATTCCGGCCAGGTCTGCATCGCCGGCTCCCGGCTCTTCGTCGAACGGCCGATCTATGACGAATTCGTCGAACGCGTCGCGGCCTTCGCGGCAAAGCTGCGGATCGGCGACGGCGCCGACCCCGAGACCGAGATCGGACCGCTGATCTCGCCAAGACAGCTCGAGCGCGTCTCAGGCTTCATCGCGGACGGCGCGCGCGAGGGCGCGCGGCTGGTGACAGGTGGTGAGCGCATCACCAAGGGCGCGCTGGCCGCAGGCAATTTCATGACGCCCGGCGTGTTTTCCGGCGTCACCGACGGCATGCGCATCGCGCGCGAGGAAATCTTCGGGCCGATCATCTCGGCGCTGCCCTTCGACACGCTGGAGGAAGCGGCGCGGCGCGGCAACGACACGCCCTACGGTCTCGGCGCCGGCGTGTTCACCAAGGATGTCGGCAAGGCGCACCAGCTCGCCAACCGACTGCGCGCCGGCTCGGTCTGGGTCAACACCTATCACGCGATCGACCCGGCCGTGCCCTTCGGCGGCTACAAGATGAGCGGTTACGGCCGCGAGGGCGGCGCCGAGCATCTCGACGAATATCTCAACACCAAGGGCGTCTGGATCCGGATCGATTGACGGTCTGTATCCGGTCGCGTTTCGTTGAATAGCCGCACGGCTTCAACTATTTGCGTTGCGCCAATTCCGAGCAGAAAGCGGTCGCACGTTTTTTGCTGGTATTGCGCTGGAGCAACACAAGAACACGAGCGGTTCAGCGGGCCGCCTGACTCGGAACGGAGCGCATGAAGAAGATCGGGTTTCTGTCGTTCGGGCACTGGTCGCCCGCCCCGCAATCGGGCACGCGCTCGGGCGCCGACGCGTTGCTGCAGTCGATCGACCTTGCCGTCGCGGCCGAGGAGCTCGGCGCCGACGGCGCCTATTTCCGCGTCCACCATTTCGCCCGCCAGCTCGCCTCGCCGTTTCCGCTGCTTGCCGCGGCCGGCGCGAAGACCAAGCGTATCGAGCTCGGCACCGCCGTCATCGACATGCGCTACGAGAACCCGCTCTACATGGCCGAAGATGCGGGTGCGGCCGACCTCATCGCCGGCGGCCGGCTGCAGCTCGGTATCAGCCGCGGCTCGCCCGAGCAGGTGATCGATGGCTGGCGCTATTTCGGCTACGTGCCGGAAGAGGGCAAGACCGATGCCGAGATGGCGCGCCGCCACGCCGAGATCTTCCTCGATCTGCTGCGCGGCGAAGGCTTTGCCCAGCCCAATCCGCGGCCTATGTTTCCCAATCCGCCTGGATTGCTCAGGCTCGAGCCGTTCTCGGCGGGCCTGCGCGAACGGATCTGGTGGGGCGCGGCCACCAACGCCACCGCCGAATGGGCGGCCAAGCTCGGCATGAACCTGCAGAGCTCGACGCTGAAATTCGATGAGGGCGGACAGCCGCTGCACATCCAGCAGGCCGAGCAGATCCGCGCCTACCGCGCCGCCTGGAAGGAAGCCGGCCACGCAAGGGAGCCGCGCGTGTCGGTCAGCCGCAGCATCTTCGCCTTGGTCAACGACATGGACCGCGCCTATTTCGGCGGCAGCGAGGGCGAGGACCATTTCGGCTATATCGAGCCGGAAAAGCGCGCCGTGTTCGGCCGTACCTACGCCGCCGAGCCGGATGTGCTGGTTGAGCAGCTCAGGCAAGACCAGGCGATCGCCGAGGCCGACACGCTGCTGCTCACCGTGCCCAACCAGCTCGGCGTCGACTACAATGCCCATGTCATCGAGGCGATCCTGAAGCACGTCGCGCCGGCACTCGGCTGGCGGTGATCAATCGAGCGATTCGACGGCCGCGAGGCGAGACCAAACTCGATTTCGGGGCCATGATCGAATCGGTGCACCCGATGCTTTGAGGCACTGCCACCGGCAATCAGGTCGCTGCGCCAGTGTACCGCGCGCGCACGATCCGGGTGATGTGGACCACGTTCAGGCCGATGAAGAAGACGTTCCATGCCACGACGTTCAACATCGGGACGGGCTGGCCGTAGAAGTATACTGCCAGGCAGGTTGCCGCCGTCAGGGTGAGTATTCGCAGGCGCAGCATGTCCATCGTGAAGTAGGCAATCACGTAAAGAATGTTCGCCGCGTTGATGAGCAGTTCCATGAGAGTTCCCATGTGGTGGGGCGTGCAGGAAGGGGCGGTGCCCGGTTGAAACGCCGGGCACCGCCTGCCGTCAGTCGCCGCCAAATTCGGTCTTGAAGGTTTCGAAGTCGATCTGCAGGCCATTCAGCACGGCGCTCCAGTGCCGGACGTAGCCGGCATGGGCCACGGCTTCGGCGACCTCCTCGTCGGTGGCGCCGCGGTCCTTGGCCATCTTGGTTTCCAGCCAGATGCAGTAACGGCACGGAATCTGCGCCGCCACCGCGACGTTGATGAGCGACTTTACCTTCGGTTCGAGAGCGTTGTTCTTGGGTTGAAGCTCGAGACCCTTGAACATCGTCCAAGCGCCGGCGACTGCCGACTTTGGATAGGCCTTGATATGGCTCGGCACGATGCCGAGCGTCGCCTCGATTTCCTTGTAGGTCTGCTCGGCCGCCGGCAGTTCCTGCGCAACGGCGAGCGGTGCGGCAAGTACGGTAGCGATGGCGAAGCCTATGCCTGCGAGAATGTTTTTCATGATCAGTCTCCTGTTTGTTGGGATCGAAGGGATTGCCACCCGCCCCGCGCCCCCTTTGCGCCGCGAGGCCGGAAGTCGTCCGCTGCGACCGACGGGTGTTAGCTTTCGAAGGTCAGAGCCGGGCCTCGAGGACCAAGTTGAACGGCGTCTCGAAGGCACGACGGAAACGGGTGAACCCGGCCTTGCGGAACACTTCCGCCAGCCGTGCCTCGCCGGCCTGGGCGCCCAGCACGAGGCGGCCGCCGTCCGAAATAGCGTGGGCGCAGCAGATGGTGGTGGAGGCCGCGTAATACATTCTCGCCACCGGCGAGATGTTGTCCTCGACCCGGTCATTGGCGAAAGGCTCGACCAGCATCACCGTCCCGTCCGGCGCCAGCGCCTTTGATGCATGCACTGCCGCGGCGACAGGATCGCCCATGTCATGCAGGGCATCAAAGAAGCAGATCAGATCGTAGCCGCTGCCCGGGTAGTCGTCGGCCCGCGCCTTTTCGAACGCCACGCGCCCTTCCAAGCTCTGCTTGGCGGCGCCGCGACGGGCCTCCACCAGCGAGTCTTCGTGATTGTCGAAGCCATGGAAGCGGGAAGCCGGAAAGGCCTTTGCCATGAGCGCCGTCGAATGGCCGTGGCCGCACCCGATGTCGGCGACAAGCGCACCAGTCCTGAGCTTCTCGACGACGCCCTCCAGGGATGGCAGCCATTCGCTGACGAGACTGGCCTTGTAGCCGTTCCGGTAAAAGGCGGCCACGCCGCAGGCCAGGCGTCCGTCATGATCTCCCCAGGCGATGCCCTTGCCGGTGCGGAAAGCCTCCACGGCCTTCTCTTCGTCGGCCCACATCGAAGCGGGCACCGCCCAAGCGTTGGGAATGAAGACGGCGCTGTCCTCGTCGGCGAGCACGACTTCCTGTTCGGCTGTCAACTCGTAGGTGTCGCTGACCGGGTGGTAGACGATATAGCCGCCCGCCACTTGGGAATTGAGCCATTCGCGTACGTAACGTTCGGCACAGCCGGCGCGCCCCGCGAGCGCGCGGGCACTGAGGGGTCCGAGGCCCGCCATGGCCTTGTAAAGACCGAGACGGTGGCCGAGGCTGATCATGACTCCGCCGTAGCCGGCCGAAATATCACCGATCGCTCGCGCGACGAGCGCATAGAGTTTTGCCGGATCGATCTTATGGTTGTGGGTATGCTCCATGTCCAAGTCTCCTGTCCAATCGCTCGGGCAACCCCCGAGGCAGCGGCTGAATCGCAGGAACAGGGAAGAAACGGGAGAGCGCGACTCTCCAGAATCGGGCCATTTGTGCCACTGGCCCGTCGTCAGGAGAGAAACAGGAGAGAAACTGGCGGCCGCGCGCGCCGGGCGCTATGGTTGCGGCGCCTGCGACATGGATTAGCCGACATGCATCGTCACTTCACCACTGCCGCATCCGAGCCGCTTCACGTGAGTCTGGTGGCCATTCCAGAGGCCGTGGTGTCCACGTTGTCGGGCATCTTCGACGTGATGAATGCTTTCAAAATAATGCCGCTGCCGGGCAGCGAGCCGCGCCAGGCTCCGCCCTTCGAGATTGAGATCGTCGGCCTAGAAACGGGCGCTCTGGAACTGGCCAGCCGCGTGCCGGTCATGGTTCAGCGAAGTGTGGCGGAGGTGGATATGACCGACATCGTCATTGTTCCTTCGATCCTGCTTGGGCCGAACGGCTGGCGAAAGGACCTGCATCCGGAACTGATCGACTGGTTCCGCGCCATGCATGGCCGCGGCGCGATCTTGTGCTCGGCGTGCTCAGGCATCTTCCTGCTTGCCGAAACCGGTCTGTTCGATGGCGTGGACGCGACCGTGCATTATGGCTACGCCGGCGACTTCGGCCGGACGTTTCCACAAGTGCCTATCCACCCGGATCGTGTGCTGGTGGTGTCGGGCAAGCGGGAGGAGCTCATCTCCTCGGGTGCTTCCATGACCTGGCATGATCTGGTGTTGTACCTGATCGCCCGACACGCCGGCGCGACCGCAGCCCAGGCCGTGGCGCGCTCATTCGCGCTGCAGTGGCATCAGGACGGTCTTGCGCCCTACATCATCTTTGAGGGTCGCAAGGATCATGGCGATCTTGCCGTTCAGGCGGCGCAGGACTTGATCGCCACCCGATTTTCGGTCGCCAATCCCATAGAAGAGATGATCCGCTGCGCCCAGCTCACGGAGCGCACCTTCAAACGCCGGTTCACGAGCGCAACCGGCCTGAGCCCGATCGCCTATGTACAGCGCTTGAGGATCGAGGACGCCAAGCGCCGACTGGAGCGCACCGACGCGTCAATCGACGACGTGAGCTGGCAGGTCGGGTACGAAGAGCCTGCGTTCTTCCGTCGCTTGTTCAAACGTGTGACGGGGCTGGCGCCCGGCGCATACCGCAAGCGGTTCAAGATCCCCGCCTATGCGCAAAGGCATTTGCCCGACGAGAGCGTCGAACTCCGGCTGGGAAATAGCCAGCGGCAGACCTAAGCCGGGGCCGACGCTGCGATATCCGCCCGGCAGGCTGCTCGGGTACGCTTCCTCCGCGAGCGTGTTGACATCCGACGAAGACAAGCAGTAGTTTTTGCGTAATCGGTTACGTAACCGATTACGCTCTTCAGGAGGAGGAAAGCATGAGCAAGGTTTCAAATTCGCATGGGCTCGATCTAGGCCGGGTCTCCAGGCGCAAGTTTCTCAAGACCGGCGCGCTGGCGGCCGGCGCGTTGGCGCTGCCGTTCGGTCCGGCGTTTGCGGCCGACAAGCCGAAGGTCGGCTTGGTCATGAAGTCTTTGGCCAACGAGTTCTTCAAGCAGATGCAGGCCGGCGCGGAGGACTATGCGGCCAAGAACAAGGACAAGTTCGATTTCGCCGCCGTCGGCATGAAGGACGAGCGCGATTTCGCCGCGCAGGTCGATGCGATCGAGAACTTCATCACCCAGAACTACAACATCATCGTCGTGGCGCCGGCCGATTCGAAGGCGATGGTCACGCCGATCGCCAAGGCGCTGAAGGCCGGCATCAAGGTCATCAACATCGACGTCGCGCTCGACGATGAGGCCAAGAAGAAGGCCGGCATCGACCTTGCCTTCTTCGGGCCGGACAACCGCGCCGGCGCCAAGCTCGCCGGCGACGCGCTCGGCAAGGCGCTGGGCAAGGGCGGCAAGGTCGTCATCCTCGAAGGCAATCCGGAAGCCGACAACGCCAAGCAGCGCAAGCTCGGCTTCGACGATTCGGTGAAGGAGCACGGCCTCGACCTGCTCGATTCGAAGACCGCGCATTGGGAGACCGAGGAAGCCAACACGCTGATGACCAACTTCCTCACCCAGCACCCCGACATCCAGGGCGTGATGGCGGCGAACGATTCGATGGCGCTCGGCGTCGTCAAGGCGATCGACGCGGCCGGCAAGTCGGGTCAGATCAAGGTGGTCGGCTTCGACAACATACCGGCGGTCGGCCCGCTGCTCAAGGAAGGCAAGATGCTCGCCACGGTCGAGCAGTATGGCGCGCAGATGGCGGCCATGGGCATCGACTACGGCCTGCGCGAGCTTGCCGGCGAGAAGTTCTCCGGCTGGGTCAAGACCGACGTCAAGCTGATCACCGCCTGAGGCGAGCAGAGGCGCCGGGACTCCCTCTGGCGCCATCCATTCGCTTGTCTCATCATCGCCGCCGGCAAGCAGCCGGCGGCGATGAGCGCCGTTCAGGATTGCTGCATGGACGATGTGGTTCTTTCCCTTGAAGGGGTAGGAAAGATCTTTCCCGGCGTGGTCGCGCTGAGCGACGTCTCGCTGTCGTTCGCGCGCGGCGAGACGCATATCGTCCTCGGCGAGAACGGCGCCGGCAAATCGACGCTGATCAAGCTCTTGGCCGGCATTTACCAGCCGGACAGCGGCACGATCGCCTTCAACGGCCAGCCCTATCAGCCGAAGACGCCGCATGATGCGCAGCTAAGCGGCATCCGCATCGTGCACCAGGAGCTGAACCTTCTGCCCTATCTCAGCATCGCCGAGAACCTGATGCTGGAAAACCTGCCGCGCCGCGCCTTCGGCATCGTCGACCGCAAGGCGCTCAACCGGCGCGCCGTCGCGCTGCTCAAGGAGGTCGGGCTCGACGTCGATCCGAGGACGCGGGTCGAAGCGCTCGGCCTCGCGCAGATGCAGCTGGTCGAGATCGCCAAGGCGCTGAGCTACGACAGCAAGCTGCTGGTGCTCGACGAGCCGACGGCGACGCTGACGCCGCCGGAGATCGGGCGGCTGTTCGCCATCATCAAGCGGCTGAAGGCCAGGGGCGTCACCATCATCTACATCTCGCACCGGCTGCACGAAGTGTTCGAGATCGGCGACCGGGTGACCATCCTGCGCAACGGCAGGCTGGTCGCGACCCGCGACCTCCACGGCCTCAGCGTGCCGGATGTCGTGCGCATGATGATCGGCCGCGACATCGCCGACGAATTCGGCTTCGACGCCTCGATCGTGCCGGGCAAGGTCGCGCTCAGCGTCACCAATCTGAAGCGCAGCGCCGTGACGCCCGAAATTTCCTTCAACGTCCGCCACGGCGAGATCTTGGGCGTCGCCGGTCTGGTCGGCAGCGGCCGGACCGAAGCCATGCGGGCCCTGTTCGGCGCCGATCCGAGGCTCGACGGCGTCGTCGAGATCGACGGCAAGCCGGTGGCGATCACGGCGCCCAAGGATGCCGTGCGGCATGGGCTCAGCCTGCTTACCGAGGATCGCAAGGGCCAGGGCCTGCTGCTCGATCTGGCCGTGGACAAGAACATCACCATCACCGATCTCGGCAAGGTGTCGCGCCACGGGCTGGTCAACCGCCGGGCCGAAGCCGCGGCAGCGAACGATCTCATCGGCCAGCTGCGCGTCAAGGCAAGCTCGATCGAGCAGGCGGTGCGCAATCTCTCGGGCGGCAACCAGCAGAAGGTGGTGTTGGCCAAATGGCTGTTCCGCGGCACCTCGACGCTGATCCTCGACGAGCCGACGCGCGGCGTCGACATCGGCGCGCGGCGCGAGATCTACCAGCTTCTGTGGATGCTGGCGGCGGCTCAAAAAGGCATCATCATGGTGTCTTCCGACCTGCCGGAGCTGATGGGCATGTGCCATCGCATCATCGTCTTTTCCAAGAACAAGATCGTCGGCGAGGTGCCGCGAGCCGAATTCGACCAGGAGCGCATCCTGTCGCTCGCCTACCAGGAGTATGTGCGACCATGAGCGAGACGTCCGAAACCCTCGTGTCGGCGCCTGTTTCTCCCGGCAGGGCGAAGTTCCTGCGCTTCCTGATCCGCGACGCCGGCGTGCTTCTGGCGCTGGTGCTGATCACGCTGTTCTTCTCGCTCACAGCGCCTTACTTCGCCACGCCCGGCAACGCGCTGAAGATCTTCGTGCAGATCGCCATCAACACGGTGCTCGCCGCCGGCATGACCTTCGTCATTCTCACCGGCGGCATCGACCTTTCGGTCGGCTCGGTGCTGGCGCTCTGCACCGTGGTCGGCGCCACCGTCATGATCGACGAAAGCCTGTCGCCGGCCGTCGCGATCACTTTGGCGCTGCTCGCCTGCATGGCGACCGGTGCTGCCTGCGGCTTCCTCAACGGCTGGATCTCGACGCGCTGGAAGATCCCGTCCTTCATCGTCACGCTCGGCATGCTCAACATGGCGGCGGGCGCCGCGCGCGTGGTCAGCGACAATTCGACCATCACCGGGCTGCCGCAGAGTTTCGTCGATTTCGGCAATCTGATCATCGGCGGCTTCCTGCCGTCGATCTTCCTGGTCGCGGTGCTGGTGATCGCGGCGGGCTGGTTCGTGCTGCGCTTCACCGTGTTCGGCCGCATGATCTTCGCCGTCGGCACCAATGACGAGGCGGTGCGCCTCTCCGGCCACAATCCGGATTTCTACAAGGTCGCGGCCTTCACCATCAGCGGGCTGACGGCCGGCATCGCGGCCATGGTCTATCTGCTGCGCTTGAACATCGGCAGCCCGATCGCCGGCGTCGGCTACGAGCTCAATGCAATCGCCGCCGTCATCATCGGCGGCACCAGCCTCAGCGGCGGCAAGGGCTCGATCATCGGCACGCTGGTCGGCGCCTGCATCCTGCAGGTGCTCAGCACCGGGCTGCAGCTGCTCGGCGTCGGCGACAATTTCAAACCGATCGTGATTGGCCTTGTCATCGTGCTCGCCGTCATCCTAGACGCTTATCGGGAGAGGCTGTTGCGGAGGATCCGCTAGAGGGTCAGAGGGAACCATGACCACAATTGCCGATGTCGCGCGCTATGCGGGGGTGTCCGTCGCAACGGTCTCGCATGTGATGAACCGCACGCGCCATGTCGAGCCGGAGACGGCCGAGCGCGTGCGCGCGGCGATCACCGCCCTGCGCTACAGCCCGAACTCGCTGGCGCGGAGTCTGAGGCGCGGGGAGACCAAGACCATCGGCCTGCTGCTCCCGGACAATTCCAACCCGTTCTTCGCCAGCGTGGCGCGCCAGATCGAGGATGCCGGCTTCGTGGCCGGCTATACGGTGATCCTGTGCAACTCGGATGGCAGCGCCGAGAAGGAAGAGCGCTATCTGTCGGTGTTGATGGCAAAGCAGATCGACGGACTGATCTTCGCCGGTTCGTCAGACCATGCGCGGGTGTTCTCGCACCTGTCCGCCGCCCTGCCGGCGGTGCTGCTCGACCGCGAGATCCATTCTGTCCATGTCGATTCCGTGCTGGTCGACCACGATCACGGCGGCTATCTCGCCGGGCGCCATGTGGTCGGGCTCGGCCACAGCAAAATCGGCGTCATCGGCGGTCCGCGCGATTCGAGCTCCAGCCCGGCCCGCCTGCGCGGTTTTACCCGGGCACTCGCGGAGGCAGGTATCGACCTGCCTGCTTCGTCGGTGGTCGATTCCGACTATCATTTCGCCGGCGGACGCCTGGCGATGGAGCGGCTGATGACGCAGGCGCCGGAGATCACGGCGGTGTTCGCCTGCAACGATTTGATGGCCATGGGCGCCATCACCGCGCTGCGCACGCGCGGCTTGCGGGTGCCCGACGACATGTCGCTGATCGGTTTCGACGACATCCCCTATGCGGTCACCACATGGCCGCCGCTGACGACGATCGCGCAGCCGGTCGAAAAGATCGGAACGCGGGCGGTCAGCCTGCTGCTCGAGCGCGTCGGCGAGCCCGAGGCGCCGTCGCGCCGCGAGGTGCTGGCGCCAGTGCTGGTGGAGAGGGAAAGCTGCGCGGCGGTGCAGAAGTAGCGTGTAATCTCCCCTCTTGAGGGGGAGATGTCGCCGAAGGCGACAGAGGGGGTCGGTCCGACTGGGCTCGGCCTGCTGCGGCAGATGGAGGTTGGCTCTCCACGCGAGGCGACCCCCTCTGGCCTGCCGGCCATCTCCCCCTCAAGGGGGGAGATTACGCGCTCATTCCCTCACGCCGCCGGTTGCATGGCGGCCCTCAGCAGCATGCCGAACAGGTCGCGCGGCTCGTCGGGGTCGGCGAGCAGGTCGAGCTCCTCGTAGAGGCCGGTCGCCTGGAGCTGGTCGCGGACATAGCGCAGCGCGGAAAAATCCTCCGTTGCAAAGCCGACGGAATCGAACAGCGTGATCTGCTCCTTCGTCTTGCGGCCCTCGGCCTGGCCGGTCATGACCTGCCACAGCTCGGTCACCGGATGATCGGCATCGAGCTGCTGGATCTCGCCCTCGATGCGCGTCTGCGGCGGAAACTCGACGAAGATGTCGGAGCGCAAAAGGATATCGCGGTGCAGCTCGGTCTTGCCGGGACAGTCGCCGCCGACGGCGTTGATGTGGACGCCGGAACCGACCATGTTGTCGGTGAGGATGGTGGCGTACTGCTTGTCGGCGGTCACCGTGGTGATGATGTCGACGCCTTCCACCGCGTCCTGCCCGGTCGAACAGATGGTGATGTCGAAGCCCTTGCCGGCGAGGTTGCGGGCGCATTTTTCGGAAGCAGAGCGGTCGATGTCGTAGAGCCGCAGCCGGTCGATGCCGAGCAGCGCCTTGAACGCGACGGCCTGGAACTCGGACTGGGCGCCGTTGCCGATGATGGCCATGGCGCGCGAGCCTTTCGGTGCCAGATATTTGGCGGCAACCGCCGAGGTCGCGGCGGTGCGCAGCGCCGTCAGGATCGTCATCTCGGTC
The DNA here is from genome assembly GCF_002294955.1 of Mesorhizobium sp. WSM3864. Lineage (NCBI taxonomy): Bacteria > Pseudomonadati > Pseudomonadota > Alphaproteobacteria > Hyphomicrobiales > Phyllobacteriaceae > Mesorhizobium > Mesorhizobium sp. WSM3864. Next base: position 123,892 of record NZ_NSGD01000008.1, read on the forward strand.
AAGAGCATCGGATAGCCGGAGCCGACATCGGCGAGCACGCCGAAGGCGGTGACGGTCTGGCGGCCTTCGCGCATGTTCTTCGGGTGGCCGTTGACATATTTGAAGCCGTAGAGGCGGCCGTCGCTGGTCGGCATCAGCTCGATGACGCCGTCATGGCTGTGCGAGGCGACGCGCGGCGTCTTGTCGAACAGCTCCCAGCGGCGGAAATCCTCCTCGATATAGCCGGCAAGCTCGGTGAGGAAGCGCTCGAGGCCGATGGCGAGCACCAGCTTCATCATGCGGTCGACGCTGACGAAGGGGACGATGGCAAGGCGGGACGGCTGGGTCATGATCAGAGGCTTCCGGAATGGCTGCGGGTCGGGCGATCCATGATGCGGCGGCCCATCAGGCTGGCGGTAAGGTCGACCATCAGGGTCGCGGTACGGCCGCGTTCGTCGAGGAACGGGTTCAGTTCGACCAGGTCGAGGCTGGAGACCAGGCCGCTGTCGGAGAGCATCTCCATCACCAGATGCGCCTCGCGGAAGGTGGCGCCGCCCGGAACCGTGGTGCCGACGGCCGGCGCGATCGAGGGGTCGAGGAAGTCGACGTCGAGGCTGACATGCAGCAGCCCGTTTGCCTCTTCGATCCTGGCCAGGAAAGCCCGCAGCAGCGGGGCGATGCCGTGCTCGTCGATGGCGCGCATGTCATGCACGGTCACACCCGCGTCCTTCAGCGCGCGGCGCTCGGCCGGATCGACGCTGCGCAGGCCCATGGTGCAGACGCGGGCCGGGTCGACTGCGGCGGGCAGGTCGGGGAAATAGCCGTTGAAGCCGGGGCGGCCGCTGGCATAGGCGAGCGGCACGCCGTGCAGATTGCCGCTGGTGGTGGTGTCGAGCGTGTGGAAATCCGGGTGGGCGTCGAGCCACAGCACGAAGAGCGGCCGGCCGCGGTCGGCGGCGCGGCGCGCCACCCCGGAGACGGTGCCGGCGGAGATCGAGTGGTCGCCGCCGAGGAAGATCGGCATGGCATCCCTCGACGCCGCGTAGGCGGTCTCGGAAATCGCCGCCGTCCAGGCGGAGATTTCGGGCAGCGCCTTCAGGGCGAGATTGCCATGAGCGACAGGGCGCGCCGCCGCCTTCTCAACCGCGCCCCAGTCCTCGACCTCATGGCCGAGCTCCGACAGCACCGCGACAAGCCCCGCTGTGCGCAGCGCGCTCGGCCCCATCTCGCATCCCATCCTGCCCGCGCCGTCCTGCACCGGCGCGCCGACGATCCTGCAGCGCATCACTTCTTTCCGCTTTTGCGTTTGATTTGCCGAAGTGAACCACCGCTGCCTGGCGGTTTGAACAGGATAAATTGGCATTTCGAAAAGGTCGATTTATCATAGTGGGCATATCGGCTGCTCGAAATGGTCAAAATGGACGCGCTCGACGAGAGACTGGTGACGCTTCTGAGGCACGATGCGCGGCGCAGCGTCTCCGATCTCGCGCTCGATCTCGGCGTCTCGCGCGCGACGGTCCGGGCGCGCATGGAGCGGCTGGAGAAATCCGGCGAGATCATCGGCTACACGGTGGTGCTGCGCGCCGATGCGGTCGACCAGCGCATCCGCGGCGTGATGATGATCGAGATCGAGGGCCATGCCGCGGACCGCGTGATCAGGGCGCTTGGCGGTTTTCCCGAGGTGTCGACCATCCACACCACCAACGGCCGCTGGGACCTGGTGGTCGAGCTCGGCACCGCCTCACTCACGGACTTCGACGCCGTGCTGCGGCGGATAAGGCTGATCGCCGGGATCACTGGCAGCGAGACGAGCCTGCTGCTGGCGACGCCGAGGACGACGAGGGCTAGGTTGGGGTAGCGCGGTTCAAGGTTTCATGGAAACGCCGAACCGCTCGACTTTTCTTGTTTTTGCGCAATTCCGGACTGAGGCTTCGGCGAGAGCGGCGAGCCGTTAGGGACTTTCCTGGAATTGTTCCAGCAAAGGCGCCAAACCGTCAGGATCAGGCGGCAGGGCGCTTCCTTTCCGTCGCGACCTATTTTGCCCGGCCAGCATGAGCCGAGCCACAAATCGCGGAGAGCAGCGCAATGCTGAAGACGATCGCGGCCGGGGTAGGCCTGGGCCTTGTCGGGTTCCTCATCGCGATTTTCACGATGGGCGCAGGGCACGGAACGAACGTTCCCGGTTTCATCGTGGTCCCCTGGATGATGCTGCTGATGATGGCAGGCGTTGGCGCTTTGCCTGGGCTGCTCGCCGCATGCGCCCAATTCACGATCTATATCCTTCTGATCCGCTCCAAGCCGTTGCTGGCGCTGCCGATCGGGATCGTTCACTGCGCCGCCACGGTATGGGGGATGGGGAGAACGGAATCTTGTTCTGAAGGCTACAAACGCGAAAAAGCCGCGGCGAACCGCGGCTTTTTCGTTTGCTTGATTCCCTGAAGGAAACTGGAGCGGGTGAGGCGATTCGAACGCCCGACCCCAACCTTGGCAAGGTTGTGCTCTACCCCTGAGCTACACCCGCTCGCGCGGCCTTGGGCCGCAAGCCGCGCCTATATGGCCGAAGAGCGCGGCGATTGCAACAGGGAAATGACGGTCTTTTTGGAGCTAGCTCTTCCTATAGGGAAGGTTGGTTTCGAACCGGCGGATTGCGTTGGCCCAGCCGGGCGATCTTGCCCCAAGGGCATCGTTCGCCGTAAACGGCACAAGCTTTCCAGATGATGCGAGGACCGATGCCGAAGACCGAAGCCGAGCTTTATGCCTTTCTTGCCGATCTCGGCATTTCCGTCTCGACGGTGCGCCACCCGCCCTTGTTCACGGTCGCCGATTCGCAGGCGCTGCGCGGAGAGATCCCGGGCGGCCACACCAAGAACCTCTTTCTCAAGGACAAGAAGGACAATTACTTTCTCGTCACCGTCGGCGAGGAGGCCGTGGTGGATCTCAAGCAGATCCACCATCTGATCGGCGCCGCCAGCCGCGTCTCCTTCGGCAAGCCGGAAATGCTGATGGAGCTGCTCGGCGTCATTCCCGGCGCGGTTACCATCTTCGGCCTGATCAACGACACGGCCGGGCGGATCAAGGTGGTTCTGGACCAGGAATTGATGAGCCACGAGGTCATCAACGGCCATCCCCTGACCAATGAGGCGACGACGGCCATCGCCGCTGCCGATCTCGTCAAATTCGTCGAGGCAACCGGCCACGATCCTGTTATCTTGAAAGTCTCGGGCTGATCGCCACATGGATGGCGAAACCGAAATCCGACAATAACGCGCCGCACCCCCGAAGCCGGCGACGACGCGACCGAAAGGGCGACGACATGAGTGACAACAATCCGTTCAGCGGCTCATTTGGCGGCAATGCCGGCCAGTACGCCCAATCCGTGCAATATGGCGGGGGCGACCGCGGCAAGGTATCGCTCGGCGAGGCGCCTGCGGCCGCGGATCTCGTCAAGGATACGACGACCGCGACGTTCGCGGCCGACGTCATCCAGGAATCGCGCCGCCAGCCGGTGCTGGTCGACTTCTGGGCGCCCTGGTGCGGGCCGTGCAAGCAGCTGACGCCGCAGCTCGAAAAGGCGGTCAAGGCTGCCGGCGGCAAGGTCAAGCTGGTCAAGATGAACATCGACGACCATCCCTCAGTCGCCGGCCAGCTCGGCATCCAGTCGATTCCCGCGGTCATCGCCTTCAAGGACGGCCAGCCGGTCGACGGCTTCATGGGCGCCATTCCGGAAAGCCAGATCACGCAGTTCATCCAGAAGGTCGGCGGCAAGGGCGGCGGCGGCGCGCCGCAGATCACCGAAGCGCTGGCCGCGGCCGCCGAGGCGCGCGAGGCAGGCGACACCCAGACCGCGGCCGACATCTATGATGCGATCCTCGAGCAGTCGCCCGAAACCATCGAGGCCATCGCCGGGCTCGGGGAGATCCTGTTCGAGGCCGGCGACAGCCAAGGCGCCGAGACGGTGCTTGCCAAGGCGCCGGAGGACAAGAAGGACGCGCCGGCGCTTGCCGCGCTGCGCGCCAAGATGACGCTCGCGGCGGAAGCCGCCGCGCTCGGCAATCCGGCCGAGTTCGAACGCCGGCTCGCCGCCAATCCAAACGATCACCAGGCGCGGTTCGACCTGGCGATGGTGCAGAATGCGCGCGGCGAGCGGATGCAGGCCGCCGACAACCTGCTGGCGATCGTCAGGGCCGACCGGACGTGGAACGACGATGGCGCGCGTGCGCAGCTGTTGAAGTTCTTCGAGGCATGGGGGATGACCGACGAGGCGACGCTGTCGGCGCGGCGCAAGCTGTCGTCGCTGTTGTTCTCCTGAGCGTTTTGCCGGCTTTGCTGCCGGCCCCTTTTGCCAGGAGGGTCTTGCGCAAGGCGGCGACTGCGCCAGATAGGCGGCAGCGGCTTGCCCCTGCCGGTTAAGGGTTTAAACAGGCTGGGTTGCGTAAGAGGAGATCGCAGATTGATACGCTGCCCGGCGACGCTTTCGAGAGTTGAAGCGCAGGCGGAGGGTTGAGGTGCAGGTCGGAAACGCCCGCTACCGGCTCGCCAGGGATCTGCCGTCGAGGATCCCGGTGTTTCCGCTCGCCGGGGCGCTGCTGCTGCCCGGCGGCCGCATGCCGCTCAACATTTTCGAGCCGCGCTACCTGGAGATGATCGATGAGGCGATGGCCGGGCCGCGGTTGATCGGCATGATCCAGCCCAGCCTCGACGGCGCGTTGCGCGACGACGGCGAGCCCGAGCTTTGCAGCGTCGGCTGTGCCGGGCGCATCATCTCGCTTGCCGAGACCGGCGACGGGCGCTACCTGATCTCGCTGCAAGGCGTCTGCCGCTTCCGCGTCACAGATGAGCTGGCGGTCAAGACGCCGTTCCGGCAATGCCGGATGGCGCCCTTCCTCGCCGATCTCGAGGAGGATCCGGCCGGTGCCGAGGTCGACCGCCCTGCCCTGCTCAAGGCGTTCCGCGCCTATCTGCAGGCCAATGACCTTGAGGCCGACTGGGAAAGCGTGAGCCGCGCCGAGAACGCCATGCTGGTCAACGCGCTGTCGATGATGGCGCCCTATGGGCCGGCCGAGAAGCAGGCCCTGCTCGAGGCGGCGGATCTGAAGACGCGCGCCGAGACGCTGATCGCCATCACCGAAATTACGCTGGCGCGCGAGGATGAGGATTTTGGCTCGAGCCTGCAGTAAGCGTAATGATTCAGGTGAAAATCGGCCTGACCTGAATCTCAACACTTAGGCCGGCGGCAGTTGGACAATGGAAAAGTGCGATGGCGGCGGACGGACGTGACGGGCGCAAAGCCACGGTCGACCCGAAATTGCTGGAACTGCTCGCCTGCCCGCTGACCAAAGGACCGCTGACCTGGGACGCCGAGCGCAGCGAGCTGATCTCGCGCGTGGCGAAACTTGCCTATCCGGTGCGTGACGGCATCCCGATCATGCTGCCTTCGGAAGCACGCACGATCTCGGCCGAAGACGCGCTCAAGCCGCCGCCGCGGCTCGGCGGGCCGTCGTGAATCGCGCTGGCGGACCGGTTGCCGCTACTGGAAATTGCGCCCCTTGGGCATGACCTGTTGCGCCGCGCCCGACAGGGCGTCGACATGCTGCCGCCCCGGCAGGCCGCGGTTCGCGGAGCGCTCCGGTCCATTCGATGACCCGGCGGGCTGATGCTCGATGGTGGGCGGCTCCTGCAGGAGGACGCTCAGCCAGGGCGTCAAATCCTCGATCCTGTCGGCGACGATGTGGATGACATCCGATTCCTGCTGCAGCTTGCCGGTGACGCGGATGAAGCGTGCGCCCATCACGATAGAGCGGAAGCGGTCGAAGACGCGCGGCCAGATGATGACATTGGCGATCGCCTTTTCGTCCTCCAGCGTTAGGAAGATCGCATTGCCCTTGCCGGGGCGCTGGCGCACCAGCACCAGGCCGGCGACGGTGACGCGGCGGCCGTCGCGCACCGACGGCAGGCGGACATTAGGGGTGATGCCGGCGCGGTCAAGCCGCTCGCGCAGGAAGGCGACGGGATGTTCCTTCAGCGACAGGCCGAGCGAGCGATAGTCGTGGACGACATGCTCGCCGAGCGGCATTTTCGGCAGCTTCGTCTCGGGCTCCAGCTCGCGCAGTCGGAGCGTGGGCTGGTCGAACAGCGGCAGTTTCTCGGCAGCGCTCCTGCCGTCCAGCGCGCGCACCTCCCAGAGCGCCGCGCGTCGGTCGAGGCCGAGCGAGCGGAAGGCGTCTGCCTGGGCCAGCCTTTCGATCTCGCCGACATCGAGGCCTGAACGCAGCCAGACATCCCTGACCGATCGATAGCCGTCGCCGCGCCGGGCGACGGCGGCCTCCATCCCTTCCTCCGAAAGCCCCTTGATCTGACGGAAGCCAAGCCGCACCGCATGAGCCGTCTCGATGACGCCGCGCATCGAGGCATGGCGTTCGAGGATGCGCGAAGGATCGAAACCGGACTTCTCCAGCGTGCAATCCCAGAGGGAATGGTTGATATCGACCTCACGCACCTCCACGCCATGGTCGCGCGCGTCGCGAACGAGCTGGGCCGGCTGATAGAACCCCATCGGCTGCGAGTTCAAAATCGCGGCGCAGAACACGTCGGGATAGAAGGTCTTGAACCAGCAGGAGGCATAGACCAGCAGCGCGAAGGAGGCGGCGTGGCTTTCCGGAAAGCCATATTCGCCAAAGCCTTCGATCTGCTTGAAGCAACGCTCGGCGAATTCCTTTTGGTAGCCCTTGTCGACCATGCCGTCGATCATGCGCTGGCGGTAGTTGCCGATCGTGCCGGTGCGCTTGAAGGTGGCCATTGCGCGCCGCAGCTCATCGGCCTCGCCCGGCTGGAAGCCGCCGGCAACGATGGCGATCTTCATCGCCTGCTCCTGGAACAGCGGCACGCCCAGCGTCTTGCCGAGAATCTCCTTCAATTCCGGCTTCGGGTATTCGGCTTTCTCCTTGCCCTGCCGTCTACGCAGATAGGGGTGCACCATGTCGCCCTGGATCGGGCCGGGCCGCACGATCGCCACCTCGATGACGAGATCGTAGAATTCACGCGGTTGAAGCCGCGGCAGCATCGACATCTGGGCGCGCGATTCGATCTGGAAGACGCCCAGCGTGTCGGCCCGGCAGATCATGTCGTAGACGCGAGGGTCCTCCGGCGGCAGCGAGCTCAACTGATGCGGCCGGCCGTATTTGTCACGCGCCTGCGGATAATGATGCGTGAGCAAGGTCAGGGCTCGCTTCAGGCAGGTCAGCATGCCGAGCGCCAGCACATCCACCTTGAGGATCTTGACCGCGTCGAGATCGTCCTTGTCCCACTCGACCATCTTGCGCTCTTCCATCGCCGTCTTGACGATGGGCACGACCTCGTCGAGCCGGTCGCGGGTGATGACGAAGCCGCCGACATGCTGGGAGAGATGGCGGGGGAAGCCGATGATCTCGTTGGCGCGTTCCAGCACCTGCCGCGACAGCGGATCGGCGCGGTCGAGGCCGCCGGCATTGGCTTCCCTTTCGCCGAGCTCCGAGGTCGACCAGCCCCAGATGGTGCTCGACAGGGCGCTCCTGACGTCTTCGGACAAGCCCATGGCCTTCGCCACCTCGCGCAGGGCGGAGCGGCCGCGATAGCTGATGACGGCGGCGGCCAGCGCCGTGCGCTTGGCGCTGTATTTCTCGTAAATATAAGCGATGACCTCGTCGCGCCGTTCATGCTCGAAGTCGACGTCGATGTCGGGAGGCTCGTTACGTTTCTCGGAGATGAAGCGCTCGAAGAGGGCATCGATCCGGTCAGGGCCGACCTCGGTGATGCCGATGCAGAAGCAAATGACCGAATTGGCGGCCGAGCCGCGCCCCTGGCAAAGGATACCCTTGCTGCGGGCGAATTTCACGATGTCATAGACGGTCAGGAAATAGCGCGCATAGTTCAGCCGCTCGATCAGAGCGAGCTCGCTGCCGATGCGCCGCAGCACTTCTTCCGGGATTCCGGCCGGATAGCGCACGGCCGCTCCTTCCCGCGCTAGGCGTTCGAGCTCGGCCTGCGGTCCGAGGCCGGATTCCGTCGGCTCGTCCGGATAATTGTATTCGAGGTCGCTGAGCGAGAAGGTGAGCTCGTCGGCGAAGCGCAGCGTCTCCGCCAGCGCTTCAGGGTGCCGGCGGAAAAGCCGCGCCATCTCCAGCGGCGTCTTCAGATGACGCTCGGCATTTGCCGTCAGCTCCAGCCCGACCTCGGAAACCGGCGTGTTGAGGCGGATCGCGGTCAGCACGTCCTGCAGCGGGCGGCGGTCGGCGGCATGATAGAGCACGTCGTTGGTCGCCATCAGCGGGATGTGCAGATGTTGGGCCATCGCCGCCGCCTGCTCGATGCGGAAGCGGTCGTTGCCGCCGTAATCAGGCGCCACGGCAAGCCGAAGCGCGGCGCCGAAACGATCCTTAAGCCGGCTAATGAGCGTCAGATTGTCTTCCGCGCCTCCCGACAGGTTGGGCAGGATCGCCAGCGACATCAGATCGCCCCATTCGAGAAGGTCGTTGAGTTCGAGCAGCGTCGCGCCCTTCTCGTTCTCGTCGCGCAGATTGGCCTGCGTCAGCATGCGGCAGAGATGTCCCCAGCCCTTGCGGTTGCGGGGGTAAGCCAGAATGTCCGGCGTGCCGTCGCAAAAAACCAGGCGGCAACCGGGATGATAGGGCAGCTTCTCGACCCTGGCCTGCTGCCAGGCCCGCACGACGCCGGCGACCGTGTTGCGGTCGGCAAGGCCGATCGAGGAAAAGCCATAGAATTTCGCCGTGACCACCAGCTCCTCGGGCTTCGAGGCGCCGCGCAGGAAGGAAAAGTTCGACTGGATGCCGAACTCGGCATAGGGGATGGCGGTCAGCGCGTTCATGCGAAGACGCCGTGCATGAACCAGCGCGGCGCGGCCTGCGAGGCGCTGCTGTAGAGGCCCTGGCGGTAGAGCCAGTAGCGGCGCCCCTCGCTGTCCTCGATGCGGTAATAGTCGCGCGTCGGCGCCTCTTCCTCGCCGGGCATCTGCCGCCACCATTCGGCGGCGATGCGCTCCGGCCCTTCGGCGCGGGCGACGCGGTAAAGCGCGCGCCGCCAGCGGAAATTCATCGGCGGGCCCTCGGGGATCTCGGTCGCCGGCACCTCGATCGGCTCGGGCGAGCGGAACAGCCGTACCGGCCGCTCCGGCGGGAAGATGGTCATCGGAGGTGCTGTCCGGTCGGGCTTCGGCGGCATGCGCCTTTGCGGCGCCTCCGCGAAAGGAACCGTGGTAACGGCGCGCTCCGGCAGGTGGCTATCGACGATGACCGGCTTCAGCACGGCGGCTTCGCCGAGACGGGCACGCACGCGGTCGGCGAATAAAGCGATGTCGGCGTCATCGTCGCTTGTCTCGCCGGCAAGGTCGCCCTGCAGCATGTCGAAGGCGGCGACCGAAAGCACCGACAGCCGCACGAGGTCGAAGCCGAAGCCGGCATCGATGGTCTGTTCCAGCGCGGTCAGCCGTTCGTGAAACAGCTTTCGGATCAGCTGCGGCTCGCGCATGGGGCGCGAGGTGCCAACCGCGATGCGGCTGACGAGGCCGTCGACGCGAAAGAGGAGAAGGGCGAGCGCCCGCGCGCCTTCGCCGCGGCGCTCGAGGTCGGCCTTCAAGGCAACGGCAAGCCGGCTCACCAGCCGCTCGATGTCGTCGGTGAGCACGATCGGCTCGGCAAGATGGCGCTCGACCGAGAGCGGTGCCACGGGAAGGCGCGGCGACACCGCCTCGTCGAGCCGGCCGAGCGCCTGGTCGAGGCGCAGAAGCAAGGTGGCGCCGAAGCGGCGGGCGAGCGGCGCGCGGGGTGCGGCCATCACCGCGCCCGCCGTGCGCAGGCCGACGCTTTCCAGGCTGGCGCGGGTTTCGGGCGCGATGCGCAGCGCCGAAAGCGGCAGGGGCGAAAGCAGCGCCGCCTCCTCGCCGCCGGCAACAATGCGGTCGCCGTGGAAGCGCGCCGCCGCCCAGGCGGCGCCCGGCGTCGAGGCGAGGCCGGCGCGAACATCGAAACCCTGCTGGAAGAAACGGGTGAGGATCTCGTCTTGCATGGCCCGCTCGCCACCAAACAGGTGCGTGCAGCCGGTGACGTCGAGAAACAGCCCGTCCTCGCCGTCGATCGCCACCAGCGGCGTGTAGCGGTCGCACCAGTCGGCGAGGCCTTCGAGCAGACGGCGGTCGGCCTCCGGATCGGCCTCCACCACATCGATCGACGGATGCATGGCGCGGGCGTCGGCAATGCCCATGCCGCGCTTCAGCTTCAGCGCCTCAGCCCGCTCGTCGAGGGCTGCGATGCGCTGGGCGTTGCTGTCGCGATGGCTGATCACAAGCGGTGGGTAAGATGAGGGCAGGTGATGCGAGGGCCGGGAACGCCAGGACCGCCCCAGACGCTGGCGCAGGATCCGCTCCGCGCAAAGATAGGGGAACCACAGCGACAGAATTCGTTGCCCGCTCTTCCTCGGGCCTTCTTTCGGCAAAAGCGTGCTCATCGGGGTTCCACTCCAGTGTGAATTGTCCGGGCAGGGCCGTGCGGCTCTTGCCGATATCGACGGTGAAGGCGGGGCGGCCGATCGAGCCGGCCAGCGCGCCGGCGAGCGTTTCGCGGCTCGCCGCGGGCGCTGCCGAAACAATGAGGCGCACGGGCGCCGCGGTGGGCTCGGCCTGGCCGGCCTGACGCAGCAAAAATACTGGCCGGCCGGCGCTCTGGGCGCGGGCGTGCAGCCGCCGCGTCGCGGTAAGGTCGAGAAGCCGGGGGCTGCCGCGGATCTCGAGGATGACGGCGGCGAAGGCCGTCATGCGGGCGGCCTCCTCGGCGATCCACAGCGCGTCGACCAGTTTCGGCGCTTCGGAAAACAGCAATTGTTCGGGCTCGATGCCGAAGAAGGCGTGGAGGCCCCTGGCATAGGGAAAGCCGGCCTCGCGGAAAATCTCCGCCGTTCCGATCCAGAGGACCGGCAGGCCCTGCTTCTGTTTGAGGATCAGGCTGGCGAGCGACAGCGCAAAGCCGGCCACGGCGCCGGCATCGCGGGTCTCCAGCCCATGGATTTCACTGAGCGCCGCCTTGGGCACGCCCCCGCCGAGGGCGGTGTCGAGGCGTTCTATGCCGGTGTGCAGGAAGGCATCCGGCGAGGCCACAGCAAGGCCGCGCCGGACGATGGTGATTTCGGGGGTAGCGTCCGATCCCGCGGCATCGCCAGCTATTTGTTTTTTTGCAAGTCCGGACGGAAAACCGCTTCGCACTGTTCCTGGAATGGCTTTTGGCGCGCCGGAAGCCGGCGCTTCCAGGCGCTCGGGCAGCGTTCCCTCGATCTTCGCGATCTGGCGGCGCAGGGCAAAAACAGTTTCCCGCGCCACGGCGCTTATCGCCATGACGTTCACTTCCGGCAGCAGTTGTTCCTGTTATGTTCTTATAGATTCCAGAGGGGCCTGGAAGAGTCAAGCGGAGTCGCAAGGAATTTATTCCTTCGGCTTTCAGCTTCCAAGACCCAGCCAGCCAGGTCCATTTGCCTCGACCGGCGCGAAAGCCTATATGCCGAGGTCAAAGGAAACCTCATGGCCCGCATCTACAAGACCCGCATCTGGCACGACCAACTCTCGCCATCGATGGATGAGATGGAACTTCTGGCGCTGGAGGCCTACGCCCATCTGCCGGAGGAGTTCCGCAAGCTCACCGGCGAGATCATCATCCAGATCGCCGATTTTCCGACCGACGAGATCATGGACGACCTGTCGCTGGAGACGCCCTTCGACCTGCTTGGCCTGTTCGAGGGGCGGGGCATCGCCGAGCGCTGGAACCCGCAGACCGGCGAGGGGCCGAACCGCATCACGCTCTACCGCCGCGCCATCCTCGACTATTGGGCCGAGAACGAGGAGACGCTGGGCGACATCGTCACCCACGTTCTGATCCACGAAATCGGCCACCATTTCGGCCTGTCGGACGACGACATGGAGCGGATCGAGGAAGCGGCGGAGCAGGCAGCGGCGGGGTGACGACTGAGAGGGCTGCCGCCCTTTCCTACCAATCGCTGAGCTTGGTGTCGGGCGTATATTCCTGGCCCTCGACATCCTTCACCACGGCCTGGCCGCAGCGCATCGACTTGGTCGTCTTGTCATAGGCATAGGTCGGCGAGCCGAACAGGTGCCAGCCCTTGTTCAGGGCCGAAGTCACCTTATGGCAGAAAGTGGAATCGTCCGGACCGGACAGAAAGCGGTAGAGTTTCATTTTCGACCCTGTCGTGACCAATGCTTGTCTATCTTCCTGGAATCGCTCGAGCGTATCATGCGCCGATGATTGCGGCCTTCGCCAGAAGTTTCTCGGCTTCCGCCAGATGCAGCCGCTCGACCATGCGGCCGTCCAGCGCAATGACGCTTTTGCCGGCATTTTCGGGCCGTGAGAACGCCTCCCTGATCGCGCGCGCCCTGGCCAGCGCCTCCGGCGCCGGCGCAAAGGCGCGGTTCGCGGGCTCGATCTGGGCGGGGTGGATCAGCGATTTGCCGTCGAAACCCATGGCGGCCGCCTCGGCGCATTCCCGCGCCAGGGCGTCCAGGTCGCGAAAGTCGTTGGCGACGCCGTCGATCACGTCGAGGCCGCCGGCGCGGGCGGCGAGCACAAGCTGCAGCAGCCAGGGCGTGAGATAGCGTCGGTCGGGCGTTGCCAGAATGCCGGTCGCTTTCACCAGATCGTTCGTTCCGGCAACGAAACAAGCCAGGCGAGACGCCTGATCGCGGCCAAGCTCGGCGATGGCGCCGACGTTGAGCAGCGCCTTGGGCGTCTCGATCATTGCCCACAGTTTAACGATATCCGGCGCGAAATTGTCGTCGAGCAGGTCGCCGGCCTCGAGGATGTCGCGCGGCGTGCCGATCTTGGGCAAAAGAATGCCGTCGGGCTCTGCCTTGGCGACGGTTAACAGGTCGTCGATGCCCCATTCACTGCCGAGCGGATTGATGCGCACCACCATCTCGCAGCGGCGCGCCGGCCGCGCGGCGAGGATGCCGGTAAGCTTGTGGCGGGCGGAAACCTTGTCGGCCAGCGCCACGCCATCCTCGAGGTCGATGATGACGGTATCGCAGGCGAGCGAGGCGATCTTGGCCAGCGCCTTGTCGTTTGAAGCGGGCACGTAGAGCACCGAGCGGCGCGGGCGGTAGGTGTCAGAGGTCATGGCCGATCTATGCAGGCTGGAGACGAGTGAGGCAAGGCGCGGCACCATAGAACTCATTTGCGTTCTGGCTAATTGTCGAAGCGAAGCCGGCGATGGCAGCGCCCCTCTCCCCGTCACTATACGGGGAGAGGATGCCGGCAGGCAGGTGAGGGGCGGCGCCAGCCTGAAACGACTTTGCTCCTGCACGAAATCTGCAAATCCTTGCGGAAAACCTCCTCCAATCCGCCGCGCGCTTTCCGCAGCCGCCGGCGAAACAGGCGGCATGCGAACACATCACAGATCCCGCTGGTCCCTGCCCCGGCGCCTCCGCAACGAAGGCTGGTGGTTGGTCGAGCCGCAGAGGCCGCGCATAACGGCGGTCATGCTTCCTTTCATCCCAAGATCACGGCTGCGGCATGCCATGCGAGCGGCGGCGCTCGGGACGGTTCGGTCTTGACGCCAGCTTTCACGACTGGCGGCCTTTGCGCGCTCTCGACAAGCACGGCCCGCTTGCTAATCCTGTCATGACAAAACCGTATTCAGCGAGCTGCCGATTCCATGCCGCACAACATCCTCGTCGCCGACGACGATCCGCATATCCGCGAGATCATTTGCTTCGCGCTGGAAAAGGCCGGCATGAAGACGGCCGCCGTCGCTGACGGCGCCGCCGCGCTGCAAGCGGTCGAGCGCCGCGCGCCCGACCTCATCGTGCTGGACATCGGCATGCCGGAAATGGACGGGCTGGAGGTCTGCCGCAGGCTGCGGCAGCGCTCCGACGTGCCGGTGCTGTTCCTGTCGGCCCGCGATGAAGAAATCGACCGCATCCTCGGCCTTGAAATGGGCGGCGACGACTATGTGACGAAACCGTTCAGCCCACGCGAGCTGGTTGCCCGCGTCAACGTCATCCTGCGGCGGGCGCGCCCGGCGGTGGTGGAGGAAGACGCTGACGACCGTCGGTTCGCGCATGGCAAGCTGGTGCTGGTTCCGGCAAGCCATGCGGCGAGCTTTGAAGGCAGGCCGCTCACCCTAACAGCGATCGAGTTCGCGATTCTGAAAGGTTTTCTTGGCCGCCCGCAGCATGTGCTTGGCCGCGATGCAGTGATGGCCAATGCTTACCAGTCCAACATCCATGTCTCGGAACGCACCGTCGACAGCCATATCCGCAACATCCGCGCCAAGCTGGCGGCGGTCGGCTGTTCGGATGCGATCGCGACCGTGCATGGCGTCGGCTTCCGGCTCGGCCGATGCGGTGGCTGAGCAAGGAGAAATGGCGGCCCAGGCTCGCCACCGTGGTCGTCGCCATCCTGATCGTGGTGATGGCGCTGCCGCTGGTCGGGCTGTTCTTCTTCCGGCTCTATGAAAACCAGCTGATCCGCCAGACCGAGGGCGAGCTCATCGCACAGGGCGCGGTGATTGCCGCCGTCTATGCCGATGCGGTGCGCGCGGCCGGCATTGCACCGGAACGGTTGGGAACGCCGATCTCGGCGGATCCGGCAAAGGACAATAATTACCCCTATCAGCCGATCGAGCCGCAGCTCGACCTTGCCTCCGACAATGTCATGCCGTCGCGACCCGCGGCCGTTCCCGCCACCGCCGATCCGGACTTCGCGGCCATAGGCGCAAAGCTCGACGGCATTCTGGACGAGGCGCAGAAGACAACGCTTGCCGGCTTCCGGCTGCTCGATCCGCATGGCGTGGTGATTGCCGGCGGCGGTGAGGTCGGACAGTCTTTCGGTGAGGTCGAGGAGGTGCGGCAGGCGCTCGCAGGCGCCTATGCAAGCGAGCTTCGCCTGCGGATTCCCGACCAGCCGCCGCCGCCGCTCTATTCGGTGAGTCGCGGCACCAAGGTGCGCGTCTTCGTCGCCTTGCCGGTCGAGCTCGACGGCAGGGTCGCCGGCGTGGTCTATATGTCGCGGACGCCGAACAACATCGTGAAACATCTCTATGGCGAGCGCGGCAAGGTCACGCTCGCGGCGATCGCGATTCTCGGCGGCACGCTGCTGATCGCGCTGGTGTTCATCCGCACCGTCAGCCGGCCGATCTATGCGCTGATCGAGCGCACCAAACGCATCGCCGCCGGCGACCGCGAGGCAATGCGGCCGCTCGCCCATCACGGCACGCGCGAGATGGCGGCGCTGTCGGCCGCCTTCCTCGACATGGCGCAAAAACTCCAGGCGCGCTCCGACAGCATCCAGACCTTCGCCACCCATGTCTCGCATGAGCTGAAATCGCCGCTGACGGCGATCCAGGGCGCGGCCGAGCTGCTCAGGGATTCCGGCGGGACGATGGACGAGGCCGAGCGACGGCGTTTTTCCAACAACATCGTCACCGATGCCGGACGGCTCAATCTGTTGGTGCGCCGGCTGCTCGAACTGGCGCGCGCGGAAAACCTGGCGCCGAGCGGCGAAAGCACGACAATCGGCGCGGCGCTGGCGCTGCTGCCGGTCGACGCCAGGCTGGAGGTACGAGTCGAATCGGGCAGCGATATCGGCCTCGGCATCTCGGGCGAGAATCTCGCGATCGTGCTCGCCAACCTCGTCGACAATTCCGCACGGCACGGCGCGAAGCAGGTGACGGTCGGCGCCGAAAAGGCGGGCGAAAGGGTGGCTCTCCATGTCGGCGACGACGGCGGCGGCATTTCGGCGGCCAATCGCGCAAAAATCTTCGAGCCGTTCTTCACCACAAGGCGCGAGGCCGGCGGCACCGGCATGGGCCTCGGCATCGTGCTGGCCCTCCTGAAAGCGCATGATGGCACGATAACGCTGGTTGACTCCGAACGCGGCGCGCGCTTCGAGATCAATTTGCCGGTCGCGTGAGGACCGGCGAATCGGAGAACAAAGTGCGTTACGACATCGTCATCATCGGCGGCGCCATCGTCGGGTCCTCGGTCGCCTACTATCTGCGCGAAGAAGGTTTTACCGGCTCCATCGCGCTGATCGAGCGCGATCCGCAATTCTCGCAAGCGGCGACGACGCTGTCCCTGGCCTCGATCCGCCAGCAATTTTCCATTCCTGAAAACATCCGCCTGTCGCAATTCACGCTGAAGCTGTTCCGGCGGCTGAAAGAGACTTTCGGCGCCGATGCCGACATCGGCTTTCGCGAGGGCGGTTATCTGATCCTCGCCGGCGAGGCGGGGCTGCCGATCCTCAAGGCCAATCACGAGGCGCAGATCGCCGAGGGCGCCGATATCGTGCTGGAGGATGCAGGCCAGCTCGCCCGCCGCTTCTCCTGGCTTTCGACCGAAGGCATTTCCGCCGGCGCCTATGGCCGCGGCGGCGAGGGCTGGTTCGACGCGCATGCGCTGCTGATGCTGTTCCGCAAAGCGCTGCGCGAGAGGAGGATCGACTTCATCACCGCGTCGGCCACCGGTATCACGCGCCAGGGCAGTCGGGTCACCGGCGTCGCCCTCGACAATGGCGAGACGCTGGAAGCGGGCATCATCGTCAACGCCGCCGGCCCGAACGCCGGCAAGGTGGCGGCCTTTGCCGGGCTCGCACTGCCGGTCGAGCCGCGCAAGCGCAACGTCTTCGTCTTCGAGGCACGGGAAAAATATGCCGACATGCCGCTGCTGGTCGATCCCTCCGGCATCTATGTGCGGCCGGAAGGCTCGGTCTATCTCACCGGCGGCGCCGAGCCGGAGGAAGGCGACCATGCACCCGATCCCAAGGATTTCGAGGTCGAGTGGCCGCTGTTCGAGGACGTGATCTGGCCGACTTTAGCCACCCGCGTCCCGGCCTTCGAGGCAATCAAGCCGACACGCGCCTGGGTCGGGCACTATGATTACAACACCCTCGACCAGAACGCGGTGATCGGGCCGCATCCGGAGGTGGAAAACTTCCTCTTCGCCAACGGCTTCTCCGGCCATGGCCTGCAGCAGGCGCCGGCGGTGGGCAAGGCGCTCTCGGAACTCATCGTGCATGGCGGCTATCGGACGATCGATTGCACGGCGTTCGGATATGAGCGCGTCGCGGCGGGGCGGGCGTTCAGGGAATTGAACGTCATCTGACGCATAATCGCATCGACCGCCAGCGCGTTGCCGAGCGCATGCCCGCGCGCCGTATTGTCGAAAATGCACCATACCTCGGTGGCTGACGCGCCCGCGCTGGCGAGCTGGGCGCTGATCTCCAACAGCCGGCCGGCGTCGTAGTCCGAAAAATAGACATGCGGCGCGCCATGAAAGCGGAAATAGGCGAGCTCATGCCAGCCACCGGGCGCGGAAGCGGCGGGAACTGAGGCAGGGTCGGCCGCCAGGCGCCCGACATGGAGGCGGCTCAGCAAAGCATCCGCCCCCGGCTCGAACCAACTGGCGTGACGCGGTTCGCAGACCAAGCGGCAGTCGATCTTGTCGTGCAACAAGGCGAAGAACTTTTTGGCTATCTGCCTGTCGAACTGCAGACTGGGCGGCAGCTGGACCAAGAGCGCGGCCAGCCTTTCACCTAGACCTCCGACCTCACCCATGAAAGCATCCAGAAGATCATGGCAATCTACCAGGCGGCGCTCATGGGTCGCGGCTTTGGGGATTTTGACAGAGAACCGAAAAAGATCCGGGACCGAGCACGCCCAGCGCTCATAGGTTTCGCGCTGATGCGGTTTGTAGAAGGAGGAGTTGATCTCCACGACAGGAAGACGCGAAGCGTAACGCTCCAATTGCGAGCCCGTCGCCGGAACAGAGGACCTGTGCGCTGCCGGTATGGTCCATCCGGCTGTTCCGACAAAAGGTTTGTTTTCGGCCATGTCGACAATCTGGACAGGCGCGCCTGCAGGTCAAGGCGGGGCTCGGGCGGCGAGGCGGCAGCCCAGATGTGCCTGTAGCCAGCCGAGCACGCGCGCCCAGCCTTCGGCGTGCTCCGCCGCGGCGTCCGGGAAGCCGGCGAAGCCGCCATGGCACACGGTGAGCCGCGTGCCGGCAGAGGTCGGCTCCAGCAGATAGGCAACCGTCGTTTCGTGACGGCCGAGCGTCGGGTGATCCCAATCGTAGCGCCTCGTCTGCACGACCCTGAGCCCCGTCGCGATCTCGAGGAAGCTGCCGCTGGCGGGCAGGGTCCTGCCGTCGGCCGTCCTCACGATGACGCGCCACGATCCGCCGACGCGCAGATCGGCGGCCCAGCCGATCATCCGGTAGGTCTCGGCCGACCCCCACCAGCGCTCGACGTCGCTGGTAAGAAGCGCGGTGACGACTTGTTGCGGCGAAGCGGGAAGTTCCGCCGAAGCCATGACCGTCTTGGTGTTCGCCATGGCGCGCGGCCAGCTATGCGGCAGTATCATTGCCAACCTCCTCCGCGGCCGTTCGATGCGTCGTTCAGCCCTTCGATGGCGGGCGCTCGAAACCCTTGCCGGTCTCCAGCAGGCTCTTGAGGCTCGCCAGCACCAGCGGCCAGCCCTTGGACACGTTCGGGATCAGCCGGTGCGGGCCGTCGGCCTCGTGGGTGACGGCAAGCTTCATCAGCTCGCCGTCCTTTTCGATGGTGAAGGTACAGCGCGTGTAGCCGTCTTCCTTCACTTCGGGCAGCCATTCGTTGCGCCATTTGATGACCAGACGCCGGGGCGGATCGATCTCGAGGATCTCGCCCGAGTCTGCCACGCGGCCGTCCGGGAAGATCAGCTTCCAGCTCGAACCCACCTTCCAGTCGCTCTCCTGGTAGGAGCAGAGGAAGAACTGCCGGTTGAACTCCGGATCGGTCAGCGCCGTCCAAAGCTCTTCGGGCGTGGTGCGGATGTAGGTGACGTAGACGAAAGTGTTGTCGCTCACGGCTCTTCCCTTTCAAGTCGTTTCTTCAGGTCGCTCAAGGCATCCAGCCGATGGCGCTCGAATTTGCCGATCCAGCGCTCGGCGATCTCGTTGATCGGAACGGGGTTGAGGTAATGCTCCTTCTCGCGGCCACGGCGAACGGTGGTGACGAGGTTCGCCTCCTCGAGAATTGCCAGGTGCTTGGTCACCGCCTGGCGCGTCATGTCCATCCGCTCGCAGAGCGCGTTCAGCGTCTGTCCGTTCCTGGCATAGAGGCTGTCCAGCAATTGGCGGCGGGTCGGGTCGGCCAAAGCGCGAAAGACGGCATCCATGCTCATGGCCTTAATATGCAACCATTTGGTTGCATGTCAAGCGTCGCGACAGATCGACCGATCACTTGCCAGTGAATGGCATCAGCGCTTGCGGGAGAACCAGAAGGCGTCGGGCATGCGTTTCATGCCGATGCGCTCGTAGAAGCCGACCGCGTCAGGCATCGAGATCAGGCTGATGGCGACGGACGTGCCGAGCTGGCGGCGTGCCTCGTCCATCAGGCCTTTGCCGATGCCGAGCCCCTGCGCCGAAGCCGATACGGCGAGCTCGGAGATGTAGCACACCCAGGAGAAGTCCGTGACGCCGCGCGCGACGCCGAGAAGCGGACTGCCGTCGATATCGAGCCGAGCCGTCAGCACCAGATTGGCATTGCCGAGCATCGCCTTCAGCCGAGTTTCGTCGTCGACCGGCCGTGTTTCGCCGAGGCCGGATTCCACCAGCACGCGGCGGAATTCGCCGACATCGAGCGTGGGCTCGCTTGCGTAGAGGACCTTCGAAGTCGGCGCCATGCAGCCAAGGTGCCCGATCGGCCGGGATTTTGAAAGCAGCCGATCCCGATCTTGTGTTCGATCGCCCAAGCCACGCGACAACAGTTGCCTTTCATTTGCCGCCGGCTTTGTGTAAAGCGTGCGCAAAATTCCCCGCGGAGAGAAGACGGGTAAGGACCATGGACAAATTCACCAAGCTCACCGGCGTCGCGGCGCCCATGCCGATCGTCAACGTCGATACCGACATGATCATCCCGAAGGATTATCTGAAGACGATCAAGCGCACCGGGCTTGGCACCGGCCTGTTCGCCGAGATGCGCTACAAGGACGACGGCTCGGAGAACCCGGATTTCGTGCTCAACAAGCCGGCCTATCGCAAGGCGCAGATCCTGGTCGCCGGCGACAATTTCGGCTGCGGCTCGAGCCGCGAGCACGCGCCCTGGGCGCTGCTCGATTTCGGCATTCGCTGCGTCATCTCGACGTCGTTCGCCGATATTTTCTACAACAACTGCTTCAAGAACGGCATCCTGCCGATCACGGTCAGCCCGGAAGACCTGGACAAGCTGATGGACGACGCCTCGCGCGGTTCCAACGCCACGCTGTCGATCGACCTCGAAGCCAAGGAGATCCGCGGCCCGGATGGCGGCGTGGTCAAGTTCGATCTCGACGACTTCAAGCGCCATTGCCTCTTGAACGGCCTCGACGACATCGGGCTGACCATGGAGAAGGCCGGCGCCATCGCGTCCTTCGAGAAGAAGAACGCCGAGCTGCGCCCCTGGGCCTGAACGGCTGAGGCACGGTGATAGATAGCCCGGCCGCAAGCGGCCGGGTTCGTGTGGCTGAACGGAGGGACAGTCATGACACGCCCGCTTCTGGCCGGCGCCTGCGCCTTGGCGGCGATCCTTCTGGCGGTGTCCGGGCCGACCGCGCAGAGCCAGACGGCGCCGCAGGCCCCCGCGCCTTCCGACCAGCCCGCCGCCGATCAAGGGGCGGCCGATCAAGGCGCATCGAGCACTTCCGACGCCGCTCCCGCCGACGCTGACAAACAGGCGCCGATCCCGTTCGAGGGCGGCCAGCTCACCATCACGCAGCCGGAGCAGGACGGCGAGAAGGTGCTGGCCTATGACGGCAAGCAGCTGGCCAGCAATTACGACGTCTCCTTCGACAGGATCGTCAAGATCGGCGACGTCAACGTGGCGCTGGTCGATGTCGGCGACGGCGGCAACCAGTGCGGCCCGGCCAAGGTCATCGTCTGGAAGCCGAAGGACGGCGAGATCCGGACCACGACGGTCGAGCAGGACGAATGCGGCGCGCCACCGGCCGCGGTTTCCGACGACGCCATCTATTTCGTGCCTTTCCTGCTGCCCGGAGCAACCAAGCCGGCCTTGCAATGGTCGCCGACCGAGGGGCTGACGACCTCCGGAAACCTGACCTACACGCCGGAACCCGGCACCGCCTGGAAGGACGTCGATGCGTCGAAATACGACAACATCATCGACGCGTTCCATAACGAAGGGGTCTACAAGGCGGCGCAGGCGCTGCTGGGCGACGATATGCCCGACATGGCGACCAGCCTGCTGGTCGGCGGCGGCACCGAAAAGACCGCTTCCGGCGCCTTCTATGCTACCGGCTGCGTGCCGCATGACTGCGGCGGCAATGACGGCTTCATGGCGGTCGACCCGGTCAAGCACAAGGTCTATTTCGCCCGCCGCGGCGACAATGGCGAGCCGAATGCCTGGCCGCCGGTGAAGGACTGGCCGGCGGATATCAAGAAGGCGTATGACGACGCGCAGGGGAATTAGCCCGAGCGTCAATTGCCAGGTTGCGTCCTTCGCGCCTCCCCTCTGTCCCGCCAGCATCGCGTTGTCTGGCTCACGACTGGGCTGTGGATGCGTTTCAGAATTACCGAACAAATCCTGCGAGGCCCCCATGCGCAAGCTGATCTCCACCGGTTCCCCCTTCGAGAAAACCGCCGGCTATTCGCGCGCGGTGGTGCAGGGCGACTGGTGTTTCGTCTCCGGAACGACCGGCTACGACTATGCCACGATGACGATGCCCGACACGGTCGAGGCGCAGACGCACAATTGTCTTGCCACCATCGCCAAGGCCCTTGCCGACGGCGGCTTCGACATGGCCGATGTGGTGCGGGCGCATTACTATATTACCGACCAGGCCTATGTTGACGTGGTCTTCCCGATCCTCGGCGAGGCGTTCGGGGACATCCGCCCGGCGGCGACGATGATCGTCTGCCAGCTCAACAAGCCGGAGATGAAGATCGAGATCGAGGTGACGGCGCTCAGGCGCACTGTCTGATGCCTGTCGCCCAGGCTGCGAAGCGGCTGGGCACAACGACGGCGTGGAGCGAGGAGCGGCCCATGGTCAAGGTCAGACGCATCGTCGCCAATATCGCAACGCCCGACATTGCGGCGGCAAAGCGCTTCTATCAGGGCGTGCTTGGCCTCGATCTGCTCATGGATATGGGCTGGATCGCCACGTACGGCTCCCAGCAGACCATGGCCGTCCAGATCAGCTTCATGTCGCAAGGCGGGTCGGGCACGCCGGTGCCGGACCTCTCGATCGAGGTCGACGATGTCGATGATGCGCTGGACCGCATGCGCAAGGCTGGCTTTGCCGTCGAATACGGCCCGGCCGACGAGCCCTGGGGCGTGCGGCGCTTCTATGTGCGCGATCCGTTCGGGCGGCTGGTGAATATCCTGTCGCATCGGTGATGGCGCGCCTACCGGCCTCTTGCGAGACGCTGGCAGGGCAGAGGGGGTGTGAAGGATCTCGAGGCTCGTCCCCTTGCGCACAGCCCGCCCGGCGTTTAGCAAGGCCGCGGTTCAATCTCTCCCCAGGACGGTTCTCCATGGCTTCGAAAAATCTCTTCCTGCTCGCCGGCGACGGCATCGGCCCCGAGGCCATGGCCGAAGTGAAGAAGTTGATTGCGGCCATGAACGCGAAGCTCGGCAGCGGCTTTGCCACCGACGAGGGGCTGGTCGGCGGATGCGCTTACGACGCGCATGGCGCGGCGATCTCCGATGCCGACATGGAAAAGGCGATGGTGGCGGATGCCGTGCTGTTCGGCGCCGTCGGCGGGCCGAAATGGGACAAGGTGCCCTACGAGGTGCGCCCCGAGGCCGGCCTGCTGCGCCTGCGCAAGGACATGGAGCTGTTCGCCAACCTGCGTCCGGCGATCTGCTATCCGGCTTTGGCCGCCTCCTCCTCGCTCAAGCAGGAGGTGGTCGAGGGCCTCGACATCTTGATCGTGCGCGAGCTGACCGGCGGCGTCTATTTCGGCGAGCCGAAGCAGATCATCGACCTCGGCAACGGCCAGAAGCGCGGCATCGACACCCAGGTCTACGACACGTTCGAGATCGAGCGTATCTCCGGCGTCGCTTTCGAGCTGGCACGCACGCGCAAGAACCATGTCACCTCGATGGAAAAGCGCAACGTCATGAAGTCGGGCGTGCTGTGGAACGAGGTGGTCACCCAGACGCATCAGGCGAAATATGCCGACGTCAAGCTCGACCACATGCTGGCCGATGCCGGCGGCATGCAGCTGGTGCGCTGGCCAAAACAGTTCGACGTCATCGTCACCGACAATCTGTTCGGCGACATGCTCTCGGACATCGCCGCCATGCTCACCGGCTCGATCGGCATGCTGCCGTCGGCCTCGCTCGGCGCGCCGGACGTCAAGACCAAGAAGCGCAAGGCGCTCTACGAGCCGGTGCACGGCTCGGCGCCCGACATCGCCGGCAAGGGCGTCGCCAATCCGATCGCCATGATCGCCTCCTTCGCCATGTGCCTGCGCTATTCCTTCGGCATGACGGTGGAAGCCGACAAGCTCGAAGCGGCGATCGCCGCCGTGCTCGACGACGGCCTGCGCACCAAGGACATCATGTCCGAGGGCATGACCGAGGTCGGCACCACCGAGATGGGCGACGCCATCATCGCCAAGTTCCTGGGCTGATCCCCATGGCAGAGGCGGCGGTCGACGTCCGCTGGGCGACGACCGAAGACGCCGAGGCGCTCGCCACCGTGCTTTGCGCAAGGGCGGCGCATTATCGGCAGTCACCGCTCGACCATGCCCGGGCGACGGCCACGGCAAAGCAGTGGCTCGGCGAGGAAAGCCCGGCCTATCCGCATTTCGCGCTGGCCTTCGCCGGTGGCGAGGTGGCCGGCCTGGCCTCGGTCGCGATCGCGCATCCGGGCATTGATCTCGACCGGCTGATGTTCTTGAAAGACCTGTTCGTACGCCAAGAGGCACGAAACGCGGGAGTGGGTGAGGCGCTGATCGGCTTTCTCGCCGGCTATTGCCTCGACAAGCGCATTGGCCGCATCGACCTCACCGCCGAGGACTGGAACGAGGGTGCGCTGCGCTTCTACGAGCGGCTCGGCGCCGAACGCCATGGCCAGAAGATCTTCCTCAGGCTGTCGGGCGAGGCACTAAGGACGGCGGCGGCTAGAATCTGACTCCGCCCCGCACCGGCCCCCACTTGTTGTCGCCGGCCTGGGTCGGGATCAGGCCGAAGACCAGGGTGGCGAGCCAGCCGACATAAGGCACGAAGCAGAGGATGGCGAGCCAGCCGGTCAGGCCGAGATCATGCAAGCGGCGCACGACGAGCGCGACCCACGGCAGGAACGTGAGCAGGACGGAAAGACCGAGCAGGCTGAACATGACGACCGGCTCATCGCCGCCGCCCTCGACGTTGCCGCGCGACAGGTCCGCGGAGAAGCCGACGCCGATGGCGACGACAAGACCGATCGTCCAGAACAGGCAAAAGCCCCAGAACTCCTTGCGCCGGGCGCGGCCGGAGAAGTTGACGTAGTTCGTCGTCACGCCACGCCAGAAATAGCTCCAGAGGCCGGTCGATTCCACCGTTTCGGCCTCGGCGTTGCGGCCGAAATGCGGCTGCCCCGCAGGCGAGCTACCCGGCAGCGGACGGGCAGGAACTGGAACGGCGTTGTCAACCGGATCGATCATCCGGCCGCGGACCGAGAAGACATTGCCGGCACGTTCGCCGTTCGGCTGGAACTCGACCTGGGCTCCCCTGGCAAGCGTTGTCTCGCGACGCAGGTCCTCGCGCGCGAAACTGTAGCGCCTGCCGTCGGCGCCGCTGATGAAGCCGAAGCCCTGGTGCTCGTCATAGTGAAGAACTTCGCCATGCATCAGATCCCCCCGAGCGTCGAATTCTTTCCCTTTGCTCGATTTGACATGAGCGCCGGCCGGCGGGCAAGAGCGATGGCGTTCAGCCGGCTATCTTAGGGGCGGCAAATCGGGATAGAAGCCGCAAGTCGCCTCACAGACCGCGAAGCAATGGCCCAGAAGGACTCGACACTGCTGCCAGAAGCGGCCGACGCTCCCGGCGGCCAAAGACGGAAAATCTGCATCGACGCGACCGGCCTGCTCGCCTGGCGCGGCGCGCTGGCCGGCATCCAGCGGCTGGAAGACTTCATGGTCAGGGCAGCGCTCACCGATCCCGACCCGGATGTCGAGGTGGTGACGCTCGATCTCTCCAGCCATCGTTTCCGGGTGCTCGAAAAATTCGAGATGGAGCAGTTGGATGTCAGCGAGATCGCGCCGTTCCGGCAGCGGCCACGACTGCAAGCCGCTGCCGCGCTGCGACAGGGGTTCCAATCGGTGCGGCGCCATCCAATGGCCAAGAGTGAAGCCGATCGCCAGCTTGCGGGAATGGTGACGAACGGCCGTCCCGGCTTCACCTTCACGGTGTCGAAGGTGTTGCTGCGGGCCTATCGCTTCTCTAGGCGAGCCGGTCTCCGGGCGGGTTTGCTTCGCGGCGATGCGGCGCAGCCGACGAAGGATGTCGGGCCTCGAACGGTGCTGATCAGCAACCAGCTGCTGGTCGGCGAAAAGTTAGCGGCGGTTTGCGCCGGCCCCGACAATATAGCCTTTCTTTGCCACGACATGATCCCGACCATGCGGCCCGACCTTGTCGCCAAGAACAGATGGCAGGCCGCCTTCGGGCCCAATCTCGAACGGCTGGTGCGGTCCGGCGCGGCGGCCTTCTGCACCTCCGACACCGCGGCGACGATGCTTGGCGATCACATGCGCAAGGCCGGCATAGATCTGCCGGTCGTCCATCGCTTCCCGATGCCGTCGCTGCTGCATGAGAAGGCCGCGCGGCTGAGGATGACGTCGCGGCTCGAGGCTGGCGAGCCCTACATCCTTTATTGCTCGACCGTCGAGATCCGGAAGAACCACATCATGCTCGCCCGCATCTGGCAGCAGGCGCTCGACGAAGGCGTTCGGTTGCCGAAGCTCGTCTGCGTCGGCCGATGGGGCTGGATGGTCGAGGAGCTCAGCGCCTATCTCAAGGCTCATCCGGGGCTGAAAGAGCAGATCGTCTTCGCGGGTCCGGTCAGCGACGAGGAGCTTATCGGCTATTATCGAAGTGCCAGCTTCGGCGTTTTCCCCTCGCATATCGAAGGCTGGGGCTATGCCGCTTCGGAGTGTCTGGATTTCGGGGTCCCGGTCATCGTATCGACCACGCCGTCGCTGATCGAAGCGACCGGCGGCCTGATGCCCGCGGTCGGTTCGACCGATCAGATCGGCTGGTATGGCGCAATCCGACGGATGACAGACGACGATGCCTGGCGCGATTTGCTGGCCGGCCGTATCGCCGAAGAGCACAGGCCGACATCGCCTGCCGAAAGCTGGGCGGCGATAAAGGCCGGGCTCAAGGCGGCAGCAGCCTGCGCCAATTGACTCTTTACGCAAAGCGCGTAAAAGCCGGCAGCGAACGGGATCGTCTTCAATGCGCGGCCATTTGGCTCTTCTGGCATTCGATGCCCCCAGCCACGATGCACAGCATCGGGCCGGGCGTTTCGACGCGTCCGTCCGTTCTCGCAAAACTACGGCCAAAACCACCACCAAAACGGTGTGATTCCCTTGGCCTAACCACCCTCTCCCGGGTTCGGCCCGGGGGACAGAACCCGCATGAGGCCGGCGGGTTTTCTCCAACAACCGAGCGGAGAGGGACAGGAGATTTCGATGAGTTTCAAGGTTGCGGTAGTCGGCGCCACGGGCAATGTGGGCCGCGAAATGCTCAACATTCTGGACGAGCGCGGCTTCCCGGCGAGCGAAGTGGTGGCATTGGCCTCGCGGCGCAGCCAGGGCACCGAAGTGTCCTTCGGCGACCGCACGCTGAAGGTCAAGGCGCTCGACACCTTCGATTTTTCCGACACCGACATCTGCGTCATGTCGGCCGGCGGCAATGTCTCCAAGGAGTGGTCGCCCACGATCGGCAAGCAGGGCTGCGTCGTCATCGATAATTCCTCGGCCTTCCGTTACGACCCTGACGTGCCGCTGATCGTGCCGGAAGTGAATCCGGACGCGGTCGAACACTTCTCGCGCAAGAACATCATCGCCAATCCGAACTGCTCGACGGCGCAGCTCGTCGTAGCGCTGAAGCCGCTGCACGATGTCGCCACCATCAAGCGCGTCGTCATCGCCACCTACCAGTCGGTCTCCGGCGCCGGCAAGGAAGGCATGGACGAGCTGTTCACGCAAACCCGCGCGGTTTTCGTCGCCGACCAGGTCGACGTCAAGAAGTTCACCAAGCGCATCGCCTTCAACGTCATCCCGCATATCGACGTCTTCCTCGACGATGGCTTCACCAAGGAAGAGTGGAAGATGGTCGCCGAGACCAAGAAGATGCTCGATCCCAAGATCAAGCTGACGGCGACCTGCGTGCGCGTGCCGGTGTTCATCGGCCACTCGGAAGCCGTCAACATCGAGTTCGAGAAGCCGATCACCGCCGACGAGGCGCGCGAGATCCTGCGCGAGGCTCCCGGCTGCCAGGTCTTGGACAAACGCGAGAACGGCGGCTACATCACGCCGCTCGAGTCGGCCGGCGAGGACGCCACCTTCATCTCGCGCATCCGCGAGGATTCGACCGTCGATAACGGCCTGTCGATGTGGGTCGTCTCCGACAATCTGCGCAAGGGCGCGGCGCTCAACGCCGTCCAGATCGCCGAGCTGTTGGTCGAGCGGGGCCTGATCCAGCCGAAGAAGAAGGCGGCTTAGTTCCGCTCACGGGCCGCACCGCCGCTTCGCGGCTGGCCCTCCGCGAGGGCGCCGGACGACCGGCGGCCCGCGGTCGCGGGCTCGGCCTTCGGCCGTTGGGCTCTCGCTCACGGGCCGCGCGTCGCGGGCGGCCTTCCGCCGATAGCTCTCTTTTCCCCGTTCACGGGAGAGGTCGCGGCAGGAGGATGAGGGTGGCGCCGGAATATCCAGGTGTGACGAGCGATGCCCGCTGCTTCCATGTGCTGAGGCGCTAGCCACTGCTCTCCGCAGCCAGCTGCCGCAGGAGGCCGAGCGCCTCGTCCGCCCGCTCCGCCGGGACGAACAGATGGTCATGGTAAAAGGCCGAGACCGGATTGACGCCCATGCCGGCAGCGGCGAGCCGCGTCGTGATCGCGGCCAGAAAGCCGACGGCGTCGAGCGACGAATGGATGTCGAGCGTGATCATCCGGCAGCGGAACGTGCCGGCGAGGCCGGCTAGCTTCGCTTGGTCCTCCGACACGATCAACGTCAGACCTTCCGCTCGCGAAACTGCATGACCGGATCAAGACCGTCCGGTACGGCTGTACCGGGCGCCAGCGTCGCGAAAACATGGACATCGGGGAGCAGTTGCGGCGTCATCGACGCCAGTAGTCTTTGGAGATTGGTCTCGCCGGTCATTCTCTCTCCTTCGGTCATGCATTCTCACTCAATCATGCGTTCGAAAAAAGCGCACCGACCCTTGTCGGATCGCCGCCCTGCCCCCCGTCCTTGGCTCGAAGCTGGCAAAACAGCCAGGCTCCAGCCAAGGAGGGAACACCAATGAGCATTTCAGAAGCCGCTCCCGTCTCGAACGGCGCCTTGCGGACCGGGCGCGCGCTTAGCGCCATTGTCATCCTTTTCATGATCTTCGACGGCGTCATCAAGCTGCCGCCGCTGCAGATCGTCACCGAGACGATGACGCAGCTCGGCTGGCCAGATGACCCAAACACCGCGCGGCTGCTCGGCATCGTCGGCCTGATCTCGACTGTGCTTTATGCGCTGCCGCGCACGTCCGTGCTCGGAGCCATCCTGCTCACCGCCTATATGGGCGGCGCCATTTCCACGCATGTGCGCATCGGTAACCCGCTGCTCTCGCACACGCTGTTCGGCGTCTATCTCGCTGTTGTCCTGTGGGGCGGGCTCTATCTGCGCGACCCCAGAGTGCGCGCGCTGATCCCGTTCAGCCGCTGAGGTGGTTCGTTCTGGTGATTCCACCGGCTGCGGCGACCGCAAGGCTTCGAAGCCGGGTTGCCAAGCTGCGTTACCGAACGCTAATTCGTGAGCACTCTCAATGCTGTCGAGGCCGGTTGGCGCAACCCGCGCCTGCCTTCGAAACAGCAATATTCGTTCCCTTCGGGATCAAATTAGCCGTTTGCGAGTTAAAGCTTGGCGGCGAGGACGGCGATCCCGTGAGAGAGGAACTGAAATGAAGAAAGCGATTACCATTCTGGTGCTGACGGTGGCGCTGGGCGCCTGTTCGCAGACGGAAAAAGGAGCGGCGATCGGCGGCTTGGGCGGTGCTGCGGTCGGAGCGGCCGTTGCCAATGACCCGGTCGAGGGCGCAGTGGTCGGTGGCGCTGTCGGCGCCGTGGCCGGCGCGTTGATCGGCCGTGCCAGCGAAAGCGGCAAGTGCCGTTATCGGGACCGCTACGGGCGCGTTTATATTGCTCGTTGCCCGTCGGGATATTGAGGTATCAACAGGCCCGACCAAAAGAACGGCGGGGTTGGCCCGCCGTTCTTTTGACCTGTTTTGACCGGGGGCCGAGATTACTCGGCGGTCGCGGCTTCCGCCTCGGCGGGTGCTGCGGACGCGGCCGCAACGGCAGCGGCGGCGTCTTCCTGGGCCTTCTTCAGCAGGGCTGCGCGCTCCTGCGCCTTCTTGCCCGGCAGGGCCTTGTTCGGGTTCGAGCGGGCCGGACGCTTGGCGATGCCGGCCTCGTCGAGGAAGCGCAGCACGCGGTCGGTCGGCTGGGCGCCGTGCGAGAGCCAGTGCTTGACGCGGTCGGCATCGACCTTCACGCGTTCGCCGTCCTTCGGCAGCAGCGGGTTCCACGAGCCGAGCGCCTCGATGAAACGGCCGTCGCGCGGCGAACGGGCGTCGGCGACGACGACGTGATAATAGGGACGCTTCTTCGAGCCCGCACGGGCCAGTCTGATCTTCAGTGCCATTCTTTATCTCCTAACAAGCTCTGAGTTCGTTGATTGGGTTGCGGCTTTGGCCTTGTGCAAGTCGTAATCCCAAGACCGCTGCGCAGTTTGGGCGACATGCACCAGCTTCAGCCGGTTTTCGTCACGCCGTTGTTAGCGGCGATCTGTTCGTGATGCCGGATGACTTCGCGGATGACGAAGTTCAGAAATTTCTCCGCGAAATCCGGATCGAGATGCGCATCCTTCGCCAGTTGGCGCAGGCGGGCGATCTGCTGCTGCTCGCGCGCCGGGTCGGCTGGCGGCAGGCCATGCTCGGCCTTCAGCACGCCGACCGCCTTGGTGCAGCGGAAGCGCTCGGCCAGCATATGAATGAGGGCGGCGTCGATGTTGTCGATCGAAGCGCGGTAGCCCGCCAGAACGGCGCGTGCCTCGGCCATATCCTTCTCCTCGTTCATCGCCCCCTCACTTCTTCTTGCCAAGGCCAGGCAGCCCGCCGAGACCGGGAAGGCCCGGCAGTTTCATGCCGCCGGGCAGGCCCGGCAACCCGCCGCCGGGAAGTCCGCCGGCCAGTCCACCCGGCAGGCCTTTGCCGAGACCGGCAGCCTGGGCCTGCTTCTGCAAGGCCTCCAGCTGCTTCGGATCCATCTTGGAAAGGTCGGGCATGCCGCCGCCGGGCATCATGCCGCCAAGGCCCATCTTCGAAGCCAGGCCTCCCATCATGCCGCGCATCATGCCGCCGCCTTTGCCCTTGCCGCCCATCGCCTTCATCATGTCGGCCATGCCGCGATGCATCTTCAAGAGCTTGTTGATCTCGGCCGCGTCGGTGCCGGAGCCGGCGGCGATGCGCTTCTTGCGCGAGTGCTTCAAGATATCGGGGTTAGCGCGCTCGGCCTTGGTCATCGAGGAGATGATGGCGAGCTGCCGGCGGAACATCTTGTCGTCGAAGCCGGCTGCGGCGAGCTGGTCCTTCATCTTGCCCATGCCGGGCATCATGCCCATGATGCCGCCCATGCCGCCCATTTTCGACATCTGCTGAAGCTGCGCGGCAAGGTCGTTCAGGTCGAACTTGCCTGACTGCATCTTCTTGGCCATCGCCGCCGCCTGCTCGGCGTCGATGGTCTCGGCGGCCTTCTCGACCAGCGAGACGATGTCGCCCATGCCGAGGATGCGGTCGGCGATGCGCTTGGGGTGGAATTCCTCCAGCCCGTCCATCTTTTCGCCGGTGCCGATCAGCTTGATCGGCTTGCCGGTGACGGCGCGCATCGAAAGCGCGGCGCCGCCGCGGCCGTCGCCGTCCATGCGGGTCAGCACCAGGCCGGTGATGCCGACGCGCTCGTCGAAGCTTTTCGCCAGGTTGACCGCGTCCTGGCCGGTCAGCGAGTCGGCTACCAGCAGGATTTCGTGCGGCGACGACACCTTTTTGATGTCGGCCATCTCGACCATCAGCGGCTCGTCGATATGGGTGCGGCCGGCCGTGTCGAGGATGACGACGTCGTGGCCGCCGAGCTTTGCCGCCTGCACGGCGCGCTTGGCGATATCGACCGGGCTTTGGCCGGCGATGATCGGCAGCGTGGCGACCTTGGTCTGCTCGCCGAGCTGGCGCAGCTGCTCCTGCGCGGCCGGACGCCGCGTGTCGAGCGAGGCCATCAGAATTTTCTTGTTCTGACGCTCGGTCAGGCGCTTGGCGATTTTGGCCGAGGTCGTCGTCTTGCCGGAACCCTGCAGGCCGACCATCATGACGACGACGGGCGCGGGCGCGTTGAGGTCGATAGCGACGCCCTCGGCACCGAGCATATCGACCAGCTCGTCATGGACGATCTTGACGACCATCTGTCCGGGCTTGATCGACTTCAGCACCGCGGCGCCGACCGCCTTCTCGCGCACCTTGTCGGTGAAAGAGCGAACCACCTCGAGCGCCACATCGGCCTCAAGCAGTGCCCGGCGCACCTCGCGCAACGCCGCAGAGACGTCCGCCTCCGACAGCGCACCGCGGCCGGTCAGGCCGTTCAGGATGGAGCCAAGGCGCTCTTGTAAGGACTCAAACATTGATCAAACCGCCGTGCGAGAGCGCCTTGGATTCATGCCGATCCCTGTCGGCCCTGCGGCCCTCCACGCCTCTTGTGCGCTCCTGCAGTGATTCAAACATCTTGCTTCCTTCGATCTCGGTTCATTCGACCCGAGAGGTAGTGCGTTCGCGCCGGGTCGCCAAGCCAAAGCGCAAAGCCAAAAAGCACCCGGGGGCGCATCGCGCTGCCGGGTGTTGGCCTCCAGGATCGGTTTACAGCTCTCGCCTCAAAGAGGCTTCGGCGTCCTGGTCGGCTTTCGCGGAGAGGGTCTCGTCGCGGAATTCGTGCGCGTCTAGACAGCAAATCGGCGGCAGAGTCAAGGCTGGGGCGGTTTTCAAGAGCAAAAGAGGCGGTTCAGGGCAGCTTTTCGCCATCCAGGATGCGCGTATAGAGATCGAGATAGCCGTTTGCCGTCCTCGCGATGGGAAATCGCGCGGCGGCGGATGCGCGGCACTGCTCAGGCGACAAGCCGGCGATGTCGGCCAAGGCCTTGGCGAACTCGGCATCGGTGTCGAAGAGGCGTCCGGTGGCGTCGTCGACGATTTCGGGCAGCGCGCCGCGCCGTGTCGTCAACACCGGCGTGCCGCAGAGCATCGCTTCGACCGGCGCCATGCCGAACGGCTCTTCCCAGGCGATCGGGTTGAGAAAAGCTCTGGCCTCTCCCAGCAGGCGCAGCTTCTCGTCGCCGTCGACGATGCCGTGGTAGCGGAAGCGGCGGCCGAGGCTCTTGAAGAAGACACCCTGGCGGCGAACCTTGGTGCGCTGCAGGAGCTGCCAGCGCGAGCCGCCGGCGATATCGAGCTGGAAATCGAAGGCACGGGCGAGATCGACAGCCCGGTTGAGGTTCTTGCCGGCGCGGGCGATGCCGGCCAGAAACAGAAGCCTGTCCGTCTTGCCGACGGACAGCCGATAGGCGTCGACCGGAAAGCCGTTGTGGACGAAGGTTTCCCGCCCGTGGTTGCGCGCATGGCTGGCGCTGACGAAGTTCCAGTTTGGCCTGTTTTGCGTGAATTCCGGGTCGAAGCCGTGCATCGTATAGAGCGCCGGCCGCGAAATCTCGATGTACCAGCCATTGAAATGCACGATGTCGGTGTCGGCCGGGATCGCAGCGCGGCATTCGGCGGCCGAAGAGGCCTGCCGCACTTCGCACAGCGGATGGCTCGAGCCGCGACCGGCGATCAGGACCACCTTGTGGCCGAGACGCGAAAGCTCTGTTGCCAGCCAGTCGACCTGCCGCTCAGTGCCGCCATAGCCTTTGCAGGGAATGGTGCGTTCCGCCACCAGCGTGATGCGCATCAGGCGAGCCCGTCGGTTTTCCGCCTGACCACGATCCGATCAAGAAACCGGTTTCCGCTTTTTTGGATCATGGCTCGTCCGGCCCGACCGTCAGGGGGGAGCGGCGATGCAGAAGCAGGAGCATCGTCAGCAGCGTGCTTACGATGCCGATCGCGGCGATGAGAACGGCGTCCCAATTGGTCCAGCCGGGGCCTTCCAGCGGCTTGGCGTTGAACAGGGCGAAGGAATTGTAGCTCTGCTGGTGCGAGATCAGCAGGAAGCCGATCAGATTGTTGCCGAGATGGGCGCCGAATGCAGCGCCGAGATTGCCGGTCACATAGACCAGCAGCGTCAGCAGCAGCGCGAAGGCGGCGATCGAGACCAGCACGCTGGCATTGATGGCGAGCGTCGAGGCCGGGCTCCAATGCAAGGCGGTGAACAGAAGGCCCGGCAGCGCGGCCCAGATCAGCGGGCTGCCAAAGCGGCTGGCGAGGCCACGCAGCAGATAGCCACGGAACAGAGCCTCCTCCGATGAGGTCTGCAGAAAGGCGAGCGGCACGATCGCGAGAAGCAAGAGCAGCCAGGACGAGAACGCGATCGATCCGCGGACGATCTCCGGCTGTAGCCAATAGAGCAGCACCTCGGAGAACAAGGAGGTTGTCAGAACCGCGACCAGGCCTTTGAGAAACCCGCCGCGCGAGATGCGGCGGTCTGGGCCGATCAGCGCCGAGAGCGGCTCGCCATGAACGAAGCGCATCGCGGCCCAAAGACCGATCCAGATGCCGGCAAAGGACGCCAGCGCGGTGAGGATGCCGGCGGGAGAGGCAAGGAAATCCTGGATCGGCTGTCCGGTCGCCGGACCCGGGAGGCGCAAGACGATGAAGGCGGCGGTGCCGGCGACGAGCACGACCAGCGTCACGGCGAGCCAGAAGAGAACGACGATCGCCGTTCCGAGCAGGAGCCGGAGCAGGGTGGTTTTCTCGTTCGGCGAGCGCCGGTAGCGCTCGAAGGCGGCGTTGTCGATGATCACACGGGGGTCCCCTGCCGGGCGCTTTACGGTCGCATGATCTAGGGGATCGGCGTTTTCGGCGCAATCGCTCCCGTCAGATCCAGCAACCAGTTGGGCCGCTCGACCGCGGGGATCATCGAAACTGGCGGCAGATCAGCCACGCCTTCCACCGGCGCAGGGCCACCCGTCTAACGCTGCTGCCGCGAATCCGAGCCGGTCGACAACAATTTCGGCTCTCGATTAACCGTTTTGCCGCTTTTTGCGCGTAAGACGCTTGCCATGAAACGCGTTATCGCCATCGCCGACCGCGCGGCCCTCGTCTCGTTGAAGCTGCTCGCAGCGCTCAACGTGCTGCTTTTCCTTTCGTTCCTGCTCGTGCTGCTGCTGGCCGGCCGCGCGCATGCCGAAGCGCCCGCCTGCGGCGGCAGCGACCTGCTGGCAGGTCTTGCAAAGAGCGATCCCGCCGCCTTCAAGAAGGTCCAGACCGAAGCCGCAGCCGTTCCGAACGGCCGGGGGCTGTTGTGGAAGCTCGAGAAACCGGGCGAGAAGCCGTCCTATCTCTTCGGCACCATGCACATGACGGACGCGCGCGTCACCACGCTGCCTGCCGCGGCCCAAAAAGCCTATGACGGCGCCGACACCATCATCATCGAAACCACCGACGCCCTCGACAAGGCCAAGATGATGGCCGCCATGGCCGCCGAGCCTGGCCTGATGATGTTCACGGACAACACGACGCTGTCCTCGCTGCTGTCGCCCGAGGATGCGGCAGTACTGAACAAGGGGCTCGATGCACGCGGCATTCCGCCTCTGACGGTGGCCAAGATGAAGCCGTGGATCCTGTCGGCCATGGTGGCGCTACCGGCCTGCGAGGTGGCGCGCCAGAGCGCCGGCGCGCCGGTGCTGGACGTCAAGCTGGCCGCCGACGCCAAAGCATCCGGCAAGGACGTCGAGGGGTTGGAAACCGCCGTCGACCAACTGCGCGCCATGGCTTCGCTGCCGCTCGCCTACCACATGAAGGGGTTGGTCGAGACGCTGAAGCTCGGCGACAAGGTGAACGACGTCAACGAAACCATGATCGTGCTCTACCAACGCGGCGAGGTCGGCATGTTCTGGCCGCTGTTTCGCACCGTGCTGCCCGACACGGCGGATGACCAGGCCGGCTACGCCGCCTTCGAGCAGACCATGATCACCAGCCGCAACAAGGTCATGGTCGCGCATGCCATGCCTATCCTGGCCAGGGGCAATGCCTTCATGGCGGTCGGCGCGCTGCATCTGCCCGGCCCTGACGGACTGGTCGAAGATTTCCGCAAAGCGGGGTATAGTGTTACCGCCGTCAACTGAGTCGTCTGGCGGCTGGGGAGCGGAAAATGCCGGTTTTTCAGCGCTTTCCGTCCGCCTGCGTGAAACCCATTAGGGGATCCGCGCGTTGATGGCTGCTATTTGATGCCTTTCATTCCAAGGAGGACACGTTTCATGGCGAACCCTAACGACCCCTACACCCCGTCGAGCACGCCGCCCTCGAGGGGCGGTGGTGGCGGCAGCGGGTGGCTGATCGCCCTAGTTGTCATCATCCTGGCCATTGTTGCGTATTATGTTTTTGGCAGAACCGGCGGCGAGCACGCCCCCGCGACTTCCGAGCCGCCGGCCGCGACGACGCCGGCCCCGGCGCCTGCAACGCCTGAACCTGCGCCCGCAACGCCTGCTCCAGCTCCGACGCCAGCCCCGGCGCCCGCGCCGACTCCGACGCCTGCCCCGGCTCCGGCACCTGCGCCGTCTCCGTGATCAGGCTATAGCTCCACGACGAACGGCCCGCCGAAAGGCGGGCCGTTTTTGTTTAACTACAACCTTCGCCATCCTCGGGCGTTCGGCGCCGGCCGTGACGAGCACCTAAATATGGATCGGCTTGAAGAACGTGGCCAATGCCGCTTCCTTGACCGCCTCCGACATGGTCGGGTGGGCGTGGCAGGTGCGGGCGAGGTCTTCCGAGGAGCCGCCGAACTCCATCAGCACCGCCGCCTCGTGGATCATCTCGCCGGCGCCGAAGCCGACGATGTGAACGCCGAGCACGCGGTCGCTCGTCTTGTCGGCGAGGATCTTCACGAAGCCGTCGGTGTGCAGCATGGCCCGCGCGCGGCCATTGGCGCTGAAAGGGAACTTGCCGACCTTGTAGTCGATGCCGGCCTTTTTAAGCTCCTCTTCGGTCTTGCCGACCGAGGCGATTTCGGGGCTGGTGTAGACGACGCTCGGGATAACGTCGTAGTTCACATGACCGGCCTGGCCGGCGATCGTCTCGGCTACCGCCACGCCCTCGTCCTCGGCCTTGTGCGCCAGCATCGGCCCGGCAATGACGTCGCCGATGGCATAGATGCCGGGCACGTTGGTCCTCAGATGCCCGTCGGTCTTGACCCGGCCGCGCTCGTCCATCTCGACGCCGGCGTCTTTCAATCCAAGGCTGTCGGCGTAGGGGCGCCGTCCGGTCGCGACCAGCACGACATCGGCCTCGATCGTTTCCGCCGCGCCGCCCTTGACCGGCTCGAACGTCACGCCGGCGCCCTTCTTGGATTTGGCGACGCCGGTGACCTTGGCGCCGAGCTTGAATTCGAACCCTTGCTTGGACAGCAGCCGCTGGAATTGCTTCGAGACTTCGCCGTCCATGCCGCCGAGGATGGTGTCGAGGAACTCGACGACGGTAACCTTGGCGCCGAGCCTGGCCCAGACCGAGCCGAGCTCGAGCCCGATGACGCCGCCGCCAACCACCACAAGACTGCCCGGCACCTTGGCCAGCGACAGCGCGCCGGTCGAGGACACGATCACCTTCTCGTCGAAGTCGACCTTGACACCCGGAATGCCGGCGACATCGGAACCGGTGGCGATGACGATGTTCTTGGTCTCGATCTCCTCGACCTTGCCGTCCTCGCCGGTGACCGACACCTTGCCGGCGCCGATCACCTTGCCGGTGCCGCGGAAAGAGTCGATCTTGTTCTTCTTGAAGAGAAAAGCGACGCCGTTGACGTTGGAGGCCACGGTCGCATCCTTATGCGCCAGCATCTTCTTCAGATTGAGTTTTGGCGCGCCGACCTCGATGCCGAGCGTATCGAAGGCATGGCCGGCTTCGGCGAACATCTCGGAGGCGTGGAGCAGGGCTTTCGACGGGATGCAGCCGATATTGAGGCAGGTGCCGCCGAAGGTGGCGCTCTTCTCGACCACCGCTGTGTTCAGGCCGAGCTGTGCCGCCTTGATAGCGCAGACATAGCCGCCCGGTCCCGATCCGATGATTACGACGTCATAAGCCATGATGGTGTCCTTCTGGTCTGGCCTTCAGCGGCCGCCGCTCACATTCAGGATCGCGCCCGTTATATAGGAGGCCGCGTCCGACAAAAGGTAGACAACCGCGCTCGCGACCTCGTCGGCCGTGCCCGCGCGCTTCATCGGCAGCAGATCCTGCATCCGCGCCACGCGCTCGGGCTGGCCGCCGGAGGCATGGATGTCGGTTTCGGTGATGCCTGGGCTGACGGCATTGACGCGGATGCCTTCCAGCGCCACCTCGCGCGCCAGACCAACGGTCAGCGTGTCGATCGCGCCCTTGGAAGCGGCGTAGTCGATATATTCGCCGGGCGAGCCCAGTCGTGCCGCCGCCGAGGACAGATTGACGATGGCGCCGCCCTTGCCGCCCTGTCGTGTCGACATGCGCTTGACGGCCTCGCGGGCGCAGAGGAAGGAGCCGACGACGTTGATGCGCATCATGCGCTCGACCCGCTCGGCGCTCATCTCGTCGACGCGCGCCTTGACGTCGACGATGCCGGCATTGTTGACGAAGGCGTCGAGCCGGCCGAAAGCCTTGTCCACCGCCTCGAACATCGCCACCACATCGGCCTCGTTGCCGACATCGCCCCTGACCGCGAAGGCCTCGCCGCCCACGGATTCGAGCTCGGCGGCAAGCGCCCCGGCAGCGTCCTGGTTGGAGACATAGTTGATCGCTACCCGGTAACCGGCCCGACTGGCCTGCCGGCAGATCGCGGCGCCGATGCCACGGCTGCCGCCGGTGACCAGCAGCGTCTTCTTGTCGGCATTCATTCCTGGCAGCCTTTCAGGGCAAAGACGTCCCACGGTACTTTTGAGAAGCCCGCCGGACCGTAAGGGGCTGACATTTCGAGCGACGGTCCGAGATCGGGAAAGATCAGGCTGTTCGGTGCATCCGCGCCCTCGGACGGCAGCAGACCCACGACGCCCTTCTCATCGGCGCTATAGATCACGCCTTCCCAGACCGTGCAGGCGGCGAGCTCCTCGCCGGTGACGTCGCCGGTCGGGCATTTGTACATCAGCGAGCCATGCGG
This sequence comes from Mesorhizobium sp. WSM3864, assembly GCF_002294955.1. Taxonomy (NCBI): domain Bacteria; kingdom Pseudomonadati; phylum Pseudomonadota; class Alphaproteobacteria; order Hyphomicrobiales; family Phyllobacteriaceae; genus Mesorhizobium; species Mesorhizobium sp. WSM3864. Next base: position 162,460 of record NZ_NSGD01000008.1, read on the forward strand.
CCGCCCGGCGGAGCCCTCGGTCCACATGGCGATGCCATCGAGCACGGTATTGTTGTCGAGTATCATGCGGAATGTGTTGGTGATCGTCGCCGAGGTACCCGTCGGGCTGAAATCGATCTCGGCGCCGCTTTTCGCCTCGCCATAGACGGCGAGCTGGATCGGGCAGGCGGCCTGGGCATCGGCTGATACGAGAGCCGCACCGGCGGCAAGCGCGACCGGTCTCGCGGTGCTGAGCCAACGGGCCTTCACTCGCCGCCCCGCCCGCGAGCCTTCATGCTCCACCTCAGAGATCGAGCACCAGCCGCTCGGGATCCTCCAGGCTTTCCTTGACGCGGACGAGGAAGGTCACCGCTTCCTTGCCGTCGACGATGCGGTGGTCGTAGCTCAGCGCCAGATACATCATCGGCCGGATGACGATCTGGCCGCCGACCACCACCGGCCGTTCCTGGATCTTGTGCATGCCGAGGATGCCGGACTGCGGCGCATTCAGGATCGGCGTCGACATCAGCGATCCGTAGACGCCGCCGTTGGAGATCGTAAAGGTGCCGCCCTGCATGTCGGCGACCGAGAGCTTGCCGTCGCGCGCGGCGAGGCCCAGCCGGCCAATCTCCTTCTCGATCTCGGCGATCGACATCTGGTCGGCGTCACGCACCACCGGAACCACCAGGCCCTTGTCGGTGCCGACGGCGACGCCGACATGGGCAAAGTTCTTGTAGATGATGTCGGCGCCGTCGATCTCGGCGTTGACCGCCGGGATCTCCTTCAGCGCATGCGTGACGGCCTTGGTGAAGAAGCCCATGAAGCCGAGCTTCACGCCATGCTTCTTCTCGAACACGTCCTTGTACTTGGCCCTCAGCGCCATCACCGCGCTCATGTCGACCTCGTTGAAGGTGGTGAGCATGGCGGCCGTCGACTGTGCCTCCTTGAGCCGGCGCGCGATCGTCTGGCGCAGCTTGGTCATGCGCACGCGCTCCTCGCGCGAAGCATCGTCGGCCGTCGACGGCGCGCGGGCCGCGACCGGTGCGGGAGCAGGAGCCGCTTTCGGCGTCTCGGCCGGCTGCGAGGGCGCGCCCTTGGCGATGGCATCAAGGACGTCGCCCTTCAGCACCTGGCCGCGCTTGCCGGAGCCCGTCAGTTGCTCGACCGAGAGATTGTGCTCGGCGATCAGTTTGGCCGCGGCCGGCGCCGGCGGCATGGTGCGCGGCTCGACCGGGCCGGCGTCGCCGGCCATCTTGGCGGTTTCGGCGGCAGCCTGCTTGGTCGTGGATGCGGCGTCCGGACTGGACGCCTGCGCCACCGCCTGCGGCTTGGTGGCGGGAGCGGAGGCTGCGCCGCCGGCCGAAATCGAGCCGAGCAGCGCCCCGACATTGACCGTCTCGCCTTCCTTGACGGTGATCTCGGAGAGCGTCCCGGCGCCCGCGGCGGGCACCTCCACCGTCACCTTGTCGGTTTCGAGCTCGACCAGCGGCTCATCGGCGGCGATCGCGTCGCCGACCTTCTTGAACCACTTGCCGACGGTCGCCTCGGTGACGGATTCGCCGAGAGTGGGGACGCGGATTTCGGTAGCCATTATGCCTGTCCGTTCTCTTGTCTTCTTGAGGTCTGTTTGGTCCGGGTCTGCTTATTCGCCCAGCGCGTCGTCGAGCAGGGCGGAAAGCTGGCTGAGATGCTTCGACATCAGCCCGGTGGCCGGCGAGGCCGAGGCCGGCCGGCCGGTATAGCGCACCCGCTGATGCTTGGCGTCGATATGCGCCAGCACCCATTCGAGATAAGGATCGATGAACGACCAGGCGCCCATGTTCTTGGGCTCCTCCTGGCACCACACCATCTCGGCGTTGCGGAAACGCGACAGCTCGGTGATCAGCGCCTTGGCCGGGAACGGGTAGAGCTGCTCGACGCGCAGCAGGTAGATGTCGGTGATGCCGCGCTTCTCGCGCTCCTCATACAGGTCGTAATAGACCTTGCCGGAGCAGAGCACGACGCGGCGGATCTTGGAATCCTTCACCAGCTTGATCGGCTGGTCGGCCAAGAGCTGCGCATCGTCCCACAACAGCCGGTGGAACGAGCTTTCGCCCGCCATTTCCGACAGCGTCGACACCGCCCGTTTGTGGCGCAGCAGCGACTTCGGCGTCATCAGGATCAGCGGCTTGCGGAAGTCACGCTTCAACTGCCGGCGCAGGATGTGGAAATAGTTAGCCGGCGTCGTGACGTTCGCCACTTGCATGTTGTCCTCGGCGCAGAGCTGCAGGAAACGCTCGAGGCGGGCCGAGGAATGCTCCGGCCCCTGACCTTCATAGCCGTGCGGCAGGAGGCAGACGAGACCCGACATTCTCAGCCACTTGCGCTCGCCGGACGAGATGAATTGGTCGAACACCACCTGGGCGCCGTTGGCGAAATCGCCGAACTGCGCTTCCCAAAGCGTCAACGCCTTGGGCTCGGCGAGGCTGTAGCCATATTCGAAGCCGAGCACCGCCTCTTCCGAGAGCATCGAGTTGATGACTTCGTAGCCGGCCTGTGCCGCCGACAGATTGTTGAGTGGAATGTAGCGCGTCTCGTCGCGCTGGTCGTAGAGCACGGAATGGCGCTGCGAGAAGGTGCCGCGCTCCGAATCCTGGCCGGAGAGCCGGATCGGATTGCCGTCGAGCAGGATGGCGCCGAAGGCCAGCGCCTCGGCGGTCGACCAGTCGATGCCGTCGCCGGATTCGATCGCCTGGCGGCGGTTTTCGAGGAAGCGCAGGATCGTCTTGTGTGCCTCGAAATCCTTCGGCACCTCGGTCAGCTTCTTGCCGATTTCCTTCAGCGTGCGGACCGGCACCGCGGTCTTGCCGCGCCGCTGTTCGTCCTGGTTGTCGGCCGTGCGCAGGCCGGACCAGGCGCCGTCCAGCCAGTCGGCCTTGTTCGGCTTGTAGGACTGGCCGACTTCCCACTCCTGTTCCAGATGCGCGCGCCAGTCGGCCCGCATCTTGTCGACCTCGGCCTGGGTGATGTGACCCTCGGCGATCAGCCGGTCGGCATAGACCTGCACAACCGTCTTATGGCTGCGGATGTTGCGGTACATGATCGGCTGCGTGAAGGACGGCTCGTCGCCTTCATTGTGGCCGAAGCGGCGGTAGCAGAACATGTCCACCACCACCGGCTTGTGGAACTTCATGCGGAATTCCGTCGCCACCTTCGCGGCATGCACCACCGCTTCCGGATCGTCGCCGTTGACGTGGAAGATCGGCGCTTCGATCATCTTGGCCACATCCGACGGATAGGGCGAGGAACGCGAGAAGCGCGGATTGGTGGTGAAGCCGATCTGGTTGTTGATGATGAAGTGCAGCGTGCCGGCGACGCGGTGGCCGCGCAGGCCGGAGAGCCCGAACATCTCCGCGATCACGCCCTGGCCGGCGAACGCTGCGTCGCCATGCAGCAGCAGCGGCATCACCTTGGCGCGCTCGGACAGCGGCACGATCTCGCCGCGCTCGCGGCCGGCGAGCTGGTCCTGCTTGGCGCGCGCCTTGCCCATCACCACCGGGTCGACGATTTCCAGGTGCGAAGGATTGGCGGTCAGCGACAGGTGCACCTTGTTGCCGTCGAACTCGCGGTCCGACGAGGCGCCGAGATGGTACTTCACGTCGCCCGAGCCCTCGACGTCGTCGGGAGCGGCCGAGCCGCCCTTGAACTCATGGAAGATAGCGCGGTGCGGCTTGGCCATCACCTGCGAAAGCACGTTGAGGCGGCCGCGATGGGCCATGCCGAGCACGGCCTCCTTCAGACCGAGCTGGCCGCCGCGCTTGATGATCTGCTCCAGCGCGGGGATCAGCGACTCGCCGCCGTCGAGGCCGAAGCGCTTGGTGCCCTTGTACTTGACGTCGATAAATTGCTCGAAGCCTTCGGCTTCGACCAGCTTCGACAGGATCGCCTTCTTGCCGGTGGCGGTGAAGGTGATCTCCTTGTCGGCGCCCTCGATGCGCGCCTGGATCCAAGCCTTTTCCTCAGGGTCGGAGATGTGCATGAACTCGACGCCGAGCGTCGAGCAATAGGTGCGGGTGAGGATATCCAGCATCTGCCGGATGGTGCCGAACTCGAGCCCCAGCACATTGTCGAGGAAGATCGGCCGGTCGTAGTCGGCTTCGGTGAAGCCGTAATTCTCCGGCGACAGCTCGTTATAGTCCTCGAGCGGCTTGGCGATGCCCAGCGGGTCGAGATTGGCGTGCAGGTGGCCGCGCATGCGAAAGGCGCGGATCATCATGATGGCACGCACGGAATCGCGCGTCGCCTGGTGAACGTCCGCATCGGAAAGGGCCGCGCCGTTGACGACCGCCTTTTCCTTCACCTTCTTTTCGATGTGCTTTTCGACCAGGCCCCAATTGCCGTCGAGCGCCGAAACCAGCTCGCCATTGGCCTGCATCGGCCAGGAAGGCTTCGCCCAGGACGCGCCCTTGGCGTTCTTGCGCACGTCGCCCGCATCGTCCTTCAGCGCGGCGAAGAAGTCCTGCCATTCCGGATCGACGGAGCCGGGGTTGTCCTCATAGGCGGCATAGAGCGCGTCGATATAGTCGGCATTGCCGCCATAGAGGAATGAGGTGAGCGAGAATTGGTCGTTGGCCTGATCTTGTCTTGCCATTTTCGTCTGCGGAGCCTGGCTCCGTCTCCTTTTATGGAAGGGAGTAGGGGAGTAAGGCAGTAGGGGAGTAGGGCATTTTTTGCCGCTGATCTTTCCCTGCTGCCCTATTCCCTTACTCCCTACTCCCTTAACCCTTGATCGCCTCGACCAGCGTCGTGCCGAGCCGCGCCGGTGACGGCGAAACCTTGATGCCGGCCGATTCCATCGCCGCGATCTTGTCTTCCGCGCCGCCCTTGCCGCCGGAGATCACCGCGCCCGCATGGCCCATGGTGCGGCCGGCGGGCGCCGTGCGCCCGGCAATGAAGCCCGCCATCGGTTTCTTGCGGCCGCGCTTTGCCTCGTCCTTCAAGAACTGCGCGGCGTCTTCCTCGGCCGAGCCGCCGATCTCGCCGATCATGATGATCGACTTGGTCTCGTCGTCGGCGAGGAACATCTCGAGCACGTCGATGAACTCGGTGCCCTTGACCGGGTCGCCGCCGATGCCGACAGCAGTGGTCTGGCCGAGGCCGACATTGCTGGTCTGGAAGACCGCTTCATAGGTAAGCGTTCCCGAGCGGGAAACAACGCCGACCGAGCCCTTGCGGAAGATGTTGCCGGGCATGATGCCGATCTTGCATTCGTTGGGGGTCAACACGCCCGGACAGTTCGGGCCGATGAGCCGCGAGGAGGAACGGTCGAGCCGCGCCTTGACCTTGACCATGTCCATAACCGGGATGCCTTCGGTGATGCAAACGATCAGCGGGATCTCGGCCTCGATCGCCTCGATGATCGCATCGCCCGCGCCTGCCGGCGGCACATAGATGACGGAGGCGTTGGCGCCGGTCTTGTCCTTGCCCTCGGCGACGGTGGCGAAGATCGGCAGGGTCTCGCCCTTCGCGCCGGTCCAGGTCTCGCCGCCCTTCTTCGGATGGACGCCGCCAACCATCTTGGTGCCGTGATAGGCCAGCGCCTGCTCGGTATGGAAGGTGCCGGTCTTGCCGGTCAGGCCCTGCACCAGCACCTTGGTATTCTTGTCGACGAGAATGGACATCGCGGCCCTCTTCTAAAAACCGTTGATCGAGGAAGGCGAAACGCGCCGGTAGAGGCCGCTCACCATGTCTTGCCAGGCGTCGCTGCCGGCGGGCTTGTAGTGCAATCGCATGCGGTAAGTATCAGTGCCGTCAAAGCTGTAAGTCACGCGAGCCGAGCCGCGCGGCGACGACCGTTCCAGCACAAGCTCGTTGCCGTTCCATGTGCCCGTAGCCGGTGAGGCCGGCACAAAGCCCATCGAGTCGAACTGATGCATGGTGACGACGTCGTTCGGCTGGTCGAAGCCGAACACATTGTGCGCGCCGAACGAGATCGTGCCGTCGCGGCGCTGGCGGTAGCGCTGGACCACGAACTGGCCGCCGAACTGCGCGTCCGCAAGCACTTCCGAAGTCGCGGCGCCGGCATCGGTCCATTGCGTCGCCGCGACATCTTCCTCGCCACGCCACGCGCCGACCAGCGCCTGCAGGCGCTGGTGACCGGCCGAAAGCGATGAGAAAGGCGTCGCGTTCATTGGTTCAGAGCCGCTTCAGATCGGCGACGGTGAGGTCGCTTTGGGCATTGCCGGTGTTCAGAGTCGTTGCCGGCTCGAACATAAGCACCACCGGCTCGACCGTCAGCGACCGCGGCCGATGCTCGACGCCGCGCGGCACGACAATGAAATCGCCCTCGCCGAGCTCGACCGGTCCATCGCGGAAATCGATGGCGATCTTGCCGCGCAGCACGAGGAAGGCCTCGTCCTCGTCATCATGCGCGTGCCAGTCGAAGACCTCGCCGAACTTGGCGACCTTGGCTTGGCTGTCGTTGACGTCGCCGGCGATGTGCGGATCGAAGACCTTGGCGATCTTCGCATCCGCCGCCTCGACCAGATTTATCTTGCGCGGAGGCATCCGCTTTAGCCCTTCACCGCCTTGACGATCTTCTTGGCCGCGTCGTCGAGATCGTCTGCCGAGACGACGTTCAAGCCGCTTTCGTTGATGATCTTCTTGCCGAGCTCGGCATTAGTGCCTTCCAGCCGCACGACCAGCGGCACCTTCAGCCCGACTTCCTTGACCGCGGCGATCACGCCCTCGGCGATGACATCGCACTTCATGATGCCGCCGAAGATGTTGATCAGGATGCCTTCGACCGCCGGATCCTTGGTGATGATCTTGAAGGCCGCCGTCACCTTCTCCTTCGAGGCACCGCCGCCGACATCGAGGAAGTTGGCCGGCTCGGCGCCGTAGAGCTTGATGATGTCCATCGTCGCCATGGCGAGGCCGGCGCCGTTGACCATGCAGCCGATATTGCCGTCGAGCGCGACATAGGCGAGGTCGTATTTCGACGCCTCGATCTCCTTCTCGTCCTCTTCGGTGGTGTCGCGCAGCTCCATCACGTCGGGATGGCGGAAGAGAGCGTTGTTGTCGAACGACACCTTGGCGTCCAGCACGCGCAGCCGGCCGTTCTTCATGACGATCAGCGGATTGACCTCGAGCAGGCTCATGTCCTTCTCGACGAAGGCCCTGTAGAGCAGCGGGAACAGCGTGCCGCCGTCTTGCGCCGCATCGCCGTCGAGCTTCAGCGCGGCGTTGAGCTTCTTCACATCATCGGCCGTCACGCCCTTTTCCGGATCGATGGCGACGGTGAGGATCTTCTCCGGCGTGTCATGCGCGACCGCCTCGATATCCATGCCGCCCTCGGTCGAGACGACGAAGGCGATGCGCCCGACCGAACGGTCGACCAGGATCGACAGATAGAGCTCACGGTCGATATCGGCGCCGTCCTCGATATAGAGGCGATTGACCTGCTTGCCGGCGGGTCCGGTCTGCTTGGTGACCAGCGTATGACCGAGCATTTCGTTGGCGTTGGCGACCACTTCCGCCGCCGACTTCGCCAGCCGAACGCCGCCCTTGGCGTCGGCAGGCAGTTCCTTGAACTTGCCCTTGCCGCGGCCGCCGGCATGGATCTGGCTCTTCACCACATAGAGCGGGCCGGGCAGCGTCTTGGCGGCGGCTTCCGCCTCGCTTGCCTTGAACACCGGGACGCCGCTTGCGACGGGCGCGCCGAACGACTTCAGCAGCGCCTTGGCCTGATATTCATGGATGTTCATGCGCTTGGTCTCCGGAGAGGGACGATTACTTGCCGGCGAGATGCGGGGCGATCTTGGTGCAGGCCTCGGTGAGGCCCTGCACGGCCGCCACCGAATTGTCGAACATCTTCTGCTCGGCCTTGGAGAGGTCGATCTCGATGACGCGCTCGACACCGCCGGCGCCGATCACCACCGGGACGCCGACATAGGTCCCCTTGACGCCGTACTGACCGGACAGGTGCGCCGCGCAGGGCAGCACGCGCTTCTTGTCTTTCAGGTACGATTCCGCCATCGCGATGGCCGAGGCCGCCGGCGCGTAATAGGCTGAGCCGGTCTTCAAGAGGCCGACGATCTCGGCGCCGCCGTCGCGGGTGCGCTGCACGATCTGGTCGAGCTTCTCCTTGGAGGTCCAGCCCATCTTGACGAGGTCGGGCAGCGGGATCCCCGACACGGTCGAATAGCGGATCATCGGCACCATCGAGTCGCCATGGCCGCCGAGCACGAAGGCGGTGACGTCCTCGACCGAGACCTTGAACTCTTCCGCCAGGAAGTAGCGGAAGCGGGCGCTGTCCAGCACGCCGGCCATGCCGACGACATGGCTGGTCGGCAGGCCCGAAAACTTCTGCAGCGCCCAGACCATGGCATCGAGCGGGTTGGTGATGCAGATGACGAACGCCTTCGGCGCGTATTTCTTGAGACCCGCGCCGACCTGTTCCATGACCTTGAGATTGATGCCGAGAAGATCGTCGCGGCTCATGCCAGGCTTGCGCGGGACGCCGGCGGTGACGATGCAGACATCCGCGCCCTCGATGCCGGCATAGTCGTTGACGCCTGTCAGTCTGGAGTCGAATCCGTCGACCGGCGAGGACTGGGCGATGTCGAGACCCTTGCCCTGCGGAATGCCCTCGGCGATGTCGAACAGCACCACGTCGCCGAGATCCTTCAGGCCGATCATATGGGCGAGCGTGCCGCCGATCATGCCCGAGCCGATGAGCGCTATCTTGTTGCGTGCCATGTCAGGATGTTTTCCCTTTGTCTGTGACGGTGCCGTGACGGGGGCCGGGGGCCGGAAGGAATGCGGGAAACCGCGGGATTTCGCCGAACCCAATAGCTCCGGCATGGAGAAAATTCAAACGGTTATTTTGCGCCCAGTGTTTTCAATCGGTTAGATGCATTGGGAATTACGTAAACGTCAAAATTTTCGAGCTAACTGAACAGAATTTATACAATAAACGATGAAATCAGAAGGCCTTCATCCCGGCGATGACGCCGTTGTGATTTTAGGAGGGGCGGACAGAGCCAAGTGGGGCGGCTGAGCGGTTCGGGAGGTGCCCATTCAAGCGAGGAAGTGCTTATCGCTTGCTCATCCCAGGTCTTGGCTCCGCGGCTCGCTCCGCCTAGGATGAGGACTGGACGCGGCTACGTTCACGCCTGCCGCGCCTCCGCGGGCTCCGACCCGACTTGCCGCCTCTCCGCCCAGCCTTCCAGCCAGTCGCGGCTCTGCATTTCGATCAGCCGCGAGGCGGTGCGCTCGAATTCGAAGACTTCCGTGCCGCGCCTGGCGGTGTAGAGCCCCTCGGGGGGCGCGGCGGCGCTCACAACCAGCCGCATGTGGTGGTCGTAAAGCGTGTCGATGAGCAGAATAAAACGCTTGGCTTCGTTGCGCTTGCCTTCGCCGAGCACCGGCACATGGTCGATGAAGACGGTCGCGAAGCGGTCGGCGATGGCCAGATAGTCGCGCGCGCCGAGCGGCTTTTCGCAGAGATCGGCGAAGGAGAAACGGGCGGCATCGCCGGCAGCGCGCGGCACCACAAGCTGACGCCCTTTCAGCGTCAGTGTCATCGCCTCGGTCGGCCTGCCATGTGTCATCGTCTTCCAAGCGTCGTCGAGCGCGCGGTCGGCCGCGGCGTCGGCCGGCGTGACATAGATTGGCAGGCGGTTGAGCTTTTCCTGCCGGTAGTCCTTTTCGGCATCCAGCGTCAGCACATGCGCATTGCGTTCGAGCAGGCCGATGAAGGGCAGGAAAAGCTGCCGGTTGAGGCCGTCTCGATAAAGGTCATGAGGCGCGACGTTGGAGGTGGCGACCAGCACGACGCCTTTGGAAAACAGCGCCGAGAACAGGCGCGACAGGATCATGGCATCGGCAATGTCGGTGACCGAAAACTCGTCGAAGCACAGCACCCAGGCCTCCTCGGCCAGCGCCCGCGCCACCGGCGGGATCGGATCGTCTTCCTTGACATCGCCGTTCTTGCGCGCCGCCCGGTGTTTTTGGATGCGGTCCTGCACGTCGGCCATGAAATCGTTGAAATGGACGCGGCGCTTTCGCCTGACCGGCAGGAGATCGAAGAACATGTCCATCAGCATCGTCTTGCCGCGCCCGACGCCGCCATGGATGTAAAGGCCCTTGACGGCCTCGCGCGGCTTGTTGCTGCGCGCGAACAGCCAGCCCAGCGCGCTCGATTTCTGCGCCAGCCTTTTTGCGGAGATCTCGTCGGTCAGCCGGTCGAGCGCGGCGACGACGCGCTCCTGCGCCGGATCGCGTTCGACCACGCCGGTTTCCACCAGGTGGTCGTAGCGCTGCCTGACGGTCGCATGCGTCTGAAGGCCGTCACGCAGGTGCATAGGTCACGTCGTTCTCGGGCAATTTCGGAAAGCGGCTTGCCATCCGAAACTGCGTGAAACAATAGGGGAGGGTCCGCCCTACCTTGTAAGCGAGATCGGCTGGCCGTTGGAAGTCTGGCCGTCGAACTTTTCGCCGCCGGAGGAATAGAGCCTGGCCAGCGTGCCGCCGTTTTCGTCGTAGAGCGTCAGCTGCTTGCCGGCGACATTCCACGACTTGATGCCGTCGATCGGAGCCGGGCAATGCAGCGGACCGGCGCGGTAGCCGGCGCCGAACTTGGTCTGCGGCGTCGCCACCTTGCAGCTCTGGCCGGAGACACTGACATTCCAGACGCCGGCGACGCTGGCCGCGGTCAGGTCCGCGGCGCCCGTGGGCGCCGAACCGTCCGGCGGCAGCGAAGCCATCTGACTGTTCTTCGGCGCGGTGGGGAATTGCGACGGGTCGGTGGTGCCCGGAGCAGCCGGCGGCGGCAGCTGGTTCTGCGTCACCGTGCCGGAGGGCGCCGGCGTGAGCGGCGCCGGCTGCTGATCGTCCATCGATGAGAAGCGCGAGGTCGAGCAGCCGCTCGCAACGAGCGCGGCCAGCGATACGGCCAAAAGGCCAGTCTTCGAAAAAGTCATTCCAACCTCCGTCGGATCCGGTGGGGGCGCCGTCCGCGTAAACACTCGCTTCACCAAGATGGCGAAGGTGGCAGAATTTCAACCCGATATGGTTAAAATAGGGTTTTCGGAGCTGGTGTTGCAAATTTGTCGCGACGGCTTCCTCAGCGGGGCGCCAACCGAGAGTTGGACCGTAACCTCTTGAAATGTCAGGCTTGCAGCCGCGCGCTGGGCACGAAGACATACCCGTCCGGACCAACGATATAGCATTCGCGCAAGCCATGCGGCTTGTCGATCGAGCCGGCCAGCACGATGTGGCCGAGTGCTGCCGCCTTTTTTTCGACCGCATCCGGATCGGCGCCATAGAGGCGCAGCTCGATGCCGGCGCCACGCGTTTCGGCTCCGGCGAAGACGCCGGTCATCGGATTGTCGAGATAGGAATGGTCGGCATGCAGCATGAAGATCGAGCCCAGCAGCTCGATGGCCGCGAAATCCTCGTCGGCATAGATGATGCACGCGCCTAGCACATCGCGGCAGAAAGCCTCCATCGCCGCCATGTCGGTGACAAGCAAGTTGACGCCCAGCCCATGCGGCAGCGAGCGGCCGAAATCATCGGCCTTCATCCACGGTGTCCCGGTCCGTTTCTTGGCCACGGTCTTGACCCTCCACATCGTCGATCCTAGTCGAAGCCGACCGTTGGCCCTTGGCATTCCCCCAGCAAAATGCTTGCGCCAGGTGGCGGCGTCCTTATTTCAGGACAAGCGACAGGGAGTGGGCGGAGAAACGATGGCCGCAAGAACAAGAGCAGCCAATCGCTACTATAGCGGCCCACTCAGCGATCATTTCGACGGCAGGCTCTTTTTCAATCCCGACGGCAGGCCGCCGGCGCGCTTCACCGATTTGCTGAAATGGCAATTGAGCGGTGGGCGCTCGAAATGGCCGGCGGCCTGGCCGAGCCCATATCCGCAGGCGAAGCCCGAACAACGGATCGAAGGCGCCGCGCTTCGGCTCACCATGGTGGGTCACGCCTCGCTGCTCATCCAGACAGCCGGCCGGAATATCCTGACCGACCCGGTTTGGTCCGAGCGTGCCTCGCCTTTCGGCTTCGCCGGACCGAAGCGGGTCAACGCGCCGGGCATCGCCTTTTCCGACTTGCCGCCGATCGCCGTGGTGCTGCTCAGTCACAACCACTACGACCATCTCGACCTCGCGACCCTCAAGCGGCTGAAGCAAAGCCACGACCCGATGGTGATCACGCCGCTCGGCAACGATGCGATCATCGGCACTGCCGTGCCCGGCATGCGCGTGTCGGCACATGATTGGGGCGACAGCGTCGAAGTCGCCAGCGGCGGCATCATCCACATCGAGCCGGTGCATCACTGGTCGGCGCGCGGCGGGCGCGACCGCTGCATGGCGCTGTGGGCGGGCTTCGTCATTGATACGGCGGGCGGCAAGGTCTATTTCGCCGGCGACACGGGCTTCCACGGCGGCACCAACTACCGCCGAATGGCGGAAAAGCATGGCGGGTTTCGGCTGGCCATCCTGCCGATCGGCGCCTATGAGCCGCGCTGGTTCATGGCCCCGCAGCACCAGAATCCGGCGGAAGCCGTCCAGGGCATGAGGCTGTGCGGCGCCGTCCATGCTGCCGGCTGCCACTGGGGCACCTTTCAGCTCACCGACGAACCGATCGAGGAGCCGGCGCAAAAGCTCGCCGAGGCATTGGCGGCCGAAGGCATTTCGCCGGAGCGTTTTCGCGCCATGCGCCCGGGCGAAGCATGGGATGTGCCGCCGCCTGGCTAAGGAACCCAGCCCGGGCAAACGCGTTGGTTGCACAACGCAAATCCGCCTCGGAGCCTTCCATGATCAAGTGGATCATCATCCTTCTTATCGTTGCCGCTGCGGCAAGCCTGCTTGGCATGCCCGCGCTCGCCGGCGCCGCCGCCACAGGTGCCCGCATCCTGATCGGTATTGTGCTGATCATCTTCCTGCTGATCGTGCTCGGCGTCTTCGCCGTGACTTAGCTCGCATATTCGCCGCGGCAGGCCAGAGCCGCGTCCTGGCCGGGCGTCGCGTTGCACTGGTAATTCCCGCCCGTTTCCGCCATATAGCGCCAAACGGAATTGGAACGACCGGTTAGATGGCAGGCACTGCCCCATTCGCCAAGATGAACGGCATCGGCAACGAGATCATCGTCGCCGATATGCGCGGCCGTGCCGACAAGGTGACCGCAGCCGCGGCGATTGCCCTCAATGCCGACGCGGCGACCAAGTTCGATCAGATCATGGCGATCCATGATGCGCGCACGACCGGCACCGCTTACTATGTCGACATCTTGAATTCGGACGGCACCGGTGCGCAGGCCTGCGGCAATGGCATGCGCTGCGTCGTGCAGGCGCTTGCGGCCGAGACCGGCCAAAAGACCTTCACCTTCGAAACCCGCGCCGGCATTCTCAATACTCAGCAACATGCCGACGGCTCGATCTCGGTCGATATGGGCAAGCCGCGTTTCGGCTGGCAGGAAATCCCGCTTGCCGAGGAGTTCCGCGACACTCGCATGATCGAACTGCAGATCGGCCCGATCGATGCGCCGGTGCTGCATTCGCCTTCGGTCGTCTCGATGGGCAATCCGCACGCGATCTTCTGGGTCGACCGCGACGTCTGGTCCTACGAGCTCGACCGATTCGGTCCGCTGCTCGAGAACCATCCGATCTTTCCCGAGCGCGCCAACATCACCATCGCTCAGGTCACCTCGCCCGAGACGATGATCATCCGCACCTGGGAGCGCGGCGCGGGTCTCACCAAGGCCTGCGGCTCCGCGGCCTGCGCCGCCGTGGTGGCTGCCGCCCGCACCAAGCGCACCGGCCGCAGCGTGTCGCTGATCACGCCCGGCGGCGGCGAGCTCAATGTCGAGTGGCGCGACGACGATCACGTCATTTTGACCGGCGCCGCCGAATGGGAGTTTTCCGGCAGCTTCGACCCTTCGACCGGCGCCTGGGCCCGCGACACCGAAAGCGCCGCCTGATGTCCGCTCTTCAAAAGGGCCCGGCGCCCGAAGGGCCTATCGGCAACGGTATCGACGTCGTCACGTTCGGCTGCCGCCTCAACACCTATGAATCGGAGGTGATGCGCCGCGAGGCCGAAAGCGCCGGCCTCGGCGCGCTGGAAGGCGGCGCCGTCATCTTCAACACCTGCGCCGTCACCGCCGAAGCCGTGCGCCAGGCCAAGCAGGCGATCCGCAAGGCCCGTCGCGAGAACCCTGAAGCGCGCATCATCGTCACCGGATGCGCCGCGCAGACCGAGCCGCAGAACTTCGTCGCCATGGACGAGGTAGACCTGGTGCTCGGCAATGAGGAGAAGCTCAAGGCGAACTCCTACCGCGCGCTGCCGGACTTCGGCGTCAACGATACCGAGAAGGCGCGCGTCAACGATATCTTCTCGGTGCGCGAGACGGCGAGCCACATGGTCGACGCCATCGAGGGCCGGGCGCGCGCCTTCGTGCAGGTGCAGAATGGCTGCGACCATCGCTGCACCTTCTGCATCATTCCTTACGGCCGCGGCAATTCGCGCTCGGTGCCGATGGGTGCCGTGGTCGAGCAGGTCAAGCGTCTCGCAGGCAACGGCTATGCCGAGATCGTGCTCACCGGCGTCGACATGACCAGCTTCGGCGCCGACCTGCCGGGCAGCCCGAAGCTTGGGAAGCTGGTGAAGACGATCCTGCGCCAGGTGCCCGAGGTGAAGCGTCTGAGGCTGTCGTCGATCGATTCCATAGAAGCCGACGACGAGCTGCTCGACGCGATTGCCACCGAGCCGCGGCTGATGCCGCATTTGCATCTGTCGCTGCAATCGGGCGACGACATGATCCTGAAGCGCATGAAGCGCCGGCATTTGCGCGATCAGTCGATCCGCTTCTGCGAGGAGGTCCGGAAGCTCCGTCCCGGCATCGTCTTCGGCGCCGACATCATTGCCGGCTTCCCGACCGAGACCGAAGCGATGTTCAAAAACTCGGAGAAAATCGTCGAGGAATGCGGCCTGACGCATCTTCACGTCTTCCCGTTCAGCCCGCGCGAGGGCACGCCCGCCGCGCGCATGCCGCAACTGCGCCGCGAGGTGGTGAAAGAGCGCGCCGCACGGCTGCGTGCCGCCGGCGAGGCCGCCTATCGCCGCCATCTGGCTGCCCTTGCAGGCACGCGGCAGTCGATCCTGATCGAGCGCGACGGGCTCGGCCGCACCGAAGGTTTTACGCTTGCCGCGATTGGCGTTGGACAGCCGGGTGAGATCGTCGAGGCGGTTGTCACCGGCCATGACGGCGCCCGGCTGATCGCGGCGCCGCTCGCCGCGCAAGCCGCCTGAGACTGCAAGACGTATGGCTGGTTTCTTCAAGAAAATATTTTCGTTCGGCAAGAAGGAAGTCGTCGAGGAGCGCGTCGACGAGACCGCGCCCCTGCCGCCGATCAAATGGGACGCGCTCGAGGCGGTGAAACCGGAAACCGAGCAGGAGCCTGCGTCCCGCAGCGCCGACGCCGGCGCCAATCACCCTCGAGCTGCGCTCGGGACCTCCCCCATCGAGGGGGAGGCAGGACCTGCGCCCCAACCGGTTCCTGAGGAGCCGAAGCCCGAACCCGCACCGGACATTCCGCCGGCGCCGGAACCCGTCATCCCGCCGGCACCGGAGCCGGTCGTTCCATCCGAGCCGGAGCCGCTGCCGCAGCCCCAGCCGGAAGAAGAGCCGCGGCCCGCCCCGGAGCAGCCGCAGCCACCGGCACCGGTGGAAGTGCCCGCTCCGCCCGAACCTGCACCTGAGCCGGTGCCCGCGCCGGCACCGCAGGAGGTGCCTGCACCCGCGCCGGCCGAGCCGGAGATCGAGCCTTCGCGTCCGGAGCCGCAGCCGGTGCCGGGGCCCGTCGAAGTGCCGACGACGCCCAGCGAAGTCCCGGCCGAGGCGCCAGCGCCGATCGAAGTTCCACCGGGCGAGGCACCTTCTATCGAGCCATCTTTAGAGGTCGGCGCCGCGCCTCATCCGCCTGCCGGCACCTTCTCCCCGTATAGTGCCGGGGAGAAGGAAGAAGCGCCAACGCCGACGCCCCCTTCTCCCCGTTCTTCACGGGGAGAGGATGAGGGTGAGGCGCAGCGTCAGCCTGCGGAGGATTTGCCGCCACCGGAGCCGGCTCCGCCGGCGGAAGCCCTGCCTCCCATTCGCCAGGCTGCGCCGGTCGAGCCGGGGCGGATCCTTGCCGAGATCGCGCCCGAGCCGGAAGCTGTCCCCGCGCCGCCGCCGACCCCCTCTGCCGGCAAGGTGACGGTCGCCAAAAAGGTCGAGCAGAAGGCCGAGCCGCAGAAGGCACCGGAGCCGGCGCCGCGGCGCTCCTGGTTCCAGCGCATGCGCGACGGGCTTGCCCGTTCCTCGCGCGAGCTCACCGGCAACATCGCCGGCGTCTTCACCAAGCGCAAGCTGGACGAAGACACGCTGCAGGATCTGGAGGATGTGCTGATCCGCGCCGATCTTGGCGTCGAGACGGCGCTGCGCGTCACCGATTCTCTCGCCTCAAGCCGATACGGCAAGGACGTTTCCGACTCGGAGGTCCGCGCCGTGATGGCGGCGGAAGTCGAAAAAGTCCTGACCCCGGTCGCCAAGCCGCTCGAGCTCGATCTCAGCCACAAGCCGCATGTCATCCTGGTCGTGGGCGTCAACGGCACCGGCAAGACCACGACCATCGGCAAGCTGGCGGCCAAGCTGACCGAAGGCGGGCTTTCGGTCATGCTGGCGGCCGGCGACACGTTCCGCGCGGCCGCCATCGAGCAGCTGAAGATCTGGGGCGAACGCACGAAGTCGCCGGTCATCGCCACCAAGCTTGGCGCCGACGCCGCCGGCCTCGCCTACGATGCCTTCGAGAAGGCGAAGGAGGCAGGCTCCGACGTGCTGATTATCGACACGGCCGGCCGCCTGCAGAACAAGACCGAGCTGATGGCGGAGCTGGAAAAGATCGTGCGCGTGCTGGGCAAGCTCGATCCGGAGGCGCCGCACACCGTGCTGCAGACCGTCGACGCCACCACCGGCCAGAATGCGCTCAGCCAAGTCGAGATCTTCCGCAACGTCGCCGGCGTCAACGGCCTGGTGATGACCAAGCTGGACGGCACGGCGCGCGGCGGTATTCTGGTGGCGATCGCCGCCAAGCATAGATTGCCGGTCTATTTCATCGGCGTCGGCGAGCAGGTCGACGACCTCGAACCCTTCTCGGCCAGCGAATTCGCCAGAGCGATCGCCGGCGTTGCTTGAACGATCCCAAAAGCGCCGACTTTCGGGACAACAAGGACTTTCATGAACATCCTCGAACGCGACCCGTCCGACCCGCAGAAACAGAAGAAGGAGGGCATCAGCCCGCCGCTCAAGCTGGTGCTCGAGCTCGGGCCGCTGCTGGTCTTCTTCTTCGCCAATGCGCGCGGCGAATGGCTGGCGCAGAAATTTCCGGCCTTGGCCGAGCTCGGCGGCCCGATCTTCGTCGCCACCGGCCTGTTCATGGCCGCCACCGCGTTGGCGCTGATCGCCTCGTGGCTGCTCACCCGCACCTTGCCGATCATGCCGCTGGTGTCGGGCGTCGTCGTCCTTATCTTCGGCGCGCTGACGCTCTATCTGCAGGACGACGTCTTCATCAAGATGAAGCCGACCATCGTCAACACGCTGTTCGGCGGCGTGCTGCTCGGCGGCCTTTTCTTCGGCAAGTCGCTGCTTGGCTATGTCTTCGACTCGGCTTTCAGCCTCGATGCCGAAGGCTGGCGCAAGCTCACCTTCCGCTGGGGCCTGTTCTTCCTCTTCCTGGCCCTCGTCAATGAAGTCGTGTGGCGGAATTTTTCAACCGATGCCTGGGTTACCTTCAAGGTCTGGGGCATCATGCCGATCACGCTTCTCTTCACCTTCAGCCAGATGCCGCTGATCATGCGCCACTCGCTGGAGGAAAAAACCAAGGAAGAGCAGGCGAGTAAATAGAGCAGGTTCCGGGGAGGGGGCGGCATGGAATTCCTCACCACGCGCGATGAGCTGAGGACGATCTACAAGACGCCGCGGCCGACCGACGGGTCGATCCGCAAGGAACTCAAGGCGCTCGATGGCCACTGCCGTTCCTTCATCGGCAAGAGCCCATTCGTGCTGATCGGCTCCTCCGACGGCGCCGGCAATGCCGACGTGACCCCGAAGGGCGACAAGCCCGGCTTCACCGCCATCCTCGACAGTTCCACCATCGCCATCCCTGACCGTCCAGGCAACAACCGGCTGGACACGCTGGAAAACATCGTTCGTTACCCGTCGGTAGGGCTGCTCTTCCTCATTCCCGGCATGAACGAGACGCTGCGCGTCAACGGCGAAGCCCACATAACCATCGACGCCGGACTGCGCGCCCGCCTGGCCGTCGACGGCAAGGAGCCGCTGAGCGTCATCGTGGTGACGGTCAAGGCCGCTTACATGCACTGCGCCAAGGCCTTTATGCGCTCCGAGCTGTGGGAGCCGGAGACCTGGTATGACCGCGCGAGCCTGCCGACGCTCGGCCAGATCATCCGCGACCAGCTGGCGCTTACAGAGAGCGCCGGCGAGATCGACCGCGAACTGGACGACGATTACCGGCAGACCATGTGGTAGGCTCCCGGGCACGATTCGTCCGAACCGCCCCCGTCACCCTTGCTGAACCTCCTCGCCATATCCGGCAGCCTGCGCGCCGCCTCGACCAATTCGGCCCTTGTCGCGGCGCTTGCCGCCAACGTGCCCGCGGATTGCCGCGTCACCGTCTATGACGGTCTCGGCCGCTTGCCGATCTTCAACCCGGATGAAGAGGGCGAGCGCACGCCGTGTGAGGCAAGATACCTGATCGAGGCCGTCAGCCGCGCCGATGGCGTCGTCGTCTCCTGTCCCGAATACGCCCATGGCGTGCCGGGCGGCATGAAGAATGCGCTCGACTGGCTGGTGTCGCGCGATGCCGCCGTCGGCAAGCCGGCGATGCTGGTGCACGCCTCGCCGCGGTCGCTCTTTGCCCGCGCCGCCCTTGCCGAGATCATGCGCACGATGTCCTTCGCGCTCTACGAAAAGGCCGCGCTCGAGATCGCGCTGCTCGGCAAGAAGCCGCCGGAGGTGGAAGAAATCCTGGCTGAGCCGTCGAACCGACAGGCGATGCGCAAAGCACTTCAGGATTTCGCCGGCTTTATCCGCCCCCGCTGACGCCGTTGCCGGTCAATACGTCTTCGCCCCATTCACCATCAGCCAGACCACATAGAGCGAGGTGGTGCCGCAGATGTAGAGGCGGTTGCGCTTGGCGCCGCCGAAGGCGCAATTGGCGACGACTTCCGGCACTTTGATCTTGCCGATCAGCGTGCCGTCCGGATCGTAGCAATGGATGCCGTCGGCGGCGCTCGTCCAGATGCGCCCGCTTTCGTCGAGCCGGAAGCCGTCGAACAGGCCGGCCGTGCAGTCGGCGAAGACCTTGCCGCCCGAGACCTTTTTGCCGGCCTTGCCGACATTGAAGACGCGGATATGCGCGGGGTTCTTGGCGCCATGGGTGCGGCCCGTGTCGGCGACATAGAGCAGGCTTTCATCGAGCGAGAAGGCGAGCCCATTGGGCCTGACCATGTCGGTGATGACGGCATCGATCTCGCCCGTGCCGGGGTCGACGCGGTAGACATTGCAGGCGCCGACCTCGCTCTCGGCGTGGTCGCCTTCATAATCGCTGTCGATGCCGTAGGCGGGATCGGTGAACCAGATCGAGCCGTCGGAACGGACGACGACGTCGTTGGGCGAGTTGAGCCGCTTGCCGCGCCATTTGTCGGCGATGGTGGTGACCGAACCGTCATGCTCGGTGCGGCTGACGCGGCGGCCCGAATGCTCGCAGGTGATCAGCCGGCCCTGCCGGTCGACGGTGTTGCCGTTGGAATTGCCGGACGGCTGGCGGAAGACGCTGACGCTGCCATCGGTCTCGTCGTAGCGCAGCATGCGGTTGTTGGGGATGTCGGACCAGATGAGGTAGCGGCCGGCGGCGAACCAGGCCGGGCCTTCCGCCCAGCGGCACCCGGTGAACAGCTTCTCAACCCGCTCATTGGCGTTGAACAGCCGCGAGAAACGCGGATCGAGAAGTTCATAGTCAGCGGCCGTCATGCTTTCCCTCCCGGCAATCAAAAGACGCGCGATCAAGCCAGCACAGAGCGGAGAAGGCAAGATCGCGGATGCCTCTCACGGCATGTTGACGCGTGGAGGGGCTAAGACGCCATTAACCGGCTATGCGCTGCTTGCAATGGTGCATTGCAACATCTTTCTTTTGCAATGCACCATTCCTATGTCATTCTCGCAATCGATCAGGGAGGAATAACTCAGAAGGAACCTCGTCATGATCTTCGATAACCTCGTCACCCGCGCTCGCACCAACCTCGCCAAGCGCCGCCACTACAATCGTCTCGTCGCAGAAATCGAGAACCTGTCGAGCCGCGATCTCGCCGATCTGCGTGCCGACCGCTCCGAGATGCTCTACCAGATCCACAAGCAGATTTACGGTTGAGTCCGAGGCCGGTCGAGCCGGCCTTTGCGCCGCGTCGCTTCGCTCCTTGCCTCGCACTGGAATGACGACGCAAGGGGCGCCTAACCCGAAACCGCCAGGGCCTTCTCGATCTGCGGCAACAGCAAATCCTTCGCCGATTCCGGCGTCAGCGGCCCGACATGCTTGTAGGCAATCTTGCCGTCCTTGCCGATGACGAAGGTCTCCGGCACGCCGTAGACGCCCCAGTCGATCGCCGCGCGCCCGGCCGGATCGACGCCGATCGCCTGGTAGGGATTGCCGAGATCGCCAAGGAAGCGACGGGCGTTTGCCGGCTCGTCCTTGTAGTTCAGCGCGGCAAGCGTGAACCGCTTGTCCTGCGACAGCGCCAAAAGCACCGGATGCTCTTCCCGGCACGGCGCGCACCATGATGCGAAGACGTTGACCAGCGTCACCTTGCCGGCGAAGTATTTGGAGTCCAGCCCCGGCAGGTTCGAGCCTTCGAGCGGCGGCAGGTTCGTCTGCGGCGCCGGCAGGCCGATCAGGGCCGAGGGAATTTCAGACTCGTCGCGGCCGGACAAAAGCTGCGACAGGAACAACCCCGCCAAGCCCAGGAAAACCAGCAGCGGAAGCAGCACGAACAGGCGGCGACGGGGCGACGCCGGGACTCCGGTTTCGGCGCTCACGGCTTCGCCGTCCCGGCCTTGTCGGAGCGCCGCCGCACGCCGGCCGCGTCGAGCGCCGCGAGCTCACGCTTGCGCGCCCGCCGGTCAATCAGGATCCAGCCGATCAGCCCGACGAGCACGATCGCGCTGATGGCATAGGCGGCGGCGACATAGAGAGCATGCGCGCTCATATCAGCCGCTCCATCTGCGCACCTTCCGCGCCTGCCATGCCAATCCGTTCGACCATGCCTTCCCTTAACTCTGCGTCACATGCCGCGCAATCAGGCGCGGCGCCGCAGTTGAGAAACGCCCCAGCGCCTCAATCCGTCCCGTGCCGCAACGCCAGCGCCGCGGCCAGCGGTCCGACCACGGCAAGAAACAGCGTCAGCGCGGCAAGAATGAGGAAGGGCTGCAGGAACGGCGCGGGATCGGCCACCGCGCCATAGCTCGCCGAGACGCCGAAGATCAGCACCGGAATGGTGAGCGGCAGCACCAGCACGGAGATCAAGAGCCCGCCGCGCGGCAGCGCCACAGCCACGGCCGCTCCGGCGGCGCCGATGAAGGTTATGGCCGGCGTGCCGACAAGAAGCGTAAATGCCGTCGCGCCGATACCGAGCGGCTCCATGTTCATGAACAGGCCGAGCAAAGGTGCCGCGATCACCAGCGGCAGCACGCTGCCCGCCCAATGCGCCAGACACTTGGTCAGCACCGTCAACGCCAGCATGTGACGGTCGCTGTTGAGCACCAGAAGATCGAGCGAGCCGTCCTCGCGGTCGGCCTGGAAGAGGCGATCGAGCCCAAGCAGACAGGCGAGCAGGGCGGCGATCCACAGGATCGCCGGACCGATGCGCGACAACAGGTTGAGGTCGGGCCCGACGCCGAACGGGATTGTGGCAATCACCGCCAGGAAGAAGATGACGCCGATCAGCGCGCCGCCGCCGGCGCGGATGGAGAGGCGGATATCGCGGAGGAAGAGGGCTAGCATGACTTGGTATGCCTTCGCCCAGGGGTGCCTCGCGCCGACATCAGTCACCCATCCTCAACGTCTTGGCTCCCTCGAGCCCGAGCGGCAAATGCGTGGCCGCCACGATGATGCCTCCCTCTCGGCAATGCCCTCTCATCAATCCCGCGAATCGTTCCTCCGAAGCCTTGTCCAGCCCTGCGGTCGGTTCGTCGAGCAGCCAGACCGGCCGGCGGCTGACCAGGAGCTTCGCGATCGAGGCGCGCCGCCTTTGCCCGGTCGAAAGGTAGCCGAACGGCAGGTGCCCGAGCCCATCCAGTCCGACCGTCTCCAGCGCCTGCCCCACGCTCAAACCAGCCTCGCCCTGGAAGGCGCGCCAGAAGCCCAGGTTTTCTTCGACGCTGAGGGCGGTCTTCATCGCATTGAGATGGCCGAGATAGTGCGAGGCCGAAGCGACCGATGGAAACTCGTCGCCGCCGCCCTCGACATTCACCTTGCCTTCGGCCGGCGGCAGCAAGCCGGCGATGACCCGCAAAAGGGTCGATTTGCCGGCGCCGTTCGGCCCGGTGACGACGAGTGCCTCGCCCCTGTCGAGGGCGAATTCGATACCGGAAAAAACCGTCTCGCCGCCGCGCTCGCCGCCCAGATTTTCGGCGATCAGCCGCATCCTTGCCCGTCCCGAAAGCACCGTTTCGCGGCCGCCGCCGCATCGCACAAATTTGCTTTTCGACTGTCTAGAACTATTCCAGAAAATTCTCTATATGCGGTTCATCCGTGCCAGCGGTCGGCGCGGGAACAGAATTAGCGCCGAACCAGCGCACGCGCCGCCTTCAACGGCTCGGGTTGCTCGGGAGCGGACAGCGGAAATGGCCGTACCCGCACCTTTGCGCGTGATTGCATGCCAACGGCGTCCGTTCCCTTTCAGGCTGAACAGACAAGGACGGATCGCCGTGACGAAATCCCTCGATAGTTTCAACTGCCGCCGCACCCTGACCGTGGGTGGCGCGGACTATGTCTATTTCGACCTCGCAGAGGCGGAGAAAAACGGCCTTGGCGGCATTGCCCAGCTGCCCTATTCGATGAAGGTGCTGCTGGAGAACCTGCTGCGCAACGAAGACGGCCGCTCGGTCACCAAGGAAAGCATCCAGGCGGTCGCGGCATGGCTCACCGACAAGGGCACTGCCGGTGTCGAGATCGCCTACCGCCCGGCCCGCGTGCTGATGCAGGATTTCACCGGCGTTCCGGCCGTTGTCGATCTCGCGGCCATGCGCGACGGTATCAGGGCGCTCGGCGGCGATCCGGAGAAGATCAACCCGCTGGTGCCGGTGGATCTCGTCATCGACCACTCCGTCATCGTCGACGAATTCGGCACGCCGATGGCCTTCGCCCGCAATGTCGAGCTCGAATATGAGCGCAACGAGGAGCGCTACAAGTTCCTGAAGTGGGGCCAGCAGGCCTTCCGCAACTTCCGCGTCGTGCCGCCGGGCACCGGCATCTGCCACCAGGTCAATCTCGAATATCTGGGACAGGTCGTGTGGACCAACGCGGAAGAGGGCGAGACCACAGCCTACCCCGACACCTGCGTCGGCACCGATTCGCACACCACCATGATCAACGGCCTGGGCGTGCTCGG
Source organism: Mesorhizobium sp. WSM3864 (assembly GCF_002294955.1). Classification (NCBI taxonomy): domain Bacteria; kingdom Pseudomonadati; phylum Pseudomonadota; class Alphaproteobacteria; order Hyphomicrobiales; family Phyllobacteriaceae; genus Mesorhizobium; species Mesorhizobium sp. WSM3864. The sequence goes on from NZ_NSGD01000008.1 coordinate 186,144, forward strand.
CTGGGGCGTCGGCGGCATCGAGGCCGAGGCCGCAATGCTTGGCCAGCCGGTCTCCATGCTTCTGCCGGAAGTGATCGGCTTCCGCCTCACCGGCAAGCTCAAGGAAGGCGTCACCGCCACCGACCTGGTGCTCACCGTCACCCAGATGCTGCGCAAGAAGGGCGTCGTCGGCAAGTTCGTTGAGTTCTTCGGCCCAGGCCTCTCCAACATGACGCTGGCCGACCGCGCCACCATCGGCAACATGGCGCCGGAATATGGCGCCACCTGCGGCTTCTTCCCGGTCGATAGCGAGACCATCCGCTATCTGACGATGTCCGGCCGCGAGGAAAGCCGCATCGCGCTGGTCGAGGCCTATTCCAAGGCGCAGGGCATGTGGCGCGACGCCGGCTCGGCCGATCCGGTCTTCACCGATCTGCTCGAGCTCGATCTCGGCGACGTCGTGCCGTCGATGGCCGGCCCGAAGCGCCCGGAAGGCCGCGTCGCGCTGCAGGACATTCCCGCCGGCTTCACCAAGGCGATGGAGACCGAGTACAAAAAGGCCGTCGAGATCTCGAAGCGCTACGCCGTCGAAGGCACCGCTCACGATCTCGGCCATGGCGACGTCGTGATCGCCGCCATCACTTCGTGCACCAACACCTCCAACCCGAGCGTCTTGATCGGCGCCGGCCTGTTGGCTCGCAATGCCAACCGGCGCGGCCTGAACCAGAAGCCGTGGGTGAAGACCTCGCTGGCGCCCGGAAGCCAGGTGGTCGCCGAATATCTCGAGAAATCCGGCCTGCAGAAGGAACTCGACCAGATCGGCTTCAACCTGGTCGGCTTCGGCTGCACCACCTGCATCGGCAATTCCGGCCCGCTGCCGGCGCCGATCTCCAAGACCATCAACGACAAAGGCTTGATCGCTGCCGCGGTGTTGTCCGGCAACCGCAACTTCGAAGGTCGCGTTTCTCCGGACGTCCAGGCGAACTATCTCGCCTCGCCGCCGCTGGTGGTGGCGCATGCGCTGGCCGGCACCGTCACCAAGGACCTCACTACCGAGCCGCTCGGCGAGGGCAGCGACGGCAAGCCGGTCTATCTCAAGGACATCTGGCCGACCTCGGCCGAGATCCAGGAGTTCATCGAGAAGAACGTCACGCGCGAGCTTTTCGCCCGCAAATATGCCGACGTCTTCAAGGGCGACGAATATTGGCAGAAGGTGAAGGCGCCGGAAGGCCAGACCTATGCCTGGGACGATCATTCGACCTATGTGCAGAACCCGCCTTATTTCGCCGGCATGGGCCGCGCCTTCGGCAAAGTGGGCGACATCAAGGGCGCGCGCGTGCTTGGTCTCTTCGGCGACAAGATCACCACCGATCACATCTCGCCGGCCGGCTCGATCAAGGCGGCTTCGCCGGCAGGCAAGTACCTCACCGAGCACGGCGTCGGCGTCGCCGACTTCAACCAGTACGGCACGCGGCGCGGCAATCATGAGGTGATGATGCGCGGCACCTTCGCCAACATCCGCATCCGCAACCACATGCTGGGCGAGAACGGCCGCGAAGGCGGCTACACGATCCACTATCCCTCGAAGGAGGAGATGTCGATCTACGATGCCGCCATGGAATACAAGAAGGAAGGCGTGCCGCTGGTCATCTTCGCCGGCGTCGAATATGGCAACGGCTCCTCGCGCGACTGGGCAGCCAAGGGAACCAACCTCCTTGGTGTCCGCGCCGTCATCGCCCAGTCCTTCGAGCGCATCCACCGCTCGAACCTGGTCGGCATGGGGGTCATCCCCTTCGTCTTCGAGGACGGCACCTCATGGGCTTCCCTCAACCTCAAAGGCGACGAGCTGGTCGAGATCGACGGCCTGGATGCCATCAAGCCGCGCCAGAAGATGACGGCCAAGGTCACCTATGGCGACGGTACGCTGAAGAACGTGCCGATCATCTGTCGCATCGATACGCTGGACGAACTCGACTACTTCAAGAACGGCGGCATCCTGCAATACGTGCTGCGCGATTTGGCTGCGTAGCGACAGGGAATAGGCGGTAGGCATAGGCAGGGGGAGATTTTCCCACTGCCTGGTGCCTGCTGACGTCCTAGTTAAACTGCGGCAGGCCAAGCATTCTCCGGCCCGGCTCAAAGTCCAAGTCCGATTGGCGCGCAATAGAAATCCTCCGGAGCAGCAAACTTACCCCTTCGCGGCGATGCGGTCCCGAAATCGAACCGGGTCGAAGAATGCAGTGGCCCCTCCTGTCGCCGCCTTACCTGCGGTCGGCGACAAAATTTCACCGCAACGTGACTTCCCGTTGACTGTCCGTTCTGCCACATATTTTAGCAACCAGAACAAGGCCGGCGTGACCGGCGGGAATTGGAACGGTCATGGCATTGCGAGGACCATTGCGGCTTACGGCAGTTGCGCTGGTCCTCACGGCGTTGAGCCGCGTGGCCTCAGCAGCCGAGCTTGAGAAAGTCGCGACCGGCAAGCCGCAGACTGAAAAGCCTTTGGGCGTCGTCGAGTTGTTCACCAGCCAGGGCTGCAGCTCCTGTCCGCCGGCCGATGAATTCTTCGCCGAGCTGGCGGCGAAGGAAAATGTCGTCGCGCTCGCATATCACGTCAATTACTGGGACTATCTGGGCTGGCAGGACACGCTGAGCAACAAAGAGAACACCGAGCGGCAGTATGACTATATGCGCGCCTTCGGCAGCCGTTCGGTCTATACCCCGCAAGCCGTCATCAACGGCCGCAGCCATGTCAACGGCGCCAACCGCAAGGAGATAGACGGCGCGCTGGTCCGCATGGACAGGACCGGCGAGGGCATGCGGGTCGGCATCAAGGTGAGCCGCACCAGCGATCGGGTCATGATTGACGCCGGCGATGCCGGCAATGGGCCGACCGACGCCCATGTGGTGATCGTCTATTTCGATCCGCCGCAGATGGTGAAGATCGGCCAGGGCGAAAACAGCGGCCGCAACATGACCTATTGGAACGCCGTTTCCGACATCCAGATCGCTGGCATGTGGAACGGCAAGGCGCAGCGCTACGAGCTGCCGATGACGGAGATTGCGAAGAAGGGCGGCTGTGCCGTGCTGCTGCAGTCCGTCGGCAAGGACGGCGTCCCGGGACCGATTCTCGGCGCCGCGCTCATCCGCAAGCCTGACCGGCTCTGACGGCTCCGCTGACAAAACCTGATCGCCGACGAAAGCCGGCCGGGGCCCACGAAGCAGAGCATCCATGGCAAAGCGACCCGAGCCGCACCCGATTCTCCTGACGACGCGGCTACGCCTGCGTCAGTTCAGGGCTGAGGACACGGATGCGATGCACGAATGCTTTGCCGACCCGGAGGCGATGCGGTTTTGGAACGCACCAGTCCACACCAAGCGGACCGAGACCGAGCGCACCGTGCTCAGATATGTCGCCTGCACTCCGTCCTACCATCGGCACTGGGCGGTCGCCGACATTGAGACTGACCGCTGCCTCGGCCTCGTCAGCTATCACGATGGCCACATCCGCAACAAGCGTGCGGCCATCGGCTATTTCATCAACCCCGCATATCAGAGCCGGGGCATGGCCACCGAGGCTGTCTCGGCGATGCTCGACTTCTGTTTCGACGATCTCGGCCTGCACCGTCTGCAGGCGTTCATCGATCCCAACAACACCCCGTCGCGCAAATTGGTCGAGAAACTCGGATTCGGGCGCGAAGGCCTACTGCGCGATCATCTGTGTGTCGGCGGCATCTGGCGCGATGAGATCCTGTATGCGCTCCTTAGGACTGGTCGCTCATCCAGCGCAGCGGTTCCAGCTCTCATTCCCTGATCGTGCATTGTGATGACGCCCGTCTGGCCGCGAGACAGGGGCCGGCGGGCCAGAGCGGACAGGCATGAAAAAACCGGCGTCAGCTTGCTTCTGACGCCGGTATTCAGGTTTTGGGATCGTCGCACCTGATTTTTCCAAGGAAAAACCGAGGTTGGTTCGATCCGACGCTGACCCGTGGGCGGGGGGCTTGGGGTTTACGAGCCGGTGCCGGACCGAACCGTCTCAGGCAACGCGGGTAAACTCGTCGGACATTGGGGCATGAGCGCGGATAATTTGTGGCGACAATGTGGCAGAGCATCACCAATTCCAACACGCGTTTTGCAAACGTGACTGGACCTTTCGGAAACGGCGGACCGCAAGCCTGCTTCGCCGGCCCTTGCAATTCGGCCGCGAAAGCGCGAACCTTGGCCGGCGCAAGATTCAATCGAAGGATCGCGGCATGACCGATCACAGCAGCGGGACGGAGGATGGGGAAGCATCCGGAATACTGATCCCGCTGCATGAGGCGCGCAGCGCACGCCTCGACCAGCCGGTGCGCTTCGACCGGCGCGAGCTCGACCAGATCCTAAGGCTTTACGGACGCATGGTGGCGGCCAATGAATGGCGCGACTATGCGATCGACCATCTTTCCGATCGCGCTGTCTTTTCGGTCTTCCGCCGCGCCAGCGAAGTGCCGCTGTTCCAGATCGTCAAGGACCCGAAATTGGCGCGCCGACAGGGCGCCTTCGCCGTCATCGCCGCCGGCGGACGGATCCTCAAGCGCGGTCAGGAACTCGGCCGCGTGCTCGGCGTATTCGATCCCAAGCTGAAGCTGGTCGAAGCTTAACTATCCAATTTGCCGCGAAATCTCCGCTCCGGCAGTGACTCCGGATCCGGCGGCACTTCCGCGCCGCCGTTGAGCGGCAGCTGCATGAACACGGTGTCCAGCCAGCGCCCATGCTTGTAGCCGGAGCCTTCCAGGCGCCCGGAGTGACGAAAGCCGAGCTTCTCGTGCAGGCGCACCGAGGCGCTGTCGGCATGGCCGTCGCCGATCACCGCGACGATCTGGCGAAAGCCGGCCAGGCGTGCCGCCTCGATGAGCGCCAGCATCAGCAGGCGGCCGATGCCCTGGCCCTTGGCCTCGGGCGCCACATAGACCGAGTCCTCGACGGTGAAGCGATAGGCGGGCCGGGGCCGGAACGGTCCGGCATAGGCGTAGCCGAGCACGACGCCCTCCCTTTCAGCCACAAGATAGGGAAAGCCGCCTCGTGCCAAACTGTCGAATCGATCGCCCATTTCGGCGCGGCTGGGCGGCTCCAGTTCGTAGCTTGCGGTGCCGTGCGTGACCGCGTCCGCATAGATTTCGGTTATTCGGTCGAGGTCGGCCGCAGTAGCGGCTCTGATCGCCAGATTGCTCATAATTTGTGCAGTTCTTCCTGTTGCCTCAATATCAGCAGAGGAGCGCACAAAAGGAAAGGGCGGCCGTTGGGCCGCCCTTTCCGAAGTCTATGGTCCAGCCGGACGGCTACCGTTTAGCGGCGGTCGCCCATGAACTGCAGCAGGAACATGAACAGGTTGATGAAGTCGAGATAGAGCTGCAGGGCGCCCATGATCGCCTTGCGGCCGGCGACATCCGCGACGTCACCCTCGAAATACATCTCCTTGATGCGCTGCGTGTCGTAGGCGGTGAGGCCCGCGAACACCAGCACGCCGATCGCCGAAATGGCGAAGGCCAGCGCCGACGACGCCAGGAAGATGTTGATGACCATCGCGATCAGCAGCCCGATCACGCCCATGATCAGGAACGAGCCGAACGCGCTCAGGTCGCGCCTGGTCGTGTAGCCGTAGAGCGACAGGCCCCCGAAGGCCGCGGCCGTGGCGAAGAAGGTCTGGGTAATGCTGGTGCCGGTGTAGACGAGGAAGATCGTCGACAGCGACAGGCCGACAAGGCCGGCATAAACCCAGAACGTGGTCTGCGCCGCAGCCACGCTCATCGATTGGATCCTGAAGGACAGGAACATCACGGCAGCGAGAGGCGCCAGGATAACGACCCAGCGGAACGCGCTAGCATAGATGAGCTGGCCGAAGGCGGTGAGCTGGCCGTCGCCGGTGACGGCAAGCTGGAATGCGCCCCAGGCGGCAATGCCTGTGATGAGCAGGCCAAGCCCCATCAGGTTATAGACTTTGATCATATAGGCCCGCAGGCCCTGATCGATATCGACGCGCGCGCCGGAGGCGGCGGACGTCTGGTAGTTGCGAATGGGATCAGCCATTGGAAATCCTCTATTGCTTCTGCCCCGTCCGGTGACAGGTCCTTGGAGCGACCTCCTTGGACCAGGCGCCGCTGGCGGGACTCCAGCATGCCTAGCGCGAAATATGAGCGTTCTCGACCTCAAGAACAAGACGGTAACGAGCGGTAACGCTTCGTGAGAAGGCAAAAGCCCGATTTTCAGCCTTTTCCCGCCGGCATTCTTACCAAGATTTAACGCAGACAGGCCACCGAAGGGCGCTGCCGGATCAAAGCTCGCGCAGCACCGGCGCCGCCTTGTGGCCAAGCACCCGCCAGGTGCCGGCAAGGCCGATGCCGACGGTGACGGCGAGCGAGACGAGGATCGTCGCCACCGCAACTTCCGGCATGAAGTGCGACGGCAGCGTCATGATGCGGGCCACCACGAACCATGCCGCGACGCCGCCCGCGGCAAGCGCGAACAGCGCGGTTGCAAGACCGATCAGCACATATTCCAGCGAGAAGGCCGCAATCAGCGTCCTCCTTGTCGCGCCGAGCGTCTTCAGCACCACCGCGTCGTGGATGCGCGCCCGGTTGCCGGCGGCCAAAGCCCCGGAGAGCACCAGCACGGAGGCGATCAGCGCCACGCCGGCTGCGGCGCGGATCGCAGTGCCCAGCTGCGCGACCAGCCGGTTGACGATGTCGAGCGCGTCCTTGACCCTCACCGTCGTCACTGCCGGAAAGGCGCGGGTGACAGCGTTGAGCAGCCGCGCGTCGTCGGCCGTGGTGGCCTTTCTGTCGGTCAGCGTCGCCAGCCAGCCATGCGGCGCGCCGGCGAACGTATTGGGCGAGAAGATCATGACGAAATTGATACCCATGGTTTCCCACTCGACCTGGCGGAAGCTGGCTATTCTTGCCGTCACGTTGCGGCCGAGCACGTTGACCGTGACCGTGTCGCCGAGCTTCAGCCCGATCGCTTTGCCTTCCTCGGCCGAGAACGACACCAGCGGCTCGCCGGAATAGTCCTGCGGCCACCATTTGCCTTCGGTCAGCGTAGCGTTTTCCGGCTGCTTTGCGTCATAGGTCAGCCCGCGGTCGCCGCGCAGCACCCAGGCGCCGTCGGCGGGGACCTTCACCTTGTCGACGTCGATGCCGTTGAGCGCCATGATGCGGCCGCGCAGCATCGGCACCTTGACCAGCATCCCTTGCGGCGCTTCCTTTTCGACCAGGCCGGCAAAGGCATCGACATCGCTGCTCTGGATGTCGACGAAGAAGAAGTTGGGCGCCCGCTCCGGCAGACTGCCGGAGATCTGGCGTCTGAGATTCCCGTCGATCAGCGCCAGCGTCACCAGCAGCGTCAGGCCGAGCCCGAGCGACAGCACCACCGATGGCGTCAGCGCGCCGGGCCGGTGGATATTGCCGAGCGCCAGCCTGAGAGAGACCGAGCGCAGCCGCGGGCTTCGCCGGGCCAGCCATTGGACCAGCGCAGCCACCAGCCGCAGCACCAGGAAGGCAAAGGCGGTGGCGCCGACGAAGATCGAGGCGATGCGCCGAGCGTCGGCGAAAAGGATGGCGAGCGCCGCCAGCGCGAGCACGATCGTCAGCGCGGCGCCGACATAGGGCAGGCGCGGCAGGCCGCGGCTTTCGAACCCCATTTCGCGAAACAGCGCCGTTGCCGGCACGTCGCGGGCGCGGCCGAGCGGCAGCAGCGCGAAGGCCAGCGTCACCAAAAGGCCGAACAGGGCCGCGATCGCAAGCGCGCCGGGATAAAAGCCGCCTTGCGCCGGCACCGGAATGACCGACTGCAGGAGCGCGCTCGCCACGAACGGCATTGCCGCACCCAGGATCAGGCCAAGCACGATGCCGAGGCCGGCAATCAAAAGGATCTGCACGAGATAGATGGTGAAGACGAAGCCCCCGGAGGCGCCGAGGCTCTTGAAGGTGGCGATGACGCCGCGCTTGCCGTCGAGATAGGCGCGGACCGCATTCGCCACGCCGACGCCGCCGACCACAAGCGCCGTCAGCCCGACCAGCGTCAGGAACTGCGAGAAGCGCTGGATGTTGGCGGAAAGCGCCGGCGCTGCGTTGCTGCGCGTGCGGATCGACCAGCCGGCCTGCGGAAAATCCTTCGCCGCTTCGGCCTGAATGCCTTTGATGCGCGCCTCGCTCGCGCCATCGGGCAGTCGGATCTTATAGGCGTTCTCGACCAGGCTGCCGGGCTGAACCAGCCCTGACGCGACCAGCCCGTCGTGCGAAATCATCAGCCGCGGCGCGAAGCCGAAACCGTCGGAAATCGCGTCGGGTTCGCTGACCAATCGGGCCCTCAGCTCGAACGTTGTGCCGCCAAGCTTCAAGCGGTCGCCGATATGCAGATTGAGGCGATCGAACAAGAGATCGGGCGCGGCGGCGCCGAAGATGCCGGATCTCTCGCCGAACAACTCATTCCTGGGCAGCTGCGGATCGGTCTCCAGCGTGCCGTAAAGCGGATAGGCGTCGTCGACCGCCTTGGCTTCGACCAGCGCCTGGTCGGAGCCGTCCTCGAGCCGCGCCATCGAGCGCATGCCGGAATTCAGCGAGACCGTGCCGAGGCTCTTGATGAAGCCGAGCTCGGCGTCCGAAGCGCTGCGCTGGTTGATCTGGAAGCGCAGGTCGCCGCCGAGCAGCGTCTGGCCCTGGTTGGCGACGCCGGCGGTAATCGCCTGCGCCACCGAATTGACGCCGCCGATCGCCGCGACGCCAAGCGCGATGCAGGCGAGGAAGATCATGAAGCCGGACAGCCCGCCGCGCATCTCTCGCAGCGAGAAGCGGAGGGCCAGTCTCAAAGTCCGCATCAGGCCGGCACCTTAGCCTGTTTTGGCGCGTCCTCGATGCGTCCCGAGCGCATCGACACCTGGCGCGAGCAGCGGGCCGCAAGCGCCGGATCGTGCGTGACCAGCACCAGCGTCATGCCGCGCTCCGTCGCCTTGGCGAAGAGGAGGTCGGCGATCTGCTTTCCCGTCGCCTGGTCGAGGTTGCCGGTCGGCTCGTCGGCAATGAGGATGCGCGGCGAAGGCGCCAGGGCCCTGGCGATCGCCACGCGCTGCTGCTCGCCGCCCGAAAGCTCTCCCGGATAGTGCGTCACGCGGTCGCTCAAGCCGACCGCCGCGAGCTCCTGCGCGGCCACCCCGAACGGGTCGTTGTGCCCGGCGAGCTCCAGCGGCACCGCGACATTCTCAAGCGCCGTCATGTTGGGGATAAGGTGGAAGGACTGGAAGACAATGCCGATGTTTCGCCCCCGAAATGAAGCAATCTGGTCCTCGCTTCTGCCGTTGAGCAATTCTCCGGCGATCCGAACCGTGCCCGAATCGACCCTTTCCAGCCCGGCCAGAACCATCAGCAAGGTGGACTTGCCGGATCCCGACGGGCCGACGATCCCGGTGGCTTCGCCGGCGGCCACATCGAGGCTGACACCCTTCAGTACATGGACGGAGGAAGCGCCCTCGCCGAGCGTCAGCGAGACATCCCTCAATGCGATGACGGCTTCTGTCACAATGAATGCGCCCTATATGGTGGAAGAAGGAGGCAAAAATGTCTCCTTTGCATGAATCGTGTCGGTCATATGGGGCTCGCCGCATGGCTTTCAAACACTCAGCTGCCGCAGCCCTCACTCTTCTCCTGGTGGTTTGCGGTGCCATTTCGCCGGCGCGCGCCGATACGTTCAAGATCGTCGGCTTCGGCGACAGCCTGATGGCGGGGTTCAGCCTTGGTCCCGATGAGGGCTTCACCGATAAATTGCAGGCGGCCTTGAAGGCAAAAGGCCTCGACGTCGCCGTCGGCAATGCCGGGGTTTCCGGCGACACCACAAGCGGCGGCCTCGCGCGGCTCGACTGGTCGGTGCCCGACGGCACCGGGCTCGTCATCCTCGAGCTCGGCGCCAACGACATGCTGCGCGGCGTCTCGCCCGAGATCGCCGAGAAAAATCTCGACGCTATGTTGGCCAAGTTGAAGCAACGGAACATCCCGGTGCTCCTGGCAGGCATGCTTGCAGCGCCCAATCTCGGCGCCGAGTACCAGAAGGCCTTCGACGCCATCTACCCGAAGCTTGCCGCGAAATACGCCGTTCCGCTCTATCCGTTTTTTCTTGACGGGGTCGCCGGCCACCCGGCCATGCAGCTGGAGGACGGTCTTCATCCCAACCCGAAGGGAATAGACGTCATGGTCAAAGGCATTCTACCGGTCGTGGAAAAGGCCATCGCCGCCAAGGGCGGCGCGTGATGAGACCAAAACGCCACGGTTTCCCCAGGGGAAAGCTTGTGGACAACAAACCGCTTGCCCCGCATGGCTATCGATGATTCGCTAGGGGCGAGAGTTTCGATTCGAGGACAGGAGGCTTCCCATGCCACGTCTTTTCACCGCCCTCGAAATTCCGCGTGATGCCGCGCTTTCACTCTCGCTGCTCCGGGGCGGCCTGCCCGGAGCCCGCTGGATCGACGTCGAAAACTATCATCTGACGCTGCGCTTCATCGGCGATGTGGAGGGCCATATCGCCGACGACATCGCCAATGCGCTCGATCGCGTCAACCGTCCCTCCTTCCCCCTGGCGCTCTCCGGCGTGGGCGCTTTCGGCGGCAAGAAGCCGCACGCCGTATGGGCCGGCGTGTCCGCCTCGCCGGACCTGGTGGCGCTGCAGGGCGAGATCGACCGCATCTGCCAGCGGCTCGGCCTGCCGGCCGATCCGCGCAAATTCTCGCCGCATGTGACGCTCGCGCGCCTGCGCAATTCGAGCCCGGCGGACGTCGCGCAATATCTGTCGGCGCGCGGCAACTTTTCCACGCTGCCCTTCCGGGTCGGCCGCTTCGTCTTGATGTCGTCGCGCGATTCGGTCGGCGGCGGCCCCTACATCGTCGAGGAAGCCTGGCCGCTGGTCGGCGCCGATCCGCTCGCTTCCAGCCGCTTCGCCAGCGCCTCCGACGCCTCGCGGATCATGCGGTAGACCGAAACGAAGGCCTGCTGGTCTTCGTAGTAAGGGTCCGGCACGTCGCGCGCATTTCCGCTGGCAAAGTCCAGGAAGAGATGAATGCGGTCGCGCGCGGCCAGCGGCGCCAACGCCTTCAGATCGCGCACATTCGTCCGGTCCATGCCGAGAATCAGGTCGAAGCGCGAAAAATCGTCCAGCGCTATCCTGCGCGCCCTTTGCGCGGAAATGTCGATGCCGTGCCTTGTGGCAACCGCGATCGAACGCGGATCGGGCGCGGAGCCGACCTCCCAGCCGCTGGTCGCGGCCGAATCGAGCAGGATGTCCCGGCCTTCCCCGCGCTCGGTCCACACGGCGCGGAAGACGCCTTCGGCCAAGGGCGAGCGGCAGATGTTGCCGAGGCAGACGAACAGAATGGATTTTATGGGCTTTGCGCTCATCGATCCGGCGCTATGGTTGGATTACCTCCGAATAGCACGGGAACCCGACATGACCAGGGAAAAACTCAACAAGGAAGCGATCACTGCAGCGCTGGCGGAACTCGAAGGCTGGTCGATGGCCGCCGACGGCGCCTCCATCAAGCGCAGCTTCCGCTTCAAGAACTTCTCCGAGGCCTTCGCCTTCATGACCCGCGTGGCGCTGGCCGCCGAGAAGATGGACCACCACCCCGATTGGTCGAACGTCTACAAGACCGTCGACGTCACGCTGAACACGCATGACGCCGGCGGCGTCACGGCGCTAGACATCGAACTGGCGAAGCGAATGAACCGCTATTTCGGCTAACGACTGCCGATAAGTCCGTTCCGATTTTCCGGGTCGGCAACGGTGGAGACTCTTGCAGGGGGGTGCCGCTTTCACCACATCTTCCGCGGTGGCCGCAACGCAAGCTGGCGCGTGGCCGAGGAGAGATTGATGGCGCAGGAATCCCGTTTCGATTTCTTTGGCTTCGGCGACAGGCTCGCCGGCGAAGGCGAGGTGCGCGAGAAGTTCTGGCGCACCGCCAAGAAGGCTGCCCGGCAGATACCGTTCATGGAGGAGGTGGTCGCCGCCTACTATTGCGCCATGGACAAGGACACGCCGCTGCGCACCAAGGGTACCCTGCTTGCCGCGCTCGGCTATTTCGTGCTGCCGGTGGATTTCATCCCCGACTTCGTACTCGGTCTCGGGTTCACCGATGACCTTGCCGTGCTTACCGCGGCGATCACCGCCGTCAGCGCCCATATCACGCCGGCGCACCGGCAGGCCGCCAGGGACGCCCTCGCCGACAAAGGTTGATCCTGGCTGACTTTTCGCCACAACGAAACCGCGAAACCGCCCGCGCGAAAAGACAAACTCTTGCCGCTTTCGTGCCCTCCAAGTTCGCGCCGGGACATCGCGACCGCCGCGTGGAAGCGGCGGCGCGAATGGCGGCGGTTTCCTGGGGTGAGTTCCTTTTGTTGGGAAAAATTCACCGTTTGGTAACCCTGATTAAATCAAAATGAAGCGACGGCAGGACGCCATGCGGCCGGCCTCCGCACCATTTCGGAATACGGGAAGAACGATGCGCGGATTGATTGCTACAGTTTCCAGCCTGGTCCTGGCGGCCGCCTTCGCGGCGCCGGCGCTGGCGCAGCAGGCGACCAAGATCGGCCAGCACAACGCGTGGGGCACCTACAGCTATCAGTCGGCAGGCGGCAAGGTCTGTTATGTGCTGACGGTGCCGACCGACAAGCAGCCGCCGAAGCTCGACCATGGCGACATGTTCTTCTTCGTCAGCCAGCGGCCCGGGCAGCAGGTGTCCTATGAGCCGCAGTTCATCGCCGGCTACAACTTCCAGGAAGGCTCCAAGGCCACCGTCACCATCGACAAGAAGTCCTTCTCGATGTTCACCCGCGGCAAGTCGGCCTGGGTCGAGAACGCCGCTGAAGAGCCGGTGCTGATCGCCGCCATGAAGACGGGCACCGACATGAAGGTGCAGGCGAAGTCCGGCCGCGGCAACCCGACTTCCTACGTCTTTTCGCTGAAGGGCATCTCGGCCGCGCTGGCCTCGATCGCCAAGTGCAAATAGGCTGAGGCTCCCTTGGCGGAGGATAGCAATATCGAAGTCCGTGTTCCGCAAATGCGGCCAGGGACAAGCGACTAAGGCGACAGCGCCAAGCTCGCCATTCAGCCTTGCTGCTCGACGGCCCTGCGCCGCCTGATCGCCTCGGCGATGAACACGCGTGACAGCGCGTGATAGAGCGGCTCGTTGGAAATCAGCCGCGCCGTGCCGTAGCCCAGCATCGCCGCGCACATCAGCGCGATGACGTTGTCGTGGTTGCCGGTCATTTCGAGGATGATGACGAAGGCCGTCATCGGCGCCTGCACGACGCCGGCGAAATAGCCGGCCATGCCGAGCAGCGCGGCGAGGCCTGTGCCTGCGCCGAACGCCAGGCCAAGCGTGCTGCCGAGGCCGGCGCCCACCGCCAGCGACGGCGCGAAGATGCCGCCCGGAATGCCCGACACCATCGACAGCACGCCGGCGGCGAATTTTTCCAGGAAGAAGAACGCCGGTAGCGGCGCGCCTTCGACGGCGCCGCGGGCCTGAGCGTAGCCGGTTCCGAAGGTAAGGCCGCCCGAGACGAGACCGATCGCGGCAACCCCCAGGCCGCAGATGCCTGCCACGAGCAGCGCGCGCCACAATGGCTGCAGGCCATTCCAGCGTCGGACGCGTCGCGTGATCTTCAGCGCCAACAGCGAAAACAGCGCGCCGAAGCCGCCGCCGATGACGCCGCAGGCAATCACCAGCGGCCAGTCGGTGGCGAAGGCCACCGTGTCCCTGGCGACGCCGAAATAGGTGTAGTTGCCGAGCAGGCCGAGCGAGGCGAGGCCGGCGAGGATCACCGCCGTCAGCACCAGCCCGTTGGTGCGCGACTCATAGGCGCGACCCATCTCCTCGATGGCGAAGACGATGCCGGCGAGCGGCGTGTTGAAGGCGGCGGCGACGCCGGCAGCCGAGCCGGCCAGGATCAGGCCGCGCGCCTGCGCCATGCCGCCCCAGCGCGCCGCCTGAAGCATGAGCGAGGCGCCGACCTGCACCGTCGGGCCCTCGCGGCCGATCGATCCGCCGCAGGCGAGACCGATGACGGTAAGCGCAACCTTGCCCGCTGCCAGGCGCAGCGAAAGAAGATGGCCGCGATCCTCGTCATCGCGCAGGTGACGGGCAGCGATCGCCTGCGGAATGCCGCTGCCTTGCGATCCCGGAAAGAAGGAATGGGCAAGCCAGGCGCAAATCACGAAGCCCGCGGGCGTCATGACCAGCGGCAAATAAAAGCGCCAGCTGCCGCTATCGCCGCCGGTGACGACGTGGAACAGCGCCTGCGCCCGGTCGGCCAGCATGGCGAACAGCACGCTGATCAACCCGATCGAGATGGCGCCGGCCCAGAACACAAGGCGCGGCTGCCAGACGCGGCGCGACGCCCACATAGCCTGCGAGCGCCGCAGCATCGGGTATCTACGCGATATGCCGGCCATGCCTGTCCTCTGGGTGATGACCCGCCCCTAGCACACTGAGAGGGAGGATCAAGCCTGCGAGGTCAGGTCAGGTCGAGGCGAGCGACGAAAATCGGAGATCGAGGAGCCAGGGCAGGACCGCGGTTTGGATATCCCGCCGGCCTGCGCCGGCGGGCAGCAGGGTTGGCGAGTCCGACCACTCTCACATCGCCATCTTTTCACATTCGGCCTGGGCCTTCTTGGTCGACGTATCGATCATGTAGGCTTTGCCTTTGGCGTCGGTGATTATCATCATGCAATGCTTGATCGGCTTCGCCATTTTCATCATTTCGGCGCTCATCTTGGCGTCAGGCATCATGGTGCCCATATGGCCGTCGGGCATGATCGCCGTCATTTGCCCACCCTTCATCATGGTCATCGTGCCCATCGTATCCTCGGCAAACGCCTGCGAGGCAAAAAGGCTTGCGAGACCGGCGATGGCAACAAGCTTGATCGAATGCATTCCGCGTACTCCCATTTCTGCAAGGGCATGCTCGCCCCTTTCAGGTTCGCGGGTGCGCTTCGAGCTGTTACGTCAACACGAATTTGTGATCTCAGCCGGGGCGGGAATAGCGACACCGGCCGCCTGTGCCGCCGACATGACTCCGGTCGCAAGCTGTGCTATGCGCGCGTTTCATTTCAGGCACGATGCTGAAATCGGCCGCAAACCGCTTATATTGGCGCAACCATGACCCTTTCATTCGATCTGACCGCCGAAGGCGCTCGCGACGCCTTGCGCGCCCGCGCCACGCCGGCCGAAAAGCCGTCGCTGATCGGTCTGACGCGTGCCGAGCTTGGCGCCGCTCTGGTTGAGGCCGGCATCGTGCCGGAGCGCCAGGCGAAGATGCGCGCCCAGCAGCTCTGGCACTGGATGTATGTGCGCGGGGTCTCCGACTTCGCCCATATGTTCAACATCTCCAAGGATCTGCGCGCCGAGCTCGACAAGCATTTCACCGTCGCGCGGCCCGAGATCGTCGAGGAGCAGATCTCTTCCGACGGCACGCGCAAATGGCTGTTTCGCTTTCCGCCGCGCGGCGCCGGCCGTCCGGTCGAGATCGAGACCGTTTATATTCCGGAGGAAGGCCGCGGCACGCTCTGCATCTCCTCGCAGGTCGGCTGCACGCTGACCTGCTCTTTCTGCCACACCGGCACGCAGAAGCTGGTGCGCAACCTGACGACGGAAGAGATCCTGGCGCAGCTGCTTACCGCGCGCGACCGGCTCGGGGACTTCCCCGACCGCGACACGCCGGACGGCGCCATCGTGCCGGCCGAGGGCCGCAAGGTATCCAACATCGTCATGATGGGCATGGGCGAGCCGCTCTACAATTTCGAGGCGGTGAAGAAGGCGCTGCTGATCGCTTCCGACGGCGACGGACTTTCCCTGTCGAAAAGACGCATCACGCTGTCGACCTCGGGGGTCGTGCCGGAGATTGCCCGCACCGGCGAGGAGATCGGCGTTATGCTGGCGATCTCGCTGCATGCCACCAATGACGACCTGCGCGACCTGCTGGTGCCGATCAACAAGAAGTATCCGCTGAAGGAGCTGATCGCTGCCTGCCGCGCCTATCCGGGTCTCTCCAACGCCCGCCGCATCACCTTCGAATATGTGATGCTGAAGGACGTCAACGATTCCCTCGAGGACGCCAAGGCGCTGGTCAAGCTGCTCAAGGGCATTCCGGCCAAGATCAACCTGATCCCGTTCAACCCCTGGCCCGGCACCAACTATCAGTGCTCGGACTGGGAGACGATCGAGAAGTTCGCCGACTACATCAACAGTGCCGGCTATGCCTCACCGATCCGCACGCCGCGTGGCCGCGACATCCTCGCCGCCTGCGGCCAGCTCAAGTCGGAATCGGAACGCATGCGCAAGGTGGACCGGCTGGCGCTTGAAGCGATGATGATCGCGGGGCACGGCGAAGCGTGAGGCGTATCATCGCCTATCTCGTCCGCTTCGCCGCCATCCTGATCGGCTATGTCATCGCCTCGCTGGCGGCGAGCGCCTTTCTCAACGTGCTGTTCCTCGGCTATTTCGGCTATGCGCCGGAGCCCGGACATCAGACGATCGCGCCCGCGCTCTATTTTTCGGTGCCTTTCCTGGCACTGTTCGTCGCCTATTTCGGCTTCATGCCGGCGGCGATCGTCATCCTGATCGCGGAAGTGCTCGGCCGCCGCGACTGGCTGTTCTATGCGCTGGGCGGCGCCGTGATCGCCGTCGTCTTCCTCGGCTTCGCGCATAACATCGGCGACGGCGATTTCGATGTCGCCGACAACAATGTCAGGCTCGCGCTGATCGGCAGCGGCATGGTCGGCGGCATCTTCTACTGGCTCTCCGCCGGCCGATCTGCCGGCAGTTGGCGCCGCGAGCCGTTGCCGGAGCCCTGAACTCGGCGCGGGCTCTACTTCGCCTGTGCCGTCAGGATCTTGAGCGCGAAGGCCGAGAACACGCCGCCGAACAGATAGTCGACCACGCGCGTGACGCGCGGGCTCGCCTTCATCGCCGCCGCGAATTTCTCCGCCGCCAGCACCATCGGCGCCGTCACCGGGATCGACAGCACGATGAATGTGATGCCGAGGAAGAACAGCTTGCCGGGTGCGTTCGGGTCATGCGCGGAGACGAATTGCGGCAGGAACGTCATGAAGAACAGGATGATCTTCGGGTTGAGGAGATTGACCCCGAGCCCGGCCGCCCAGCTGCGGAACAGCGAGATTTGCGGTCCCGTCTTCTTCTCCGGCGAAAAGGCCGAGCCTTTGGCCACCGCCTGCCAGGCTAAAAACACCAGATAGCCGGCGCCGAAAATCTTCAGCGCAAAGAAGGCCATGGGAGAGGCCACGATCAGCGCCGAGACGCCGACCACCACCAGTGTGGTGTGGACCAACGTGCCGCATAGCGCGCCTGCCATCGAGGCGAAGCCGGTGGCGCGGCCCTGGCTCAGCGTACGCGACACGAACAGCGTCATGTCCGGTCCCGGCGTGATCGCCAGGATGACCGTGGCGATGGCGAACTGGATGAGCGTCGAAGTGTCGGGAATGAAGGACATGGGTCGCCTCGGAGTGGATCGCGCAGCTCTATAACGCGGCGATTTTTGCGTCGCCAGCGTCTGTTCAGGCAAACATCTGGCCCAGCCTGTGCCACCGGCAGGCATCTGTTCGTCTCTTGCGCCGCCCGGAAGGGCCGTGATACCTCGCCCGCAAAGCCCATCTCCCGCGGAACCGCCAAAATGTCCAAGACCAAAGACGTCAAGAAAGTCGTGCTCGCCTATTCCGGCGGCCTCGACACCTCCATCATCCTGAAATGGCTGCAGACCGACCTCGGCGCCGAAGTCGTCACTTTCACCGCCGATCTCGGCCAGGGCGGCGAGCTGGAGCCGGCGCGCCGCAAGGCCGAGATGATGGGCATCAAGGACATCCGCATCGTCGACGTGCGCGAGGAATTCGTTTCGGACTTCGTCTTCCCGATGTTCCGCGCCAACGCCGTCTATGAAGGTACATATCTGCTCGGGACTTCGATCGCCCGGCCGCTGATCTCCAAGCACCTGGTCGAGATCGCCAAAGAAACCGGTGCCGACGCCATCGCGCATGGCGCCACCGGCAAGGGCAACGACCAGGTCCGCTTCGAACTTTCGGCTTACGCGCTGAACCCCGACATCAAGGTCATCGCGCCGTGGCGGGACTGGTCGTTCAAGTCGCGCACCGATCTCATCAACTTCGCCGAGCAGCACCAGATCCCGGTGCCGAAGGACAAGCGCGGCGATGCGCCGTTCTCGGTCGACGCCAACCTTTTGCATTCCTCCTCGGAAGGCAAGGTGCTCGAGGATCCGTGGAGCGAGCCGCCGGAATTCGTCCACCAGCGTACCGTCTCGCCGATGGACGCGCCGGACGTCGTCACCGAGATCGAGATCGAGTTCCTGAAGGGCGATCCGATTGCGCTCAACGGCAAGAAGCTGTCGCCGGCGACCATGCTGGCCACGCTTAACGACCTCGGCCGCGACAACGGCATCGGCCGCCTCGACCTTGTCGAAAACCGTTTCGTCGGCATGAAGTCGCGCGGCGTCTACGAGACCCCCGGCGGCACCATCCTGATCGCTGCCCACCGGGCGATCGAATCGATCACGCTCGACCGCGGTGCCGCGCACCTCAAGGACGAATTCATGCCGCGCTACGCCGAGCTGATCTACAACGGCTTCTGGTTCTCGCCCGAGCGCGTGATGCTGCAGGCGATGATCGACAAGAGCCAGGAAGACGTCGAAGGCACGGTGCGGCTGAAGCTCTACAAGGGCAATGTCATCGTCACCGGCCGCAAGTCGAAGAAGACGCTCTATTCCGACGCGCTGGTCACCTTCGAGGACGACCGCGGCGCTTACGACCAGAAGGACGCCGCCGGCTTCATCCGTCTCAATGCGCTGCGGTTGCGGACGCTGGCGGCAAGGAACCGCGAAGGCTGATATCCGAACGTCGAAAGTTGAGATAAGCGGGAAAACCCGGCGGAGACGCCGGGTTTTAATTTCGCGTATCTAATCTAGAAAGGTTCAGACTACTTCAGAGAAATTATCGTTTGACCTTTCCGCCGCTCCAATTAAGTTCGCTAGCGGGATGCGGGGGGTTTTAACAGTGAAAAGTAGTATTTCTCTTCTGGTCGCGACGGCGTTGACCTTGATGACGTGCGCTCGCAAGCAGCCACGAAGCAGGCGTCTGCGGCTAATTTGGACGGGTGCATCTCCGCTGTCCATTTATGGAGCATCACGTTCAAGCACGAAATCGCCTCCTTCATGGGCGTCTCGCAGGAGCGCATGCCGGCCTTGTTCTGCCAGCGCATAGCCGAGGGGATACGCAGCGGCCGCATCAGCTACTCCGACATAAACAGGCTGCAGCTCGACCAGCCGACCGAAATCTGGTTGGTCATCAAGGGCAAGTCTAAGGCGGCTGCTGCGGCCACACCGGCGCCGCGGAACTCTAAATTCCGTACCTGCTCAAATGTTATCACCGGCTCCTTCGAGGTTGCCGCTTCCGAGAAATGCCCCTTAGGCGGCAGCTACTCGCAAGCTGCCGGAGTCCCGACGGTGATCGAGGACAGGCCAAAGGCGGCTACTCCAGCGCCGCGGAACCCCAAATTCCGTACATGCAACGGCACTACCGGTACCTTCCAGATTCCCGTTTCCCGGAAATGTCCATTGAGCGGTTACGCGAATGATTGAGAGTTAGGTGATGAGATCGAACCTGGTCGTTCCGGGTGGTTGGGTTTGATCCTTGCTCCGTAACAAAAAGCCCGGCGCAGGCCGGGCTTCTCCTCGGAATGGAGATTTTGCATCAGTTGGCGTCGATCGCCTCGGCGATGCGGGCGATGGCCTGCTGATAGACGCTTGCCGAATTCCAGCCGGCGATGGCGCCCATATTCGCCTCATATCCCGCGCCGGCCTGCCAGCCATGGGCTTTGAGGAAGTTGGCGGTGGAAGCCAGCGCCGTGTTCCTGTCGCGCAGATTTCCGTTGCCGACGCCATACTTCAGAACATTTCCGGGCAGGAACTGCGTATGGCCGATCTCGCCATGCATGGCGCCGACCGAGGAGGCGGTCAGCGCGCCGCGATCGACCAGCTTCAGGGCGGCGATGGCATGGGGGGTGAAATAGTCCGGGCGGCGGCAATCATAGGCCAGCGTCAGAATGGCGGAGACCGTGTTCTGGTTGCCCATCGACGCGCCGAAGCCGGTCTCCATGCCCCAGATCGCGAGCAGGACGCCCGGCGGCACACCGTAAGTCTGTTCGATTCTGTCGAACATCGCCGCATTCTGCTTCTTCAACGCACGGCCCTTGGAAATGATCGCGGCCCCGCCACGACGCTGCATGAACGCTTCCACCGAGCCGCTGAAAGCCTTGTGGATCGCGCGGTCGGCAGCGATCGTCCTTGTCGCGTAAGTCGCCCCGGCCAACGCGGACAGACCCCTCTGGCCCACGCCCTCGGCTTGTGCTTCCGCGGCAAATTGCTGTTTCCATGCGTCGAAGCCGGCGCCGTTCTTGCCGCAGCTGGCCGCGGCCTGCGCGCCTGTCGCCAGCCCGAAAGCCGCCACAACGGCGGCCATGAAAATCCTTCCCTTGGCAAAAAATGCCATATCGTTCTCCTGGTTGCCTGAATCACGTCCCGGCTGCAAATCTGCCAGTGAAGCGCCCGGTTGTCACCGCCCGCGCGGGCTGCGCGGCGCTTGAAGCTGGCGAATGCCGGGGAATTTGCCCACGATCAAGCATAAATTATGGCGCAAGGATTTATTGTGGCGTGTCTTGAGGGAAGACGTCGATATTGTGATCATTGGCGCAGGCTCGCCTATGCGGCTGCCCATCCCGGCCGTTCCGAAGCGCGCGCCACACTGATGCAGGCGGTAGCGGAGAAGATCTTCTGCGCCGGCGAGCATGTCGCCGGACCGCTCACCCAGGCTTTGTTGCGGCGCGACATTGTCAGGCGAAAGCGTGGCCAGGCGGGGCGTCGCCCTGCTCGCGACGAAATAGAAACGGAACGAGGGCCGGCGACGGGCGTTTGGGCGATGCCCAACTCCGGTGACCTTTTCCCGCGGTTCGATGACCGATGAAGCTGTTCGACTGCCCTCATTGCGGCCACCGTCTCTATTTCGAGAACGCGCAATGCCTGAACTGTTCAAGCCTGGTGCTTTACGATCCGGGGCGGGCGTGTTTCGTGCTTTCCGGCGGCGACGCCGTTCCATGCGGAAATGCCGACGAGTGCGCCTGCAACTGGCGGGCCGAGCCGGGCAGGATTTTCTGCCGCGCTTGCGCGCTCAACCAATTGATCCCCGACCTTTCGGTGGACGGCAACCGCCGGCGCTGGATCCGCGTCGAGGCGGCCAAGAAACGCGCCGTCTATTCGCTGCTCGCCTTCGGCCTGCCGGTCGCGCCCAAGGCCGGACCGCAGGACGAGGCCGGGCTCGCTTTCGACTTCCTCGCCGATCCGATCGGCGGCGGACCAGGCGGCGAGCGCATCCTGACCGGCCACGACAACGGCAGGATTACCCTCAACGTCGCCGAGGCCGATTCCGCCGAGCGCGAGCGGCGGCGCGTCGAGATGGGCGAGAACTACCGCACCTTGCTCGGCCACTTCCGCCACGAGCTCGGCCACTATTACTGGGATCGGCTGATCCGCGACGATCCCGAGCGACTTTCGGGCTTTCGCGCTCTGTTCGGCGACGAGCGGGTCGACTACGAGCAAGCGCTGAAGGCCCACTACGCCAACGGCGCGCCGCCGGACTGGGAGCAGCGCCACATCTCGGCCTATGCGGCGTCCCACCCCTGGGAAGACTGGGCCGAGACCTGGGCGCACCACCTGCACATCACCGACACGCTGGAGATGGTGCATGCGCTGAATTTTCCGCTCGGCCGGCTGGAGACAGTGGAAGCCAACGACCTGCCGCCTAGCGATACAGGGGGAGATCCGCTGCGGGAGCCCGCCGAACCCGATCCGGCGCCGGAACCGTTCGAAAGGATCCTCGCCCGCTGGCTGGTGCTGTCGGAGGCCTCCAATTCGATCAACCGCTGCATGGGTCTGCCCGACCTTTATCCCTTCGTCATTTCGGAGGTGACGGCGCAAAAACTGGCCTTCGTTCACCAGCTTTTGACCGACTTGCCCAAAACAAATGGAACAATTCGTGAGCAGGCGACGGCACTTTAGCCGGAACGCATAAGGTTCTGGTTCGTTTTCGAGCCCGAGGGAGCGTTGAGAACGGAGAGAAATCATGAAAAGTCTATTGTTTCCGGCACTTGCCGGTGCGCTGCTTGCCATGTCGGGCGCGGCGCTTGCCGACACGCCCGTCTCGGCAGTGACGGATCTGAATGTCCGCGCCGGCCCCGGCCCGCAATATCCCGTTATCGGCGTGCTGGCTGCCGGCCAGTCGGCGACGCTCAGAGGCTGCATCGAAGGCAGCAAATGGTGCACCATCGCCGAAGCCGGCGGCAAAGGTTGGGTCTATTCCGACTATGTGACTGCCGAATTCGGCGGCAGCCGTGTTGTCGTGACGCGCCGGCCGGCCGACGCCGGCATTGCCGTCGTGGCTCCGCCGACCGATGATATCTACACCACTGACACCTACACCGGCGCCATCGTTTCCGGCGACAATGCCATCGAGCCGATCGCCAGGCCGCCGGCCGAGGTCGGCACCTATGTCACCACGCACCGGGTCGATCCGGTCTATCTCGAGGGCGAAGTGGTGACCGGCGCGGTGCTGCCCGATACGGTCGAGCTGCGCGAGATCCCAGATTACAACTACCGCTATGTCTATGTGAACAACCAGCCGGCGCTGGTCGATCCGGGCACGCGGCGCATTGTCTACGTGATGCGCTGACCTAGGGTATTCGAGAGGCGGCCGCCGGGAAACGGGCGGCCGCCTTTCGAAGAATGTCAAGGTTGGGTCAGGCCACCTGCACCTGTTCGACAGCCGCCGATTTCGACCTGCAGCCACCATTTCAGGATACGCTCCGCTCGTTGTTCCGTCTTGGCACGAGGAAGGCGGGCGGCTTCGCCAAACGCTTCACGCCCTTGGATGCGCCCGGTCGTAGATGTCGAGCAGCCTTGCCGTATCGACGCCGGTATAGACCTGGGTGGTCGACAGGCTGGCATGGCCGAGCAGTTCCTGGATGGTGCGCAGGTCGCCGCCACGTCCGAGCAGATGCGTGGCGAAGGAATGGCGCAAGGCATGCGGCGTCGCGGTTTCCGGCAGGTTGAGGGCCGAGCGCAGCTTCGCCATCTCGCGCTGGACGATGGCCGGATTGAGCGGGCCGCCGCGAGCGCCGCGGAACAGCAGCTCTTTCGGATCGATGTGGAAGGGACACAGCCGCCGGTATTCGGCGACCGCCCTGAGCGCCACCGGCAGCACCGGCACCAGCCTTGTTTTGCCGCCCTTGCCGGTGATGCGCAGGACCGTGTCAGCCTCGGTGGCGAGATTGGCCCCGGCCAAGCCCAGCGCTTCCGAGATGCGCAGGCCGGAGCCGTAGAGCAGCGTCAGCACGGCGGCGTTGCGGGCGGCGATCCAGGGTTCCTCCGCCAGTTGGCCCTCGACAGTCACGACCTGCTTGGCATCGCTCGCCGTCAGCGGTTTCGGTAGCGATTTCGGCTGGCGCGGCGCGCGCAGGGCGGCCGCGCCCGCCGCGTTGACGAAGCCGCGCTTTTCGAGAAAGCGCAGCAGCGAACGGATGCCGGCCAGGCCGCGGCCGAGCGTGCGGGCGCCGGCGCCGCCATGGCGGCGCGCGGCGAGGAAGCCGCGCAGGTCGGCCGGCCGCAGGTCCGCGATATCGGAGATGCCGGGCGGGCCGCCGCAATGCCCGGTCAGAAAATGCAGGAACTGGCGCGTGTCGCGCTCATAGGCTTCGACCGTTTCGGGCGACAGCCGGCGCTCGCGCGCCAGCATCTTGAGCCAGCTCTCGCGCGCCGCCTGGAGGTCGGGTTTTGCCGGGATGAGGAATTCCTGCATGCCGGCATTTTCGGGCAGTCAGGTTAGGAAGCGGTGAAGAGCCGATCATTGAAATGGCGGCTTCAGAGGGTTAGAGCAGGGCAAAGGAAGTGATGCCGATGTCGAAGCTCGAGAACCCTGTACAGATGGCCGTGATCGGCGCCGCGCACGGCATCAAGGGCGAGTTGCGGGTGAAAACCTTCACCGGCGATCCGCTGGCGCTGGCCGACTACGGGCCGCTGCATGCCAAGGATGGCCGAGCCTTCCAGATCCTCGACATCCGGCCGGCCGGCACGGTCGTGGTGGTGCGCTTCAAGGGCGTCAGCGACCGCAACACGGCCGAGGCGCTTGCCGGCACGGAGCTGTTCGTCGACCGTTCGGTGCTGCCGGACGACGGCGAGGAGGACGAGTTCTACCATGCCGACCTCATCGGCCTTGAGGTGAGGGACGATACCGGCGTCATCGGCAGGGTCGTCGCCGTGCATGATTTCGGCGGCGGCGACATACTCGACGTCACGCTCGCGGGCCGCAAGGGCGTGCTGATCCCGTTCACGCAAGCCGCGGTGCCGCATGTGTCGATCGCCGACGGCTTCGTTCAGGTCGATCCCCTGGCGGCGGGGCTGGTCGAGGACGAGGATAGCGAAGCCGCCGGGCGGCCCGGTTTCGACCCGAAGGGCCGGCCGCGCGGACCGAAGGACGCCGGGGGCAACCGGTGAGCTTTGCCGCCTCGGTGCTGACGCTCTATCCGGAGATGTTTCCGGGTGCGCTTGGGCTTTCGCTCGCCGGCCGGGCGCTGGAAGCCGGCACCTGGTCGCTGGAAGCGATCCAGATCCGCGATTTCGCCACTGACCGGCATCGCACCGTCGACGATACGCCGGCCGGCGGCGGCGCCGGCATGGTGATGCGCGCCGACGTGCTGGCCAGGGTGATCGACCACGTTTCGCCGCAGGGCGATGAACGTCCAAGGTTGCTGATGAGCCCGCGTGGAAAACCGCTGACGCAGGCCCGGGTGCGCGAGCTCGCCGCCGGGCCGGGTGCCGTCATCCTGTGCGGCCGGTTTGAGGGCGTCGACCAGCGGCTGATCGAGGCGCGCGGTCTGGAGGAAGTCTCGATCGGCGATTTCATCCTGTCGGGCGGCGAGCCGGCCGCGCTGGTGCTGCTCGATGCGGTGGTGCGGCTGCTGCCGGGGGTGATGGGCAACGCCGTCTCGGGCGAGGAAGAAAGCTTTGAGAACGGCCTGCTCGAGCATCCGCATTACACGCGGCCGCAGGAGTTCGAGGGCAGGCAAATCCCCGAAGTGCTGACCTCCGGCAATCATAAGAAGATCGCCGCGTGGCGTCGCGCCGAGGCTGAGAAGCTGACGCGGGAGCGCCGGCCCGATCTGCTGGCCGGTGCTCAGCCCTTGGTGAAGTAATAAAAGGCCAGAAACAGGCCGACGGCGACGACGAAGCCGCGCACGACACCTTGCGGCACGCGCCTGGCGATCCACACCCCGGCATAGCCGCCCAGCGCCCCGCCGGGGATCATGACGATCGCCTGCGGCCAGGCGACGACGCCGCCCGAAACGAAAACCAGGATGGCGATAGCCGCGATGACCACCGCCAGCATGTTCTTCAACGCATTGAGCTTGTGGTAGTCGCCGGCCTGCGTCAGGCCGAGGGTGGCAAGCATCATCACGCCCATGCCGGCGCCGAAGAAGCCGCCATAGACCGAAGTCAGGAACTGCGCCAGCGACCCCGCGAGCGAGCCGACCGAGGCCTCGTGGTCCGGTCCGGCCGCCGGCTTCAGCCACGGACCGGCCGCGAACAGGGCGGTCGCGGCGATCAGCAGCCAGGGCACAAGCGCTCGGAAGGACGTGTTGGAGAGCGCCAGCAGAATGAGCGAACCGGCCAGCGCGCCAAAGCCTGATATCACGCAGAGCACAAGCGCCTGGCGCCAGAAATGCCTGATGTCGTCGAGATAGGCGAGCGTCGAGGTGATGTAGCCCGGAAACTGTGTCACCGAGGACGTTGCGTTGGCAACGATCGGCGGCAGGCCGACCAGCGTCATGGCACCGAAGGTGACGAAAGTGCCGCCGCCGGCGACGGCGTTCACCGCGCCCGAGACAAAGCCCGCGAAGAGGAGCAGGACGGCATCGAAGAATGTCATCGAGGGAGGCCTGGGAAATAGCTTTCTCCGACTTAGAAAGCTTGCATGGCGCGCGCAACCCGGCACGGCGGCAATATGATGGGCCCAAGTTTTCAAAAATTAGGCGTCAAAGGCGTGACAAAGCGCCGAAATAGCTGTATGTCGCCGCCCGAACCGGAAGAACGATCTTCCGGACCCGTCAACAAATGGCGGTGTAGCCGTCCCTGTCCGATGCCCCCGATTTGAATGTCTGGGCAAAGGACATAGCCGAGCGGTCATTGGAACTGCAAGGCAAGTCGAGGACGCTCTGGCTGTCGGAAGAACAAGAAGTGGATATTTGAGATGGATCTCATCCGTCAGCTCGAGGCCGAGCAGGCCGCCAAGATCGAAGCCAAGCGCAAGCTGCCCGAATTCCAGCCTGGCGACACCGTGCGCGTCCAGGTGCGCGTCACCGAAGGCAGCCGCACCCGCGTCCAGGCCTATGAGGGCGTCGTCATCGCCCGTTCCGGCTCCGGCTTCCAGGAGAATTTCACCGTCCGCAAGATTTCCTACGGCGAAGGCGTCGAGCGCGTGTTCCCGGTCTACTCGCCGATGGTCGAAGGCGTCGAGATCGTGCGCCGTGGCAAGGTGCGCCGCGCCAAGCTCTATTACCTGCGCGACCGTCGCGGCAAGTCGGCCCGCATTTCGGAAAACACCGGCGTGCGCGCCCGCAAGCTGAACGATGAAGAGCGTGATGCGCTGAACGCCGAACGCGCCCGCATCGAGGCCGAGAAGGTCGCCGCCGCCGAGGCGCTGGCTGCTGAGAAAGCCGCGCAGGACGCCGCCGAGAAGAAGGCTGCGGAGTCTGCGTCGGCCGAATAAGGCGCTTCCGCAGATTGTTTGGAAAGGCGGCTTCGGCCGCCTTTTTCGTTTGGATGTGCAAGCGGCGCTTGCCTGCAGCATGCCGCCGGAACGCGCCGAGCTGAAAGCCCTGCATGGCACGCTGACCCGGCTGGTCGCCGGGTTGCGCGAAGCGGTTGCGGATTCCGCGGATGGTCCGTCGCAGGCTGGGTTCGGGAAGCGTGCCGATCAGAGCATGGGAATCCGCTTTGGCGCTCATCGGTGCAGCGGATCGGCTTGCAAGGCGCTTGCGGAAAGCTAAAGTCGGCGCCGGTTTTTCTCTTGGGGCGAGCGTAGCGCCGCCAGTCACGTTCGGGAGTTCGTCATGATCAAGTCGAAACTGCTGCTGGCCGGCCTATTGGCCTGCCTTCTCGCGCCCGCTGCGGCGCTCGCCGACACGCTGCCCGATCTCGGCGCCAGAAAGGTCGTGGTGGTGACCGAAAACGCTTACCCGCCGCTGCAGTTCATCGACAAGAAGACCGGCAAGCAGATCGGCTGGGAATATGACGCGATGGATGAGATCGCCAAGCGGCTGAATTTCAAGGTTGAGTACCAGAACACCTCCTGGGACGCGATGATCCAGGCCGTTTCCGACAACCAGTACAATATCGGCATGACCGGCATCACCATCAAGGACGAACGCAAGGCGAAGGTCGACTTCTCGGACCCTTACATGCGCTCGGAGCAGTTCATGCTGGTGCGCGGCGACGAGAGCCGCTTCGCCGACGCCAAGAGCTTTGCCGCCTTCAAGGACGGGCTGATCGGCGCGCAGGCCGGCACGACGCCCTTCTACACCGCCGTCTACAGCGTGCTCGACGGCAATGAGCAGAACCCGCGCATAAAATTGTTCGAGACCTTCGGCGCCAGCGTGCAGGCGCTGAAGTCCGGCGATGTCGACGTGGTGCTGACCGACGGCACCGCCGGCAAGGGCTATGTCGACGCCTCCGAGGGCAAGCTGAAGCTGATCGGCGGGCCGCTCGGCAGCGAGGATTTCGGCTTCATCTTCCCCAAGGGCTCGGACCTGGTGAAGCCGGTCAACGCCGCGATCGCCGCGCTCAAGGCCGATGGCACGCTCGATGCGCTGAACAAGAAGTGGTTCCTCGACTACAAGATGGGGCAGTAGGCTCCTTTGCTGCGAATGATCGGCGACGGCGGCGGGCGGAAAACCGCGAAAGTCTCATTCCTTCCCACCCCCCTCTGTCCTACCGGACATCTCCCCCGCAAGGGGGGAGATTGGCTGTCGCCTTCGCTTTCGCAAATTGCCGACGTTGCAAGAAGAGCGCCGGCGACAAAGCTGCTGATCTTCCCTCCTGCGGGGGAGATGCCCGGCAGCGCAGAGGGGGCTGTACCGGAACGCGGCCTTCGAAACGATGCTGGCGGCACATCCTGATGACCGCCACGACGTCCACCGCCAAATCCGAATTCCCCTGGTGGCTGGCCGCAGCGGCCGTTCTGGCGCTCGCCGCGGCGCTGGCCATCGCCGCCAGCGACCTTTATGCCGAGGTCTTCGCCACCGTCGCCAAGGGCATCGGCATCACCGTCTTCGTCACCGTGGTCGGCTTCGCGCTGGCCTCGGCGCTTGGACTCGGCATCGCGCTGATGGCCTTGTCGGGGTCGCAATGGCTGCGCCAGATCGCGCGCTTCTACGTCGAGATCATCCGCGGCGTGCCGATCCTGGTGCTGCTGTTCTGGATCGCTTTTGCCGGGGCGCCGGCATTCGTCGCGGCGTGGAACGCGCTGACGGCACCGCTGCAGAGCGCCGGCTGGATCGGCGAGCTCCTGGTGCGCGACATCTCGCTTCTGTGGCGCGCCATCATGGCTCTGACCATCGGCTATTCGGCCTTCATCTCGGAAGTGTTCCGGGCCGGCATCCTTTCGGTCGAGAAGGGTCAGATCGAGGCGGCCAAGGCGCTCGGGCTGACGCGCGTGCAGCGCTTCCGGCTGATTGTCTTTCCGCAGGCGATCCGCACCATCCTGCCGCCGCTCGGCAACGACTTCGTCGCCATGGTCAAGGACTCCTCGCTGGTCTCGGTGCTGGGCGTTGCAGACATCACGCAGATCGGCAAGGTCTATGCCGCCGGCTCGTTCCGCTTCTTCGAGACCTATTCGATCGTCGCCTATATCTATCTGATCTTGACGGTCGGCCTGTCGCTGGCGCTGCGGGCGCTCGAGAAACGGCTGCGACGGCAGCATGAGCAATAGCCCCCGGGCCAAGAGCGCGCTACGCTTGCTGGGTTGGTAACGTCCAGGAACTGACCCATGAATTTCGACAAGGCCAATATGGCGCTGGACTCCGTCTATTCAGCCGAGACGCCGGAGGCGCTCGCCAAGGCCTATGCCGAATGGGCGGCGACCTATGACGGCGAGACCGCCTCGCTCGGCTATCTGCTGCCCTTCCTCATCACCGCCTGGGTGGCGCGGCATGTGCCGGCGGGCGAAGGCCCGCTGCTCGACGCCGGCTGCGGCACCGGCCTGTCCGGGCCGTCATTGAAAGCGCTGGGCTATGGCGACATCGCCGGCCTCGACCTTTCCGACGACATGCTGAAGATCGCAGGCAGCCGCAATGCATACAGCGAGCTGAAGAAGGCGATGCTCGGCGGTCCGCTGCCCTGGCCCGACAGTCATTTCCGCGCCTTCTTCTCG
Source organism: Mesorhizobium sp. WSM3864 (assembly GCF_002294955.1). Lineage (NCBI taxonomy): Bacteria > Pseudomonadati > Pseudomonadota > Alphaproteobacteria > Hyphomicrobiales > Phyllobacteriaceae > Mesorhizobium > Mesorhizobium sp. WSM3864. Next base: position 215,694 of record NZ_NSGD01000008.1, read on the forward strand.
ACCGGCGTCTTCACCATCGGCCACGCGCCGGCCGAGGGCCTGCATGAGCTGGTGCGCATCACGAAGAGCGGCGGCCACGCCATCTTCACCGTGCGCGACCAGGTTTTTGAGAGCGGCGGCTTCCAGGCGGTGTTCGACGCACTCAGGCAGGCAAGGAAATGGCGGCTGGCCGAGGAAAGCCCGTGGTTCCGCTGCTATGCGATCGGCGACCCGGGCGCGCTGGTGAAGACTTTTGTGTTCGAGGTGCTGTGAGCGCGGCTTCCCCTTCTCCCACAAGGGGAGAAGGCAAAGCTACCGCAATTGCCGAAAAGCCAAAACGTTGATATGAGCAGCGCCATGGAAGAGCTTTTCGGCGATCCGGCCTATAAGGGTTTCGTGCTGCAGGACAGGAAGCGCCTGCCGTCGCGATTTGCCGCGCGCGTCTGCGGCGCGCTCACCAGCCGACTTAGCTGAGGCGACTTATCCGATCGCTTCGCCGGTCAGAAGCCCCGGCGCCAGCTTTTGCCATTCTCATATCGACGGATTTACGCACATGAGCGCACCGCGCACCCTCTACGACAAGATCTTCGACGACCATGTCGTCGACCGCCAGGACGACGGAACCTGCCTGCTCTATATCGACCGCCACCTCGTCCACGAGGTCACCAGCCCGCAGGCCTTCGAAGGCCTGCGCATGAGCGGCCGAGACGTTCGCCATCCTGAGAAGACGCTCGCCGTGGTCGACCACAACGTGCCGACCTCGCCCGAGCGCAAGTTCGGCATCAAGAACGAGGAAAGCCGCATCCAGGTCGAGGCGCTGGCCAAGAATGCCAAGGATTTCGGCATCGAATATTATTCGGAGAACGACGTCCGCCAGGGCATCGTCCACATCATCGGGCCGGAGCAAGGCTTCACGCTGCCCGGCATGACCATTGTCTGCGGCGACAGCCACACCTCCACGCACGGTGCGTTCGGCGCGCTGGCGCACGGCATCGGCACTTCGGAAGTCGAGCATGTGCTGGCGACGCAAACTTTGATCCAGCGCAAGGCCAAGAACATGCTGGTGCGCGTTGACGGCCAGCTTCCGGAAGGCGTCACCGCCAAGGACATCATCCTCGCCATCATCGGCGAGATCGGCACCGCCGGCGGCACCGGCTACGTCATCGAATATGCCGGAGAGGCGATCCGCTCGCTGTCGATGGAAGGCCGCATGACGATCTGCAACATGTCGATCGAAGGCGGTGCGCGCGCCGGCTTGATCGCGCCGGACGAGACCACCTTCGCCTATGTGAAGGACAAGCCGCGCGCGCCGAAGGGCGCCGCCTGGGACGCCGCGCTTGCCTACTGGAAGACGCTGCATTCCGACGAAGGTGCGCATTTCGACAAGGTGGTCGTGCTCGATGCGCAAAAACTGCCGCCGATCGTCTCCTGGGGCTCCTCGCCCGAGGATGTCGTCTCGGTGCAGGGTTTCGTGCCGAATCCGGCCGACATCGCCGACGAGAACAAGCGTTCCTCGAAGCTGCGCGCGCTCGACTATATGGGGCTGACGCCCGGAACCAAGATCACCGACATCACGCTCGACCGCGTCTTCATCGGGTCCTGCACCAATGGCCGCATCGAGGACCTGCGCGCCGCCGCCAAGGTGGTCGAGGGCAAGAAGGTCAATCCGCGCGTGAACGCCATGATCGTGCCGGGCTCCGGCCTGGTGAAGGAGCAGGCCGAAGCCGAAGGGCTCGACAAGATCTTCGTCGCCGCGGGCTTCGACTGGCGCGAGCCCGGTTGCTCGATGTGCCTGGCGATGAACGACGACCGGCTGAAGCCGCATGAGCGCTGCGCCTCGACCTCGAACCGCAATTTCGAGGGCCGGCAGGGTTTTAAGGGCCGCACCCATCTGGTCTCGCCGGCCATGGCGGCGGCGGCGGCAATCGCCGGCCATTTCGTCGATATCCGCGACTGGAAGTAACGGCCTGCCGCGGAGGCGATCAAAGGCCCGGAGCGCACCGCGTTCCGGGCCTTTTGTCGCTCAGCGGTCGCCGAGCCGGATAATCTCGTGGAACTCCTCACGTCGGCCAGGCTCGTCGGCAGCGACGATCAGCGCCAGTTGCTGCTCGTCGAAAATCTTGAACCACTCGTCCCATTCGACCAGCTCGTAGCCGCCGGCGTTGGGAGGCCGCTCCGGGCGGTCGTCGTCCTCATAGGCGTTCTGGCCAAAAACCAGGCGCAGCATGGGTTGCGTGCCGGCCTCGGGCGAAATGTCGACAATGGCCGGAAATCCGGCGCGCGCCGCCGCCCAGGAACGGATCGCATCGTGCTCGGTCAGGGTGATTGTACCGGCCATAGGCGTTCTCCTGTTTTGTGTTGAGAACGCCGGCCTCCCGGAGCTGTTCCGTGCCGTCGCTTAACCGCTTGTTTGTGCTTCCGGACTAGCATCTCCCCCTGGGTAACTTGGGGAAGTCACGGTCCGTTGGACACCGGTCTGCTCATAGCGCTGCTCAATCCGACGATAGCGCTGGCGCTCGGCGCTGCGTTCCTCGTGCTGTGGTTCTATCAGCGCCATCGTCCGTATCTGGCGGTGCTGGCGGCGAGCTACTGCCTGTCGGCGTCGGGTTTCCTGCTGCAATATTTCACGCTGCCGCTCGGCATCGTGGCGACCAAGCTGATCTCCAACATATGTTTCACGATAGCCGCCTGCTGCCTTTCCGGCGCGATCATCGCCCGCTACGGCCGGCGCGTGCCCTATTTCGGCATCGGGCTCATGGCCGGCGGCGGGCTCGCCGCCTTCGCATGGTTCATGTTCGTCGAGCCGGATCTTACCTGGCGCGTGCTCAGCATGAATTTCGGCTTCGGCGGCCTGAGCCTGCTCGTCGCCGTCGAGCTCAGGACAGTGCGCAACAATGGCCCTGAGAAAATCCTGTTCGCGCTGGCCCTGCTTTCCGCGCTGAACTTCACCGCCCGTACCCTGATCGTCGTCATCGCGCATGGACCGTTCCCAAGCTATGACGGCTTCTACGGCTCGTCCTACTGGACGACGGCGCTGCTCTCGCACGCGCTTCTGTCGCTTTTGATCGCGCTCTGCCTGTTCACGGCGGCCGCCCTCGATGTGCTGAAGGCACTGAAGGCCGAGACGCACACCGACCCGTTGTCCGGCCTTCTCAACCGGCGCGGCTTCGAGGACCGGGCAGCACTTCTGCTCGATCAATGCGCCAAGGCCGGGTTTCCCGTCGCGTTGGTGCTTGCCGACCTCGATCACTTCAAGGCGCTCAATGACCAGCACGGACATGAGGCGGGCGACCGAGTGATTGCCGATTTCGCTGCCAAGCTGCGCTTTGCCACCGGTGCGCGCGGCGCAGCGGGGCGCATCGGCGGCGAGGAGTTCGCCGTGCTTCTGCCGCTCAGTGATCTCGCCGCGGCGCGCCTTTTCGCCGAAGCGATCCGCACTTTCTATTCGGCCGGAGCCGTCGACGGCCTGCCGCCCGGCACCAGGGTGACAGCGAGCTTCGGCGTTGCGGCCCGCAGCGGCGCGGAAGGTCTGGCGCCGCTGATGCGGCGCGCCGACGAGGCGCTCTACAAGGCCAAGAGGAATGGCCGTGACAGCGTCCGCCTTTCCTACGAGCGCCCCGAAACCGCCTTCGTGCCCGAAGCGGTGAGCGTCGGCTGAAATCGGAGACTCCAGAGCACCTGACAACAGCCAGCATCCCCGCCCGAAGGCATGCGGCGTTAACGTGTTTTTCGCCCGTCGATGGTTTTCTGCCCGGGGGGCTTCGAAGGGAACATGGGCAGCGCTGATTTCATCCTGATGATCAATCTCGTCGTCGCCGGGCTGTTGGCCGCGGCCTTCGTGGCGATCGCCGTCCACGACGTCGGGCGTGTGTCGGCGCGCTGGCTGGCTTTCGGCTATTTGCTCGGCATGGCCTATTTCGCCATCGAGTTCAGTATCCCCGCTTTTGCCGATGCCCGGCTGCCGGTTGTCATGGCCTTCGCTGTCTTCCTCGGCGCGACCATCGCCTTCAACGGCGGGGTTGCCCACAAATATGGCGTGACGCCGCCCTGGGCGCCGATGCTGGTCTTCCTGGCCGTGGCCTCGGCCGCCGTCTATCTGGTGCAGGACCTGCCGCGATACTCGCTCACCCGCATGTTGGCCTATCAGCTTCCTTATGCGGCCATGCAGTGCACCGCGCTTGGCATCGTGCTGTCCTCCAGGCAGCGGCTCGAGCGGCTCGATCACCTCCTGATGCTCGTGCTCGCGGCAAGCGCCCTGCAGTTCGCATCAAAGCCTTTCATCGCCGGCGCGTTGGGCGGCTGGGGCGTCAATCCGCAATCCTATGTGCAGACGGGTTATGCGCTGGTGTCGCAGTCGCTTGGCACCGTGTTCGGTCTGGCGCTGGCGCTGCTCGCGCTCGCTATCCTGGTGCGCGACGTGCTGGCCGAGGCGATGTCGAAATCGGAGACGGACACGCTGTCGCGGCTCCTCAACCGCGGCGGTTTCGAACGCCATGCCGAGCTGGCGTTGCGCGATGCGGTGCGCCGGGGCGTACCGGTGGCGCTGGTCATCGCCGACCTCGACCACTTCAAGAGGATCAACGACAGCTACGGCCATGCCTGCGGCGATCGTGTCATCGAGACGTTCGCAGGCTTGCTGCGCGAGGCGGCGGCCGAGCATCACGTCGCCGGCCGCATCGGCGGCGAGGAATTCGCCATCATCCTGCCCGGTACCAACCTCACTGCCGCGCGATTGTTCGCGGAAGGCGCGCGCAGCGCGTTTGGCGGGCTGCCGATCGAGGGCCTGCCCGCCGAGCATCGCTGCAGCGCGAGCTTCGGCGTCGCCGAGTGCCGTGGCTGAGGATTTTTCAGATCTGCTGCGGCGCGCCGATGAAGCGCTTTACGCGGCCAAGAATGCCGGCCGCGACTGCGTGCGCGTCTCGCTCGGGACCGCGCGCCGGCAGTTCCCGGCGGCGGTCAGCGGCAGGGGCTGAGGTTGGGCATCTCGCCGTCGGAGAGGCCGTACATATAGGAACGGCCCTTGATGAAGACCGGCGGCTGGTAGCAGCCCGGGGCACCGGCTGCGTCGGAATCGTAGATGACGTCGGGCTGGCCGGCGCCGGTGAAGTTCGAGAGCTGCTTGGCGTGCCGGCCCTCGCCGACGATGATGCGCTTATAGCCGGCGGCGCTGTCGATGACGAGATTGCCGAAGGAATCGGCATAGACGCGGTCATGATGGCGCAGGCCGGCTTCGGCCGGCACAGCAATGGCGGTGGCAAGTCCAGCCAGCGTCGCGACCGCCAGGCCTGCCCGCACTGAATTCGAACGCATGTCGCTCTCCCTTGGACGGTGCGACCCTCGGGATCGCCCTGCAAACGTCGTGCGAATCGGAAATTAACCCTTTCTTAACCTTTGTTAAGGGGCAGACAGGCTTCAGGAGGGGAACTTAATGAACATGGTTAATTTCGGCGCCTTGGCTCCACTCCGTCCATCGCCCCGCCCCGGCCCAGCTGACCCAGGCGAGCTTGATCTTTGGCGCATTGCGTGGCTAGCGTGCCGCGCACGAAAGGGGCAGCACATGATGTTTGGCCGCGCGATTTGGGTGTCGCTCGTTGTTCCGCTGCTTCTTGCGGCTACGGCCTGCGTGCCGCAGGACGGCGTGCCGAAGGCGGCGAATACTTTATCGCCAACAGTCTCGCCCGTTCCAACCAGCCAACCCGTCGCTCCCGGGGCTGGAGCTGCCGCAACGCCCAAGGCATTGGCAACAACTTCGCCACCCGCAACCAAAATCACCACCGACTTGACCACGCCGCGAGCCGGCGTCGGAACGGCCACCTACAGATGCGGCAATGGCGGCATGATCACCATCCAAAATCTCGGCTCTTCGCTGCGTGTGCTCGGGCCGGATGGCTCGGCCGAGGTGTTTCCAGCGTCGCCCGCCAACCAGACCAGCCGCTACCAGGAAGCGGCGACGCATGACGCAATCGTGATCGACGGTCGCGAGGCGCTGGTGATGAAGAAGGGGTCGACGCCGCAGAGCTGCAAAAGATGACGGATCTTATTGCACTGCAGCGACGTTGTGCCGGTTGCAGATCGGCCGCTAATCGATTGAAGCTGAATTTCCCCGTTTTGTCAGACTAAATGACGTTTCCAAAACGATTTTCCGGCTTTGACGCGGTGCAAAAAGCGCATTAGAAACCCGCTATCCGAGGCCCTATGTCGTGGCGGCAAAAGCCGCATCCTTCGCGGCTCAGGAACGCCGATCTGGGGAGCCATGAGCAAATCACCAGCCACCCGCGCAATTGCCAGACGTGAACGGCCGCTTTCGCCGCACCTGACGATCTACAGGCCCCCGATCACGATGACGATGTCGATCATCCATCGCATCACCGGCGGCGCGCTCTATTTCGGCACGCTCCTGGTGGCGGCCTGGTTGATCGCTGCGTCGAGTTCGCAGGCTGCGTTCGACTGGGTCAACTGGGCCTTCGGCTCCTGGCTCGGCCGGCTGGTCCTGTTCGGCTACACCTGGGCGCTGATGCACCACATGCTGGGCGGGTTGCGCCATCTCGTCTGGGACACCGGCGCCGGGCTCGAAAAACACACCGCCTCGAGGATCGCATGGGCAACGCTCGCCGGCTCGATCGTGCTGACGCTGCTGATCTGGATCGCGGGCTACATGGCGCGGGGGGCACTCTGATGACCGCAAAGAATTCGGACATGCGCACGCCGCTCGGGAGGGTTCGCGGCCTTGGTTCGGCGCGTGAGGGTACCGGCCATTTCTGGCGCCAGCGGTTGACGGCGGTGGCCAATATCCCGCTCATCCTGTTCTTCGTCGGCTTCCTGATCGCCCTCAACGGCCACGGCTATGCCGAAGTGCGGGCGTCGCTCGCGAACCCCTTCGTGGCGCTGGTGCTGTCGTTGGTGCTGATTTCCGCGCTCTACCACATGCGGATCGGCATGCAGGTCATCATCGAGGACTATGTGCATGGCGAGGGCATGAAGCTGGCGCTGATCGCCCTCAACACATTCTTCTCAATAGCAGTCGGCGTCGCCTCACTCTTCGCTCTGCTCAAACTCGCATTCGGAGGCTGACGTCTTGGCCAGCGCAAACACAGCCAGCACGGCTTCGGCCTACACCTTTGTCGATCACAAATTCGATGTGGTGATCGTCGGCGCCGGCGGCGCCGGGTTGCGCGCCACGCTCGGCATGGCCGAGCAGGGGCTGCGCACCGCCTGCATCACCAAGGTGTTTCCGACACGCTCGCACACGGTCGCGGCGCAAGGCGGCATCGCCGCCTCGCTCTCCAACATGGGCCCAGATTCCTGGCAGTGGCACATGTACGACACGGTCAAGGGCTCAGACTGGCTGGGCGACGTCGACGCCATGGAATACATGGTGCGCGAGGCGCCGGCCGCCGTCTATGAGCTCGAGCATTACGGCGTGCCATTCTCGCGCACCGAAGAGGGCAAGATCTATCAGCGGCCGTTCGGCGGCCACATGATGAATTATGGCGACGGCCCGCCGGTTCAGCGCACCTGCGCCGCCGCCGACCGCACCGGGCACGCCATCCTGCATACGCTCTACGGCCAGTCGCTGAAGAACAACGCGCAGTTCTTCATCGAGTATTTCGCGCTCGACCTGATCATGGAGCCGGACGGCACATGCACCGGCGTGGTGGCGTGGAATCTCGACGACGGCACCATCCACCGCTTCTCGGCAAAGATGGTGGTGCTGGCGACCGGCGGCTATGGCCGCGCCTATTTCTCCGCCACCTCGGCGCATACCTGCACCGGCGACGGCGGCGGCATGGCCGCGCGGGCCGGGCTGCCGCTGCAGGACATGGAGTTCGTGCAGTTCCACCCGACCGGCATCTACGGCGCCGGCTGCCTGATCACCGAAGGCGCGCGCGGCGAGGGCGGCTATCTCGTCAATTCCGAGGGTGAGCGCTTCATGGAGCGCTACGCGCCGTCGGCCAAGGACCTCGCCTCGCGCGACGTGGTCTCGCGCTGCATGACGCTGGAGATCCGCGAGGGCCGCGGCGTCGGCAAGAACAAGGACCACATCTTCCTGCATCTCGACCATCTCGATCCGGCGGTGCTGCACGAGCGGCTGCCGGGCATCTCGGAATCGGCCAAGATCTTCGCCGGCGTCGACCTGACCAAGGAGCCGATCCCGGTGCTGCCGACGGTCCACTACAATATGGGCGGCGTGCCGACCAATTATTGGGGCGAGGCGCTCAACCCGAGCTTCGACAACCCCGACCGCGTGTCGCCCGGCCTGATGGCGGTGGGCGAGGCCGGCTGCGCCTCCGTGCATGGCGCCAACCGGCTCGGCTCCAACTCGCTGATCGATCTCGTCGTGTTCGGCCGCGCGGCCGCAATCCGCGCCGGCCAGGTGATCGATCGCAAGTCGGCGATTGCGTCGCCCAATCAGGAATCGGTCGACAAGATCATGGACCGCTTCGACAAGCTGCGCCACGCTAGCGGCTCGACCCCGACCGCGGCGCTGCGCGAAAAGATGCAGCGGGCGATGCAGGAAGACGCGGCGGTGTTCCGCACGCAGGAATCGCTGGAAAATGGCTGCCAGCGCGTTTCTCAAATCTGGAGCGAGCTCAAGGACGTCAAGGTCTTCGACCGCTCGATGATCTGGAACTCGGACCTGGTCGAGACGCTGGAGCTCGAAAACCTGATGGTCAATGCCATCGCCACGGTCTACGGCGCCGAGGCGCGCAAGGAGAGCCGCGGCGCGCACGCGCGAGAGGATTTCTCGGCGCGCGACGACGCCAACTGGCGCAAGCACACGCTGGCCCAGATCAGCGAGGACGGCAAGGTGACGCTTTCCTACCGCCCGGTGCACACCGACCCGCTGCTGGCGGAAAAGGATGGCGGCATCAGCCTGGCCAAGATCGCGCCAAAGGCCAGGGTCTACTGACATGGCATTGGCGGCCGCGGGATATTCCGGCACGCCCCTTCCGGCCAAGCTCGGCCTGAAGGACGGCATGGTCGCCGCCTTCATCGCGCTGCCGCCCGAGCTCGACGAGTTGGCTGGAGCCGTCGGGTTTGCCGGGGTCGATCGGCTGCCCAACTGGTCGGCGATCTCGGGCAACCGAAAATACGATGCGGTGCACGCGTTCACCCGGCAGCACGCCGAGATCGAGGACGGCCTGGCCGGCATCGAGATGGCGATCAAGCGCGACGGCATGGTCTGGGTCTCCTGGCCGAAGAAGGCTTCGAACGTGCCGACCGACGTCACCGAGGACGTCATCCGCGCCGAGGCGCTCAAGCGCGACCTTGTCGACGTCAAGGTCGCGGCCGTCAACGATATCTGGTCCGGGCTGAAGCTCGTCATCCGAAAGGACCGCAGGTAATGGTCGAACTCACGCTACCCAAGAATTCGAAAGTCCAGCAGGGCAAGACCTGGCCGAAGCCGGAGGGCGCCACCAATCTGCGCGAATACCGCATCTACCGCTGGTCGCCGGACGACAACGAGAATCCGCGCATGGACACTTATTTCGTCGACATGGACGATTGCGGCCCGATGGTGCTCGACGCGCTGCTGTGGATCAAGAACAAGATCGACCCGACGCTGACGCTGCGCCGCTCCTGCCGCGAAGGCATTTGCGGGTCCTGCGCCATGAACATCGACGGCTCGAACACGCTCGCCTGCACCAAGGGCGCCGAAGACATTTCCGGCGCGGTGAAGATCTATCCGCTGCCGCATATGCCGGTGATCAAGGACCTCGTGCCCGACCTTACCAACTTCTATGCCCAGCATGCCTCGATCGAGCCCTGGCTGAAGACGGTCTCGCCGACGCCCGCTAAGGAATGGCTGCAAAGCCATGAAGACCGCGAGAAGCTCGATGGGCTCTATGAGTGCATCCTGTGCGCCTGCTGCTCGACCTCGTGCCCGAGCTACTGGTGGAACGGCGAGCGCTATCTCGGCCCGGCAACGCTGCTGCAGGCCTATCGCTGGCTGATCGATTCCCGCGATGAGGCGACCGGCGAGCGGCTCGACAACCTCGAGGATCCGTTCCGGCTCTATCGCTGTCACACCATCATGAACTGCGCGCAAACCTGTCCGAAGGGGCTCAATCCGGCGAAGGCGATCGCGGAGATCAAGAAGATGATGGTGGAGCGGCGCGTCTAGAGTTTAGCGGCTCAAGTTCGTACGCAGCGATTCTTCGCGCCCCCCTCTGGCCTGCCGGCCATCTCCCCCACGGGTGGGGAGATTGGCTGTCATCGCGGCTTTCGCCAATCGCCAACGTTGAAGGATGAGCGCCGTCGGCGAAGCTGCTGATCTCCCCCCAAGTGGGGGAGATGTCCGGCAGGACAGAGGGGGGCGCTGTCCCGCCGACGTTCCGAAGGTTCTGCCTTGTCGCGGCGATCCGATTTCTGTCAAAATCGGTACCCGGAGAACCGACCTTATCGAAAAGCCAAACCCATGACCGATCTCCCCGTCCTCTCTTCCGTCGAAGCACGCGTGCTGGGCTCGCTGATCGAGAAGAAGGAGCTGACGCCGGACGTCTATCCGCTGACGCTGAACGGTGCGCATGCCGCGGCCAACCAGAAGACGGCGCGCGAGCCGGTGATGGCGCTGGAGCTGACCGACGTTAGGCGCGCGCTCAGCTCGCTCGAACAGAAGGGTCTGGTGCGCCAGGCTTTTGCTTCGCGGGTCGAGCGCTACGAACATCTGATGGCGCAGCGCTTTTCGCTGACCACGCCGCAGATCGCCATCGTCGGTCTGCTGCTTCTGCGCGGCGCGCAAACGGCGCATGAACTGCTCGCCCGTTCCGAGCGCATGACGCGCTTCGGGTCGATCGAAGAGCTTCGCGACAATCTCGACCTGATGATCGGCCGCCGTCCGCCGCTGGTGCAACTGCTCGAGCGCGCACCGGGCCAGCGCGAGGAGCGCTACGTGCATCTTTTGAGCGGGCCGGTGGAAATCACGGCGGCGGTGCCTTGGCAATCGGCGGCGTCGGAGTCCGATCTCGAAGCGCGGGTGCGGGCGCTCGAGGAAGAGGTCGGCGCGTTGCGTGCCAAAATCGAGGCGCTGGGCGGCTAGCGTGAGATGATGGCGGGACAGCGCCCCCCTCTGTCCTGCCGGATATCTCCCCCACGAGGGGGGAGATTGGCAGTTCCCAGCGCCTTGCTCGCGGCGTCGGTGATTGGCGAAAGCCGGCGCGATATCCGATCTCCCCCTCGTGGGGGAGATGCCCGGCAGGACAGAGGGGGGGCGCGAAGGATCGCAACCCCTGCAGATGGAACGCCGATCAACCCAGCCTGGCGTCCAGCGAGACCTTGATGGCGCCGAGCGCCTTTGAGACCGGGCACTCGGCCTTGGCCTTCTCGGCCAGTTCCTGGAACTTTGCCGCATCGATGCCCGAGACCTTGCCGACCAGGGTGATGGCGCTGCCGGTTATGCCGGTGCCGGGCACCAGTGTCACAACAGCCTTGGAGTCGAGCGCGGTGGCCGGGGTGCCGTTCTCGGCGAGGAAATGCGACAGCTGCATGGCGTAGCATCCGGCATGGGCGGCGGCGATCAGCTCTTCCGGATTGGTGCCGGATTTGCCGCTCTCATCCTCGAAGCGCGCCTTGAAGGAATAGGGTATGCCCTTCAGAGTCCCGCTCTGCGTTTCCAGCGTGCCCTTGCCCTCTTTCAGATTGCCTTTCCAGACGGCGTTTGCGGTGCGGTCCATGAAGTCCTCCTGGCTTGTCGGGGTTCGCGCCGGCGGGCGCCGGCGTTCCCCTGAACTATAGCGCGAGCGCGCCGGAAGACCATGGCGCGATTGGGCCCGTGAAGTCGACGCCCGCGAAAAAATTCTCAAAAAAAGCGCGTGCAAAAATGTCGACTACCCGGCGGCCGGACCGTCCTGGGGCGGCCACGAAGTTCGGGGCCGAAGGAGGTTGAAGATGGACAATCTGTTTTTCGCACTTTGGAGGCGCCCCGGTCGAAGGGTGCAGCGACCGGAAGAGTTCTGGCTGGATCCCCCGGCCTTCGGCCTCGGCCGGCTGGCGGCGGCCGTGGCCATAATCGGGATTGCGGCATGCCTGCTCGATCATGCGGCGGCCAGAAGCAAGGCTGACAGCATCGCGGTCGCCTCCTATGGTTCATCGCAGGAAGGGAACTGACAATGAAATATGTCCTGCTGGTCTACGGCGAGGAAAAGGACCTCTTCGCGCTCACGCCGGAACGATCCGCCAAGCTCGACGCCGACTCGCTCGCCTATGACAGGGAACTCGGTCGACAAGGCAAGCTGATCATCGCGCAGGCGCTGCAGCCGGTGAAGATGTCGAAGTCGCTCAGGCGTCGCAAGGGCAAGCGGCTGGTTACCGACGGGCCGTTCGCCGAGACGAAAGAACAGCTGCTCGGCTTCGTCATGGTCGAGGCCGCGGATCTTGACGAGGCGATGGCGATCGCAGACGGCATTCCGCTGGCCGAGCTCGGCACCGTCGAGGTCAGGGCTGTCTACGACATACCGGGGTCATGACACGGAGCTATTAGCGGTTTGTTCATCGCCGCAATTGTCGCGAGTTGAAGCGATGCTGTACTTCTTCTATCGTTGCCGCGGTTTCGGGGGAATTCGGCATGCCTTTTCTGCTCGCTATGCTTGGCCTGCTCGGCGTGGCGGCCATCTGGTGGTACCGGCTGAAGGCGATGAACGAGGCGGCCAGCGAGGTCGCCGACGTTATCGGCCGCGTGCAGGGCAATATCCGCCGCAAGAAGCTGCGCAAACAGGCGGCACTTTCGCCGCTGACGGCGATCGACGATCCGGTCGTGGCCGCCGCGACGCTGATCACCGCGATCGTTTCGGAACATGGCCCGATCCTGCCGCAGCGCGAAGCCGTCATCCGTGAGGTGATCGCGCAGATTGCCGACAACCCTAAGAAAACCGACGAGGCCGTCGTCTACGCCAAATGGGCGGCCGCGCAGGTCGACGACACCACGATCGTCATCGACAAGCTGGCGCCGTTCCTGCGCGAGCGCCTCGAGCCGCACGAACGGGACGATCTGCTCAGCATGCTGAACCGGGTGGCACAGGGCGGCGAGCAACGCCTGCGGATCGCCGACCAGCGGATGGTGAGGCTGCGGCAGAAGCTGGGTTTTGAGGTCAATTAAGCTGAAGCAGTGGCGGCCGGATCGCCTACCTTCGTGATTGGCCGAAACGCTTCTCGCATCGTCATTCTATGGCGGAGCAAGGAGCGAAGCGACGCAGCGCAGACCATAGAATCCATTCCGTTACCTATAAGCGTTGCAGCGGTGCAGAATTCTGCTCGGCGGCATTCTTCGGCCAAGGTCACGGCATGGATCCTCGGGTCTTCGCGTCCGCTTCGCTCCCGCTCCGCTCGTGGATGCGCTAGATCGCTTCGCCCTTCAATAGCCGCGGCGTGTCGCCTGACAGGCCAGACGCCTGGCGGATGAAGAAGTCCTTGAGCTTCGGCATGCGCTCGACGAGACCGAGGCCGATGTCGCGCACGGCGCGCAGCGGGCCGATGTCATTGGAAAACAGGCGGTTCAGCACGTCGGTGGTGACGCCCATCTGCAGCGTGTCGAAGCGGCGCCATTGCTGGTAGCGCTCGAGCACGTCGAGCGCGCCGATGTCCTGGCCGAGCCGGTCGGCCTCGACCACCACTTCGGCAAGTGCTGCGACATCCTTGAAGCCGAGATTGAGGCCCTGACCGGCGATCGGATGGATGCCGTGCGCCGCATCGCCGGCGAGCGCGATGCGCGGTGCGACGAAGGCGCGCGCAAGAATCAGGCCGAGCGGCCAGGCGCGCGGCTTGTCGGCGACTCGTATCTCGCCGAGCTTCAGCCCAAAGCGCTGCTCCAGCTCATGCTCGAAGACGAACTCGTCGCCCTCGACCAGCTTCTGCGCGTCTTCCGTGCGCTCAACCCAGACGATCGAGGAGCGATTGGTGCCGTCCTCCTCAGGCTTCAGCGGCAAGGTGGCGAAGGGGCCGGCGGGCAAAAAATGTTCCTCGGCGCGGCCATTGTGCGGGCGCTCATGCGCGACCGTGCAGACGATGCCGGACTGGCCGTATTCCCATTTTACCGTCCTGATGCCGGCCATGTCGCGCAGCTTCGAATTGACGCCGTCAGCGGCGACGAGCAGGCAGGCCTTAAGCGCGGCACCGTCGGCCAGATGCACGGTGATGCCGGCGCCGTTCGTGTCGAAGGCGCTGACGGCCATGCCTTCGATGATGTCGATGCCGAGTTTTTCGGCGCGCCGGCGCAGCGCGCCGTTGAGAACCCGGTTGGCCACCATATGGGCGAAGGGTTCGCCGGGCGCCACCTCGCCGTCGAAGGTCAAAAACACCGGCCGCACCGGATCGGCGGCGCGCGAATCGGTGATGATCATCTCGGTGATCGCCTGCGCCTCGGGCGCGATCTCGTCCCAGACGCCGAGCTGCTCCAGCATGCGGCAGGCTGCGGCGGCGATCGCCGAGGCGCGGCCGTCCTTCTGCCAGACGCCGGCAGGTGCCGCATCGACAATGGCGACGGCAAGGCTCGGTCGCGCCTGCTTCAGCGACACGGCCGCGGCAAGGCCGACATAGCCGGCGCCCGCCACCAGCACGTCCACCGAGGTTTTGTCCGCTGCATCCGCCTTGCGGTCGACCATGGCACTTTCCTTTCGCGACCTACGGCCACCGCGGCGGCCGTTGCAGCTTGACTGCCCGGCTCTCCTGTCCGAAACCCGCCATGACACATCTTCAAAGGACGTGGAACATGACGGCGGCCATGGACGAGCTTCTCGACATTCTCGACCTCGAGCAGCTCGAACACAACCTGTATCGTGGTCGCAGCCCCAAGCTCGACTGGCAGCGCGTGTTCGGCGGCCAGACGATCGCTCAGGCGCTGGTTGCCGCCCAGCGTACTGTCGAGCCGGGGCGCCATGTGCATTCGCTGCACGGCTATTTCATGCGGCCCGGCGACACCAAGGTTCCGATCGTCTATGAGGTCGACCGCATCCGCGACGGCGGCTCTTTCACCACGCGCCGGGTGGTGGCGATCCAGCATGGGCAGGCGATCTTCTCGCTGGAAGCCTCGTTCCAGCAGGACGAGGTCGGGCTGGAGCATCAGCTGCCGATGCCACGCAACGTGCCGGCGCCCGACACACTTCTGTCGCAGCGCGAGCTGCTCGGCAAGTTCGGCGAGGCGGTGCCGGAAGGCATCAAACGCTACTGGGAGCGCGACCGGCCGATCGAGATGAAGCCGGTAATGCTCAAGCACTATACCAGCCGCGAAAAGCTGGAGCCGGAGCAGAATATCTGGATCCGCACCACGGGCCCGGTGCCGGAAGACCGCGCCACGCAGGCGGCGGTGCTTGCCTATCTCTCCGACATGACGCTGCTCGACACCTCGACCTTCGCGCATGGCCGCGCCATCTTCGATCGCGACATCCAGGCGGCCAGCCTCGACCATGCCATGTGGTTCCACCGCAGTCATTCGCTGGACGACTGGATCCTCTACACGCAGGACAGCCCCTCCACGCAAGGCTCGCGCGGTTTCACCCGCGGATCGCTGTTCGCGCGCGACGGAACGCTGATCGCCTCGGTCGCGCAGGAAGGCCTCATCCGGCTGAAACGCTGAGCCGGCTTCGAGGCAAGCCTAGAAAGCAGGCATTTTCCAAATTTTGCCCGTTTTTTAATCATGAGCCATTGCGGCACTGCGCCCGTTTGTTGAGCAAGGGCTGCGGATCCCGTTTGTTTACAACAGGTTAATGCCCTGCTTCGGCAATTGGCACGGAGCTTGAATCCTGTCCTGCACTCTCCGGCTCTCCTCAGGATCGGTGAAGGTGTGCAAACGCGGGGGACCGCAACAGCAAAGGGTGAAACCTTATGAAAATCGTGATGGCAATCATCAAGCCGTTCAAGCTCGACGAGGTGCGCGAAGCGCTCACCGCCGTCGGCATCCAGGGCCTGACCGTCACCGAAGTCAAAGGCTACGGGCGTCAGAAGGGACATACGGAAATCTATCGCGGCGCCGAATACGCGGTCAGCTTCCTGCCCAAAATCAAGATCGAGGTCGCCGTCGGCGCCGACATGGTCGACAAGGCCGTCGAAGCCATCAGCTCCGCCGCCAAGACCGGCCAGATCGGCGACGGCAAGATCTTCGTCTTCGGCATCGACCAGGCGGTGCGCATCCGCACCGGCGAAACAGACACCGACGCGCTCTGAGCGGCGACCAGCTATTCCAACGGAGAGTTCAATGAATATTCCTTCCCCCTTGAAGACGACGGGACGCGCGGCCGCTGCGCTCGCTCTCGTAGCGTTCAGCACCGCCGCCGCCTTCGCGCAGGAGGCCGCTCCGGCAGCCACGGCCGCAGCGCCGGCCGCCCCGGCGCCCGCGCTCGACACCGGCAACACCGCCTGGATGCTGACCTCGACGGCGCTGGTGCTGATGATGACCATCCCGGGCCTGGCGCTGTTTTACGGCGGCATGGTGCGCAAGAAGAACGTGCTCGCCACCATCATGCAGAGCTTCGCCATCACCTGCCTGGTGACGGTGCTGTGGTTCATGTTCGGCTACTCGCTGGCCTTCTCCGACGGCGGCGGCATGAACAAGTTTATCGGCGGTGCCTCGAAATTCTTCCACCACGGCATCACCACTTCCTCGCTGTGGGCGCCCGGTGTGGCGAACATCCCTGAATTCGTCTTTTCGATGTTCCAGATGACCTTCGCCATCATCACCCCGGCGCTGATCGCCGGCGCCTTCGCCGAACGCTTGAAGTTCTCGGCGCTGCTCATCTTCATGGCGCTGTGGCTGCTGGTCGTCTACGCGCCGGTCGCGCACTGGGTATGGGGCGGCGGCTTCCTCGCCACCGCCGGTGTGCTCGATTTCGCTGGCGGCACCGTCGTCCATATCAATGCCGGTGTCGCGGGCCTGGTCTGCGCGCTCGTTCTCGGCAAGCGCGAGGGCTATGGCACCACCAACATGGCGCCGCACAACCTGGTCTATTCGGTGATCGGCGCCTCGCTGCTGTGGGTCGGCTGGTTCGGCTTCAACGCCGGTTCGGAACTGGCGGCCGACGGCCTCGCCGGCGCTGC
Source organism: Mesorhizobium sp. WSM3864 (assembly GCF_002294955.1). Classification (NCBI taxonomy): domain Bacteria; kingdom Pseudomonadati; phylum Pseudomonadota; class Alphaproteobacteria; order Hyphomicrobiales; family Phyllobacteriaceae; genus Mesorhizobium; species Mesorhizobium sp. WSM3864. The sequence goes on from NZ_NSGD01000008.1 coordinate 232,698, forward strand.
GATGTTGAACACGCAGGTCGCCACCGCAGCGGCGGCGCTGGCCTGGATGTTCGCCGAATGGATCGTCGCCAAGAAGCCTTCGGTGCTCGGCATCATCTCGGGCGCTGTCGCGGGCCTTGTCGCGGTGACGCCTGCTTCCGGCTTCGTCAACCCGACCGGCGCCTTCTTCGTCGGCATCATCGCCGGCGTCGTCTGCTACCTGTCGGCGGTCAAGCTCAAGCACGCCATGAGCTATGACGACTCGCTCGACGCCTTCGGCGTCCACGGCGTCGGCGGCATCGTCGGCGCACTGCTGACCGGTGTGCTCGCCGATCCGGCGATCAACAGCCTGTCGTCGGGCGCCTCGCTCGCCAAGCAGGCATACGGCGTCGCTGTCACCATCGTATGGACGGCGGTCGCCACCTTGGTGATCCTCTACATCGTCAAGGCGCTGGTCGGCCTGCGTCCGAGCACCCAGGAAGAGGTCGAGGGTCTCGACGTCACCCAGCACGGCGAAGTCGTGCCGTAAGGCCGACCCTGCCAAGGACCGGCGGATACTCCTCTCGCCGGTCCGGATATCAAGGAAAGCCGCGGCGCAGCTTTCCCGATTTGCTCCCAAGATCCCGTCGTGATGCTCTCGAAAGGGGCTCACGCCTTGAGGCCCGGAAGATCTTCCGGGCCTCCTTTTTTCTCGGATATGAGCATGGAGCGTTTCGATCACATTCACTTGATCGCGAATGTGTGAAACGTCCGCCCTTCCGGTTCCGTACTGGGATTGCGACCGCCATCGTGGTGTCGCCAAATATCAGGGAAGGAACCGACCAATGAACTGCAAAAACATCTTCCTGGGAGCAATGGCTCTGTCGATGGTCAGCGGTGTTGCACTTGCTGGCGCGCTCGACTCGCCTGACAATATGGCTCCGTTCTTCACCGATTCCAGCATGAAGACCATGAAGTCCGAGGCCGATTTCAAGGCCGCCTGGGCGACGACGGCAAAAGACAAGCAGGACGCGATGATGAAGGAGTGCCAGGACGCGGCGATGAGCAAGCCGCATGCCGAATTCTGCGCCAACCTGATGCAGTACGCCGGCCATAAGTGATGTGCGGAAGATCGGGTCCTTACGGGCCTGATCGTTTTGCCAATGAGAGATGGCGGGCTTCATGGGCCCGCCATCTCCTTTCCGGGAGCATCTCGGTAAAAGGCCATGGTTAATGCGCCCTTAACCTTCCCGCCGATAGTCTGGGAGACGAATCTCCCGGCATGCGTCACGCATCCGGCCAGGCATCGACACACGGGGAAGAGGCATGCGTTCAGGCGCTTCAGCACCGCTCGCGCTGACCGATACGGGGCACGGCATCCAGGCGTTCGCGCGGCGGCAGGTTGGGCGCCTGGTCGGCGCCGGGATGTTCGTGTTCACCGCTTTCGGCGTCGCCAGCCTCGCTACCTGGAACGTCGCCGATCCAAGCTTCTCGCACGCCACCAACAATCTCGTCACCAACGCCATGGGCTATGCGGGCGCGGTGTTTTCCGACCTTGCCATGCAGTTCTTCGGCCTTGCCGCCGTCGCCGGGCTGGTGCCGGCGGTGATCTGGGGTTTTCTGCTCTTCTCCGCCCGCGGCGTCGACAGGCTGGGCAAGCGCGGGCTTGCCTGGTTCGGCTTCGCGCTGCTTGGCGCGGCGATCGTCGGTTGCGTGACGCCGCCCAACACCTGGCCGCTGCCGACCGGTCTCGGCGGCGTGTTCGGCGACATGGTGCTGAAGATCCCGGGCATCGCCGTCGGCGGATATCCGAAGGGCCTTTTCGCCACCGTCATCGCCGTTGTGCTCGCCACACCGGCGCTCTGGCTGTTCGCCTATGGCTCGGCGCTGATCGCGCGCAAGAACGGCTTTGCCGTCATGGAGCGCGCCGCCGAGCCGGAGCCGCGCGAGCAGGACGATCTGCTCTTCGATGAGGATGAAGACGAGGGCGACGAAGGCATTCTTGCGCTCGGCGCCATCACCCATTGGTGGCTGTCCTTCCGTGCATGGATGCATCGGCGTGCCGCGCGCCGCAGGCAGGAGCGTGACGAGTTCGAGCCTCAGATTGAGCCGCGGGCCAGCGCCTGGCGCCGCGCCGCCGAACGGGTCGAATCGGCCGAGTACGCTGAATCCAGGATGAGCCCCGGCGGCCGCGCCCGTGTCGAGCCGGAATTCTTCGCCGCAATGGTCAACGACCGCAGCGCTTCGGTCGATCCGGTGGACGACAATGACTTCGACGACGAAGAGGCCGATCTCGACGACTTCGACGACGAAGAGCCGGTCCAGCGCCGCGCCAATGTGCGCAACTTCCGCTCGGACGCGGCGACGCGCGTGGAGGCGCCTGCGCCGCGCCCGGTGCAAGGCGCACGCGTTCAGCGCGAGGCGCAGACCTCGCTCATCGGCTCCGGCACGTTCGAGATGCCGTCGCTGCATTTCCTGTCCGAACCGAAGAACGTGGCGAAAGACCCAAGCCTGTCGAAGGACGCGCTGGAGCAGAACGCAAGGCTGCTCGAAGGCGTGCTCGAGGATTTCGGCGTCAAGGGCGAGATCATCCATGTCCGCCCGGGTCCGGTCGTCACCCTCTATGAGCTGGAGCCTGCGCCCGGCATCAAATCCTCGCGCGTCATCGGCCTTTCCGACGACATCGCCCGCTCGATGAGCGCGATCGCCTGCCGCGTCGCCGTCGTGCCCGGCCGCAACGCCATCGGCATCGAACTGCCGAATGCCAAGCGCGAGACGGTCTATCTGCGCGAGATCATGGCGAGCCGCGACTTCGAAACCACCAAGGCGAAGCTCGCCTTGGCGCTCGGCAAGACCATCAACGGCGAGGCGGTCATCGTCGACATCGCCAAGATGCCGCATGTGCTGGTCGCCGGCACCACCGGCTCGGGCAAGTCGGTCGCCATCAACACGATGATCCTGTCGCTGCTCTACCGGCTCACCCCGCAGGAATGCCGGCTGATCATGATCGATCCGAAGATGCTCGAGCTCTCGGTCTATGACGGCATCCCGCATCTGCTCACGCCCGTCGTCACCGATCCGAAGAAGGCCGTGGTGGCGCTGAAATGGACGGTGCGCGAGATGGAAGACCGCTACCGCAAGATGTCCAAGGTCGGCGTGCGCAACATCGACGGCTTCAACGCACGCGTCAGCCAGGCCGAGAAGAAGGGCGAGAAAATCTCGCGCACCGTGCAGACCGGCTTCGATCGCCAGACCGGCGAGGCGATCTACGAGACGGAGGATCTCGACCTCGAGCCGATGCCCTATATCGTCGTCATCATCGACGAAATGGCCGACCTGATGATGGTGGCCGGCAAGGACATCGAAGGCGCGGTGCAGCGCCTGGCGCAGATGGCGCGCGCCGCCGGCATCCACGTCATCATGGCGACGCAGCGCCCGTCGGTCGACGTCATCACCGGCACCATCAAGGCCAATTTCCCCACCCGCATCTCATTCCAGGTAACGTCGAAGATCGACAGCCGCACCATCCTGGGCGAGCAGGGCGCCGAGCAGCTGCTCGGCATGGGCGACATGCTCTACATGGCGGGCGGCGGCCGCATCCAGCGTGTCCACGGTCCCTTCGTCTCGGACGACGAGGTCGAACGGATCGTCGGCCATCTCAAACTGCAGGGCGTGCCGGAGTATCTCGACGCCATCACCGAGGATGACGAGGAAGACGACGAGGACGGCGCCTCGGGCCGGGGCGGTTCCGGCGGCGGCGGTGGGGGCGGCAATTTCGAGGATTCCGACGATCCCTACGATCAGGCGGTGGCCGTGGTGCTGCGCGACGGCAAGGCCTCGACCAGCTACATCCAGCGCCGGCTGGGCATCGGCTACAACCGCGCGGCGTCGATCATCGAGAAGATGGAGAAGGAAGGCATCGTCGGCCCGGCCAACCACGCCGGCAAACGCGAGATTCTCGTTCCCACCGAGGACGATAAGTTCTAGCCCGGCGACGTCCACGGGAGGCGGCCGGCAACTTTGAACCCTCTGGCGCGTTGATGCGACCAAGCGCCGTGCGACCCGCCAAACTTAGGCCCAACTGGCGGTCCAGAGACTGCGACCAAGGCAAATCACAGGAAGTGACCGGCATGAAGACCCAGACAGATTTCGCTCCGACCCGCCGACAGCTGCTCGGCCTTGGCCTGGTGCTTGCGGGCGCCGCCGCCATCAATGTCGTGCCGGGCTTCCAACTTCTGGCCTTGGCTCAGGCCGCCGTTCCGCCGGCGGCGCAAAAGATCGCCGACCATTTTTCCTCGGTCAAATCGATGAGCGGCGAATTCGTGCAGTTCGGCCCGAAGGGCGAGCAGACCGGCGGCAAGTTCTTCCTCGAACGTCCCGGCAAAATCCGTTTCAACTATGACGGATCGTCGAATTTCCGGGTGATCTCGGACGGCAAGTCGGTCGTCATCCTCAACAAGAAGCTGAACACCTCCGACCTCTATCCGCTGTCGAAGACGCCCTTGAAGCTTTTGCTCGACGACCGGATCGATCTCTCGGGCGGGCGCGTGAAGGCCGTCAAGGAAGAAGACGACCTCACCACCATCCAACTCTCCGACAAGTCGGTGTTCGGCAACGCCAAGATCACCATGATGTTCGATCCGAAGACCTATGAACTGCGCCAGTGGACGATCACCGACGCGCAGGGCAAGGACACGACGGTGATGATCTTCAACGTCAAGGAAGGCGTCTCCATTCCGGACGGCACCTTCGCCATCGACTATACGGCGAACCGCGAGCTCAATACCAAGACAAGATAACTTCCTTCGTCTTAGTGCTCTTGCGAGCGTCGGCGCCGCCCCTCATCTGGCTGCCGCCATCGTCTCCCCGTGAAACGGGGAGAAGGGACGCCGTCATCGACGGTTTCGCCAATCTCCAGCGTTGCAGAATGAGTGCCAAGGCTGCGGCCGGCTTCTTTCTCCCCGTTTACGGCAGGGCTATCGCATATGGGTCAGAGCCTGGGTGAGATAGTCGTCATTCCAGGCGCATTTCTTGATACGGTGGCTG
>NZ_NSGD01000009.1:0-218948 GCF_002294955.1 Mesorhizobium sp. WSM3864
AGCCTCTCAAGAATCCTTCTTTTGCGGCTTGGCAATAGCCAATCAACTTATCTGCGATTCCCCTGCCCTCGAGGGGGGAGATCTGCGCGGCTCAGCTCTTGCTACTTGCCAGCACCAGCACCGGCTTCTCGCTGTAGAGCGCGGGAAACAGCGCTTTCAAATTCTCGATCTTCGGCAGGTCGTTGTAGACGATGTAGGGGTAAGTCGGGTTCAGCGTCAGGAAATCCTGATGGTAATCCTCGGCCGGATAGAAGGTCTTGCCGGTTTCCAGCGTCGTCACGATCGGCTTCGAAAACACCTTGGCCTTGTCGAGCTGGGCGATGTAGCTCTCGGCGATCTTCTTCTGCTCGTCGTTCTCGGCGAAGATCGTCGAGCGGTACTGCGTGCCCTGGTCCGGCCCCTGGTAGTTGAGCTGCGTCGGGTTGTGCGCGACCGAGAAATAGACCTGCAGCAATTGGCCATAGGTCACCTTCGACGGATCGTAGGTGATCTCGACCGATTCCGCGTGGCCGGTGCGGCCGGTGCCGACGACCTCGTAGACGGCGTTCTCGGCGCTGCCGCCGGCGTAGCCGGAGACGGCCTTGCTGACGCCCTTGACGTGTTGGAACACGCCCTGCACGCCCCAGAAGCAGCCGCCGGCGAAGATCGCTTTCTCCCTGCCGCTGGCGGCCTTTTCATCCAAAACCGGCGGCGGGATCACCACCGCGTCCTCGGCCGAACGCGCCGGCGTCTGCCAGAAGACGGCCGCGGCCGCCGTCAGCACCAGCGCTGCAAGCGGGGCCAGCGAGCGCCGCGCCGCCTTTTTGTCGATGCCGTTCATGTCGGATCTCCTTGTTCGTTGTTCCACTATATACGAAGCAAGCCGCCGCTGGTTTCTCACTTTGCCGTGCGGCGGCTTCTGGCCGATGGCGATTGTTGCCAAGAGACCGGGCCGCTGACTTATTGCGCCGGCGCCATCGCGTCGGCAGGCTTCATCGCATCCGTCACGGGCTTCATCGCATCCGCGGGCTTCATGGCATCCGTGGCGGGTTTCATCGCCTGGGTCGCCATCGCATCGGGCTTCATTTTATCCGCGGGCTTCATCGCGCCGGTCGGCATCATAGCATCGGTCGCCGGCTTCATGGCTTCGGTCGCCATCGCATTGGCGGGCTTCATCGCGTCGGTCGTGTCGTCGGCGCGGGCGCCGGCAACGAACGCGGCAGCGGCAAGCGCGAAAGCCAGCGCCGGCAGCGTAAGGAATTTGGTCATGCTAGTTCTCCTTGGGTTGCGGCGCGCGGATGCGGGCCCTTGGTTAAGCGTTGCCGCTCTGATGCGGCCCGCGCGAAAAGAAAAATCAGTTTGCCGCGGCGGCCAGGATCGGCCCGCCGGCCGGCGTCTGCACCAGCACTGCCGTGCTCAAGCCCTTGGGTGCCGCAGGCAGCGGCAGCGTCGTCGCCTCGCCGTTCCAGCGGCCGAGCCTCTGCAGCGAATGCACGACATTGGCATGCGGCAGCGTGCGTCCGGTGTTCTCGCCGCGCGCCACCGGCACCTCGACGACGCCGCGTGCGTAGCGCACCAGCCAGACATCGGCCGCCCTGCCGGGCGCTGTGCCGGCGCCGATGCTCACCTTGCCGTCGCCGAGCGAGAGCGCCGGACCCTTGGCGTACGGGGTTGTCGAGATCAGCCGCTCGATCTCGCCGGGCGCCGCACCGACGGCGTCGGCGCTGCCGTTCACCACCACCTGCGGCGTGAACGGCCCGTCATGGCCGAGCGGCGGCTCGTAGGCGACCTGGCGCTGGGTGAATTCCTGCCGGCCGAAACTGTCCTTCCAGCCGAGATAGTCCCAGTAGGTGACGTTGAAGGACAGCGCCAGCACGCCCGGCCGGTCCTTGACCTTGATCAGATTGGCATTGGCCGGCGGGCAGGACGAGCAGCCCTGGCTGGTGAACAGCTCGACCACGGTAAGCGGCTCAGCGGAAGCGGCATCGAGCGTGGCGGCAAGCGCAGCAAATGCCGCGCCGGCAAGCAGGCCGATCCTTGTCTTCAATCCGGTCATTGGAAGCAGTCTCCGTAGCGGGGCAATGCTCCCATTTCGCCGCCGCGGAGGACTTCGTTACAGCTTCACCGGTTTGTGATTGAGAGGCGCCTTCCCCTTCTCCCCTTGTGGGAGAAGGTGGATCGGCGCGCAGCGCCGAGACGGATGAGGGGCGCTCCAGCGGAGTGAGACGCTCGCGAGCGCGTCTGCTAGATTCTTGTCTAGACTTAAGGCGCCGCCAAGCTGGAGCACCCCTCATCCGTCGCCTTCGGCGACACCTTCTCCCACAAGGGGAGAAGCGAGGGCGCTACTGCGTCAGCACCGTCTCGGACGGCCGCTGATCGAAGGCGCATTTGCCGGTCACATTGTAGAAGAAATCGGCATTGGAAACCGGCGCCGGCACCGGGTTGCCGCCGTCTTCCCAGGCCTGGTAGCCGGTCTGGCCGCAGGGCACCGAGGTGAAGATGTCGACTTTCTGGCCGGTCGCGACCTCGGGCATATCGGTGGCGCTGGTGCCGATATAGAGCCGGTTCGAGGTGTTGGGATCGTTCGACTTCAGCACCTTCGGGTTGCCCGAGGGAACATCCATTTGCAGATAGAGCTGGTCCATCTGGCTGACATCGATCACAGCGCCGGCGCCATTGGCCGGATAGAAGGTATCGGCGCAGGTCGTGACGTACTTGTTGCTGCCGCTGGTCTGGGTGATCGCCCCGCTCGGCAGATTGTTGAAATTGTCGACCGTCGAGGTCGTGCAGACCTGTTTCTGCACCACGGTCGTGGTCGACCCGTTGATGGTGCTCACCGTGGTTGTGCCGTAGCCCTTCGGGTCGCCATAGCCGTTGTAGTTATAGCTGATCGTCATCAGCGGCTTGGCCTTGGTCTGGCCGAACTGGGTGCCGTAGAGCGTCATCGTCTTGTTCCAGTAGCCCGACACCTTCGTCACCTTGAAGGTGGACTGCACCAGCGTCGGCATCTTGCGCACCGAGGAGCCGACGCCGACATCGACCGAATTGATCCTGGCGATCTGCATGAAACTGGTTGGCATCGGATAGGCCGCCGTGGCGCTGAAGGTCGCCGTGCCGTCGGCGGCGACGTTGACGGCGGTGAGCGTCGCGTCGCCCAGCCCGCTATTGGCGACATAGGCCTGCTGCAAGGCCGTCTGGCGATCGGCCTTCGAGGTCGTGGTCGGCAGCGTGGTGATCGACAGGATCGCGGCGTCAAGCGCCTGCTGCATGTTGCTCCTGGTCGTCACCGCCGAGGTGTAGTCGACGGAAAAGCCGACCGCGAGCAGCAGCGGGATCGCCAACAGCGCCATCATCGGCAGCATCGAGCCGCCTTGCGATCGAACGAAATCTCTTGCCGACGAGAACATGCCCCAACCCCATACACACCGGCAATGCAACCTGCCTGCCACCAGAGGTGGAGATATGCCCAAAATGAGTGCATGAAAGTTTAAGTGGATTTGAATTTTTGCGCGGAGGCGCCCTAACCTTCAAACGCTTGCGCTGCCCCTCACCTGCCTGCCGGCATCCTCTCCCCGTATGGTAACGGGGAGAGGGGCGCCCCCATCGACGATTTCGCCAATTTGGAACGCTGCAAGAAAGGTACCGAGGCGGCGGCCAGCCCCTTCTCCCCGTCACTTACGGGGAGAAGTGCCCGGCAGGGCGATGAGGGGCAGCGCCGGCCTCCGATCATTGGCCGTGTTCAGACATTGGCGAGCGTGTTTGCCTGCTCTGCTCCGATCTCCCCGGGCCCACCGCTTGCCCCTCAACCCCGCCCCTGCTAAAGCGCGCCGCATGACGACGCCCCTCGACCACATCAGAAATTTCTCCATCGTCGCCCATATCGACCATGGCAAATCCACGCTTGCCGACCGGCTGATCCAGCTCACCGGCGCGCTGGAGGAGCGCGACATGAAGGAGCAGGTGCTGGACTCGATGGACATCGAGCGCGAGCGCGGCATCACCATCAAGGCCCAGACCGTTCGGCTGAACTACCGCGCCAAAAACGGCGAGGACTACGTGCTGAACCTCATCGACACCCCCGGCCATGTCGACTTCGCCTACGAGGTGTCGCGCTCGCTCGCCGCCTGCGAGGGCTCGCTGCTGGTGGTCGACGCCTCGCAAGGGGTCGAGGCGCAGACCTTGGCCAATGTCTATCAGGCGATCGACAACAACCACGAGATTGTCGTGGTGCTGAACAAGGTCGACCTGCCGGCGGCTGAACCCGAGCGCATCCGCGAGCAGGTCGAGGAGGTGATCGGCCTCGACGCCTCCAACGCCGTGCTGATCTCGGCCAAGACGGGGCTTGGCGTGCCGGACGTGCTGGAGGCGATCGTCCACCAGCTGCCGCCGCCGCGCGAGGGCGACATCGCAGCGCCCTTGAAGGCGATGCTGGTCGACAGCTGGTATGACGCCTATCTCGGCGTCATCGTGCTGGTGCGCGTCATCGACGGCGTGATGAAGAAGGGCCAGACCATCCGCATGATGGGCACCGGGGCAAAGTATCTCGTCGAGCGCACCGGCGTCTTCAAGCCGGCCCGCGTCAATGTCGACGAGCTCGGCCCCGGCGAGTTCGGCTTCTTCACCGGCTCGATCAAGGAAGTGGCCGACACCCGCGTCGGCGACACCATCACCGAGGACCGCCGCCCGACGCAAAAGGCGCTGCCCGGCTTCAAGCCGGCGCAGCCGGTGGTGTTCTGCGGCCTGTTCCCGGTCGACGCCGCCGATTTCGAGGATCTGCGCGCCGCCGTCGGCAAGCTGCGCCTCAACGACGCCTCCTTCTCCTACGAAATGGAGACCTCGGCCGCGCTCGGCTTCGGCTTCCGCTGCGGCTTCCTCGGGCTGTTGCACCTGGAGATCATCCAGGAGCGGCTGGAGCGCGAGTTCAACCTCGACCTCATCGCCACCGCGCCGTCGGTCGTCTACCGCATGAACCTCATCGACGGCACGACGAAGGAACTGCACAATCCGGCCGACATGCCCGACGTGGTCAAGATCGCCTCGATCGAGGAGCCGTGGATCCGCGCCACCATCCTGACGCCCGACGACTATCTCGGCGGCATTCTGAAACTCTGCCAGGACAGGCGCGGCATCCAGGCCGATCTCTCCTATGTCGGCAAGCGCGCCATGCTGACCTATGATCTGCCGCTCAACGAGGTCGTGTTCGATTTCTACGACCGGCTGAAGTCGATCTCCAAGGGCTACGCCTCCTTCGACTATCACCTGACCAACTATCGCGAGGGCGACCTGGTGAAGATGTCGATCCTGGTCAATGACGAGCCGGTCGACGCTTTGTCCATGCTGGTGCACCGCTCAGCGGCGGAAAAGCGCGGCCGCGCCATGTGCGAGAAGCTGAAGGAGCTGATCCCGCAGCATCTGTTCAAGATCCCGATCCAGGCCGCGATCGGCGGCCGCATCATCGCCCGCGAGACCGTCTCGGCGCTCAGGAAGGACGTCACCGCCAAATGCTACGGCGGCGACGTCTCGCGCAAGCGCAAGCTGCTCGACAAGCAGAAAGAGGGCAAGAAGCGGATGCGCCAGTTCGGCAAGGTGGATATCCCGCAGGAGGCGTTTATCCAGGCGCTGAAGATGGGGGATTGAGGGGGCGGGTATCAGACCGGCCCATAGCGTGGAAAGATTTCAATTCCGATCATTTTTATCGCCGATTCCAGGGTCTTGGTGAGTGCTGCCACGTCGGCACCACCATAGTCCTTGTCGTTTAAGCAAATTGAAATATGGGACTTGCTGATGTCAGGGCTACCACCGATAACATGAAGGTGAGGGCTTCGTTTGTAAAAATAGGAAACGTCGCCTGACTTAATCAGCGGATCGCAGTGAAGACAGAGCAGCTGCTTATCAGCAAACGTCTTCGATATTTGATGGATATGCAAGTATGCACGCTCTAAGACATAGTCTCCCTTCTTATTGAGATCTACCCAAACCTCATAGTAGTTAAAATATATTCCATCGACCTTTGTTTTGACTCTAGTGGAGCCGGCATCAGTTATGGATGCTGCTGACACACCATTGGATATAACGCCAAGAGTATAATTCTGACCAGATCCTATGGGCCTTATTTCAATTTTGTTTTTGTCGACCACTAGCGGCGAAAGAATGCGTCGAATATCTCTCTGCCGATTAATGAGTTCCCGAGCAGCGAGGCTATTCCCAGCCATTATTGGATACCCAACAGAATCTTTCGCTCGCTTTGATTGAAACCGTATGCCTCAGCTATAAGAGCATCGAGTTCACTCTCTAAATTATCTGAATCTCTTCCAGACTGAAACCTGTCAACGGCATCAATAATCCGATTTGTAGTGGCAACGTCGACCTTCAGCAAGTTAGGGATCGGAATTCGCTTAAGCAAGTTTGTTTCTATGCGACTATAGCCTCCCGCGTATTTTGGTGCGTAGGTCCTTAAAAACCAATTGCAAACGGACGAATTAAGAATACCAACAAAAAGCTTCAACAACTGCGCATCATCAAACTGCCCCTTGGGAACGATAAACGGCGAGCGGCTCACCGTAAACGACCCCTTCCAGTCCACTGCGAAACGCGGTGTCAGCATCAAATGCGGACAAACGATTTTGGGTCCTTTGATCTGCTGAGGGTTGCGTGGTCTTTCCGGGCGCCACCAAGGCGTATGGCCGGCACGCACGGGTCCGCGACTCTCCAGTCGCGTGCGGTTGCTTAGCAGGTATTCCCACGTCTTCGGATACCGGTCCCGTAGCTCGTCTTCAGAGAGAGCCTGCATTTTCTCGAAGGGGTAGAGGATTACTTGATCGGAACGCGTGGGAAGCGAAAACTTGGCGATCTGTCGATCAGGTAGATAGTTAATATATATAGCCTCTTCCCCCTTAGGGATATCAGCTCGGCGTATCATAAAAATGTCGTCAGCACCGGTAACAACACCTTGGAGAACCTTCATATAATCTGACAAGGTCGGAAGACTTTTGAGCTTGTCATCAATAGACATCTGCTCGGGGCTGACTATAACCCAGTCGTGGCGCTGAAAGAAGCTCTGGTTGACAGAGAAAACTCTATAGAACGGCGAGTCGACCGTTATTCCATCGAGGCATGCTTGCAATGCTGAGCCCACAAATTCGGTAACGTGAGCCACTTGCGCTGTAGCAATGACTTTCGAAGGATCCAACCTCTTTTGTACGATCAGAAGTATACTGTAAGCCCCAACGCCTTCAAACACGTCAACGGAGCTGAGGTCGACCAAGCAACGGATATCGAATCGTTCCGAGATGAGGCGGCGAATAGGAAATGAGTTCTCAGCGTTCAGGAAAGTTTGCGGCAAAACCATGCATACGAATCCATCGGGTTCGACAGCATTGAGCGATAGCTTCAGAAACGCGATATACGCGTCAATACGCCCCCCAAACTCGTCACCCAGATATTTGGAATATAGCTCTCGGTCCTGAGGGGCCAGATGGTCATATTTGATATAGGGCGGATTAGTAAGCACTGCACCGTAGGCATCGGTCTCAATCTGGTGAGTGTATGCCTCCGCGATCGCATCAACTGCTTTTATTGGAAGATTTGTTGGAAGTTCGTCGGTTGCGACTAGATGCAAAAGCGCCAGTGACAAGCGTGTGGCAGCGCAGGCGTTGGGATCCTTATCAAGGCCTTCAGTACGCTGGAATGCCTCCTTGATCGTGGCGCCAGTAGTGCCCGGGATCGTCGGGTTGCATTGCAATTCGAGCAGAGTTCTCAGGAAAATTCCGGATCCGCACGCAGGATCAATAACTCGAAGAGAACGAAATCGTCTGGGCGTTACGTTGTCCTGAATGTAGCGGGAGAAGAACCCCGCGATAAATTGAGGGGTGTAAACTGCACCGGTTCGAACGGGAACGTAGTCAGCTGATGAAGGGTTTATAAATGAAAGCTGGGCTTGGTCATTCTCCTGTTCCGGCCCGAGAAGCGCGACATAACGTTCATAGATTCGGCTCAGCGCATGTTTGGACATTAATGCAAAATTAAAATCGTAAGACGCATCCCTTGGCGCATAGAAATCTCGGCAGAGATTTAGTGCTGTCGCTCGGTCGACGGCCCCGAATGGGGCGAGCAACGCCATGTCTATGAAGTCCGATATCGGGCGGTCGACGCCGGTTGCATTTAGCGATTCGGACAGTAGGCCACCCAGATCGATTTCCGCCTGTGGCCACCGCCCGAGTTTTGTCATTAGCGCTCGATCGGTTCGATGCGGTCTGTCGAGGTTTCGATCTTCACAACCACGTACAAATATCAGCGCGTTGAAGAGAGCCGATAGATTTTCGTTCTGCGCATTCGGGTAGTCTGCTCTTAGTAGGCGCTTCCAGCGAGTAAGGACTTGAACCAGCGCCTCATCACAAGGCCGAAGAGTCCGTCGGAAATTCTCAACTTCGATTAGGCGAGTAACTTCGGCGGAGGAGAGCCGCCTTTCAAAGTCGGCCGGAATAATTGGAAATATGCGGTCAGCTAACGGCTCCGAAGGGGATTCAGCCAAGTTGTTGACTTGCCTAATATCCGTCTGTGACACGAAAATATGCCACTCGACTAGGTTGTTGTAGGAAATAGCCAGCAATGACCGCAATTGTGCAGGACTGAGGTCGCTGGCGCGATATGGCGCCTTCAAAAAGGAAATGATTGCAGAGTTTTCAAGGCCGTGTTCAACGACCAGATGGTCTTCTGCGGCGTCCACACCAAAAGAGGCTTTAAACTCATAGCTAGGGGTCCACTCGAGTTGCTCAGCAAAACCACGCATTGCAAGCAACTTCATGTCAGAGGGCGTTGCGCTATCAACGATGCGCAAAAAATTGTCGTATGCAGTCGACATGGCTGACCCGTTCACAATCTGCGATTTCTATGACTCGCAGGCAACCCAGAGGCAAGTCAGCAACTGGCAATTCCCGACAACGATTTGTCAGGACGACGATGGGCCAATTCCCTATTCCATTAAAGTGAACCGGAAGGAATGGTCCACGTCGAATACGACCCAAGTGGTCGGTCGAATTCAATCTGTGCCTCTTTCCTCAAGAATTTGCATTGAGATCGTGTTGAGCCTCGATCCTCGGTGTTGCGGGCCGAATCGCCGCCCCTTTTGGAACGCCTGACCTCGTTGTATCCTCTCCCCGGCTCGGGGAGACATCACATGCGCTCCACCTCGGACACCGTCGCCGCGATCGGCCTCGCCATCGGCGGCGCGTTGGGCATGGCAGGCGCCTTCGTTGCAAGCGACGCGCTGCGCGAAACGCTGTGGACCATCGACGGCGTGGGCGTCGTCGTCGCCACTGCGCTGCTCACGATGAAATACCAGCGGCTGGGCAATGACCTCGTCGCGGCCGGCTTCCTCACCTACCTCGCCGGCGAAAGCCTGCTTCTGGCCGGCAATGCGGCGGGCCTTGAGGCCAGCGTGCCGTCCTATGTCGGCGGCATTGCGCTGTGGGCGGCGGGGCTCACCATGGTCAGCGCGCCAAAAACCTTCGCGCTGTGGATGCGGCTCACCGCTTTCGTCGCGGCCGTGCTCTTCGTCGTCTCGGCGGTAATGATGCTCTGGGGCGCGCCGCTTTTGCCCACATCGGCGCCTTTGCCCGCCGCCGGCTATCCGTTCCTGGTCCTCACCTTCATCGGCTGGATCTGGACGCTGCTGAAATCGCAGCGCTGAGCGGGCGAAAAATGGCCGCGCCGCTTGAAATCCGCAACAGCGCATCGGGTAAGATCCTGCCCGCGGTGGGACCGTTCCTGATCGGCGGCATCTTTGGCTTCGGCGCGCTGCAGGGCGTCGCCTCGGGCACGTCCGGCGGCCATGTGCTGTGGATCGCGCTGCTCGGCGTCGCCTTCCTGGCGCTCGGCGTCTTCATCTCGCGCGGCGCTTTCGACAATTCGGTCAAGGTCACGCTTGATCAGCGCGGTTTTCGCGATGCTCGCGCCGGCGATGTGCTGGTGCCGTGGAACAAGGTGCGGAGCGTGCGCCTCGCCTCCGGCGGCAAGGGCGCGGCGATGCTCAATTTCGAACTCACGGAGGAGCCGCCCGACGCAATCAAATACGCCGCCGCCAATGCCTTCGGCCTGATGCCCTTCGGCAAGACCACCGTGCACATGGAGATCTCCTCGCTCGACATCCACGACCAGGACTTGATCGAGGCGGTGAAGACATTCGCGCCGCATGTGGTGGTGAGGCGCTGATCTCCCCCCTCGAGGGGGAGATGTCGCCAAAGGCGACAGAGGGGGTCGCCGCGCGTGGAGCGCCGACGCCGTGCGGCACGAGATGAGGTCGGCGTTCTACGCGCAAGGACCCCCTCTGACCGCTTCGCGGCCATCTCCCCCTCGAGGGGGGAGATTACCGGTGCTTCCCGTGCTCTACTCCCATCGGGGACCTCGCCATGATTCGCGCTCTGCTCGTCGCTCTTCTCCTCACCGCGCCGGCCTTCGCCGCCGACATGTCGGTCTTTGTCCGCAACCAGCGCTCCGACGGCGTCGCGCTGGAACTGTTCAGCCGCGACAGCGAAAAGGTCTGGCCGGGCGGCGACAAGGTTTTTCTCATCCGCCCGCAGGCGCGCAAATCCGTGCCGATCTCCTGCGAGCCCGGCGAGCACATCTGCTGGGGCGCCTGGGTGGCCGGCAACGATTCCGTCACCGCCGGCGTCGGCCCCGACAACGACCAGCCCTGCGACACCTGCTGCTTCATCTGTACTGACCACTCGACCGAGACGGTGGATCTGGCGGAGTGAAGCTGCCAATCTCCCCCCTCGAGGGGGAGATGTCGCCAAAGGCGACAGAGGGGGTCGGTCCGACCGGACTCGGCCTCCGGCTGCAGAACGAGGCTGGCGCTCCATGCGAGATGACCCCCTCTAGCCTGCCGGCCATCTCCCCCTCAAGGGGGGAGATCAGCTGTCACACCGGCCCTCGCCTATTGCCAACATTGCAGGAATGGCGCGGCGCGGAAGTTGGCCAATCTCCCTCCCTGAGGGGGAGATGTCCGGCAGGACAGAGGGGGGTGGCTTGGCGCTGGCGTCTCAGCAAACTCTTCGAAGCCGCACCATCTCTGCTCTTGGCCCATCGCTCCCGCCTTTATCCGCCGGCCCGTATCGGCTAAGGGGCAGGCACCAAACCTCTTGCCCGGACTTGCCACCGCCAAATGACCGCCAAGCCAAAACCGCTCTTCCTCGGCATCGACACCGGCGGCACCTATACCGATGCCGTGCTGTGGTCGGAGGAGGGCGGGCCCCTGGACAACCCAGATAAGGGCAAGGTGCTGGCCAAGGCCAAGGCGCTGACCACGCGCCACGACCTCGCCGTCGGCATTTCCGGCGCGGTCGACGCGGTGCTGGAGAAATCCGGCACCGACCCGGCCGCGATCAAGCTGGTGTCGATGTCGACCACGCTTGCCACAAACGCGCTGGTCGAGGGCCAGGGCGGGCGCGTCGCGCTGGTGATGATCGGCTTTTCCGAGGCCGACCTCGCCCGCGACGGGCTGAAGACGGCTCTCGGCAGCGATCCGGTGGTGTTCTGCCCCGGCGGCCATGACGTACACGGCAATGCCGCGAAGCTCGATCTTTCCGGCCTCGAGGCGGCGTTGCCGGAGCTTGGGGGTTCGGTGTCGGGTTTCGCCGTCTGCGCCTATTTCGCCACCCGCAACCCGGCGCATGAGCTCGCCGCGCGCGACCTGATCCGCGAAAAGACCGGCCTGCCGGTCACCGCCAGCCACGAGCTTTCGGCCAAGCTCGGCGGGCCGCGCCGCGCGCTCACCACTTTGCTCAACGCCCGGCTGATCTCGATGATCGACCGGCTGGTCGCGGCGACCGAAGGCTTTCTTAGCCGGCGCGGCATCGCCGCACCTTTGATGGTGGTGCGCGGCGACGGCGCGCTGGTGTCGGCGGCCTTTGCCCGCCAGCGGCCGATCGAGACGATCCTCTCCGGTCCGGCCGCCAGCCTGGTCGGCGCCCGCCATATGACCGGGCTCGACGACGCCATGGTCTCCGACATCGGCGGCACCACCACCGACGTCGCCGTGCTGGATAGCGGCCGGCCGCGGCTCGATCCGGAAGGCGCCACCGTCGGCGGCTTCCGCACCATGGTCGAAGCCGTCGCCATGCGCACCTTCGGCCTCGGCGGCGACTCCGAAGTGGCGCTGGAGGACGGCGCGCTCGACCCGAAGATCCTGCTCGGGCCGCGCCGCCTGGTGCCGCTGGCGCTGGCCGGCTTGGCGCATGGCGAGGGGGTCACCGCCGAGCTGGAGCGGCAGCTGCGCGCGCCGAATCCCGGCCGCATGGACGGGCGTTTTGCCGTGCGCACCGGCGTGCCGGATCGCCTCGCCGCCGGCCTCACCGCGCCGGAAGCGAAACTCTACGAGGCGATCGGCGCGACCCCGCTGGCGCTTGACCGGCTGCTCAGCTCCAACGCCCAGAACGCCACGCTGAACCGGCTGGTGGCGCGCGGCCTGGTGCACATCTGCGGCTTCACGCCGTCCGACGCCGCCCATGTGCTCGGCAAGCAGTCGAACTGGGATCCCGCCGCCGCGCGCCTCGGCGCCGAGCTGTTTTCCCGCCGCCGCGACGGCCGCGGCCAGCCGATCGCCGCGACGCCGGAAGTGCTCGCCCAGCGCGTGCTCGTCACGCTGACGCGCTGGTCGGCCGAATACATCCTCGAAACCGCTTTTGCCGAGGATGGGCTGGACGGCGCCGCGACCGTCGCGCATGCGCTGGTGCAGCGCGCCGTCGATGCGCATCCCGGCATCGCCCGCTTCAGCGTCGCGCTCGACCGTCCGGTGATCGGCCTCGGCGCCTCGGCGCCGCTGCATTATGCCGGCCTGCCGCCGCTGATCGGCAATGGCTGCATCGTGCCGGAGGACACCGACGTCGCCAACGCGCTCGGCGCGGTCGTCGGCCAGGTCCGGGTCTCGGCCGAGGCCCGCGTCAGCCAGCCCAGGGAAGGGCTCTTCCGGCTCGCCTCGGGACAGACGGTGCGCGACTTCACCGAGGAGGAGAAGGCGATCGCCGCGGCGGAAGCCGACGTGCGGGCGATCGTTGCCGAGCGCGCGAAGAATGCCGGCACCGACAGCGCCGAAATCGATGTTTCCACCGAGTTCAAGGTCTCGACGGTCGAGAACCAGCGCATGTTCATCGAGGCGCATGTGGTGGCGGTGGCGTCAGGGCGCCCAAGGATTGCGGTTTAGAAGCAATCTCCCCCCTTGAGGGGGAGATGTCGCCGAAGGAGACAGAGGGGGTCGGCCCGACTGGGCCCGGCCTGCTGCAACGAATAGAGCTCGCGCTCCACGCGAGGCGACCCCCTCTGGCCTGCCGGCCATCTCCCCCTCAAGGGGGGAGATTCGCTTGCCGCCAAAATCCGCACCTTCACCCTAAGCCGAATTGACCCTTGAACCCCAAACATGTCAAAGCCCCGGCAAAGCCTTACCCATCTGGAGACGTGCTGATGACCGACCGCATCGAGATCGCCGGGTTGCAGATTGCCCGGGAGCTCCATGACTTCGTCGCCGAGGAGGCAGCAGTCGGCACCGGCATCGATCCGGAAAAGTTCTGGACCGGCTTTTCAGAGATCGTCCACGACCTCGCGCCGAAGAACCGCGCGCTGCTCGCCAAGCGCGACGCCATGCAGGAGAGGCTGGACGACTGGTACCGCGCCAACGGCGCGCCGGTCGACATGGAGCTGTACAAAACTTTCCTCGAAGAGATCGGCTATCTGGTGCCGGAAGGTCCGGCCTTCAGCGTCTCGACCGAAAATGTCGATCCGGAGATCGCGGTCGTCGCCGGGCCGCAGCTGGTCGTGCCGGTGATGAACGCGCGCTATGCGCTCAATGCCGCCAATGCGCGCTGGGGCTCGCTTTATGACGCGCTCTACGGCACCGACGCCATTCCCGAGACCGCAGGCGCCGAAAAGGGCAAAACGTTCAATCCCACGCGCGGCGCCAAGGTGATCGCCTGGGTCAGGGACTTCCTCGACCAGTCCGTGCCGCTCACCACTGGCAAATGGGCCGGCGTCAACGGGCTCTCGGTGGCGAACGGCGCGCTGAAGGTCGGCGAAGGCGCCGGCGCCACCACGCTTGCCGATCCAAAGCAGTTCGTCGGCTATCGCGGCGACGCCGACACTCCGGAAGCCGTGCTTTTGGTAAAGAACGGCCTGCATATCGAGATCGTCGTCGATCATGCCAGTCAGATCGGCAAGACCGATGCGGCCGGCATTGCCGACGTCATCCTCGAGGCCGCCTTGACCACCATCCAGGACTGCGAGGATTCGGTCGCCGCGGTCGATGCCGAGGACAAGGTCGTCGTCTATCGCAACTGGCTCGGCCTGATGAAGGGCGACTTGGCGGAAGAGATCACCAAGGCCGGCAAGAGCTTTGTCCGCAAGCTCAATCCGGACCGCCGCTACACGGCGCCGAATGGCGGCCAGCTGCTGCTGCCCGGACGCTCGCTGATGCTGGTCAGGAATGTCGGCCACCTGATGACCAATCCGGCGATCCTCGACCGCGACGGCAATGAGGTGCCGGAAGGCATCATGGACGCGGCGCTCACCGCGCTGATCGCGCTGCACGATGTCGGCGACAACGGCCGCCGCGCCAACTCCCGTGCCGGCTCGATGTATGTGGTGAAGCCGAAGATGCACGGGCCGGAGGAAGTCGGCTTCGCCGTGGAAATCTTCGACCGCGTCGAGGCCCTGCTCGGCATGGCCAAGAACACCATCAAGATGGGCATCATGGACGAGGAGCGGCGGACCACCGTCAACCTCAAGGAAGCGATCCGCGCCGCAAGGGAGCGCGTCGTGTTCATCAACACCGGCTTCCTCGACCGCACCGGCGACGAGATCCACACCTCAATGGAAGCCGGCCCGATGATCCGCAAGGGCGACATGAAGCAGGCGGCCTGGATTTCCGCCTATGAGGCGTGGAACGTCGACACCGGCCTCGAATGCGGGCTCGCCGGCCACGCCCAGATCGGCAAGGGCATGTGGGCGATGCCGGATTTGATGGCGGCGATGCTGGAACAGAAGATCGCGCATCCCAAGGCCGGCGCCAACACCGCCTGGGTGCCCTCGCCGACCGCGGCGACGCTGCACGCCACGCACTATCATAAAGTGGATGTGCACGCCGTGCAGGCGGCGCTGAGGAGCCGGCCGAAGGCCAGGCTCGACGACATCCTGTCGGTGCCCGTGGCGGTGCGGCCGAACTGGACGCCGGACGAGATCCAGCGCGAGCTCGACAACAACGCGCAAGGCATTCTCGGCTATGTCGTGCGCTGGATCGATCAGGGTGTCGGCTGCTCGAAAGTGCCCGATATCAACGATGTCGGCCTGATGGAAGACCGCGCCACGCTGCGCATTTCCTCGCAGCACGTCGCCAACTGGCTGCGCCACAAGGTGTGCTCGGAGATCCAGGTCCGGGATTCGCTGCAGCGCATGGCGGCGATCGTCGATCGCCAGAATGTCGGCGACCCGTTCTACCGGCCGATGGCGCCGGATTTCGACAAGTCGATCGCCTTCCAGGCCGCCTGCGACCTGGTGTTCAAGGGGACAGTCCAGCCCAACGGCTACACCGAGCCGGTGCTGCATGCGCGCAGGCTGGAGCTGAAGGCGAGGGACCGGGCGGGGTAGCGCCGCGAAGCTCGCCAGGGACCTTACGCCGCCTGCGCCATGCGCTCCGCGCTCATGCGGTAGGAGATCGCCTCGGCGAGATGGATGCGGCCGACGGTTTCGCTGGCGTCGAGATCGGCGAGCGTCCGCGCGACCTTCAGCACGCGGTGATAGGCTCGCGCCGAGAAGGCGAGCTTTTCGCTGGCGTCCTTGAGCAGCGTCAGCCCGGCGGCGTCGGGCCTGGCGATCGCCTCGACGACCGAAGGCGGGCAGTGCGCGTTGGTGGTGGCCGCAGCACCCAGCCTTTCCAGCCGCTCGCGCTGCATGGCCCGGGCGCGCGCCACGCGCTGCGCCACAGCGGCGCTGGTCTCGGCCTTGTCCGGCCGGATCAGGTCGCTCGCCGAGACCGCCGGCACCTCGATCCTGAGATCGATGCGGTCGAGCAGCGGGCCGGAAATGCGCGCCTGGTATTCGGTGCGGCAGCGCTCGCCGCGCAGGCAGCGATAGCCGGGCTCGCCCGACATGCCGCAGCGGCACGGGTTCATCGCCGCCACCAGCTGGATGCGCGCCGGATAGGTGACGCGGTGGTTGGCGCGCGCGATCACGCAGTCGCCGGTCTCCAGCGGCTGGCGCAGCGCGTCCAACGTCTGCGGCGTGAATTCCGGGAATTCGTCGAGGAACAGCACGCCGTGATGCGCAAGCGACACTTCGCCCGGCCGCACGCGCAAGCCGCCGCCCACCATCGCCGCCATCGACGCCGAATGATGTGGCGCGCGGAACGGCCGTCGGTCTGTCAGCTTGCCTTCGCCGAGCTCGCCCGCCACCGACGCGATCATCGAGACTTCGAGCAGCTCCTTCGGCGCCAGCGGCGGCAAGATCGAGGGCAGCCTTTGCGCCAGCATCGACTTGCCCGAGCCCGGCGGTCCGACCATCAGGAGATTGTGGCCGCCCGCCGCCGCCACTTCCAGCGCCCGCTTGGCGCTTTCCTGGCCCTTGATGTCGGCAAGGTCCGGCAGATCGCGCGCGGCGACCTGGATGCCTGCCTCGGGACGCGACAGCACCTGGGTGCCGCGAAAATGGTTGGCGATGGCGATCAGGCTGCGCGGCGCCAGGATATCGAAATCCTTGCCGGCCCAGGCTGCCTCCGGCCCGCAGGCGAACGGACAGATCAGGCCTTTGCCTTCGGCGTTGGCGCCGATCGCCGCCGGCAGCGCGCCGGCGACAGCGGCAATGGTGCCGTCGAGCGACAATTCGCCGAGCACGACATAGCCGGCCAGCATATCGCCCGGAATGGCGCCGAGCGCGGCCATCAATCCGAGCGCGATCGGCAGATCGTAGTGGCTGCCTTCCTTGGGCAGGTCCGCCGGCGCGAGATTCACCGTCACCTTCTTCGACGGCATCGACAGGCCGGAGGCATGAAGCGCGGCCTGCACGCGTTCCCGGCTCTCTGCCACCGCCTTGTCCGGCAGGCCGACGATCTGCATCCCGACCTTGCCCGGGGCGATCATCACCTGGACATCGACCGGCACGGCCTCGATGCCCTGGAAAGCCACCGTGCGAACCCGCGCTACCATCTTGTCTCAAGCCCCCGGATACCGGCTCGCTCGCCGGCCCTGCGATCAGGCGGCGAGCGGGTTTGGTTTAGACAACCACAGATTTTCGGCTTAAGCAAGAACATTACGGGAACATACGGTCCCGCCCACCGGGCAGCTGAGGGGCGCTACTTCCGCTTCCCTTCCACGCAGTCCCAGAACAGGGCAGCAATGTCCGCGCCGCCGAAGCGCCGCACCTCGCGCACGCCGGTCGGCGAGGTGACGTTGATCTCGGTCATGTAGTCGCCGATGACATCGATGCCGACGAGGATGAAGCCGCGTTCCCGGAGCGCCGGCCCGATGCGGGCACAGATCTCGCGTTCGCGCTCCGTCAGCTCGGTCTTCTCGGCGCGGCCGCCGACATGCATGTTGGAGCGCGAATCGTGCTCGGCCGGCACGCGGTTGATGGCGCCCACCGGCTCGCCGTCGATCAGGATGATGCGCTTGTCGCCCTTGCGCACGTCCTTGAGATAGCGCTGCACGATATAGGGTTCGCGGAACAGCTGGCCGAACATTTCGAGCAGCGAGGCAAGGTTTCGGTCGGCCTCGTGCAGATGGAAGATACCCGCCCCGCCATTGCCGTAGAGCGGCTTGACGATGATGTCGCCGAACTCCTTGCGGAAGGCGGCCACCTCCTGAGGGTCCTTGGTGATCAGCGTTTCCGGCATCAGGTCCGGGAATTCGGTGACGAAGATCTTTTCCGGGCTGTTGCGGACCCAGGCCGGGTCGTTGACCACCAGCGTGTTCGGATGGATGCGTTCCAGAATGTGGGTGGTGGTGATGTAGTTCATGTCGAAGGGCGGGTCCTGCCTGAGCAGCACCACGCCCATCTCCGACAGATCGGTGCGCACCGGCTCGCCCAGCGAATAATGGCTGCCCTTCTCGTCGCGCACCTGCATCTCCTCGGCGCGCGCGAACACCTTGCCGTCCCGCATCGACAGGCGGTCGGGCGTGTAGTGGAAAAGCTTGTGGCCCCGCCGCTGCGCTTCCAGCGACAGCGCGAACGTGGTGTCGCCGGCGATCGACACCGTGGAGACATGGTCCATCTGGACGGCGATTTTCAACGGCATCTCGGGTCTCCGGCAATCTCTGCCGCCGATATAGGGAAATCGGCGGCTTCTGCCAATCGGCCAGAGATTATCGGTCGAAGACCAGCCGGGAATAGCCGACGAAGGACAGCGCCATCGCGACCAGCGAGGCGACCGTCAGCGCCGCCAGCGGCGGCAGGGAGGGCAGCCCGAACAGAAGGGCACAATAGACGAGATAATTGACGATGCTGGTGGCGACGCCGACGCCCCCGTAACGCGCGCCTTCCTGCGCGATGCCTCGGCTCGACGGCGCAAAGGTCAGATGCCGGTTGATCTGCCAGGTGACGGTGAGCGCGAAGCCGATCGACAGCACGCGCGCCGCCAGCGGCCCTAGCGGCGTGACGGAAAGCAGCAGCCAGAGCGCGGCCGCATCGGCAACGAAGCCGATGCCGCCGGCAAGCACGAAGCGGCCAAGCCGGACCATCAGGCGGCTCGCGAGGCCTTGCCCGGCTCCCTCTTCCGGGAGGCCTCGCCGTTGAAGCCCGCGCGTCGCTCGATGCGGCCGGCAGGGATGGAAAGATAGAAGATGCGCTTCTGTTCGGCCCGGCCGCGCGACACCGAATCGAGGATCAGCCCGGTGACCATCGCCAGCATGGACAAGAGGAGCAGGCCAACGGACAGCACCCAGGTCGGCATGCGCGGAACAAGTCCTGTCTCGGCGAACTCGATCAGCACCGGGATCATCAGCCCGATGCTGGCCGCCAGGAAGAACAGGGCAAACGTGCCGAAGAAACGCAGCGGCTGCGTCTCCTTCACCAGCATGGCGAACATCCATAGGATCCTGGCGCCGTCGCGGAAAGTCGACAGCTTCGACGATGAGCCTTCCGGGCGGCGGCCGTAGTCGAGCGCCATCTCGTTCACCGGCAGCTTGAGCTGCGAGGCATGGACCGACATCTCGGTCTCGATCTCGAAGCCGCCGGAAACCGCCGGGAAGCTCTTGACGAAGCGCCGCGAAAAGACCCGGTAGCCGGAAAAGATGTCGGTGAAATCGGCGCCGAACAGGCCCTTGTAGAGCCGGTTGAAGATGCGGTTGCCGAAGGCGTGGCCGGAGCGGCCGGCGTCGTCGGTGACGCCGCGCCGGGTGCCCACCACCATGTCCGAGCGCTCGGTCAAGAGTGTGTTGATCAGCTCCGGCGCATCTTCCGGCGCGTAGGTGCCGTCGCCGTCCGCCATCACATATATGTCGGCGTCGATGTCGGCGAACATGCGGCGCACCACATTGCCCTTGCCCTGGCGCGGTTCGCGCACGACGACCGCGCCGGCCGCGCGGGCCCTGAGCGCGGTCAGGTCCTTCGAATTGTTGTCGTAGACATAGATCGTCGCGGAGGGCAGCGTCTCGCGGAAGCGCCGCACGACCTCACCGATCGTCAGCTCCTCATTGTAGCAGGGCAGGAGCACGGCGATCGCCGGCTCGTTGCGGACCTCGTGCGGCATGCCTGTCTCCGGTGCCCGGGCCCAGCCGACCAGCCGCGCCAATGCCGGCGTCTCCGGGCCGCTTTACTATTTATTGAAGCTGTTAATGCCCGGTTTAAGCCTCCACCGCCAAAGACCCTGGACCGCCAGGCGTGGCGCCAAGACCCTTTCCGCATCTTCAGAAAATCGATTTTCCGATACCTTTCCTAAACGCTTTGCTGCCAGTCTGGTCACAAATTCCCCCGTCAGAACAGGAACATGATGCAAACGACGTTTGGCACCGGGCAGCCAGGCAGGGAAAACGCGGATCTGGCCTTCACCGATCCGCTGACCGGACTTGGCAACCATCGTCGCTTTTACGACAAGGTCGATCGCCTGATCAGCGACCGCGCCGACGATCCCGCGCCCTTCACCGTCGGCATTCTCGATCTCGATGGCTTCAAACCGATCAACGATCTGTTCGGCCACAAGGCCGGCGACGACATCCTGATCCAGGTGGCTATGCGCTTGCGTGCCTCGATGGATGGCTATTCCACCGTCTGTCGCATCGGCGCCGACGAGTTCGCCTTCCTCTACCCGATGGTGTTCAGCGAGGAGCAGGCGGCCGAAAAATCGCGCATGCTGATCGAGATCCTGTCGGCGCCCTATGATGTCGGCGAGCGCACCGCCAGATTGTCGGCTTCGGTCGGCTGCTCGCTGTTTTATTCCGGCGACGAGACCACAGAGATCCTGATCAACAAGGCCGAGACCGCGCTCTACCACGCCAAGCGCTCGGGCCGCGGCCGCGTCGTCGTCTACACACGCGAGATGGAGGAGGCCGCCAAGCGCGTCACCCGCATCGAGCAGGCACTGCGCCGCGCCGTCTCGGCCGGCGAGGTCGAGCCGCATTTCCAGCCGATCGTCGACCTCACCAGTCGCCGCACCATCGGCTTCGAGACGCTGGCTCGCTGGACCGACCGCGATCTCGGCATGGTGCCGCCGAGCGTGTTCATTCCCATCGCCGAGGAGCGCGGCATCATCGGCCCACTGTCGCAGCTGGTGCTGCGCAAGGCGACCGAGGCGGCGCGCAACTGGCCGAAGGACCTGTTTTTGTCCTTCAACCTGTCGCCCTCGCAGCTTGTCGACCAGAACACCGGCCTGCATATCCTGGCGATCCTCGACCGCACCGGCTTCGATCCGCGCCGGCTGGAGATCGAGATCACCGAAACCGGCCTGATGACCGACCCGGCTTCGGCCGAGAAGATCGTCGAGGATCTGCGCCGCGTCGGCATCCGCGTCTCGCTCGACGATTTCGGCACCGGCCAGTCCTCGCTCGGGCGCCTGCGCGAATTCCATTTCGACAAGCTGAAGATCGATCGCGCCTTCGTTTCCTCGATCCTCGACGACCGCCCCTCGGAACACATCATCCGTGCCATTCTCGCCATGTGCGAAGGACTCGGCATGGACGTTGTGGCCGAAGGCATCGAGGAGGAAGCGCAGGCCGACCGCCTCGTCCAGTTCGGCTGCGCGGGTGGCCAAGGGTACCTGTTCGGCAAGCCTGTCGATGCCGACGCCACGCTTGGCTATCTGCGCGATTCCTATCGCGGCGCGCTGCGCGCCAAGGCGATCTGATCAAGCCAACCCGCGATCCAAGCCCACCCGTCCGCGCCTCGCGGAAGCGCGGCTGCTATTTTGTCAGACATATTGCCGCCGAAATCGCCTTTTCACCCTTGCTCCCGAGGCCGGCATGGCTAGGATGCGCGCCGGCCAAAGGGAGACAGAAATTATGATGCCATCGGCGCGTTTCGCCGACCTCGACGGCGCCTCGGTGTTGATCACCGGCGGCGGTTCCGGCATCGGCGCGGCGCTGACCGAGGGCTTCATGCGGCAAGGCGCCAAGGTCGCCTTCATCGACATCGCCGACAAGCCCAGCACGGCGCTGGCCGACCGTCTGGAAAAGGAGCTTGGCCAGCGTCCGCTCTATCTCAAGACCGATCTGCGCGACGTCGAGGCGCTGCGCGCCGCGGTAGCGAAGGCGGCAAAAGCGCATGGCGATGTCATTGCGCTGGTCAACAATGCCGCGCTCGACGATCGCCATGAGGTGAAGGATGTCACCATCGAGTTCTGGGACAACAACCTAGCCATCAACCTGCGGCCGCATTTCTTCACCGCCCAGGCGGTGGCGCCGGGCATGAAGCGCGCCGGCGGCGGCTCGATCATCAATTTCAGCTCCACGTCCTACCTCATCAACCATCCCGATCTGCCGGCTTACACCGCCGCCAAGGCCGGTATCCTCGGTCTCACCAAAGGCCTTGCCGGCAAGCTCGGCGCCGACGGCATCCGCGTCAACGCGGTTGCGCCTGGCTGGGTGATCACCGAACGTCAGCGCGAGCTTTGGGTCACCGAGGAGGCGCTTGCCGCCCATGTCGCCAAGCAATGCATCAAGGAGCCCATGCAGCCCGACGACATTGTCGGCACGGTGCTGTTCCTGGCGTCGGACGCCTCGCGCATGCTGACCGCGCAAATGCTGATCGTCGACGGAGGCGTGCTGTGAGCGGCGCGCCTGCGGTCGCCGCCCTCGACTGGGGCACGACCAGGCTCAGGGCCTGGCTGCTTGACGGCGCGGGTCAGCTGCTCGCCGAGCGGCGCGGCGACGACGGCCTGATCACCGCGCGCGAAAAGGGTTTTGCGACGGTGCTGGAGGGCCATCTCGCCGCCATGGGCGCGCCGGAGTCCCTGCCCGTCATCATCTGCGGCATGGCGGGTTCCCGCCAGGGCTGGATCGAGGCGCCATACGTCACCGTGCCTGCCCCGATCGGCGCCATCTTGGCAGGCGCCGCCTGCATCGAAGGCGAGCGCCGCGACATCCGTATCGTGCCCGGCCTCGCCCAGCGCCTCGCCGACGCGCCGGATGTGATGCGCGGCGAGGAAACGCAACTTGCCGGCGCGAATCTGCCGCCAACGGGGCGCCACATCGTCTGCATGCCGGGCACGCATTCCAAATGGGTCGTGGTCGAGGACGGCGCGGTCGCCGGCTTCGGCACCTGGCCGACCGGCGAGTTGTTTTCGGTATTGGCCGCGCATTCGATCCTGAAACATTCGCTGGGCGAGCATCCGGCGCCGGTCACGGCGGATAGTCCGTTTTTCCGCCAGTGGTGCGAGCGGGCGCTGAGCGAAGGCGGCGACGTCACGTCACAGCTGTTTGCGATCCGCGCCGCCGGGCTGCTGCAGGATTTGAAATCCGACGAGGCGGCGGCTTGCCTGTCCGGGCTGTTGATCGGCGGCGAAATCGCTTCGGCGAAGCGGCGCTACGGCGTCGGTGGAGCGCCCGTCGTGCTGATCGCTTCCGGCGCGCTGGCTTCGCTCTATGGCGCCGCTCTTGGCTTCGCCGGTCTTGCTTTTCGGGTCGTCGATGCGGATGAAGCGGTGCGCGCCGGCCTTGTCGAAGCCGCGCGCGAGAACCGCATGATCGGAGGCGACGCGTGACGCAGACAGCACCCTTTCCCAGACTGAAACGCGGGCTGGTCGCCATCTTGCGTGGCCTCAAGCCGACCGAGGCGATCTCAATAGGCCAGGCGATCTTCGACGCCGGCATCGAGGCGATCGAGGTGCCGCTCAATTCGCCGGAACCGTTTTCGTCGATCACCAGGATCGCCGAAGTCCTTCCGGAAACCGCGCTGGTCGGCGCCGGCACGGTGCTGACGGCGGCCGATGTCGATGCCTTGCACAAGGCCGGCGGCCGGCTGCTGGTCAGCCCCAACATCGATGCCGATGTCATGGGCCGCGCCATGCAGTATGGCATGGTGACGATGCCGGGCGTGTTCACGCCCACCGAGGCCTTCCAGGCGATCAGGCTCGGTGCTTCGGCGCTTAAATTCTTCCCGGCAAGCGTGCTCGGCGCTGGCGGCATTTCGGCGATCCGCGCCGTGCTGCCGGCAACGGCGCTGATCGGCGCCGTCGGCGGCGTTTCGGACAAGGATTTTGCCGGCTACAAAGCCGTCGGCGTCAGCGTCTTCGGCTTGGGGTCGAGCCTTTATAAGCCGGGCGCCAGCGTCGATGAAGTGGCTGAGCGCGCCCGCGCCGCGGTCGCGGCCTGGGACGAAGCCTTCGGAGGGATTTGATGGACAGCGTTTCGGTCTTCAGCGATCACATTTGCCAGTTGGGGGAGGGACCGAGCTACGATCCCGGCACCGAGACACTGTTCTGGTTCGACATCGTCAATGGCAAGCTTCTGGAAAAGCCGCTCGCCGGCGCGCTGAAAATCCATGATCTCGGCGTGATGGCCAGCGCCATCGCCGTCATCGACGATGCCCGCCAGCTGATCGCCACCGAGACCGGCCTGCAGGTCCGCGATGTGGCGACCGGCAAGTTGACGCTGCACACGCCGATCGAAGCTGACAATCCGCTGACCCGCTCCAACGATTCCCGCGTCCATCCCTGCGGCGCGTTGTGGACCGGCACGATGGGCAAGGACGAGGGCAAGGGCGCCGGCGCGATCTACTGGTTCTTCAAGGGCGAGCTTCGCCGACTGTTCTCCGACATTACCGTGTCCAACTCGATCTGCTTTTCCGACGACGGGACGATCGCCTACTACACCGACACCGCGACCGGGCTTCTGATGCGCGTCGCTTGCGATCCGGCGACCGGCCTGCCGACGGGCGAGCCGAACATCTTCGTCGATCATCGTTCGCAAAAAGGCTATGTCGACGGCTCGGTCGTCGACCGCGACGGGGTGCTGTGGAATGCCGTCTGGGGCGGCAAGGCGGTGAAGGCGTATTCGCCGGACGGCATGCTGCTGCGCGAAATCCCGATGCCGGTAACCCAGCCTTCCTGCCCCGCCTTTGTCGGGCCGAACGCCGACCGCCTTGCGGTGACATCGGCCTGGAAAGGCAAGGACGACAAGCAGCGCAAGCTCGATCCTCAGGCCGGCATGACCTTCCTGCTCGACATTCCGGTCCGGGGCCGCTTCGAGCCGCGCGTGCTGATCGCCTGAGCGGCTTGCGCATTATCGCTCGCTCAGGTCGGTTTCCTGAAAGCCGATTGCAACCGCCATGCGATGGTAGCACCAGACTTTTCTGGGAGCTTCCATGCCGAGCAACGGGCCGACGCTGATCCTTGTCCATGAGCCGGAGAAGGCTTGCTTCGACCGGCTGGTCGCAGACGGCTATCCGGGGGAACGCGCAACCGAGATCTCGTCCTATCTGGCGCAGTCGACCGACCTCGCGCCCGAATTAGGCCAGCTCGCCGCCGCTTGCGAGACGCGCGGCCTAACCTTCATGGCCGTCGAGCTGGACGACGCCGCGACCGTGTTGGCGAACGCCGATCCCGCCAAAACCCTGGTCTGGACGCTGACCGACGGCATCGCCTATTTCCGCGGCGGCGCTTCGCCTGCGCTGGCAAGGCTGAATGGACTGAAGACGATCGGCGCCGACGATTCGTTGTTCGCGCTCTGCCAAGACAAGTTCTGCTCCGGCGCCGTGCTCGGCGCGCTTGGCCTGCCGGTGCCGCCGGCCGGGCTGGCCCGCAATGGGAAATGGCTGGTCGAGCCACCGGCCTCGTCCGCCGGCTGGTTCGTCAAACCCAACCGGCTCGGCGCCAAGATCGGCATCTGGCCGGATTCGCGCTGTCGCGATCTTGGTCATGCGCAGGAGCTCAGCCGGCGTGTCTTTGACCATTATCGCGACGATGTCGTCGTCCAGCCTTATGTCGCCGGCCGCAATGTGCGGGCAAGCTTCCTCGGTCTGAAGCCGGATACCGGCGTCGAGGCGCTCGGCATCGCCTTCGTCGAGTCCGGCGGCGACTTCCAGACCATGGCCGACTCTATGGCGCTCTATGGCGATAGCGGCCAGGCCGCCAGGGACGCAGGCACCTATGCCGAGCCGGAGCTCGAGCAGGTCGCCGTCCGACAGCCGGCGGCCGATCGCGCTATCCGCGCCATCGCGCAGGAGCTGATCGCCGGGCTTGGCCTGAAGGACGTCTTCTCGGTGGACTTCAGGGTCGAAGCCGACGACACCGTCCATCTCATCGAGTTCGAAGTCTGTCCCGGCCTGCCCTGCTTCGATTTCCGCGACTATTGCCGCAGGCAATGGAGCATGAGCCTGGCGGATGCGATGGCGGAGACGGCGACCAGCCGGCTGAGGGCATAAGCTTAGGGATTGGACCGGCCTGCGGCTGCGGAGCGGCTTTGAGACGCCGGCGAAGGATCGCTGCAAATCTCTATTCTGCGCCACCGCCTTCCTTGATCATGTCAAGGCAGAACGATTCAGACGAATTAAACGCCCTCGACCAGCACGATCTCGCCGTCGGCCACTTTCTGGCGAATGTCGACGGCGCGCTGATATTCCGGCGAGTGGTAGCAGTCATGCGCGGCGGCAAGCGATTCGAACTCGATGATCACGTTGCGCGCGCGGCCGGGCCCCTCGGCCTTCTCATGCTTGCCGCCGCGCGCCAGGAATTTCGCGCCGAAGCGCTCGAAAGCCGGTTTGGCGGCGGCGACATAGTCCTTGTAGCCTTCCGGGTCGCGCACATCGACCCGGGCAACCCAATATCCCTTTGGCACTCTTTTCTCCTGTTTCTTTTCGCGAGCAGACGGACTTATGCCGAGCACATTTCGGCCAAGATAGCCTCAGCCGCCGCGCGCCGGTCCGCAGCCTTGACGATCGGCCGGCCGACGACAAGGTGGCTGGAGCCGTTGCGGATCGCTTGCGCCGGCGTCACCACACGCTTTTGGTCGCCATGGTCGCTGCCGCTCGGCCGTATACCCGGCGTGACCACGGCCATGTCGGGACCGACGATCCGGCGCACGGCTTCGGCCTCCTCGGCCGAGCAGACGATGCCGCCCATGCCGGCATGCAGCGCCTGTTCGGCGCGCCTCAGCACCAGCGTGTGCGGATCGTGTTCATAGCCGGCATCGATCATGTCCTGCTCGTCCATCGAGGTCAGCACGGTCACCGCGAGCAGGCAGAGATCGCTGCCCTTGGCTGCTTCCACCGCCGCCTGCATAGCCTTGGGATAGGCATGCAGTGTCAGCATCGAGACCCCCATCCTGACGATATTCTCGACCCCCTTGGCCACCGTGTTGTCGATGTCGAGCAGCTTCATGTCCAGGAAGACCTTGGTGCCGCCGCTGGCGAGCTCGCGCGCGAAATCGAGCCCGCCGGCAAAGGCGAGCTGATAGCCGATCTTGTAGAAAGAGACGCTGCCTTCGAGCTCGCGCACCGTCTGTTCGGCTTCTTTCAGCGTCGGCACGTCGAGGCCGACGATCAGCCTGTCGCGCATGGTCTCGACCGGATGCATCAGACCTCGATCCTCACGGACAGCATGCGCGAGGTTTCGATCAGTGTACGGCATAGGCGCTCCATCGATTGATGCAGTCTGGCGTCGCGGAATTGTCCGTCCTCGGCGAAGGCTTCATCGGCGCCGGAAACCGAGCATTCCGGCGTGATCACTTCCATCTGGCAGCGCACCAGCACTGCGCGCAGGTGGTTGATGCAGCGTATGCCGGCAAACTTGCCCTCGGAGGAGGAGCAGAGCGCGACGGGCTTGCCGTAAAGCGGCCTGAACGAGCGGCTGCCGTCGCGCCGGAGCCGGCTCACCCAGTCGATGGAATTCTTCAAGAGCGGCGGGATCGAGCCGTTATATTCAGGCGTCGCGATCAGCAGCCCGTCATGGGCGGAAATCTGATGGCCGAGCTTCACGGCATTCTCGGGAATGCCTTTGTCCTTCTCAAGATCCTCGTCCATGATCGGCAACGGATAGTCGCCGAGCGAAATGCGGGTCACCTCCGCACCCTGCATGGCGAGTTCCTTTTGCGCGACATCGGCCGTCCGGCCGCTGAAAGCGCCGGTGCGGATCGAGCCTGCGAAAACGAGGATTCTTGGGATTACTGCCATCGGCCACCTGTCGAACGACGTATAGGCCGAAGAGCGATCAATCCCCAAGCGCTTTCGATGGCCAAGCGCTTTCGGTCAACATGCCTCGCGTCGGTAGATCCACAGCTGCGTCGGCGGAATGTTGCGGATGATGAAATCGAAATGCTTGACCGTGTAGTCGCCGCGGCCGGGCGGGATCGGCGACAGCGGGCCGTAGGTCAGCTGCACGATCGGCCGGCCGACGGGAATGCGGTCGAGCAGGCTTTCGATGTAGGCGATGCGCTGGGCGACAGGGAAATTGAGCAGCGGCACGCCGGAGACGACCGAATCGAACACCATGTCGCGCTTGTCGCCGAGTGTTGCGTCGAGGTTGAAGGCGTCGCCCTCGATGACGTTGACGCGCGGGTAGAGCCGGCGCAGATGGCGCACGAAGTCGGTCGAGTATTCGATCGCATAGAGGTTCTCCGGCTTCACGCCCTGGGCGAGGATGGCACGGGTGATGACGCCGGTGCCGGGGCCGACCTCCAGCACCGGCAGGCCCGATTTCGGGTTGACGATCGAGGCCATCTTGCGGGCGGTGACGGAACTGGTGGGAACGATCGAGCCGACAGCTTTCGGCTTGTCGATCCAGCCTTTGAAGAACTTCAGCTCGTCGTCGAATTTTTCCGTCAGCGCTTTGCGCAACCCGGGACCACGTGCCATGCGAGCTCTCCTCAACGCTCCCCGACTCGCTACTTAGCAGCTAGGTGGAACAAGGCAAGGCAAGATCTGGCATAAGATGTTGATGACGTTGAGGCAGCGCGTTAACCCCTGCCGCATCCCACTCAGGGTTCGCCGAAGGATTCGAAAAAGTCCTTCATGCGGGCGAAGAAGCCGCTCGACTGGGGCGAATTGTCCTTCGAGGAGAGCTGCTCGAACTCTTCCAGGAGCTCGCGCTGGCGCCGCGACAGGTTCTGCGGCGTCTCGACCGCGGTCTGGATGTAGAGATCGCCGACATTGGGCTGCCGCAGCACCGGCATGCCCTTGCCCTTCAGCCGGAACTGGCGGCCGTTCTGGGTGCCTTCCGGCACTTTCACCTTGGTCTGAGTGCCGTCGAGCGTGGTGACCTCGAACGAGCCGCCGAGGGCGGCGGTCGTCATCGAGATCGGCACCTTGCAGTAGAGGTCGGCGCCGTCGCGCTGGAAGAATTCGTGCGGCTTGACGGCAAGGAAGATGTAGAGGTCGCCCGATGGGCCGCCGCGCAGGCCGGCCTCGCCCTCATTGGCAAGCCGGATGCGGGTTCCGTCCTCGATGCCGGCCGGGATGTTGACCGACAGCGAACGCTCCTCGGTGACGCGGCCCTGGCCGGCGCATTTCGGGCAGGGGTCTTTGATCGTCTGGCCGCGCCCCTGGCATTGCGGGCAGGTGCGCTCGATCGAGAAGAAGCCTTGCGTTGCCCGCACCTTGCCATGGCCGTGGCACATCGCGCAGGTGACCGGCTGCGTGCCGGGCTTGGCGCCGCTGCCGGAGCATTCCGAACAGGAAATCGATGCCGGCACGCGGATCTGCGCCGTCTTGCCCAAAAACGCCTCTTCCAGCGAGATTTCCATGTTGTAGCGCAGGTCGGCCCCGCGCTCGCGGCCGCCCGACGAGCGGCGCTGGCGGCCACCCATCATGTCGCCGAAAATGTCTTCGAAGATGTCGGCGAAGCCGCCGGCGCCGAAGCCGTGCGCGGCGCCGTTCATGCCGCCCTGCTCGAAGGCGGCGTGGCCGAAACGGTCGTAGGCCGCGCGCTTCTGCGGGTCCTTCAGCGTCTCGTAGGCTTCGTTGATTTCCTTGAACTTGTGCTCGCAGGCATGGTCGCCGGGGTTGCGGTCGGGATGGAACTGCATGGCGAGTTTGCGGAAAGCGCTCTTCAGCTCCTTGTCGTCGGCGCCTTTTTGCACGCCCAGCGTTTCGTAGAAATCAGCTTTCATTTTTTCCCGCTGTCCGGATGCTCAATGTCTTCAAGCATTGTCGCGTCGTCGCCGGCACGTTGTTCGATTTAGGAGCGATGTTGCCCGGATGCCAGAGCCGAGCCGGGCTCACCGGTGTTTTTCCGTCAATTTTTGGGCCAGGTCCGCACTTTTTCGGTGAAGGTTGCAAAAAAGCCCGGCCTTGCGCCGGGCTTTTCGCATTATTTGGCCGTCAGCCGGCTCAGGCCGACTTCTTCTTGTCGTCGTCTTCGTCGATTTCCTCGAAGTCGGCGTCAACCACGTCCGAATCCTTGGCGGC
The DNA here is from genome assembly GCF_002294955.1 of Mesorhizobium sp. WSM3864. Taxonomy (NCBI): domain Bacteria; kingdom Pseudomonadati; phylum Pseudomonadota; class Alphaproteobacteria; order Hyphomicrobiales; family Phyllobacteriaceae; genus Mesorhizobium; species Mesorhizobium sp. WSM3864. Next base: position 29,785 of record NZ_NSGD01000009.1, read on the forward strand.
GTCCGCCTTGGCGTCGGCTTCGGCCGCTTCCTTCTGCGAGGCCTCGTACATGGCCTGGCCAAGCTTCATCGAAGCTTCGGCGAGCGACTGCGACTTGGCCTCGATATCGGCCACGTCATCGCCTTCGGCTGCGGACCTCAGCGCCGCAATCGCGTCGGCGATCGCGGTGCGGTCGGCCTCCGAGACCTTGTCGCCATAGTCCTTGAGCGACTTCTCGGACGAATGCACCAGGGATTCGGCCTGGTTGCGGGCCTCAACGAGGGCGCGGCGCTTCTTGTCGGCCTCGGCATTTGCCTCGGCGTCCTTCACCATCTTCTCGATGTCGGCATCGGACAGACCGCCCGAAGCCTGGATGCGGATCTGGTGCTCCTTGCCGGTGCCCTTGTCCTTGGCAGAGACGTTGACGATGCCGTTGGCGTCGATGTCGAAGGTGACCTCGATCTGCGGCACGCCGCGCGGAGCCGGCGGAATGCCGACCAGGTCGAACTGGCCGAGCAGCTTGTTGTCGGCCGCCATCTCGCGCTCGCCCTGGAAGACGCGGATGGTGACCGCCGACTGCGAATCCTCGGCCGTCGAGAATACCTGGCTCTTCTTGGTCGGGATCGTGGTGTTGCGTTCGATCAGCCTGGTGAACACGCCGCCTAGCGTCTCGATGCCGAGCGACAGCGGCGTCACGTCGAGCAACAGCACGTCCTTGACGTCGCCCTGCAGCACGCCGGCCTGGATGGCGGCGCCGAGCGCGACGACCTCATCCGGGTTGACGCCCTTGTGCGGCTCCTTGCCGAAGAACTGCTTCACGATCTCCTGGATCTTGGGCATGCGGGTCATGCCGCCGACCAGCACCACTTCGTCGATCTCGCCCGCCTTCAGGCCGGCATCCTTGAGCGCCGCCTTGCAGGGGTCGATGGTGCGCTGCACGAGGTCCTCGACCAGGCTCTCGAACTTCGCCCGGGTGAGCTTCATCGTCAGGTGCTTCGGCCCGCTGGCGTCGGCAGTGATGAAGGGCAGGTTGATCTCGGTCTGCGTCGTCGACGACAGCTCGATCTTGGCCTTCTCGGCCGCTTCCTTCAGGCGCTGCAGGGCGAGCTTGTCGGCCTTGAGGTCGATGCCTTGCTCCTTCTTGAACTCGGCCGCCAGGTACTCGACCAGGCGCATGTCGAAGTCCTCGCCGCCGAGGAAGGTGTCGCCATTGGTCGACTTCACCTCGAAGACGCCGTCGCCAATCTCGAGCACCGAAATGTCGAACGTGCCGCCGCCAAGGTCATAGACGGCGATGGTCTTGCCGTCCTTCTTCTCCAGACCATAGGCAAGTGCGGCAGCCGTCGGCTCGTTGATGATGCGCAGCACTTCGAGGCCGGCGATCTTGCCGGCGTCCTTGGTCGCCTGGCGCTGGGCATCGTTGAAATAGGCCGGAACGGTGATGACCGCCTTCTCGACCTTCTCGCCGAGATAGGCTTCCGCCGTTTCCTTCATCTTCTGCAGGATCATGGCCGAGATCTGGCTGGGCGAAAGCTTCTTGCCGCCAGCCTCGACCCAGGCATCGCCATTGTCGCCCTTGACGATCTTGTAGGGGACAAGCTTCTTGTCCTTCTCCGTCACCGGATCGTCATAGCGGCGGCCGATCAGGCGCTTGACCGCGAAGATGGTGTTTTCAGGATTGGTGACCGCCTGGCGCTTGGCCGGCTGGCCGACGAGGCGTTCGCCATCGCTGTTGATGGCGACGATGGAAGGGGTCGTGCGCGCGCCTTCCGCATTCTCGATAACCTTGGGCTCCTTGCCGTCCATGATGGCGATGCAGGAGTTGGTGGTTCCGAGGTCGATACCGATTACTTTTGCCATTGTTCTAGTCTCTCCTCTAAGCAGGCTCTCAGGACCCTGATAAGGCGTTCCGACGAAAGCCCCTGTTCACAAGAAATTCCGCCACGGTCCCCGGGTTTTCAAGGCCGGGCGGTTGGCGCGTATATAAGAACAGGCGGCACGAGGCGCAAGCATCCTGCGCAACGCATCCACCAAGCCGATCGCCTGCCGGGAACGGTGCTAAATCGCCAATTTTGCGGCCGATTTGCCGCCCGATACGCCCGGACCGAGGTAATCCGGCGCGGGCAAAAACGTCGCAGTCGCCATGATCCGGGCGTGAATGCCTGCGAACGGAGTTGCGCGGAGCTTCAGAAAGATGTGTTTTCCGCCGGCGATCGCTCTTTCGCCCCGGCTGACAGGCGGCCCAGCGGTCAGGCCGCTTGCGACATCGATCTGTGCACGTCTGCCAGGATCTCGAAGGAGCGCACCCGCGCGGTGTGGTCGAACATCTGCGCCGTCACCATCAATTCGTCGGCGCCGGTGCGGCGTACGAAGGCGTCGATGCCCTGGCGGACCGTCTCCGGCGACCCGACGACGGCACAGGACAGCGCCTGGGCCAGCATGGATTTGGCCACGGGATCAAGGTCGCGGTCGTAGTTTTCGACCGGCGGCGGCAGCTGGCCGGGCCGGCCGCTGCGCAGGTTGACGAAGGCCTGCTGCAGCGAGGTGAACAAAAGCTTCGCCTCGGCATCCGTGGGCGCCGCAAAGACATTGAGGCCGAGCATCACATAAGGCTTGTCGAGCTGCGCCGACGGCTGGAAGCGGGTGCGATAGACCTCCAGCGCGTGGTCGAGTTCGGCCGGCGCGAAATGCGAGGCAAAAGCATAGGGCAGCCCAAGCAGCGCCGCGAGCTGCGCGCCATAGAGGCTGGAGCCAAGGATCCAGACCGGCACGTCCTGGCCTTCGCCCGGCACCGCGCGGATGCGCTGGCCTTCCTCGGCCGGCTGGAAATAGCCCATCAGCTCGACCACGTCCTGGGGGAAGTTGTCGCTGGCCTCCAGGTTGCGGCGAAGCGCCCGCGCCGTCATCATATCGGTGCCTGGCGCGCGACCGAGGCCGAGATCGATGCGGCCGGGGAAAAGTGCTGCCAGCGTGCCGAACTGCTCGGCAATCACCAGCGGCGCATGGTTGGGCAGCATGATGCCGCCGGCGCCGACGCGGATAGTCTTGGTGCCGCTGGCGACATGGGCGATGACAACCGACGTCGCGGCACTGGCAATGCCCGGCATGTTGTGGTGCTCGGCGAGCCAGTAGCGCTTGTAGCCAAGCCGCTCGGCATGGCGGGCAAGGTCGAGCGAATTGGCCAGCGACCGCGAGGCATTGTTGCCTTGCGTGATCGGCGACAGGTCGAGAACCGAAAGGGCCGTCATTGGTCAGGTCTCCGCGATTTGCTTCTGCCGCAACCGGGCCTCGAATTCGGCGCGGTCGGGAATGACGATGGCGAACTGGCCTTCCAGCACGTCGGCGAGTCCGGTCGCCGAGGCGATTTCCCGCTGCTCGCTGCGGCCGCCGAGATGATGGATAGACAGGCGGTTGTTGCGCAGCGCGAGATCGAAGTCATTCATGCAGGCGGGTCCGGCTAGACCGGACCGATATAGGCACTCGCCATGGGCGCCGCAAACAGCCGGCCGGACATGCAGATTGGGCCAGGCCTCACGCGCCGGATTTGTGGTTGTTATCGCCGGCCTCGTCGTCGATCGCCATGGTCTGCTGCGCGGCGAGGAAATTGCCGACATGGCTGAGGCCATCGAAATGGTCGCAGAACACCTTGATGACCACCAGCAGCGGCACCGCCATCAGCGCGCCGACGAAACCCCAGAGCCATGACCAGAAGGCGATGGCGATGAAGATCGCCACCGCGTTTATCTCGAGCCGCCGGCCGACCACCGTCGGGGTCACGAACTGGCCCTCGACGATGTCGCACAACAAAACGAAGGCGGGTGCCAGCAACGCGTAGGGGATCGTATCGAAGCTGATCAGCGCGATGATCGTGACCAGCAGCAAGGTGATCAGCCCGCCGACATAGGGCAGGAAGTTGAGCAGCGCCGCGGCCGCGCCCCAGACCTGCGGGTTCGGCATCCCAAGTCCCCAAAGGCCAAGTCCGATCACCGTGCCGAGGCCGGCATTGATGGCCGCCACGGTAAGCAGGTAATGGGAAATCTCGTGCTCGACGTCATAGACGATGCGCAGCGCGCGCTTCTTGTCGCTGAGGTGGGCGAAGGACTGGACGATCTTCTCGTAGAACAAGGTGCCGGAGGCGAGCAGGAACAGCGACAGCACGAAGACGAGGGTGATGCTCGTGCCGGCTCCCAGAATGTTGCTGGCCGCCGTCGACAGGATGCCGGACGGCGCCAGCGCGACCTTCTGCACGCCCGGTTCCTGCGATGTCTCGGTCAGGGCCTGCAGTTGACGCGAGAGATCCATGACCCTCTCGAGCGGACGCTTGAAAGGCGCCAGCCGCTCGGTGAGTTGCTCGCCGATCGAGTAGCTGTTGTTGATGAGGTCGATGACCGGGCCGCTGAGCAGGTAACCGGCGCTGGCGAAGACGAAGAGGGACAGCAACACCAGCAGTGTCGCGGAGGCCACCTCGGGGATGCCGCGCTTGCGCAGGAAGCGCACGATCGGGGTCAGCGTCAGCGCCAGCAGGAAGGCGAGGATCACCGGCATGAAGAAGGCGCGGGCGAAATAAAGCGCGGCGATCGTTATCAGCACGAAGATGCCGATCAGCAGCAATCGAATCAGGCGCAATTCGGCGCGGGCGCTGGCGCGCTCGTCCGGGCTTTCGGCAACGTTCGAACCCGAAGCGCTCGTTTCGACCTTCATCCGTTCCCTCGCGATCGCCGAGGAAAACGTACGCGCCGCCGCCAAGGTTCCTTAGCCGGCGGTGAGGGCGCATCTTGCCGGGCAGGCGTCCTCAGGCGACGGGCGCCGGCGCGGCCTTCGCCGTTTCCTTGCGCACGACCGGCGCCACCTTGGTGCCGTAGAGCTCGATCGCCTTCATGACCTTGGCATGCGGCATCGTGCCGATCGCCATCTGCAACAGGAAGCGGTCGTTGCCGAAGATCTTGTGCTGGGCGACGATCTTTTCCGCCACCTGTTCGGGATCGCCGACGAACAGCGCGCCGTTCGGCCCGCGCGACTGATCGAAATGCGCCCGCGAGGTCGGCCCCCAGCCGCGCTCGCGGCCGATGCGGTTCATCACCTCGGCCTGCGGTGCGTAGAAATCGTCGGCCGCCTTCTCGGTCGTCTCGCCGACGAAGCCATGCACGTTCAAGCTAGTCGCGAGCGAGGCGGGATCGTTGCCGGCGCGCCTTGCCGCCTCGCGATAGATCTCGAACAGCGGCGCGAAGCGGGCCGGCTCGCCGCCGATGATGGCAAGCGCCAGCGGCAGGCCGAGCACGCCGGCGCGGGCGGCGGACTGCGGCGTCCCGCCAATGGCGATCCAGATCGGCAGCTTGTCCCGGAAAGGTCGGGGATAGACGCCGCGGCCGTTGATCGGCGCGCGCAGCTTGCCCTGCCACGTCACCTTCACCTGGTCGCGGATGGCAAGCAGGAGATCGAGCTTCTCGGCGAAGAGCTCGTCATAGTCCTCGAGATTGTAACCGAACAGCGGAAACGATTCGATGAAGGAGCCGCGCCCGGCCATGATCTCGGCGCGGCCGCCGGACAGAAGGTCGAGCGTCGCGAACTGCTGGAAGACCCGCACCGGATCGTCGGAAGAAAGCACCGTGACCGCGCTGGTGAGCTTGATCCGCTTCGTCCGCTCCGCGGCCGCGGCCAGCGCCACGACCGGCGCCGAGGCTGCATAGTCGGGGCGATGGTGTTCGCCGAGGCCGAACACGTCGAGACCGACCTGGTCGGCCAGCTCGACCTCCTCGATCAGGTTGCGCAGCCGTTCGTGCGGGCCGATGGCGCCGGGGCCCGGCTCCGGGCTGACATCCGCGAAAGTGTAGAGGCCAAGTTCCATTTTCATGCATCCTGATGCGCCGCTTGGGCGTTGATTGTTGGCGCTAGAGGTAGCGACCGGCCCCCAGAGCCGCCAGAGGCGCGATTTGTGAACAGTGCATCGCGCCGCAACGACGTATCCCGACGGCAACAGCCCAGATTTTCATGGCTGGCATACCGTTTTGGCGCTTGAACTCACCGCTTTCGCGCGTATGTAAGCGTCGCGAATTGACTTCAGGGAAGTGGACTTGGCTATTTACAGGGAAAAAGACATATTCGAGCGGCGCAACGCCGCGAACGAGGCAAAGAAGGCGCTCCTGGAGCGCTTCAAGTCAAAGCCGGCGGCGGACGATCCAGCGGTTCTGGCGCGTCAGGCGGAACGCAAGGCGATCCTCGAGGCCCGTGCGATCCGCGAGGCCGAGAAGGCCCGATTGAAGCAGGAAAAGCTGGCGCGCGAAGCGGCCGAGAAGGCTGAACGCGAGGCAGTGGCCGAAGCGGCCCGTATTGCTGCCGAAGAGGCAGCGGCTGCCGAGGCCAAGATCCGCGAAGCCGAGGAAACCGAACGCATCGCCCGCCTGCTCGCCGAGGAGGCCGAACGCAAGGCCAAGCGCGATGCGCGCTACGCCGCCCGCAAGGCGCGCGTCGGTCGCACGCCTCCTGGCTTCTCGGCCCGCTAGGTTCGAGTTCGTTCGAAAAATAAATCAGGGTCGCCAGGAGCGGCCCTGAGTGCGTTCGTGCTGCATCAGGCGACGAGCTTCAGCCCGACGATGCCGCAGACGATCAGCCCGATGCAGGCAAGCCGCACCGCGGTCGCCGGCTCGCCGAGCAGCCATATGCCGAGCAAGGCCGTGCCGACAGTGCCGATGCCGGTCCACACCGCATAAGCCGTGCCGACGGGCAATGTCTTCAACGCAAGCCCGAGCAGGCCAAGGCTGACGATCATCGAGACGATCGTGAGCACGGTCGGCAGCGGCTTCGAGAAACCATCGGTATATTTGAGGCCGATCGCCCAGCCGATCTCGAACAGGCCGGCGAAGAAAAGGAAGTTCCAGGACATTGCGAACGCTCCATCGATCGAGCATCGAATGCTCGACGTTTGACGTGGCGGGTCGTCCCGGCCGGGTTTCGGGGAAGCGAGGTCGTCCTCGCGGTACCGATATAGTGAGTTCTGTACCCCGATCAACAAAACACCGGCAGCATTCGCATGCCGCCGGTTCAAATCCGCATCGAGACGGATCGGCCGCGCTGACGGCCTACTTCTCCTTGATGCGCATCGCCTTGACCGGCGGCGCCTTCGGAGCCGGGGCCGCGGCCGGTTTCTTGGCGTCCTTTTTCGGCTTGCGGGGTTCCTTGCCCGCCTTCATCGCACCTTTCGCCATGATTCGCTCCTCCGATTTGTGGGCAGCACAAGTGAAACAAGAGAAGCGCCCGACCGCAAGAGGCCGCTTGCAGCTTCGAAAGCCGGCTTGCGCTATGTCAACCGTTTTCCCTTGATCCCGCGACCTCGGGATCGATCAGGCAACAGAAATGCATAGGGGCATCTGAACCTCGGAGCGGCTGGCGCATTGTCGGTGGAGCTTTGGGCGGCGGCCGCTGAGCTCCCACTTGGAAGAGGATCGGAAGCGCATGGCAGGGCATAGCGGCTCGAAAAGAGTGATCTACGCCGCGCTCGCCGGCAATGTTGCGATCGCCCTGACCAAATTCGCCGCAGCGTTCTTCACAGGCTCTTCAGCCATGCTGTCGGAGGGCGTGCATTCGCTGGTCGACACCGGCAATGGCGCGCTTCTGCTTTACGGCATGCGCCGTGCCGCGCGCCCGCCCGACCGCACGCATCCGCTCGGACACGGACGCGAACTCTATTTCTGGAGCTTTATCGTCGCGCTTCTGGTTTTCGCGCTGGGCGCGGGCGTTTCCTTCTATGAGGGCGTGATCCACATCATGGCGCCCGAGCCGATCGTCAACGCCAAGGTCAACTACATCGTGCTTGGTCTTTCTTTTCTGTTCGAAGGCAGTTCCTGGCTGGTGGCGCTGAAGGAGTTCCGGGGACAGAAGGGAAGGCTGGGTTGGTTCGAGGCGGTCCGGATGAGCAAGGATCCCAGCATCTACACGGTGCTGTTCGAGGACAGCGCCGCGCTGCTCGGCCTCGTCGTCGCCTTCGTCGGCATCCTGTCTGCCGAGCTCCTGGGTATCCCCGAGCTCGACGGCGCCGGCTCGATCGGCATCGCCGTCATCCTGGGCGCCACCGCCATCTTCTTGGCGCGCGAGAGCAAGGGTCTGCTCATCGGTGAGCCCGCTTCGCCCGAGGTGCAGCGCAAGGTTCTGGCGATCGCTCAGGAAGACCCGGCCGTGCAGCGGGCGAACGGCATACTGAGCGTCCATATCGGCCCGGAGGAGATCGTCGCAGGCCTAAGCATCGAATTCGAGGATCATCTCACGGCGCCTGAGATCGAAGCCTGCGTTGAACGCCTGGAGGCGCGACTGAAAAGCGACATGCCCGAAATCACCAGGCTGTTCGTCAAGCCGCAGGCGACCGGCACATGGGAGCGCAGGCGTAAGGCTATCGCCGGGGCCTTCGAAGAGGATTAGATTTGAGCGAAGCAATCTTTTGGGAGCATGCCGAATGAGAATCGACGGCGGGTGTCATTGCGGCGCCATCACCTACGAAGCGGAAGTCGATCCCGAAAAGACCTCGATCTGCCATTGCACCGATTGCCAGCAACTGACGGGAACGGCCTTTCGCGTGACGGTGGGCGCGCCAGAAGAGGATTACCGGATTACCAAGGGCACGCCGAAGGTCTACATCAAGACCGGATCCAGCGGCGCCAAGCGCGCTCAGGGGTTTTGCGGCGAATGCGGATCGCATCTCTATGCCACGTCGGTCGGCGATGGACCGAAAATCTACGGCATTCGGGTGGGCACGGCGCGCCAGCGCGACCAGCTGGTGCCGAGAAGACAGGTTTGGCACCGCTCGGCGTTGCACTGGCTGCCGGAAATCGAAGGCATCACCACCATCGAGGAGCAGTAACGGAGTTACGACAGCTCAGTCGTCGCCTTCGACGACGCGCAGCCTGAGCTGACCCGTCTTGGAATCGGCCACGCGCGCGCCCGCCTCCACCTTGGCAGGCCCGCGTGGCGGTTCGGGTTCGCCCTCGGCGAACTCCAGCGCCTCGATCTTCTGCCCGCGTTTGGTGACCTTCGTCGTCGAGACGAGGATGTCGTCGATATCCCTGGCCGCCTGGCCGAAATGCGTCTGCAGGCGGCGCACGCGCTCGTCGACTCGCGCCACGTCCTCCATCAGGCGGATGACCTCGCCCTGGATCAGATGCGCCTGCTCGCGCATGCGCGCGTCCTTCAGGATCGCCTGGATGACCTGGATCGACAGCATCAGCAATGACGGCGAGACGATGACGACGCGGGCGCGGTGCGCCTTCTGCACCACGGCCTCGAAATTCTCGTGAATCTCGGCGAACACCGATTCCGAGGGCACGAACATGAAGGCGGTGTCCTGCGTCTCGCCCTGGATAAGGTATTTTTCCGCGATATCGCGGATATGCACCTCGATGTCGCGCCGGAACGCCTGCGCCGCCGCCTTCTGCAAGTCAGCGGCTTCGGCGGCACGAATGGCATTCCAGGCCTCCAGCGGAAACTTGGCGTCGATGGCGAGCATCGGCGCGCCGTTCGGCATCCGCACCAGGCAGTCGGGCCGGCTGCCGTTGGAAAGGCTCGCCTGGAACTCGTAGGCGCCGTGCGGCAGGCCGTCGGCAATGATCGCCTCCATGCGCGACTGGCCGAAGGCGCCGCGAGTCTGCTTGTTGGAGAGGATCGCCTGCAGCTGCACGACCTGTCCGGCTAAAGACTGGATGTTGCCCTGCGCCGTGTCGATCACCGCCAGCCGCTCCTGCAGTTTGGCCAGGCTCTCATGCGTCGACTTGGTCTGCTCGGCCATGGTCTGGCCAAGACGGCCGGTCATGGCGTCGAGCCGCTGTCCGAGCGATTGGGTGAGCTCGGCCTGCCTGGCGCCGAACACTTCGGCGATAGCGCCCATGCGACCCTGCATCTCGGCCTGCGCCTGAAGAATGTCCGCCATCCTGGCCTCGGTGTCGCGGGCATGGTCGGCCGCTTCGGCCGCCGCTGCCGCGCCCGCCTTTCCCGCGCGCCACAACGCGATGACGAGCGCCAGGAACAGCGTCAGCAGCAGCAGCGCTCCGAAGCCAAGCGCCTCGCCGAGCCTGATCGTGGTGGCGCCGAGCCGCGCGACGGGTTGCGAAAAGATCGAGGTCATGTCGTTCATTTGGGCAGCATAGCCGATTCGCTCTGCTGGCACAGATCAAAACGTGAACAAGTCAAAGCCGCCCCGGTTGACGCTTTTCCATCGACGTCTTAGGTGAGACGCCATGTCGATCAAGCCGCTCATCATCCTTCCCGATCCGATCCTGCGCCAGGTTTCCAAACCGGTCGAGCGCGTCGATGGTGACTTGCGCAAGCTCACCGACGACATGCTGGAAACCATGTATGACGCGCCGGGAATCGGGCTGGCGGCGATCCAGGTCGGCGAGCCGCGGCGTTTGCTGGTCATCGACCTCGCCAAGGAAGGCGAGCCGCCGGCGCCGCATGTCTTCATCAATCCGGAAATCCTCGAAAGCTCCGACGAGCGCTCGGTTTATGAGGAAGGCTGCCTGTCGATCCCTGACTACTATGCCGAGGTCGAGCGTCCCGCAGCGGTGCGGGTGAAATATCTCGACCGCGACGGCAAGCTGCAGGAGATGCAGGCCGAAGGCCTGATGGCGACCTGCCTGCAGCACGAGATCGACCATCTTAACGGCGTGCTGTTCATCGACCACATCTCGAAGCTGAAGCGCGACATGGTGGTCAGGAAATTCAAGAAGCTCGCCAAGGACAAGGCGCCGGGCAAGATGGCGGGCTGAACCTCATTCGAGCATTCCACGCAGGATCCAGTCTTTCCCGACTTCGATGGCTTTGGAAGCCAATTCAAACGCAAGCGCGCGAGACTTTGGCGAGAATATTAAACCACGACTAATGCCACTGCAAAAAGCGGCGTGAGGTAGACAGCGAATGCTCGCTCACGTCGTTTGGACAACTCGCCCTTCGTAGATTCCTCATCGAGCGATTTGAACCTGGCGTACGACACGCCCCAATGTCTTTTGACGAGTCTTCATATGAATGGCTCCGAAGGGGCAAGAGGCCCGAATCATATAAGGAAAGCATTCGAACTTGGTTACCGAAGAGTCTTTAAGCGCCGCGCAAACCCGTGCTGGGTATGATTGAGCAAATCGCCTAACCATGATATCATGATATCAAATTGGAGGCTTAGCCTTGAGCGATATGCTAATCAGAAATGTACCAGAACCCCTAAAGCGCGAAATTGAGCAAGCCGCTCGAAAAGTCGGCCAGAGCCTATCGGGCAAAGCCATCGATCTTTTGTGGAAGGGCATGAGTGTGGAAAAGGAAAGAAGGCTAGAGCCAAACTTCTCAGCATGGGAGAGTATCCGCTCCGCATTCGCAAACGAAAGCGCAATTGACAACGAGTTTGCTGAGACAATGGCTGAAATCGAAGCTGCGAGGAAACAGGACTTTGGCCCCTTGGTCGAGGGTTTCGATTGATTATTCTCGATACCAACGTCGTTTCCGAAGCAAGCAGGATCACACCTGATCCGAACGTGGTCGAATGGTTTCGCAAACAGGATCTGCTCAATCTTTACCTGTGCGGCCCGGTCGTCATGGAACAATCTTTCGGCGCCGAAAGATTTCTGAATAAGACCGGCTCTGATCGACACGTTCGTGCTCTCGACCATCTGATCTCGAAGCAGTTTTCGGGTCGCATCGTTGACTTTGCTGGCTCGGTACCTCGCCTTACCGGCAAGCTTCGGGCAATGCGGGAAAATATCGGTCGTCCGGTCAGTCTTTCCGATGCCATGATTGCGGCTATCTGTCTGGCCCATGACGCTACGCTTGCGACACGCAATGTTCGCGACTTCGACGAGCTTGGCCTGAAGCTCGTGAACCCGTTTGAAGCGGACGCCTGAACATAGCATGGCAGGAGAAATGCCCCTTCGCGTCATCTTCATGGGCACGCCGGAGTTTTCCGTGCCGACGCTCAGCGCCATCGCCGAGGCCGGCCACGAGATCGCCGCCGTCTATACGCAGCCGCCGCGCGCCGCCGGCCGGCGCGGGTTGGAATTGACGCCCTCGCCCGTGCAGCGCGAGGCGGAACGGCTCGGGCTCGAGGTGCGCACGCCGACATCGCTCAAGGCAGAGACGGAGCAGCAGGCCTTTGCCGGTTTGCGGGCCGATGTCGCCGTGGTCGTCGCCTATGGCCTCCTTCTGCCGAAACCCGTTCTTGAGGCCACCAGGCTCGGTTGCCTCAACGGCCATGCATCACTTTTGCCGCGTTGGCGCGGTGCTGCTCCCATACAGCGCGCCATCATGGCCGGCGATGTCGAAACCGGCATGATGGTGATGCGCATGGAAGAGGGGCTGGACACCGGCCCGGTGGCATTGGTTGAAAAATGCGTCATTGGTCCCGATATGACCGCCGGGGAATTGCATGACCTCCTCATGGCTCGAGGCGCCTCGCTGATGGTGGATGCGCTCGCACAGTTGGGGATAAATTGTCTGACATTTGCCCCGCAGGCGACGGAAGGGGTGACCTATGCGCGAAAGATCGATAAATCGGAGACACGCGTAGACTGGACGCGGCCTGCCGGCGAAGTCCACAATCACATTCGCGGCCTGTCGCCCTTTCCGGGCGCGTGGTGCGAGGTCGAAATTGGTGGCCGCGTGGAGCGGCTGAAACTGCTTCGCTCGACGCTTTCCAACGGCGTCGGCGAGTCGGGAGGTATTCTCGATGATCGGCTGACGGTCGCCTGCGGGTCAGGCGCGGTGCGGCTGGTCGAAGTTCAACGGGCGGGTGGAAGGCCCGCCGCCGCGCAGGAGTTTTTGCGCGGGGCCAAGATCGAAAAAGGAACGAAACTCCAATGAGCATGATGTCGATACGTGCGGCGACGCCGCGGGATCGCGAGGCGATCCGCCTCGTCGAAGAGCATGCCTTCGGCCAGCAGGCGGAGGCCGGCCTGGTCGATGCGCTGGTCACCGGCGGCGACGCCGTCGTCGAGCTGGTTGCGGAAGAAGATGGCCAGGTCGTCGGCCACATTCTGTTTTCCAGGCTTTTTGTGCAGAACGGCGGCAAGCGCTTCGCGGCCGTGGCGCTGGCGCCGCTGGCCGTCGAGCCGTCCTTCCACGGCACCGGCATCGGCGGCGCGCTGATCCGCGAGGCGCATGTCCGTCTGAAGGAGGCTGGCGAGGCTTTGGCGGTGGTGCTCGGCGATCCGGCCTATTACGGCCGCTTCGGCTACACCCACGCCCGCGCCGAGAAATTCGAGAGCGAATACCAGGGCGAGGCGCTGCAGGCGCTGGCCTGGGGCGACGCGCCCGAGGCCGGCAGACTGCTATACGCTTCGGCCTTCACCGCGCTGGCCGCCTAGGCGAGCGCCAAACGCAGAGCTGGCATGCCGCGTTTTCGGCTCGATATCGAATATGACGGCAGCCAATTCGCCGGCTGGCAGCATCAGGCGGACCAGCTTTCGGTGCAGCAGGCGATCGAGCAGGCGATCGAAAAGTTCTGCGGCGAAGAGGTGCGAATACGTGCCGCCGGCCGCACCGATGCCGGCGTGCACGCGACCGCCCAGGTGGCCCATGTCGATCTGGCCAGGGACTGGGCGGGCGACAAGGTGCGCGACGCCGTCAACGCCCATCTGCAGGCGGCTGGCGCGCGCATCGCCATCCTCAAGGCTGCCGTCGTCGCCGACGATTTCGATGCGCGGTTTTCCGCCACCGGCCGCCATTATCTCTATCGCATCCTCAACCGCCGTGCCCCGTCGGCGCTTGAAAAGGGCAAGGTCTGGTGGGTGCCGAAACGGCTCGATGCCGAGGCCATGCACGAGGCGGCGAGGGTGCTGCTCGGGCGGCACGATTTCACCACCTTCCGCTCCACCCAGTGCCAGGCCGAAAGCCCGGTGCGCACGCTTGACCGGCTCGATGTCACCCGTGCCGGAGATCTCCTCGAGGTGCGAACCTCGGCGCGCTCCTTCCTGCACAACCAGGTGCGCTCGATGGTCGGCTCACTGCGCAGGGTCGGCGACGGCTCCTGGAGCGCCGCCGATCTCAAGGCGGCGCTCGAAGCGCGCAACCGGGCAGCCTGCGGACAGGTAGCGCCGCCCGACGGCCTGTTCTTGGTCGGGGTGGACTATCCAGAAGACGTCTGAGGCGGCGTCGATCAGCCGGCGTCGTCCCCGGCGAGTTCGTCCGACCAATTCGCGCCGCCATAGAAGAGGCGCAGAATCACGACGCGCTCAGGCTCCACAACGAAAGCGACAGTTATCCGGCGCTCAAATCCGACGACGCGAAGGTCCGGCCGCACGTCATCACGGCGCGTGCCGCGTTCTGAGCCATGCTCGAGGCGCTCGCAGAACGCGCGGATGCGAGCGTCGTAGCGGTCTGCAAGGATGGGATTGCTGGCTTGAGCAATGAAGGTGTAAATGCGATCGAGATCGTCGCCGGGATCAAGCGTATAGACGACGGTCCGACGCCTCACGGTTTCTTTTGCGAATAGCGCTCGTGACGCTTGCGCGCCCGTTCTGCCATTTCCTCCGGCGAAATGCCTTTGCCGGGGTTTGCCTTCCACGCATCATAGGCCGGAGCGACCTCCGCGCGCAGCCAACGCTCCACCGCGGCGTCGCGCTCCTGAAGGGCGCGAAGCCCGGCGCGGATGACTTCGCTGCTGGTCGCATACGTGCCCGAGCGGACGAGCTGATCAATGAAGGCCGCTTGCTTGGCCGGCAGGCTGAAGGCGCGTTTTTCGGTAGCGGACATGGCTAGCGCTCCGGGAGGACAGTGGTGTGAAACTATCATACCCCCCTGTTTCACAGAAAAGACTCCGTCAGCCGGCCAAGATCAGCCCCTCGCGCCGTCCGGAATGTCGATGCCGAGCAGCGCCTGCAGCCCGAACAAGACGAGCAGCGAGGCGACGAACATGCCGACAAACACCGCGGTGCCGGCAGCCGCGCCCTTGCCGATCGTCGCGTTGGTCATGCGCCAGGTCAGCACCATCGACAGCGCGAACAGCAGCAGCGAGACCAGGCCGCTGACCTCGTCGGTCGAAGGGAGGAACAGCCTCAGCAGCGCCGAGGGCAGCATCAGCCAGGCGATGATCGCGGAAGCCCAATTGGAGGCGACGACGTAGTGGACGAAGCGGCCGCCGATGCCGGCGCGCGGCGCGACCAGCGCAAGCGCCACCAGCGGCAGCACCCAGGAACCGATGTCGACGGTTGCCAGCCGGAGCAGCATGCCGAGCCGCCCGGCGAACGCATTCGGATCGCCTATCTCATTGGCGATCCCGACCCAGCCGACGATCAGCGCCGGCGCCGCCACGACGATGGCGAAGAAGGAATTCCAAAAACCGTCCGCGGACAGATCGAGCATGCGCAGGCCGTCGGCCCTGCCGAGCATCAGCCGCCAGGCGCCGGCCAGCGAAGCAAAGGTTTCGTCCGTTGAGAGCATGGTCACGTCAGACCTTGTCCGAACCAGTCCTCGATAAAGCGCTCGTATATCCCTGTCAGCGTCTCGAGATCGGCGACCGCCACGCGCTCGTCGACCATGTGCATGGTCTTGCCGACCAGCCCGAACTCGACCACCGGGCAAAAATCCTTGATGAAACGCGCATCCGAAGTGCCGCCGGAGGTGGAGAGCGAAGGCCTCTTGCCGACCACCGCGGCCACGGAACCGCTCAGCGTGTCGATCAGCTTTTCGTCGCGGGTAAGGAAGACATGGCTCGGCCGGTCGCGCCAGACAAGCTCGTAGTCGACGGCGGTCTTCTTGCCCGGCCGATATTTCTTGCGGCCCGCCGCCTGGTCGAGCCGGTTGTGGATCTCGGCCTGGACGGTCTCGGCATCCCAAGTGTCGTTGAAGCGGATGTTGAACGTGGCGGTGGCCTTGGCCGGGATGACATTGGTCGCGGGGTTGCCGACGTCGATCGACGTCACTTCCAGATTGGTCGGCTGGAAATCCTTTGTTCCCCTGTCGAACACCGGATGGAGCAGCGCGTCGACAAGGCTCATAAGCCCGCGCACCGGGTTGTCGGCAAGTTGCGGATAGGCGGCGTGGCCCTGACGGCCATTGACGATGACGCTGCCGGAGAGCGAGCCGCGCCGGCCGATCTTGATCATATCGCCAAGCGCATCCGGATTGGTCGGCTCGCCGACGATCGAGGCGTCCCATTTCTCGCCCTTGGCGGCAGCCCAGTCGAGCAGCTTCACCGTGCCGTTGATGGCCGGCCCTTCCTCGTCGCCGGTGATCAGCAGCGAGACCGAGCCTTTCGGGCCGCCATTGTTCTCGATGTGGCGCGCCACCGCGGCGATGAAGCAGGCTATGCCGCCTTTCATGTCGACGGCGCCGCGGCCATACATCTCGCCATTGGCGATCTCGGCGGCAAAGGGCGGATGCGTCCACGCCGCCTCGTCGCCGACCGGCACCACGTCGGTATGGCCGGCAAACATCAGATGTGGGCCGTTGCCGGAGCGGCGCGCATAGAGATTTTCGATGTTCGGCGTGCCATCTTCCGAGAATATCGGCCGCTCGACGGCGAAGCCGAGTGGCTTCAGCATGTCTTCCAAGGTCTGCAGCGCGCCGCCTTCGGCGGGCGTCACGGAAGGGCAGCGGATCAGGGCGGCAAGGTTCTGGGCGGGGTCGGTCGGCAATTTCATGGCAAAGCGATAGTCGAAAGCGGCAGGCCTGTCACGGTGGCAGATGTTCGCCGAGCAAGCCGCCGACAATATGGTTGTCGTGTCGTATAGTCGCGCGGGCCAGGACGGGATGATCGCATGGCCAAAGAAGGAAAGACGATCGCGATAGCCGGCGCCGGCAGCATCGGCTGCTATGTCGGGGGCTGCCTGGCGCTCGCCGGGCGTAAGGTCGTCTTCCTTGGCCGCGGCCGCATTGTGGAGGCGTTGCGCAAGGACGGGCTGCGGATCAGCGATCTTGACGGCCGGGACCGACGCATCGGGCCTGAGACGCTGGCGGTCAGCGACGATCCGGCGCTGGCGCTGCGCAACGCGGATATCGTTCTGGTCACCGTAAAGAGCGGCGCGACCGAGGAGATGGCGGCGCTTGTTGCGGCTCATGTCCGCCCCGATGCCTTTGTGGTCAGCCTGCAGAATGGCGTCGACAATCCGGACAAACTGCGTGGAGCGCTTCCCGCGCATCGCGTGCTTGCCGGTATGGTCGCGTTCAATGTCGTGCAATCGCCGGATGGCGAGACGCCGTTCAGCGTCCGCCGCGCCAGCGACGGCATGATCATCATCGAGAATACTGAGCCAGGCCTTTCAGCACTGCTCAATGTCGAAGGACTTGGGGTCGAAACCCACGCCGACATGAGGGCTGTGCAGTGGAGCAAACTGCTGATGAACCTCAACAATGCGCTGGTCGCGCTCTCCGACCTGCCGCTGGCAACCGAATTGGCGGACCGCGGCTGGCGCGTCATTCTGGCGGACCAGATCGACGAGGCCCTGGCTGCAATGAAAGCTTGCCGTATCGAGCCGGCGCGCATCGCTGGGCCGCCACCATGGCTGCTGCCGAAAGTGCTGCGGCTTCCGGACTGGCTGTTCGGAATCCTGGCCCGGCGGCTGCTGGCGATCGACCCCAAGGCGCGCTCCTCGATGTGGGACGATCTCCAGCGCGGCAGGCCGACCGAGGTCGACGAATTGCAGGGAGCGATCCTGCGGCACGCGCAAAAGACCGGCGTGCCGGCGCCTGTGACGAAGCGCATCATGGCGCTGGTGCGTCAGGCGGAAGCGGACAGGCGCGGTCCGCCCGGATTGACGCCCCACGAGGTCAGCCGCGGTCCTCGATCAGCGTGATATTTGCGCGACAGGTTCGAGCTCAAATTCTCGGTCTCGTTGACGCCAAGGATGACGACATCGTCATTGACCGATTACATCACGCGTTATCTCTGTGATTTAGAGCCGGATCAGATTTGAGGTCGAAACGACCTAAAAATCATCCGGCGCTAGCGGTCGGCCGGCGCATTCGTGCGGCTGCCGTAGCGATTGGATCCGGGCTGTCCCGGAAACAGGCAGAGCACCAGGAAGGCAACGATCGACACGACGGGAACGAACAGCACCAGCGCCGCGATGCCCGGCTTGTCGAGGTCGTGCAGCCGCTTCACTGCCAGCACGACGTTCGACCACAACGAGGCGAGGAACGTGAGGAAGAAAACGAACGACCACATGTTGCTCTCGGCCGAACCTTCCGGCACCAGCGTGAAGCGATAAAGCGGAAAGGCCTGGACGATAGCAACCAGCAATCCGCCGAGAAAATAAGCCGCGCGGCTGACGCGGCCCGAGGTTTTGAAGAAGAGCCAGATGAAGTCTGCTTTTTCAGGCAAGCGGGTCCGGTCCGTATTGATTGGCGCCCCTGGTGCCTTCGAGCATGCCCAGTTCGATGAGCAGCCAGATGCCGCCGATGATGGGTATAAGGCCGATCAGTGTCCACCAGCCCGACTTCTTACGGTCGTGCCAGCGTTTGGCATAGAGAGCAATCGCGAAATAGATCGATGCCAGCGCGACCAGGATGCCGAGGATGCCGATCTGGTCGCCGCCGGCGGTGGTGAAACGTGTGCCGAGGATCGAGTCGAGAATGAACGCAATGATGGCGATGACGATGAATATGCCGATGCCGGCCCAGAACTTGGCCCGGTTGATGCGGCCGTCGAAACTCGTCAGCAGATACTTCCAGTCCATGACGCCCCTCCGTTGAACCAGCGCGACGGAATGTCGCGCCGGCGGAGGGTGCGTCTGTTCGCGGGAAAGATCAATCGCGCAGCAATTCGTTGATCGACGTCTTGGAGCGGGTCCTGGCGTCGACGCGTTTGACGATGACGGCGCAGTAGAGGCTCGGCCCCGGCTCGCCATTGGGCAGCGGCTTGCCCGGCAGCGAGCCGGCGACGACCACCGAATTTTCCGGCACTTCACCGTAGAAGACCTCGCCGGTGGCGCGGTCGACGATCTTGGTCGACTGGCCGATGAACACGCCCATGCCGAGCACCGAGCCTTCGCGCACGATGCAGCCTTCGACCACCTCGGAGCGCGCGCCGATGAAGCAATTGTCCTCGATGATGGTCGGACCGGCCTGCATCGGTTCCAGCACGCCGCCAATGCCGACGCCGCCGGAGAGATGCACGTTCTTGCCGATCTGGGCGCAAGAGCCGACCGAGGCCCAGGTGTCGACCATGGTGCCTGTATCGACATAAGCGCCGACATTGACGAAGGACGGCATCAGCACCGCGCCCGGCGCGACATAGGCCGAGCGGCGCACGACCGAGGACGGCACGGCGCGGAAGCCGGCCTTCTCGAAATCGACCGCGCCCCAGCCCTCGAACTTCGACGGCACCTTGTCCCACCATACCGAGTGGCCCGGGCCGCCCTTGATGATCTCCATCGGGTTCAGCCGGAAGGAGAGCAGCACCGCCTTCTTCAGCCACTGGTTGACCAGCCATTTGCCGTCGTCCTGCCGCTCGGCGACGCGAACCACGCCGCGGTCGAGCAAGTCGAGCGCCGACTGGATGGCGTCGCGCGTTTCGCCGCGGGTCGCGGTCGAAATCGTATCGCGCTCCTCGAAGGCCTTTTCGATGGTCTTTTCGAGGCTCGCCAGATCGGGCTTCGACATGAATTTGCTCCATTACAAAGCTGTTAAGGCCTGCGCCTTAACCTGTTTTGAAATCGCGCGGACCCTATGTGAAGCCTTAATGGGGGTCAATCGCGACTGCGTCACGGGACGGCGCAAGTAAAGGAATTAGGACGGTGGATTCGATGACACCCATGGAAAAGGCGGGCTGGACGCCGCTGCCCCATTCGGACGAGGATCTCGAGCGGTCGAAAAGCGTGCCGGACACGCCGCAGACGCGGGCCGAAACCTATCGCCTGGCCTGGAACGATCCCGACTTCATGACGCGGCGCGAATTGCGTCCGGTGCGCCTGCAACTCGAGCTCTTGAAGCCGGAGATGATCCTTGCCGAGCGCGGCATCCGCTCGACCGTCATCCTGTTCGGCGGGGCGCGGCTTCCCGAGCCGGGCGGCGCCGCCTGGGCCGCCAAGAACGAGACGCAGAAGAAGAACCTCGAGCTGAACAGCAAATATTACGAAGAGGCGCGCAAGTTCGCCCGGCTGTGCTCGCAGCAGTCGGCCACATCCTATTATCGCGAATTCGTCGTCGTCACCGGCGGCGGACCGGGAGTCATGGAGGCGGGCAATCGCGGCGCCGACGATGTCGGCGCGCCGTCGATCGGCTTGAACATTGTGCTGCCGCACGAACAGGCGCCGAACGCCTATGTGACGCCCGAACTCTGCTTCAACTTCCACTATTTCGCCATCCGCAAGATGCATTTCGTCATGCGCGCCAAGGCGGTCGCCGTTTTTCCCGGCGGCTTCGGCACGATGGACGAATTCTTCGAGACGCTGACGCTGATCCAGACCGGGCGCATGGAGCGCGTGCCGGTGATCCTGTTCGGCAAGGCGTTCTGGCAACGGGCGATCGACCTCGACTTCCTTGCCGAGCAAGGCACGATCTCACCCGGCGACCAGGACATCATCGATTTCGTCGACACCGCCGACGAAGCCTGGGACATCGTTCGCCGCTTCTACAGCCTCTGAGCGCGTGCTCGTCGTTACCGCAATGACCAGCGAGTTCTGACGACGGCGCCGGCAATCTGGAGTTGGGTCAGCCCGGGACCTCGACGATTGCGGTCAGGAAGCCGGCGAGGTCGTCGGTGACGAAATCCACGTCGTCCTCATTCGCCGGGTCGCGCTCCCAGATCTCGGAGAAAGTCGGCTCGAAATTGCGCGGCACGACCAGCACCGTCGTCATGCCGAGCGATTTCGGCACCGAGAGGTTGCGCGCCAGGTCCTCGAACATCACCGCGTTGTGGCCGGTCACGGAATGCAGCTCGGCGAACCGCTCATAGGTCTGGCGGGCCGGCTTGGGGTTGAGACCCGCCGCGACGATGTCGAAGATGTCGTCGAAATGATCCAATACGCCGAGCTGGCGCGCGGCGCGCTCGGCATGCTTGCGGTCGCCATTGGTGAAAATGAACTTGCGGCCCGGCAATTGGCGGATCGCGGCACCGAGCACCGGATCGGGCACCAGCCAGGAATAGTCGATGTCGTGCACCTTCTCGAGGAAGTCGTCGGGGTCGATGCCGTGGCGCGCCATCAGCCCGTTCAGCGTCGTGCCGTACTCCAGGTAGAGCTCTTTCTGCAGCTTGCGCGCCTCCTCGCGCGAGAGCGTCAGCAGCTCGCCGACATAGGCGGTCATCTTCACGTCGATCTGCGCGAACAGATTCGAGTGATGCGGATAGAGCGTGTTGTCGAGGTCGAATACCCAATCCGTGACATGGGCAAAACGGGCGGGCTCGGGTGTCGTCGTCATGGCCTCCTTATGGCATGCGGACGCGGAGTTTATCCACAACTTCCGCGCGTCTTGCGTCGTGAAAATGGCGCCTCGCTTCAAATTTTAATCGTCCCGGAAAGGTCACCTTCAGCGCTTGCTGGCACAGAGGCAGTCCGTTGGGAGACAGCGATGAGTCGCATAATCTTGAAGTCTGCAGTCGTCGCGTTCGCTTCGGTCGCTGTCTCGCTCTTGTTGACGCTGGTTGTGGTCCCGGCCATGGGCTTTCCGATCAGCCGCACCGTCTGGCTGACGGCCACAGTTTGCCCTTTGATTCTCGCCTGGATCGCTAGCGTCGGCACCTTCTGGCAAAGCGACCGGCTGAAAAATGCGCATCGCGAGCTTGCCCGCGCGCATGCTCAGCTCGCCGCGGCCCACAGACGCCTGTCGGAGAAGGCAAGCCGCGACGACATGACCGGCATGCTCAACCGCGAGACCTTCTTCGCCGCGCTCGACGGTTCCCGGCGCAAGGCCGATCGCGGCGCCCTGCTGATCATCGATGCCGACCATTTCAAGACCATCAACGACAATTACGGTCACCTGACCGGCGACGATGCGCTGCTTCTGATCGCCGGCGCCATCGAGCGCGGCGTGCGCAGCGGCGATGTGCTCGGCCGAATCGGCGGCGAGGAGTTCGCCGCCTTCCTGGTTGGCGCCACCGAACCGGAAGCAAGGCGCGTGGCCGAGCGCATCCGCCGCGAGGTCGAACTGATCCGCTTTCGCCCTGTCGACGAGCGGACCGTGCCTTTGACGGTCTCGATCGGCGGCATCACCTGTGGCGAGAGCGCCACCGTGTCGGAGCTGATGCGCGCCGCCGACCGCAGGCTCTACGAGGCCAAGCATCGCGGCCGCAACCTGTCCGTTCTCGATCGCGACCTTTCGGAAGCCGCCTGAGGGCTTGCGGCTCTTCGGCACGACCATGGCGCGGAAGAATCTCGGCCGCGTGCGCATCGCCGACTGGATCGGCAAAGGCGGCGATTATCCGACGAATGAGGGGACGGCGGGCCATCACCATATGGGCGGCACCCGCATGGGTACCTGCCGGCTGGGCGGCCACCTCAGGAAGGTGATCACAGTCTGAACTCCCGACAGGCGGGCGGCGCCGGCGCCTGCAATGGCAACCGGCGCCGCCCTGGCGCGCCTTTGGGGGTCGGATCTACAGTCCGTAAACGGCGACCCGCACCAGCACGGCCGCGGCGGCAAGTGCCACCAGCAGGATGCCGAGGCCGATGGGCGAGCCCCAGCCATACCATTCCATGGCCAGCTTGGCGTATCTGTACTCCTCCTCATGCGAGAGAGGGGGGCGCTGTTGAATCAAGCTCATTGTTCACTCCTGTCGGCGACTTTGCCCTTGCTTCGCAAAGGGTGGCATCGCATATTGATACGATAGTCTGAATGTTAGACAACTTGATAGTTAGATGATCGAACTAAATTCGTCAAGCATGAATCGTGCTGAGATGACGGCCGCCGTCAGCCGTGCCGTCATGCGCTGGCAGGACGCGACGCAAGCCTATGACGAGGCGGTCGGGGAGCGGCTTGGGCTGATCGCGGCCGAGCGGCATTGTCTGGGCTTGCTCTACGCGGGGCCGCAATCGGCCGGCGCCGTGGCGGCGGCGACGGGGCTGACGCCGGCAGCGGTGACGGCCTTGATCGACCGCCTTGAGGCGCGTGGGCTCGTTACCCGAACCCGCAGCCTGGAAGACAGGCGCAAGGTGGTGATCGAGGCGACCGAGCTGACCAGAGAATTTTCGGAGCGCTACTATGGCGCCATCGCGCGCGAGGGCGAGAAAGTGATGGCGGGTTTCAGCGACGCCGAGTTGGCGACCGTGCTGCGCTTCATCGACGCCGCGCTGAAGCTGCAGAGCGAGCAGTTGGCGAGGATCAAGGCCGAGCCGGCTTCGGCCGGCTGATGCCCGAGCGACCCAACACTGGCGGCTTGCTTCCGCAAAACCCAGAGCGGCTCAGTCGCCTTTTAGCCACCGAACCGCTCTGACGGCCGGCTGGGCGAAAGCCGGACCCCGAAGCGCGCCGCACCGAACGATTTCGGGCTCGCGCATTTTGTTTCAATGCCTAGACCGTGGCGGG
This sequence comes from Mesorhizobium sp. WSM3864, assembly GCF_002294955.1. Taxonomy (NCBI): domain Bacteria; kingdom Pseudomonadati; phylum Pseudomonadota; class Alphaproteobacteria; order Hyphomicrobiales; family Phyllobacteriaceae; genus Mesorhizobium; species Mesorhizobium sp. WSM3864. The sequence continues at coordinate 53,185 of NZ_NSGD01000009.1, forward strand.
GTCGAGCGCCGGCTGACCCTTGAACCGCGTGACGATCCCGGCGAGGTCGTCGCCGGCGAATGCATCGCGCAATGCGTCGAAGGACGGCAGAACGAAGTAGGCGCGCTGGAACTTGTCGATCTCGTAGCCGGTGCGCATCACCGTCTCCAGGTCGAACGGCACATGATGGGCGTCCTTGCTTTCGACCGCGAATTGCAGCTCGGTGAAAGACGACATCAGTCCTGCGCCGAAAGCCTTTACCGGCTGGCCGGCTTCCTGGATGAGGCCGTATTCGGCGCTGTACCAGTAGAGCCGGGTGATCATCTCGTCGCCGCCCAGCGCGATCATGTCCTCGGCCTTCTCACCATACATCTGCATGAAATCGGCGAACACCGGCTGCGTCAGGATCGGCACATGGCCGAAGAAGTCATGGAACATGTCCGGCTCGACGATGTAGTCGAGTTCCTGCCTGGTCCGCAGCCAGTTGGTGACTGGGAAACGGCGGTTGGCGAGATGGTCGAAGAAGGGGCCGGCGGGGATCAGCCCGGGCACCGCCACGATTTCCCAGCCCGTGAGCTTGCGCAATTTCTCGCTGATGGCGTCGAAATCCGGAATCTTGTCGAGCAGCCCGAGCGTCGCGACGCCGTCGAGATAGGAACGGTGCGCCAGCCTCTGCGTCAGCTTCGTCTGGCGATCGCAGAGCGTGCGCCACACTGCCTGCTCGTCGGCGGAATAGTCGTAATCCTGAGCCACTGTGAAGTCGGCGCGGCACACCGAATAGTCGCCGCGAAGGCCTTGCGCCGCGCATTCGCGGGCATAGTCGGCAACGCTGATCGTCATTTCTTCCTCCTGAAAAAAATCGTCGGTTCCCGGATGGTGGCGTCATCGTAGCCGCGGCTCGTGAGGCAAATCAGCCTTGTTTGTAGCCAAGCGAGGGATTTTGAGGTAAACTTCGCTCAAATTTAAACGTTTAGGAGGGAAAATGCCTCAGTTGGATGAGTTCGAAATAAGAATGCTGGACACCCTGCAACGCGACGGGCGCAAGGCCGTGTCGGAACTCGCGCAGGAGATCGGCCTGTCGACCACGCCCTGCGCGCGGCGCTTCGAGGCGCTGCAAGGCGCCGGCGTCATCAAGGGCTTTGCCGCCGTGCTCAGCCGACGCGCGCTGGGGCTGACGGTCGAGGTGTTCATCCAGGTCCGCCTGGTGAGCCACAGCGACGGCTCGCCGGAAAGTTTTATCGCCGCCGTGCAGCGCATGGACGAGGTCTCGTCCTGCTGGACGATGACCGGCGACCACGATTTCCTGCTGCATGTGATGGTGCCGTCGGTGGACGATCTCAATGCTTTCGTCATGCACCGACTGATGCGGCTGCCCGGCGTCCGCGACGTCCATACCCAGCTTGTGCTGCAGAACATCAAGGGGCCAGGCCACGTGCCGCTCAGCCATCTGCGGCGGTAATCGTACCTGAAACGGTTCTCCGCAAAGAACGGCCGACAATGTGGTCGGAGCGAATCTACTTCGGGACGATTTCCCCGATATCAACTGAAATTAAGGTTACACGAATCTTAACAAAAGACGCGCTCGGAAATTTACGCAATGTTTCGTGCGTCGTCTCTTGCGATCTGGAGAAAGTGTGACCATGCATTATTCGGTAACTCATGATTGTTGCATGGAATCCTTAGCGGGTCGCTAGGCCGGTGCAATTGCATGATCCGTTTACCGGCGGTTAGCAACATTAGTGTCTTATAATGAACCAGGCTTGCCTTCGTCCTTCCGTAAGGACTTGACGGACTTCGCTTGCTCGAACCCGTTCATGCGGAGGATGATCGCAAAGGAGCATTGCATGCAACTGACGGAGGACGTGGCTCAGAGGGTCACTGAAGCGATTTCACGCCCGCCGTGGAAATCCGCCGATCCGACGCTTTTTGCGATGCTGCTGCAGAAGAACGCGGATCAGAATCGCAAGGTCGTGCGCTGGGGCATAGCGGCGGCTGTGTTGAGCTACATATGCTACGGGGCCTTCGACTGGTTCCTTTTCCCGGACATCGCCGACCGTGTGATTCTGACGCGCCTGACGTTGGGATTGACCTTCCTGGTGCTTGTCGAACTTGTTGCTCGACGCGATTTTGCCGTCACCACTCTGCACTACGTTGCTGCTCTGGCGATCGTGGCGGGCGCGATCGGATGGCTGCTGTCGGCCCTCGGAACGACGCATCAGGAGGCGCTGTCCCATTTCATCATCTTCGGCACGGTTTTCATTCTCGGTGCCAACCTTTTCTTCAACTTCCGGCTATGGCTCTCGGCGCTGTCGTCCGCAACCGTGACAATAGCATTCCTCGGCGCCACGCTGTTCTTGCTTCAAGCCGATCTTGGCACCCGTCTGGTGCTTGCAACCTATTTCGTGAATTGCCTTGTTTTGTCGCTTTATCTTTCATGGCGCCTCAGCATGGAGCGCTACCAAACCTTCCTGCATGCCCTTCAGGCGCAGATCCAGGAGCAGGTCGCCATCGAAAATGGTCAAAAGCTCATCGAGATCGCAGACACCGACCCGCTTACCGGGCTTAAGAACCGCAGGGCGATCACCCGGGAATTCGCGGAGTTGTGCAAGGAATGGGCCAGGGACAATGACGAAATAGGCGTCATTCTCATGGACGTGGACTACTTCAAGCGGTTCAACGACCGGCTCGGCCATCAGGCCGGCGACGACTGCCTGATCGAGCTTGCCCGAGCCTTCGACGAGACGGCGGCGTCCAATCACGCCATCGCGGGACGGTACGGCGGCGAAGAATTCGTCGTGCTCTGCAAGGTCGCCGGACCGGATCACCTGCGCGAGGTGACCCATCAATTCTGCCGGGCCGTCGAGGACTTGAACATCTCCCATCCCGATCGGGACGATAAACTCAACATCGTCACCATCAGCGCTGGCGCCTCGTTGACGCGCGCCGATCAAAGCATAGAGCTTCGGATCTTGTTGCAGGAGGCCGATCGCGCGCTTTACGCCTCCAAGTTTTCCGGTCGCGCGACCGTCACCATCTATGATGCGCAGGCCATCGATCAGAAGCGCGCCAGCCAGAATCTTTCGGAACTGCTCAAGCAAGCCGTTTCGGAGGGACTGGTCTCCGTCGTCTATCAGCCGATCTGCGATGCGATATCCGGCAAGGTGCTTGGCCATGAGTCGTTGATGCGGCTGCGCGATTTCGACGGCAGCGTGATCAGCCCGTCCGTGTTCATACCTGTCGCCGAGCAGACCGGCGGGATCGAGGAACTCGGGATATGGGTGATCGATCGGGCTTGCGGTGACATGGTCGAGCACGGATTGGGATCGGTCGTGTCCGTGAACGTCTCGGTCGTCCAGCTCAAGGCTCCGAATTTCCCGCTTCACGTCACCGAGATCCTTGGCCGCCACGGCATGGCGCCTCAGAGGCTGGCGCTCGAGGTCACCGAAGGCAGCGATATATCTCTGGAGGCGCAGGCCGCCAGAAGTATCGAGCAGCTTCGAAATCTGGGCGTTCAGATCTGGCTCGATGATTTCGGAACCGGATTTGCAGGTCTGGCCTGGCTCCGTCGTTTCAAGTTCGACGTCGTCAAGATCGATCGGAGTTTCTTGCACGATTGCCAGACGGTTCGAGGCCTGAGCCTGTTGCAGGACATGGTCAGACTGCTGCGCAATCTGGGCCATACGGTCCTTGTCGAGGGTGTCGAGACGAAAGAGCAGCAGAATTTGCTGCAGCACATGGGCATCCAGTCGATCCAGGGCTTCCTGACCGGACGTCCCGTCCCGATCGAAGAGATCATGCAGGCCAGGCAGGACCTCGTCGCTTAACTCAAAGCAGTGCGGCAGGAATGTAGGGCGGCGCCATCTCGGCGAAACGAGGACGCCGCGCGCTGCATCAGAAGTCGGGCCGCTGCACGGCCCGACTTGAAATCGGAATGTGAAGCGGCTCCGCTATCGCTCCATGGCGGGCGCCGCGAAATCCACGCGTTTGCGGATCTTGCCGTAGACGATGTTCCTATTCGATCCGTAATAGACCTCGGCTTCGACGCGGTTCTTGTCCACCGCGGCATTGATGATGTCCCACATGTCGCCGGCCGACCGCAGGATGAGCGGCCAGTCCATGAACGTCTCCATGTACCCGTCGGTCGTGATCTCGTCGCTGAAATTGGCGAAGAGGAATTCGCCGTCCGGCTTGACCAGTTCCATGGCGCGCTGCAGCAGGCGTGCGCCGACCGGAAGCGGCAGGTAGTCATACAGCCCGGACGCATAGACGAGATCGAATGTGCCAAGCGGGTAGGCGCGCCGCAAAAGACCGCGCACGGATCCGTCCACGGCTTCCACTGCCGTACCGGCGAGGTCGCGGTTGACCGTGCCGACGCTCACCGGGTCCTGGTCGAGACCGATCCAGCGCTTTAACCTTCTCTCGGCGAGTGCCTTTGAGAGTTCGGCTTCCCGCAAATGGCCGCAGGCGATTGCCAGCACCTCGGCGTTTTCTACCCGGGCAGCCGTTTCGTCGACCGTTTTGGCCAGTATCTCGCGGCGCTCGCGCCCCGCCACCGAGCTTGCCGCTTCGCTCGTATAGGCAAAGATCTCGCGGCCGAGTTCGCTCGACGATGCCACGATCTCGTCCGCGCTCGGGTGCTTGTAGTAGATGTCCAGCAGCGTCGCGTCGCCCGAATAGCCGCGCGGCTTTTCGAAGGACCAGCGCGTGAACGGATCCTGCTTCAGGTAGGCCGCCACGCGGTGCTGCTGAGCGAGCGGGATCAGTTCCTGCCAAAGAGCCGGAGCGACCTCCCGGCGCAGTTCATGCAGTCGACCCGCCAGGCGCTCGACGATTTGCCCTGCGGGCTCCTGGCGCGCGAAAGCCTGATGAGCGAGGTCCAGCACCAGGGCGAGCTGGGCCGCCCGCGCCTTGAGCTCGGCGGCGTCGACCGCCTCCGCGGACGCCGCCTTGTGCTTCTTGATCAACGTCGATGTGATGAGGCTCGCCTCATCGATTTTCAGATCGGGATTCAGCGCCATATGGGCATTTCCTTGTGGTCCCCCACCGACAATTATAAATGCTTAGAGTTTTAATAAAAGTTTAGGGTCAACTGCATTAGTTGATGCTAATACTCTCCTTGCCGAAGGTTTGAAGCGCTGAAAACCAGAGCTCGATCGAGCTGCGCAACGCGCACGTCCTTAACCTTTTGTTATGCACTGGGCTGACGCGGTCTCCCGCTCTGCGCGACGTTTCGGGTGTGCCCATCAAATCTGTGGGAAAGCTGCATCGAAACTGCTGAACCGCGCCAAGGCGGCTTCGACATCGCCAAATACGACCGGCGGACCGACGCAACGGAGGTCCGCCATGAACATCGTGCTGGTCAACCCGCCGCATACGGCTATCGGCAGCCGCGTGCCCGACGATCACCTGCCGCCTTTGGGCCTGCTGGCGATCGGCGGTCCGCTGCTCGATGCCGGCCATCGGGTGCGCCTGGTCGACGCGGAGTTCGGGCCGATGCCGCTTTCCACGCTCGTCGATGAGGCCCTGAGCGATAATCCGGATTTCGTCCTGATCGGCCATTCCGGCTCGACCTCGGCGCATCCGACCGCGCTGCGGATCGCGGAAATGATCAAGGCCCGCGCGCTAGGGGTCGTCATCCTCTATGGCGGCGTCTTCCCGACCTATCATTGGCGCGACGTGCTCGCCGCAACGAACGTCTTCGACTTCATCGTGCGCGGCGAGGGTGAGGCGACCGCGCTGGCGCTGGTCGAGGCGCTGGAAAGGCGCCGGCCGGTGTCGGGTGTCGCCGGCATCGCCTATCGCGACGATTGCGGCCGACCCTTTGCGACGCCACCTGCGATGACGATTACCGATCTCGACGCCTGCCGCATCGGCTGGGATCTGATCGAGCATGGCCGCTACAGCTATTGGGGCGGCAAGCGCGCCGTGGTCATGCAGTTCTCGCGCGGCTGTCCGCATCTGTGCAACTATTGCGGCCAGCGCGGCTTCTGGACCCGCTGGCGACATCGCGATCCGGTCAGCTTCGCCAAGGAGATCGCCTGGCTGCACCGCGAGTATGGCGTCGAGCTGGTCAATCTGGCCGACGAGAACCCGACCTCTTCGAAGAAGGCCTGGCGCGCCTTTCTCGATGCCATGATCGCCGAGAACGTGCCGGTGCTGATCGTCGGCTCGACGCGCGCCGACGATATCGTGCGCGATGCCGATATCCTGCACCTTTATCGCAAGGCCGGCGTCATCCGCTGGCTGCTCGGCATGGAGAACACCGACGAGGCCACACTGTCGCTGATCCGCAAGGGCGGCAGCACCAAGTCCGACCGCGAGGCGATCAGGTTGCTTCGCCGGCACGGCATATTGTCCATGGCGACCTGGGTCGCTGGCTTCGAGGATGAGGGTTTTCGCGATCTCTGGCGCGGCTTTCGCCAGCTCATCGCCTATGATCCCGACCAGATCCAGGCGCTCTATGTGACGCCGCATCGCTGGACGCCGTTCTTCCGCATCGCCAAGGAGCGCAGGGTGATCCAGAAGGACATCCGGCTCTGGGATTACAAGCACCAGGTGCTGCATATGACCCGGCTGAAACCGTGGATGCTGTTCTTCGCTGTCAAGCTGATCGAGCTTGCCGTGCAGTCACGGCCGAAAGCGCTGGCGCGGGTCCTTTTCCATCCCGATCCAGAGCAGCGGCATTCGATGCGTTGGTACACCAAGATGGGCCGCCGCGTCTGGTTCCGCGAGGTCTGGGGTTTTCTGGTCCGCGACCGCCGCGTGGCCGCGGGCCCGACGCTTGCCGAATTCTGGGGCGCGCCGCAGGACACCGACGAGGAATCGATGGTCTTTCAGCGCCCGGCGCGAGAGCCGGCCCTGCCCGTCGCGGAAGATAAGCGGGCGGAAAGCAGAAGGATAGCCGGCTAAATAATCGCTACGGCACGATCAGCGTGCCGGCCCCGTGCTCGGTGAACAGCTCGAGCAGCACCGAATGCGGCGTCTTGCCGTTGAGGATGACGACGCCCTCGACGCCGCGCTCGATCGCCTCGATGCAGGTCTCGACCTTCGGGATCATGCCGCCCGATATCGTGCCGTCCTTGATCAGCGCCTTGGCCTCTCCGACCGTCAGCTCGTCGATCAGCTTCTTGTTCTTGTCGAGCACGCCGGGCACGTCGGTCAGGAACAGCAGGCGTGAGGCGCGGCAGGCGCCGGCGATGGCGCCGGCAAAGGTATCGGCGTTGATGTTGTAGGTATGGCCGTCGCGGCCGGGCGCCACCGGCGCCAGCACCGGGATCATCTCGGAACGGGCCAACAGATCGAGCAGAGTGCGGTCGACCTCGACCGGCTCGCCGACGAAACCGAGATCCAGCACCCGCTCGATGTTGGAATCCGGGTCGATCATGGTCTTGCGCGCCTTTTCGGCGAAGACCATGTTGCCGTCCTTGCCGCAGAGCCCGATCGCCCATTCGCCTTCGGCGTTGATCAGCGCCACGATTTCCTTGTTGATCGAGCCGGCCAGCACCATCTCGACGATCTCGACCGTCTTCTGGTCGGTGACGCGCAACCCGCCCTCGAACTTGGATTCGATGCCCATCTTGTTGAGCATGGCGCCGATCTGCGGCCCGCCGCCGTGAACGACGATCGGATTGACGCCGGACTGTTTGAGCAGCGCGATGTCGCGGGCAAAGGCCTTGCCGAGCTCGTTGTCGCCCATGGCATGGCCGCCATACTTCACCACCACCGTCTTGTTCTCGTAGCGCTGCATATAAGGCAGCGCTCTGGAAAGCAGCGCGGCCTGCATTTCGGCGTTGGCGGCGATGTCCGTCATCGGTGCTTTTCCCTAGGTGGCAAGGATGGCGGGCGTCTTAGCGGGAATTGCCGCAGGTCGCAAACCGCTTTGCGCTCACAATGACGAAATCGGCGGGTTTCAAGGTCTGTCGAGATTCAGGTCAGGTCGAGTCGAGAATGGCGGATTTCGAGAACCGGAACAGAGCGTACTTTCTGCTACGTGAGTACCGGAAGCGCAGAAAACCGCCATTCGCAGGCCGGCATCACCTGAATATCGACAGACCTAGCCGGGCACCTTGAGCGGTGCGCGGCGTTTCAGCCATCCTGAAATCTTCTCCATCTGCGCGGCGAGCGACAAAAGCGTCTCCTCGTCGCCGGGCCGTCCCGCGGCTTGGATGCCGAGCGGCAGGCCACCTGCGGTGACATGCACCGGCAGCGCGATCGAGGGCTGGCCGCTGACATTGTGGATCGCCGGCCAGGGAGTGAACCACAGGCTCTTGTCCATCAGTTGGCCGAAAAATGATTTGATCCTGAGCAGCCCGGTAAGATGCAGTTTGTCGAGGACGTTCTCGACGATCTCGTCGGCGCCTTTCGGATCCATCGCGCCGCAGGCGAGCGGCGGGTGCGCAATGATCGGCATCAGCACGGCATCGAAGCGCGCCGTGTCTTCGATCATCTGCCGCGCGGTGGCGTTGAGCCGCTGCACGGCGTCATAGACCTCGCCGGCGGACAGCATTTCGCCGAGGCGGCCGAGCACGCGCGTCGCACGTTCGACCTCGCCGGTCACCGGGCGGCCGACGCGCTTCGCCTCGGCACGCATCATGCCTGCGACGGCCGAGGCGACGCTCTTGCAGAAATCGGCGATGAAGTCGCGGCCGATATAGGGCAGGTCGATCTCTTCCACGATGTGCCCGCCCTCGCGCGCCAGCGCCACCGCGGTGTCAAGCGCTTCGATCGTCTCAGCCGAGATCGGCAGGCCGAGCGGCGATATGCGGTAGACGGCGAGGCTGAGCTTGCCAGGATCGCGCACCGCTGCGGCGGCGAAGGCGCCCTTGGGCTCCCGCGCCGCATAAGGCGACAGCGGATCAGCGCCGTGCGTCAGGTCGAGCAGGACGGCTGTGTCGCGCACCGATCGGCTGACCGCATGGTCGACGACCATGCCGTACCAGCTCTCGCTGGTGAGCGGCGTCAGCGGCACCCGGCCGCGCGAGGTCTTGAGCCCGACCAAGCCGCTGCAGGCCGAAGGCACCCGGATCGAGCCGCCGCCGTCGGAAGCGTGCGCCGCCGGCACCACGCCGGCCGCCACGAGCGCCGCCGATCCGCCGGACGAGCCACCGGTGGTGTGGCCGGTGTTCCAGGGGTTGCGGGTGATGCCGAAGCGGGCCGATTCGGTCATCAGCCGCAGCCCATGCTCGGGCGAGGTGCTGGTAGCGATCGGGATCAGGCCCGCGGCCAGATAGCGCTCGACCATCACCGAGTTGAAATCGGCCGTGAAGGCCGGGATGCGGCTGCCGCCATGGATCGGCACGCCCTTGATGCCGATGCCGAGATCCTTCAGCGCGAAGGGCACGCCGGCGAGCGGCTGCTTGCGGTCGATCGCCTTCGCCCGCGCCCTGGCGGCGTCATAGAGCGGCGTCGCTATGGCGTTGATGTCGGTTCTTGTCGCCTCGGCGCGGGCGATCGCGGCGTCGACCAGCTCCTGCGGCGAGATTTCCCCCTTGTGGACGAGCTCGGCAAGTCCGCTCGCATCCTGTTCCCAAAGCACGCGTTCGATCGACATTGCCGCTCCCCTGTTTTGGCGAAGGCTATCGCATGAAGCCGCAAATCGAAATCCGGATTTGCGTTGATCATCTCGCATTGCGGAAGATGACTTCAGATACTGACGCTGCGGCAGCCTTGGGTGGACAACACCGTCGGCGCCGTTGCAAATAGATCGCAATCTTCTAATTTGCCTGCATGGGGCCTCAGGACATCAGCAAGCTGATCGTCCGGACTTCGATGAAGGACCGGGCTGCGTTCGATCTGCTCTACAAGCAGACCAGCGGGAAACTTTTCGGCGTCTGCCTTCGTGTATTGAGGGACAAGAGTGAGGCGGAAGAAGCGCTGCAGGAGGTCTTCGTCAAGATCTGGACCAAGGCCGATCGTTTCGCGATTTCCGATCTCAGCCCGATTTCCTGGCTGGTGGCCATTGCGCGCAATCATGCGATCGACCGCATCAGGGCCCGGCGCGGTCCTTCCGCCAATATCGATGCAGCGCTCGAGGTCGCCGATCCGGCGCCGGGGCCTGAGGCCATGGCTGTCGCGGGCGGCGAGACCGAACGCATCTACCATTGCCTCGACGAATTGGAGAAAGACCGGGCGGCGGCGGTCCGGGGCGCCTATCTCAACGGCGAAAGCTATGCCGAGCTGGCGGAGCGCCACAAGGTCCCGCTGAACACGATGCGGACTTGGCTGCGGCGAAGCTTGCTCAAACTGAGAGAATGCCTGGAAAGATGACGCTGGCGGAAGAAAACGGACCGGAACGCGGAGGCGACGACCTGCTCGCCGCCGAATACGTTCTCGGCGTTCTGGCAGCCGACGAACGCCAGATCGCCTCCCGCCGCATCGATACCGAGGCGGGTTTTGCCCGCCTGGTCGATGCCTGGGATGCCCATTTCGCGCCGATAGCGGCTGCCTACGCTGCGGTCGAGCCGCCGGCTTCGGTGAAGGCGGCGATCGACCGCCGGCTGTTTGCCTCATCAGTGGTCAACTCCACCGCGCCCAGCACCGGCCTGCTGGGGAGCCTCGCCTTCTGGCGCGGGCTTGCCGCCGCCGCGCTTGCCGCTTTGGTCGTCTTTGTCGCCCTGCCTCTCGTCAATCCGCCGTTGCCGCAGCCCGAGACCAGGCTGGTCGCCTCGCTCGCCGCCGACAACAGCAACGTCAAATACCTCGCTGTCTATGACGCTGCGCGCCAGGAGGTCGGCCTCTCGCATGTTTCCGGCGAACGCGGCGCCGGCAAGGATTTCGAGCTGTGGATGATCGAGGGCAAGACTGCGCCGGTCTCGATGGGCGTCATCCCGGCCGGTCAGAGCGCGCGCATGGCCGTCACGCCGGCCGTGCAGGAGAAGCTGGCGCAAGGCGCCGTGCTCGCCGTCAGTCTCGAGCCGGCCGGCGGTTCGCCGACCGGCCAGCCGACCGGCCCCGTCGTCGCCGCCGGCGATCTGAAGGGCATCTGACGACATTTCGGAAAAGAAATTGGAGACTAGCCCAAGTCTATCCACCCGACATGTGTCGGCAGCAGCGCTTTCGTGCGCTTAGACGCGGTACGTTTGCATCCGGGCCGACGAATAAAAAATCTTCGAAGTTCGCGAAACTAAGTTTTTGACGCGTCGTATCTCCTCGCGTTCCCAGGGATGGGGAAAACAACCCGAGGAGACTGATACAATGCGTAAACTCGCCACCCTTCTGCTTGCCTCTACAATCGGCCTTTCGGCGCTTGGCGCCGTTGCCTATGCCGCCAATCCGATGGTCGGCGGCGCCCCGATGTATGCCAAGAAGAACATCATCGAGAATGCCGTCAATTCGAAGGACCACACCACGCTGGTCGCCGCCGTCAAGGCCGCCGGCTTGGTCGACACGCTGCAGACCCGCGGTCCTTTCACCGTCTTTGCCCCGACCAACGAGGCCTTCGCTGCACTTCCGGCCGGCACCGTCGAGACGCTGCTCAAGCCCGAGAACAAGGACAAGCTGACCAAGATCCTCACCTGCCATGTCATTGCCGCCAAGGCGCTGGCCGCCGACGTCGCCAAGATGGCCAAGGCCGATGGCGGTGCGCATGAGGTCAAGACCGTCGGCGGTTGCGCCCTGACGCTGAAGTCCGAAAAGGGCAAGGTCACGGCGACCGACGAGAACGGCAACGTCGCTCATGTCACGATCGCCGACGTGCGCCAGTCGAACGGCGTCATCCACGTCATCGACAAGGTTCTTCTGCCGAAGATGTAACAAAGCGCGTGCGGCCGGCGAAGTGGCGTATGTCCGCGTCGGCCGCACGGTCTCCCTCCCACGATCCGTGTTGCCGTCAAGCGCCGCTCCGCATCGCCAGCGCTTCGGTCGACGCGGGTGGCGCGCGAACCGTCAACGGCTTTTGCTTTTCCGGTGGCGTCCTAGTTTGTAAGATCACGTCAGGAGGAAAGGCCATGAACCGTCGCGACTTTCTCTGGAGCGGTGCCGCCGCCACTGCCCTCACAATCGGAGCCGGAGCGGCGTTGCGCATGGGCGGCGCGAAGCCGGCTCTGGCCGCCGAGATCTTCGAGATCACCAAGACCGACGCCGAATGGCGCGCCATCCTTTCGGATGCCGCCTTCGACGTGCTGCGCAGGGAGGGCACCGAATATCCGGGCACCAGCCCGCTGCTCAACGAACACCGCAAGGGCATCTTCGCCTGCGCCGGCTGCGACCTGCCGGTCTATCCATCGGAAACGAAGTTCGATTCCGGCACCGGCTGGCCGAGCTTCTGGCAGGAGATCCCCAATGCAATCGGCAAGACCGAAGACCGTTCGCTCGGCATGACGCGCACCGAGGTGCATTGCCGCCGCTGCGGTGGTCATCTCGGCCATGTCTTCGACGACGGCCCGCCGCCAACCGGCCTGCGCCACTGCATCAACGGCGTGGCGCTGACCTTCAAGCCCGCCGCGGCCTGAGCGGACTGCGATCTGCCCAAAGAAATGACCCCGGAAATCGGCGACGATTTCCGGGGTCACGCGTTGAGGACGCCAGGCGGGGGTTCCGGCTCCTCAATGGCCTCCGCCGCCACCGCCGCCTTGCTGCGCCGGCTTGTTGATGAACAGCACGAAAAATCCGAGCGAGGCGAACAGCACGGTCAGCATCATGAACACGTCCATGAACGACAGCAGCGCCGCCTGCTGCTGCACCATGCCGGACAGCTTTGAAATGGCGGCGGTCGTGGCGTCGAGGCCGGCGTTTTGCTGGAAGGTCAGCGTCATGTTCTGCAGCTTGGTCTGCGCGGCCTCGCTGCCCCACTGCACATGCTCCGAAAGCCTTGCATAGTGGAAGGCATTGCGGTCGATCAGCACCGTGTTGATGACTGCCAGGCCGACGGCACCGCCGAGATTGCGGGTCAGGTTGAACAGGCCCGACGCATTCTTCAGCCGCTCCGGCGGCAGCGTGCCGAGCGCGATGTTGTTGATCGGCACCATGCACAGCATCATCGAGCAGCCGCGCAGGATCTGCGGGATCAAGAGCTCATAAAAATCCCAGTCGGCGGTGAGATGCGTCATCCACCATGTGCCGGTGGCGAAGCCGATGAAGCCGACCATCATCATCAGCCTGAGATCGATCTTGTTCGACAGGATGCCGGCAACGGGCGCGGTGAAGAACATCGCCAGGCCGCTGACGAACAGCGCCTCGCCGATCATCATCGAATCGTAACCGCGGATGCGGCCGAGGAACACCGGATAGAGGTAGGTCAACCCGTAAAGGCCGATGCCGACCACGAAGGAGAACAGCGAGCCGAAGGCGAAATTGACATTGTTGAAGGCCCGCAGATCGACGATCGGCTCCTCGGCGGTGAAGACGCGCCAGAAGAAGATGAGACCGCCTATGGTCATGATGATGGCGCAGGCAAAGACGGCCGGCTCCTGCAGCCAGTCATGGTTCGGGCCTTCCTCCAGCACGTATTCCATGCAGCCGAGGAAGGCGGCCATGCCGATCAGGCCCCACCAGTCGAACTTGGAGAACAGCTTGAGGTTCGGCTTGTCGAAATCGATCAGCGACCAGGCAGCCGTCGCCACCAGTATGCCCGGCACGACATTGATCAGGAACAGCCAGTGCCAGGACATGGCATGGCTGATATAGCCGCCGACCGTCGGGCCGATGGTCGGCGCGAGCGTCGCCACCAGGCCGATCATCGGCGAGACGACGGCGCGGCGCGACGGCGGGAAGATGGTGAAGGCGGCAGCGAACACGCTCGGAATCATGCCGCCGCCGATAAAGCCCTGGATGGCGCGGTAGACGATCATCTGGTCGATGTTGGTGGCGGTCGCGGCCAGCGCGCTTGCTGCTGTGAAGCCGGCGGCCGCGGTCGTGAACAGCACGCGCGTCGACAGCATGCGGCTGAGGAAGCCCGACAGCGGGATCATCACCACTTCCGCGATCAGATAGGCGGTCTGAACCCACGGGATCTCGTCGGAGCTGGCGCTGAGGCCGGCCTGGATCTCGGCCAGCGATGCCGAGACGATCTGGATATCGAGGATCGCCATGAACATGCCGAACACCATCGCCAGGAAGGCGATGACGCGGCGCGCCGGCATGTGGTCGGCGGGGGCGGCGGCTGCCGGCCGGGCCGGCGCTGCTCCTGCGGTAATGGTTGCGGTTGCCATCGCATGGCCTCCCTAACGGCAGCTCCAAAAGGTGCGGAGCGTTTTCCGCCCGGAACTGCGTCAAAACAGGCTGGGCGGCTCGGCGCTCAATTGGCCACCGGGCCGCCCCCCAAACTGCTCAGTTGGTCGTCGTGGCCGGCGCGGTGCGGCTGTCGGCGGCGACGATGACGCTCAGGCCGGCGCGCAACTTGCCGGTCTTCAGCACGTCGGCCGGCACGTCGATGCGAACCGGCACGCGCTGCACGACCTTGGTGAAGTTGCCGGTGGCGTTTTCCGGCGGCAGCAGCGAGAACACCGCGCCTGAAGCCGGCGCCAGCGACGAAACCGTGCCCTCGAAGGTCTGGCCGTCGATGGCATCGACCGTGATGCGGACCTTCTCGCCAGGCACCAGCCGGCCAAGCTGCGTCTCCTTGAAGTTGCCGACGATGTAGAGCTTGTCCATCGGCACGACGACGGCGAGCTTCTGGCCGGGGGTGACGAGGTCGCCTTGTTCGACCGAGCGGTTGCCGACGACGCCGTCATAGGGCGCCTTGAGCACTGTGAAGGAAAGGTCGCGCTGCGCCTTGTCGCGGGTGAACTGCAGCGAGGCGAGCGTGCTGGCGGATTCCGCACGCTGGGCTTCGAGCACGCCGATATTGGCCTGCGCGGCGGTGATCTGCGCGTCGGCGCCGGCGAGGGCTGCCTTGGCCTGGTCGAGCGCCGTCTGGGCGTCGTCGAGTTGTGCCTGCGTGCCGACATGCGTCTTGAGCAGCTGCGCCGCGCGGGCCTGTGCGCGTGCCGCATTGTCGGCCGCCGCCTGGTCGGCGATCTTCTGCGCCTGTGCTTGCGCCAGCGAGGCCTGCGCCGCCTTGGTTTGCGCATCGATGCGGTCGAGTGTCTTCGCCAGCGTGGCGATCTGCGCCTCCGCCTGGCCGACCGCGATTTTGTAGTCGCCGTCATCGATGACGAACAGCGGATCGCCGGCCTTGACCCTCTGGTTCTCGCTCACCAGCACCTTGTCCACATAGCCGGAGATTTTCGGCGACACGAACGACATGTCGGCCTGGACATAGGCGTCGTCGGTGGAGATCATGAACCGGCCGTCGGTCCAGTAATCGTAGCCGTACCAGGAGCCGGCGCCGAGGAGGCCCAGCCCGATGATCGGCAGCAGCAGCGAGCGGACAGAGCGCTTCTTCTTGGCCGGCGCTTCGGCAGGCGCGGGAGGAGCGGGCAGTACAGGCGCTTCCGGAGCTTCGGTCGACGGCTGGACCTTGGCGTTGGGGAAATTGCGGACTTCGGCGGTAGCGGGCGCATTCGAGGACATGATAATCTCTCTGGGACAAGTCAGTCAGACTGAACCGTTCGGTTCGAATTGGTGATTGACATAGCGCGAAAAGAGGCCCATATCAAGAGCAAATCGAACCGGTTGGTTCGAAATATTTCGCGAGGTTTGACTTCGATGGTCGAAACGACAGCCGAAAGCGATCTGCTCGACCTGCGCAAAGGCCGTCCCGCGGCCGGGCAGGATCCGATCAAACGGGCCCAGATCATCGAAGGCGCGCGCCGCGTCTTCATCGACAAGGGCTTCGAAGCCGCGTCGATGAACGACATCACGCGCGAGGCCGGCGTCTCCAAGGGCACGATCTATGTCTATTTCGCCAACAAGGAAGAGCTGTTCGAGGCTCTCATCGAGGAAGAGCGTGGCACCATCTTCAAGAATATGTATGAGGTGCTCGACCATTTCGACGATCTGCGCAAGACGCTGGTGAAGTTCGGCATGGTGCTCTCCGCCAAGATCACCTCGGCCAAGGTCATCCAGGCGCAGCGCACCGTGGTCGGCGCTTCCGACAGGATTCCCGAGCTTGGCGCCCGCTTTTACGAGCGCGGTCCCAAGCGTGGCCACGACAAGGTGATGATCTTCCTCAACGAAGCCGTCGAACGCGGCCTGCTGAAGATCGACGATGTCGATCTCGCCGCCTATCAGTTCACCGAGCTCTGCCTCGCCGGCCTCTTCCGCCAGTGCATTTTTTCCTACCGCACCAAGGCGCCGAGCCAGGCCGAGATCGAGCATGTCGTTCGCTCCGGCGTGAACGTCTTTCTGAAGGCCTACGGCACCGAGAAGCTCGCGGCCGAGGAGCAGGCCTCGCTCTCGGCGTGAACCTGCGGCGCGCAGCGATTGCGAAGGAACGCGAGGCGCTTTGACGACGCTACGCCGCCGCGGCAGCCGACTTCGATGCCACCGGTCACCTCCTTCTTCCAGCCCAACTCGAACCGTCGACCGGCACTTTCCCGGCCCTTCCGGAAGAGCTTGTTAACCATCGGTTCCTATGTCTCGGACACGTTTGTTCGACGAATCTCGAGTGTGACATCCATGCGTTTTACCCGTGCCAATCCTTCCGGCGCTTCCGCTTACGGCGACAACGACGACAGCAGCTCGGAAGACGCGCGGCACCATGGCGCTGCCGTGCCGCCGCAGCGGCAAACGGGGCAGGTCGTCACACTGCGAGCCGCCGCTGACGGCGAATCGAACGCCGCCGATTCGGCTGGCGGCGACGAGTTCGGCGGCCAGGCCTGGCAGCAATATTTCTTCCTCGCGCCCAATGTGCGCTTCACTCGCACGCCGGATTCCGACAAACGGCCCGTACCGGAGCCAGTTGATGAAGCGCCGGCCAAGGCGGTGGCTTCCCGCGGGCTCCCCATTCGCCCGGCGCCGCCGGCGCCCCAGCCGACCAATCCGGGCCGGGCAGTCCCCGCCGCGGCCGCCACCGCCCCGGCCAAGCCGCCGCAGGCCATCGTCAAGCCGCAGCAGGCCAGCGCCGCGCCGCCGCGGGCGGCAGCCACTCCGGCGCAAAAGCCGCAGCCGCCGAAATTTCGTTGGTCCTATCTCTCCGACGATGCGTTTTTCGAGTTCAGCCTGCCCTTGCTCGCCGAGCGCCTGGCGCGGGCACGGCTGAACGATCCTTTGCAGACGCCCGCGGCTTCCGCGCGGGTGAGTCCTGCGGCGCAACCGAGCTCGTTCCGCCCCGCCGCAATCGGCGAGGCGACCTCGTTCTACCGCGTCATCGAATGGCGATCGCACGGGCCGGCCGCAAGTCTGGCCCCGCTGACGGCGCCGGTCGATCTGCCCGCGCTCCGGTCCGCTCCTGGGGAAATCGAATCGCGCGCGCCCGCGCCTGAGTCCGTCGCGCCGCGTCCCATCGCAAAGAGCGCCAAGGCCGCCAGACCCGCGCCGTCCCTGCCCGTCGCCGGCAAGGTCGCGCCGCAGCCCGCTTCGGCCGGCTACGAGCTTCCGTCCGAGGAATTGCTGCAGATGCCGCCGGAAGGCCAGGGCTTCTACATGTCTCAGGAGCGGATGGAACAGAACGCGGACCTGCTCGAAAGCGTGCTGGAGGATTTCGGCGTCAAGGGCGAGATCATCCATGTCCGGCCGGGTCCGGTCGTCACGCTCTACGAGTTCGAGCCGGCGCCGGGCGTGAAGTCCAGCCGCGTCATCGGCCTGGCCGACGACATCGCCCGCTCCATGTCGGCCATCTCGGCGCGCGTCGCCGTGGTGCCGGGCCGCAATGTCATCGGCATCGAGCTGCCCAACGAAACGCGCGAGACGGTCTATTTCCGCGAGCTGATCGAATCGGCCGGCTTCCGCAACACGTCGTGCAAGTTGGCGCTGGGGCTGGGCAAGACCATCGGCGGCGAGCCGGTCATCGCCGACCTCGCCAAGATGCCGCATCTGCTGGTCGCCGGCACCACCGGCTCGGGCAAGTCGGTCGCCATCAACACCATGATCCTGTCGCTGCTCTACCGGATGAAGCCGGCGGAGTGCCGCCTCATCATGGTCGATCCCAAGATGCTCGAATTGTCCGTCTATGACGGCATCCCGCATCTGCTCACGCCCGTTGTCACCGATTCCAAGAAAGCGGTCACCGCGCTCAAATGGGCGGTGCGCGAGATGGAAGAGCGCTACCGCAAGATGGCGCGCCTCGGCGTGCGCAACATCGACGGCTACAACCAGCGCGCCGCGGCCGCCCGCGACAAGGGGGAGGTCGTCGTCATGCAGGTGCAGGTCGGCTTCGAGAAGGGCACGGGCGAGCCGCTGTTCGAGGAGCAGGAGATCGACCTCGCGCCGATGCCCTACATCGTCATCATCGTCGACGAGATGGCCGACCTGATGATGGTGGCCGGCAAGGAGATCGAAGGGGCCATCCAGCGGCTGGCGCAGATGGCGCGCGCCGCCGGCATCCATTTGATCATGGCCACACAGCGCCCGTCGGTCGACGTCATCACCGGCACCATCAAGGCCAATTTCCCCACCCGTATCTCCTTCCAGGTGACGTCCAAGATCGACAGCCGCACCATCCTTGGCGAGCAGGGCGCCGAGCAGCTGCTCGGCCAGGGCGACATGCTGCACATGGCCGGCGGCGGGCGCATCGTGCGCGTGCACGGTCCCTTCGTCTCCGATCTCGAGGTCGAGCACGTCGTGGCGCATTTGAAGGCGCAAGGCCGCCCGGAATATCTCGATACGGTCACCGCCGGCGAGGAAGAGGAAGAAGATCCGGCCGACACGGGTCCAGTCTTCGACAAGGGCTCGATCGACGCCGAAGATGGCGACGCCCTCTATGAGGAGGCGGTCAAAGTGGTCAAGCGCGACAAGAAATGCTCGACCTCCTACATCCAGCGCCGCCTCGGCATCGGCTATAACCGCGCCGCCTCGCTGGTCGAACGCATGGAGAAGGAAGGCCTGGTCGGCGCGCCCAACCATGTCGGCAAGCGCGAAATCCTTGCCGGCCGGCGCGACCATGCGCCGGAGCGCGACGAGACGGATTGAGCGGGCGTTAGGGCGCGCAGTCAGGTCGGCCGATCGCGGCTGGTCCTGCCCGTCCTTGTTCTATCTGGGGCCCTCGGGGAGAGGTCAGCCGGGCGAAGCGGAGACTGGGTGAGGGGGAGCGCAGTACGCGGCTGCCCTGCTCCAAGGCGAAAAATGCGTCAGCCGCCGTTCGCCACCAAGGCGATCGCCGCGCGCAGATCCTCGAGCCCTGAGGCCTTTTCCGACGAAGTCGCGAGCACCGCCGGGAACGCCGCCGGCCGTTTCTTGATCTTGGCAAGCGTCTCCTCGATCAGCTTCGGCACGCCGGCTGCCTTGATCTTATCGGTCTTGGTCAGCACGATCTGGTAGGACACCGCCGCCTTGTCGAGCAGCGACAGCACCTCCTCGTCCTTGGCCTTGATGCCGTGCCGGGCGTCGATCAGCACATAGACGCGCTTCAGCGTGACGCGGCCCTGCAGATATTCGAAGATCAGCTTCGTCCAGGCATCGACCTTGTCCTTCGGCGCGCTGGCGTAGCCGTAGCCCGGCATGTCGACCAGCGCCATCGGCGGCAGGTCGGCGCCTTCGCCGGAGAAGCCGTCCGGCACGAAATAGTTCAGCTCCTGCGTACGTCCCGGCGTGTTGGAGGTGCGCGCCAGCCCCTTCTGGCCGACCAGCGCGTTGATCAGCGACGACTTGCCGACATTGGAGCGGCCGGCAAAGGCGATCTCCGGCGGCCCTTCCGGCGGCAGGAATTTCATCGACGGCACGCCGCGGATGAAGATCCACGCGCGGGTGAACAGCTCCGGACTTATGGCAGTTTCGCTCGTGGTTTTATCCGGCGCGTTCAAACGGCGGCCTCCAGCTTGGAAATATCGGCGCCGCGAATGGCGTTGAGGTTGCGGCTGACCTTGTCGACCGGCCAGTTCCACCAGGCCGCTTTCAAAAGCCGTCGCACCGTGAACTCGTCGAAGCGCATCTTCACCACCTTGGCCGCATTGCCGGCGACGATCGCATAGGGCGGCACGTCGTGCGTGACAACCGATTTCGCGGCGACGATCGCGCCATGGCCGATCTCGATGCCCGGCATGATCACCGCATCCATGCCGATCCACACGTCATTGCCGACGATCGTGTCGCCGCGGATCTCTTTCGACCAGGTCTCGGGGTCAAAACCTTCCTCCCAGCCATGGCCAAAAATGTTGAACGGATAGGTGGAGAAGCCGGACATGGCGTGATTGGCGCCGTTCATGATGAAGCGGGCACCCTCGGCGATGGCGCAGAATTTGCCGATGATCAGCCTGTCGCCGATGAAGGGATAGTGGTGCAGCACGCACCTCTCGGCGAATTTGTCCGGGCCGTCGGGATCGTCGTAATAGGTGAAGTCGCCGATCTCGATGTTCGGCGCATTGACCAGCGGCTTCAGGAAGCCGACGCGCGGATGCATCGCAATGGGATGCTTGATGTTGGGGTTGGGTCCGGTCATCGCGGTCAGTCCGTAGTTGGCAGGCACGAGGCGGCGCCCTGGCGACGCTGTCTCCCGATCAAACTACCGTGATCCGGCTGCAGCACCAACCCGCGCTCAGCGGCTGCCGCGACAGATCACGATCGGGTTGGAAAGCGCGCTGTCGAAACCGCTGCCCTGATAGACCTGGACGTTGGAGGCGCCGGGCGGCAGCGTGAAACTGCCGTCGACGACTTTCTGGTCGCCGGCCGAGGTGTGCAGGGCCCAGCTATAGGTGCAGAACTGCGGCGGAGCCTTGGGTTGCACGTGGCTGCAGTTGAGCTGCGCGCCGCCGAGCATTGCGGCGCCGCCGCAGCTCACCGCTTCCTTGGCGGCGGCCGGAAACGCGCATGTCAGGAGGGCAGCCACGGTCGCGATCCTGAGCCGGTTCATCTTCATTTTTCGTGCGTGCCTCTGCCGGCCTTCAGTTGCGCCACGTCGGCGCGACGTTTGCTCCAGGCGGCTTAGCTGGTCTTGCGCACCGCGTCCAGCAGGATTATGTGCATGATGATAATAAGCATGCTCACGAAAGCTTGTCTGCCGACTCCGAAGTTCCTCCCATGCCTTCCTCGCTCACCAGCAGCTTCGTCCTGCACGACGTCGCGCGCCTGCCCGGAAAACGCTTCGAGCAGCGCTCGCGCCGCTCGAGCCTGACTCGCGGGCATTGGCAGGTGCGGCCCTATCTGTCTCGACAGCAAGGCATTCAGCTTTCCGCGGACGCGCGGCAGGAGCTGCAAACACTTTGTCTGATCAAATCCAATCTGCTCGAGGCCTGCGCCCAGCCGGCTGTCGACCGGGAGAAAGTCCATGTCTGAACCAGCCTCACCACGCAAACCCGCCGACGGCGACAATGCCGGCGACAGAAGCAGCGACCAGGTCATTCGCCTGGACAGCCAGCGCGAGCAAAGGCGTGCCGCCAATCCGGCGATCGAAAACGATGAGCTGGAAGCTCCTGTCGCGCCGGAACCCGCTGCGCTCGAAGCACCCTCGGCCCAGCCGAAACCGGCCGCCGTCACGATAGCTTCGCCGGCCCGAGCCAAGCCCCGGCGCAGCCTGACCCGGCCCGTCCTGTTTGCGCTGCTTCCTGTGGCGCTGGCGGTCGGGGGCTATTACTACGTCGTCGGCGGTCAGGTCATGACCACCGACAATGCCTATATCCAGGCGCAGTCGCTCGGCGTCTCCACCGATGTCTCCGGCACCGTGCAGGAGATCGACGCGCATGACAACGAGGCGGTTAAGAGGGGCCAGGTGCTCTTCCGCTTGCGGCCGGCCTCGTTCGAGACGGCGCTGGCCGGCGCTCAAGCGCAACTCGGCACGGTGCGCAACCAGGTGTTGACCTTGCAGGCGAGCTACCAGCAATCGCTGGCGCAGATCGCCCAGGCCGAGGCCGACATCCCCTATTACGAGTCGGCCTTCCAGCGTCAGCAGGACCTGCTCAAGACCTCAACCGCCTCGAAGGCGACTTTCGACAGCGCCCAGCACGATCTCATCGCCGCCCGGCAGAAAGTCATCGTCGCCAAGGCGCAGGCGCAGGCAACGCTCGCCCAGCTCGGCGGCGACGCCGACCAGCCGGTCGAGAAGAACCCCTTCTACCTGCAGGCCAAATCGGCGGTGGATGATGCCGAGCGCAATCTCGGCGATTCCGTCGTCAAGGCGCCGTTCGACGGCGTCGTCACCAATGTCGATGCGCTGCAAGTCGGCAAGTACCTGCCCGCCTCACAGCCGGCCTTCAGCCTGGTCTCGTCGACCGACATCTGGATCGCCGCCGAGCCGAAGGAAACCGAGCTCACTTATGTCCGGCCGGGGCAGAAGGCGACGATCAGCATCGACGGCTATCCGGGCGAGGTCTGGCATGGCGAGGTCGGCAGCATCAGCCCGGCCTCCTCGTCGAGCTTCTCGCTGCTTCCGGCGCAGAACACCAGCGGCAACTGGGTCAAGGTCGTGCAGCGCATTCCGATGCGGGTGACGATCGACGACCCGCAAGGCAAGCCGCCGCTGCGCGGGGGCATGAGCGCGGTTGTCAGCATAGACACCGGCCATGCCCGCGGCCTGCCCGATTTCGTGACCGACCTCTTCAAGCGGTTTGAGCAAAAGTGATGAGCACCGTCGCCACGGGCACGCCTGCGGTCGCCAATCGCGGCGCCATCACCGCCTGCGTCATCCTGGCGGTCATCATGCAGGCGCTGGACACCACCATCGCCAATGTGGCGCTGCCCTATATCCAGGGCAGCGTGTCAGCGAGCGCCGACCAGATCAACTGGGTGCTCACTTCCTATATCGTCGCCGCGGCGGTGATGACGCCGCCTTCGGGCTATCTTGCCAACCGCTTCGGCCGCAAGCGCATCCTGCTGGTCGCCATCACCGGCTTCGTCGTCGCCTCGGTGCTGTGCGGCTTTGCCCAGTCGCTGCCGCAGATCGTCGGCTTTCGGCTGCTTCAAGGCCTGTTCGGCGCCGCCCTTGTACCGCTGTCCCAGAGTATCCTGCTGGACATCTACAGCGTCGAGGAGCGCGGTTCGGCCATGGCGCTGTTCGGCGTCTCGGTGATGGTCGGCCCGGTGCTTGGGCCCGTCATCGGCGGCTGGCTGACCGAGAATGTTTCCTGGCGCTGGGTCTTCTACATCAACGTGCCGATCGGCGTGCTGGCTTTCGCCGGCGTCTCGATGTTCGTGCAGGAGACCAAGCTCGACCTCAAGGCACGGCTCGACTGGTTGGGTTTCGGCATGCTCAGCGTCGCCATCGCTTCGCTGCAGATGTTCCTCGACCGCGGCGAGCAGCTCAACTGGTTCTCCTCGTCCGAGATCATCCTCGAGGCGCTGGTCTGCGCGTCGGCCTTCTATATCTTCATCGTCCACACCTTCACCGCCCGCGACACCTTCGTGAACCCGCGGCTGTTCCTCGACCGGAATTTCGCGGTCGGCATGGTGTTCATCTTCATCATAGGCATCACCTATCTCGCCTCGCTGGCGCTGATGACGCCCTACCTGCAAACGCTGATGGGCTATCCCGTGGTGACCGCCGGCATCGTCATGGGGCCGCGCGGCCTAGGCACCATGGCCTGCATGTTCCTTGTCGGCCGGCTGGTCGGCAAGGTCGACACGCGCTGGCTGCTGTTCACGGGGCTCGCGGTCACCGCCTGGGCGATGTACGACATGACCGGCTGGACCCCGGACGTTTCGCAATGGACGATCATCCGCACCGGCTTCATCCAGGGCGCCGGCTTAGGCTTCCTGTTCGTGCCGCTCACCACCATCACCTTCGCCACGCTGGCGCCGGAACGGCGCGCTGAAGGGACGGGCCTCTACAATCTGTCGCGCAACATCGGCTCCAGCGTCGGCATCTCGGTCGTCACCGCGCTTCTGACGCAGAACCAGCAGATCAACCATGCCAACATCGCCGACTATGTGACGCCCTATAATCCGGCGTTCGGCGATCCGGCGATCGCGCAGGCGCTGAGCCCTTACACCGCCGCCGGCCGCGCCGCGCTCGACGGGCTGGTCACGCTGCAGGCAACGATCATCAGCTATGTCGACGACTTCGAGCTGATGATGTTGCTCTCGCTCGCCGCCATCCCGCTTGTGCTTCTGCTGCGCAAGCCTGGCACACCGGCCAAGGTCGACCACAGCGCCGTCATGGAGTGAGCTGGTGCATGTCGCCCAAAAGCGTGGAGCGGTTTTGGGAAAACGACACTGCATTAAAACAAAGTCCCTAAAGCGCGTCGCGCTTTAGGAGGAAAAACCGGGGTCCCCCCGCGGGACCCCGGCCTGCCGGACGGCCTTCCCAACACCGGCGTCGCTGCGCCGGAAGCCGTCGCGGCTTTTGGGGAGGACCGGGGAAGCTACGAGGCAGGCCATGCCGCAGTTTCGCGGGGGCAGGCCAAATTCCGAAAGACGGCTGCGCGAAGTTCTGTCCGGAGCGCCATAGGGCAAGCCGCCAACGAAAAACCCCGGTCATGCCGGGGTTTTTGGTGTTAGGGCCGGGGTGCCATCTATTCCGCCGGCGATGGTTTCTTGCGGAACATGGCCGCCAGATTGTCCCACAACTCGATCTTGGCGCCCTGGCGCTTCATGATCACGCCCTGCTGCAGGATCGAGAGCAGGTTGTTCCAGGCCCAGTAGATGACGAGGCCGGCCGGGAAGGAACCCATCATGAAGGTGAAGAGGACCGGCATCCAGGTGAACACCGCGGCCTGCGTCGGGTCCGGCGGCGTCGGGTTCATGCGCATCTGCAGGAACATGGTGATGCCCATCACGACCGCCCAGGCGCCCATATGCGGGAGGAAGGCCGGCGGCGCGAAGGGCAGCAGGCCGAACAGGTTGAACACCGAGGTCGGATCGGGCGCCGCGAGGTCGTGGATCCAGCCGAAGAACGGCGCGTGCCGCATCTCGATGGTGATGTAGAGCACCTTGTAGAGCGAGAAGAAGACCGGGATCTGCAGCGCCACCGGCCAGCAGCCGGCCAACGGATTGATCTTTTCCGTCTTGTAGAGCTCCATCATCGCCTGCTGCTGCTTCATCTTGTCGTCCGCGTATTTCTCGCGGATTTCCAGCATCTTCGGCTGCACCTTCTTCATGTTCGCCATCGACGCGTAGGACTTGTTGGCCAGCGGGAAGAAGATGGCCTTGACGATGACGGTCGTGGCCAGGATCGCTAGGCCGAAATTGCCGAAGAATTTGTACAGCGTGTCGATCAGCCAGAACATCGGCTTGGTGATGAAATAGAACCAGCCCCAGTCGATCAGCAAATTGAACTGGCGAATATGGCGGTCAGCCTCATAGGCGTTGATCTTGGCGACTTCCTTGGCGCCGGCGAACACTTCGGTTTCGATGGTTGCGGACTGGCCGGCCTCGATGTTGATCGGATCAGTGAGGAAGTCGGATTGGTAGCGATGGCGCCCGTCCTCGAAATAGCCGTAGCGTGGCTGGAAGGGCTGCTTTTCGGTCGGCACCATGGTGACGGCCCAGTACTTGTCGGTGATGCCGAGCCAGCCGTCGGTCGACTTGCCTGGCTTGACTTCCTTGTCCTTCTCGATGGCGGCGTATTTGTATTCCGTCAGCCCCTCGGTGCCAGTAACGCCGATCAGGCCTTCATGCAGCACATAAGTGCTGGCGACCGCCGGCTTGTCGTAGCGCGTGACGCGACCGTAGTTGAACAGGCTGACGGCAGCGCTTCCCGAATTCTGCACGGTGTCCGAAACGGTGAACATATAATCGTTGTCGACCGAGATGGTGCGCTTGAAGGTCAGGCCCTTGTCGTTGGTGTAGGTCAGCGTCACCGGCGTCGACGGGGTCAGCGTCGGATTGCCCTCAACGCTCCACACCGTGTCGGAACTCGGCACCGCGCCGGTCTTGTCGGTGCCGACGAACCCGATCTCGGCGAAATAGCCGGTCGGTAGCGCCTGCGGATTGAGGAGTTGGATCTCGGGCGAATTCTTGTCGACCGTCTCGGTGTAGTGCTTGAGCTTGAGGTCGTCCAGGCGAGCGCCGGTGAGATTGATCGAGCCCTCGAGGCTCGGCGTGTCGATCTTGATGCGCTTGGTCGCGGCAACAGCCTGGTCACGGCTCTCTACAGTGACTGTCTCGCCGCCAGGTGCGGTCGGGATGGCGCCCGGAGCCGGCGCCGGCGTCCCGGCCGCGCCCGGATTGGTCCCCTGCGCTTCCTTCTTCTGCGCCTCGACGCGCTGCTGCTCGATGCGGGCCTGCTCGCGTTGCTGCTCCATCTTGGGGTTCATGTAGAACACCTGCCAGAGCGTCAGGATCAGCACCGACAGCGCGATGGTGATGAAGAAATTGCGGTTGTTTTCCATCGAAAGCCCTTGGCCTATCGTGTTCCGCGCAGCCGGCGGGAAAGCTCGGCCTTCAACTGGCCGAACGGAATGGCAAGCACGTCTTCGCGCCCGACGATGACATAGTCACTGCCGGGCGCCATGTCATCGGCGGCATGTCGCACGGCTTCTCTCAGCCGCCGCCGGACGCGGTTGCGCACCACGGCGTTGCCGACCTTCTTGGTCACGGTGTAGCCGACGCGTGGCGCACAATCGTCGCCCCGGTCGAGAACCTCGACGAGAAAAAGCCGCCCGCGGCGCTTCTCGCCGCCGCGCACAGCCATGAAATCCGCGCGTTTCAGAAGCCGCCCGGGAGTTTTCCCCTTTGGCTTGCCGGTTGCGGGCAACGATCTCGTCTTTCGTTCAGGCGCTGAGCCGCTTGCGGCCGCGGTTGCGGCGGGCTGCGACGACGCCGCGGCCACCCTTGGTGGCCATGCGGGCACGGAAACCGTGCCGGCGCTTGCGGACGAGTTTGGACGGTTGGTAGGTACGCTTCATTTGTTTTAATACCGCGGCGTGCGGCCCTTCTTGATTCTGTCACACTGTAACAGGAGCTTTGCCGGGCCAGTTATAGGCGCGATCGAAACCGCGCCGGGACGGAAGGCCCGAGCGTGAGCGGGCTTATAGGAAGAAGGATTTTGGAAGTCAATCCAGACCGCCCAAAGGCATTTTTTCACTGGCTGGCGGCGAAATTGGCAAAAAAGCCGCAAATCGCATAATCTTGCTCGATCAAGCCTTCGTGAAAACCGCGTCATGACAATTGAAGTCCTGTCAACGGATGAAAAGCCACGCCCCGCGGCGGCAAGCTCGCCGCGCCGGGTGCCGCTGTCGCGCGGTCTTTCGACCAAGCTTCTGCTTCTCACCATCGTCTTCGTGCTGCTCGCCGAAATCCTGATCTTCCTGCCCTGGATCGCCAGCTACCGGGTGAACTGGCTGAAGGAGCGGCTGAGCACCTCCGCCGCCGTGTCGATCGTGTTGCTGCAGGGCGAGCCCAACTCGCTGTCGCACACCGCCCAGAACGACGTGCTGATGGCGATCGGCGCCAAGGCGATCGCGGTGCGCGACGGCGGCGTCTCGCGGCTGCTGGTCGTGGCCGACATGCCGCCGAAGGTCGACGAGCATATCGACATTGCCAATGTCGGCCTGGTCAACGGCATGACCGGCGCGCTGGAAACGCTGTTCGCCGGCGGCAACCGCATGCTGCGCGTCTTCGGTCCGGTCGGCGACAGCGACAAGGAATTCGAGCTGATCATGCCGGACTATAGTCTGCGCAACGCCATGCTCAGATATTCGCGCAACGTCGCCGTCGTCTCGCTGCTGATCTCGCTGTTCACCGCCATGCTCGTCTATGCGGCGATCGATCTGATCATGATCGGCCCGATCCGCACCATGACGCGCTCGATCCTGTCCTTCTCCGAGGCGCCGGACGATCCCGGCCGCATAATTTGCCCGACGGAGCGTGCCGACGAGATCGGCGTCGCCGAGCGCGAGTTGTCGCAGATGCAGGATCGGCTGCAAAAAATGCTCGCCGAGCAGAAGCACCTCGCCAATCTCGGGCTTGCCGTGTCCAAGATCAACCACGACATGCGCAACATCCTGGCTTCCGCGCAGCTTATGTCGGACCGGTTGCGCCAGGTGAAGGATCCGACCGTGCAGTCCTTCGCGCCGAAGCTCCTGCGCGCGCTCGACCGCGCCGTCGCCTATTCGGAGGGCGTGCTTGCCTATGGCCGCACACAGGAGCCGGCGCCGTCGCGCCGCCGCTTGCGGCTGCGCCAGCTGGTCGACGACGTGCAGGGCCTGCTCGATATCGAGGAGGGCATCGAATTCATCAATGCCGTCGAGCTCACCTTCGAAGTCGACGCCGATTCCGACCAGCTCTTCCGCGTGCTCACCAATCTGTGCCGCAACTCGGTGCAGGCAATGGCGGCCGACACGGAGAGCGCGGTGGTGCGTCGGCTCGCCGTCTCGGCCGAGCGCTTGGGCAGCGTCAGCCGCATCACCGTCAGCGACACCGGCCCCGGCCTCCCGCCCAAGGCGCGCGAGAATCTGTTCGCCGCCTTCCGCGGCTCGGCGCGCAGCGGCGGCACCGGCCTTGGCCTGGCGATCGCCCATGAGCTGATCCGCGCTCATGGCGGCACGGTGGAGCTGGTCGAATCGATCGGCGGCCGCACGGTCTTCGCCGTCACCATCCCCGACCAGCCGGTGCGGCTCGATCAGGCCCGCAACGGCCTGCGCCGCCCGGCTTGACCGTGGCAGGCCAGGGAAGACGTTCCCGCTTCGGAGTTCCGCGAAGCAAAGACCCCGGTCGGAATGTGATCCTGTAAACGCCTGCGACAAAACTTTTGCCGGGCCGGCTTGCTTTTCCGAAATTCAGTCGTTAGGGAACACTCCACATCGCGGCCGGCGTCTCGACCGGATCGCGGGGCCTGTGTCTCACACGGCCTGATGCGCGCCCGTAGCTCAGCTGGATAGAGCACCAGACTACGAATCTGGGGGTCAGGAGTTCGAATCTCTTCGGGCGCGCCATTTTGTAATGCACATACCAATGTGGTGCGGACGTCGTCAGGCTTCCTAAGGTGGCCGCTTCCAGACCCTTTCCGCACATTCCAGTCCGTTTCGGTCCGATGACCGGAGTTGGCCGGTGGCGGTCTCTCCGCTCTTGGTTACCGCTTCTCGAAAGCAGACGTCGGCATGCAGTGCGTCGACGGCTCATTTGTGGCGGCAAGCGGTGACCAAATCTGTGCGTCTCCTCAGGCGCCGGGTGTACTGCGGGGTCAGCCGGCCAGTCGGTTTTCCATGACACCGGCCCGCAACCTTCAGAATATGATAGCTCGCGGCAAGGAAGCCGGTGTTGGTTTATCAGAAAGCCCCGCAGGCGGCAGCGGCGGAACAGTCAGAGCCAGCGGCGAACCTCGGCCTTATAGCGGCGGTAGTCGTCGCCGAACTTCGCTTCGAGATAGCGCTCCTCGCGGTCGATCACCTGCGTCTGGATCGCGATCAGCACCAATGGGAGCAACGCGAAGGCGATCGGCCCGTCGAAGCCGATCGCAAGGCCGGCATAGATAAGCGCCATGCCGAGATACATGGGATTGCGGGTCCACCGATAAGGGCCGGTCGTTGCGATGAGGGTCGTTGGCTGCGACGGCGGAACGTTGGTGCCCAGCCGCCGGAACAGCCCCGCCGCCGCAAGCATCATCGCCGCGCCGGCAACGAACAGCAGCGCGCCCGTCGCGACCAGCAACCGCCAGTCGATGTCGAAAGAGCGCAGGGTGACGAACCGCTCCGCCGCCAGCCCCAACAGCAGCGCTCCCAGATAGACCAAAGGCGGAGGGAAGCGCACACCCGCGCTGTCCGGTTCGACGGCCATGCTCCTCTCCAATCTCTGCTCTCAAACCAGCATGGACTGCTGGGCGAAGATACCTGCCATCGCGCCGTGCGATGATGCCAGGGTAACCGATGGCGGCGTGAGGGGGTTGGCGAGGTCGCCGGCGGCGTAGATGCCGGGCATGCTGGTTTCGCGGCGCTCGTCGACCTTGAGGATGATGCCGACGGGCGTATCGACCGTGGCGAGGCCCAGTGATTGATGCAGGCTTGCGGACGGTTTGTTGCGCGGATGCGCGAACAGGATGTCGACCGCGACATTCGGGCCGGTATCGAGCTTGACGGTGGCGTTATGGCCCCCGTGATGGGCGATCTCGATGATCCGGCCATCGACGACAGGTGTGTTGCGGCGCGCCAGATCGGCCCGGATATCGGGCGGAATGTCATGACCATCGGCGAACACCGTCAACCTGTCGGTCCAATCGTGGAACAGCCTGACCTGATTGTGCGACTGCCGGCCGGACCAGACGAGGCCCCAATGCTGGCCGGCGACTTCAAAGCCGTCGCAATAGGGGCAGGGCACGATGGACGTGCCCCAGCCTTCGGCAAAGCCCGGCACATCAGGCATCTGGTCGATGACGCCATAGCTCAGGATCAGACGGCGCGCCCTAAGGGTTTCGCCATCATCAGTGACGACTGAGAAATCGTCGATGGCGCCGGAGACGCTTTCGGCCCGGGCATTGACCAGCTTGACCGTGGGATAGCGGGCCAGCTGCTGCCGCGCCTCAGCCAAGATGTCCAGCGGTGGCTTGTGATCGTGGCCGAGCAGACCATGCGAGTGGCCGGCGAAGCGGTTGCGCGGCAGGCCGGTATCGAGAACGGTGACCTTGCGGCGGGCACGGCCGAGCTGCAGGGCGCCAGCGAGACCGGCAAAGCTGCCGCCGATGATGATGACGTCATCCATGGTGATGGGCTCCGTGTTGTGGTTGGAGGGGGTTGGGTTGGGCCTGGCGCGCAATATCGTCCAGCGAGTCGCCCATCACTGCGTTGACGATGCCGCATTCGATATCGCCGGGCGGCCCGGATTTGGAGGACATGGTTGAAACCTACCCAATGGCTTGCGCATTTAAGAAACTGTATGGTATCGTAATTCGGGAATTAGGATACTGTCAAGGACTGTAATTGTGGTAACCGCGAAAATCACCCGGGCCCGACGCGGCCGGCCCGCCAACGAGGCGCTTGGCCAAACGATCGTCGACACCGCGGGCGAACTTTTTGCGGAACTGGGTTTTCAAGCGACGACATTGGACAAGGTCGCCCAGCGAGCGAAGATATCCAAGCTCAGCATCTATCGGCACTTCGAGAACAAGGAGACGCTGTTTGGCGCGGCGTTTGCGGCCCGCTGCAATCAGTTAATACCACAGGCCCTTTTTGAAGGCGTCGACGGTTCGGCCGAAGATCAGCTCATGGCGGTGGGATCATCACTGCTTCGCACGCTGTTGCGCCCGGACGTCCGCAATGTCGAAGCCATGGTCATGGCCGACATGACGAGTCAAAAGTCGTTGAGCAAGCTCCATTACGAAGCCGGCCCCGCCCATATCATCGCCCAAATCGAGGCCCTGTTGCGTCAGTTGCACGCGAAGGCGGTTCTGAACGTGCCCGATCCTCTCCGGTCCGCCCGTTTGTTTGCCGCGCTTTTCAAAGGCTCCGATCTCCTGATTATCGCACGCTTCGATGAGGCGAGAGCAGAGGACGACAACGAGATCGAATCCTATTGCCGGTCGGCCGTCGCCATGTTCATCGCCGCGCACGGTGGCAATGACCACGCGGGCGGATAACCTAGCCTAACCTCGTGTCCACCGAACCGGCAGCAGCTCAGTCCAAACCTCTACGCCTTGGGCGGTGTTCCAGGACCTGTGACCGGCGTAACCGCTACCACCCCGTTCGGGGCCTTAGTGCCGGCTTAGGCAGACCGTCAGCTCTCGGGAAGCTGCAACGGTGGTCTGAATGGCGAAAATGGTGGCGCAAAGCGGACGTTCCGTCAGGAATCTGAAGTAACCACAATGGCATACGAGTTCCCAGTTTCATCCTCTCCGGTGCGCCAATTAATCAAACTGAACTCCCGCGCATTTGCCTCGCCGGCCGAAGCGGTCGCTGGCTGCCTACGCTCACGCGGCGAGGTTCACGTGGCGTATTAATCCACGATCCTGATCGGGTCGGCAGTGGTGCCCGGAGCGTTCTTGAGTTCTGCTTTTTTTCATGCACCCTTGCTCGTCTCCAGCCGCAGGCGGCGGCGCGGCCTAAGTCCGCCGGGCGCGAGGCAGTCATTGGCGTTACTAACCCCCTAGCTGTTGCAGCTTGCGACAGGCACGCCTTGCGCCTTCACGGCATCTCTGGCGACACCTCTCCTTGTTGCCATCCCTGCATCGCCCCACGGATTCCGGTTTAGCTGGTGCGCTCGTTTTTGCCGAACGATTGGAAGGTTCATCGATAGGCAACGACACTTGCGGCTTGCGACTGACTTTCTTTGGCAGGATCTTTTTGCGTGGCGGCGTAGGTGCTTGGAACTTGGCAATTCGGCTCTTTGCAATTTCGACGAATGCACCATTCGGAAATGCCGCTAGATAAGCACGATACATCGAGACATCGGATGTATCCTTGATTGATTTCCAGAATTCAAGCTCTGCCGCCGCGTTGATGTCTGGCTGATAGGCGTCTGCCGAAGACGGACTAGACGCGGCATCTGGGTTGAATGAGAATCCCGGCTCCACTAGGGACGAGTTGCTCCAGGGAACCTGCTTCCCAGAAGTCGCGTTCATGACGTCCAACCGGACGCGACGCATGAGAATTTCAATGTCGATCGAAGGAGTCTTTATCCGCTTCACAAGAGAGTCTGCAAACGGACTATGATTGACGGCTCCATCGAGAGCCACGTTGCCGGGTTGTGTTGCAAAGCCGATAAAGACTCCCCTGCCGGCATCCAAGGCTCCCAGCCCCTTTCCTATGGCAAGGCCGCGACTTTGACCCGGTCCACTCAATTGCTTAACGAAAGGATTGTCCCGACAGGCATCGAGAAGGACGATTGCGATATTTTCCTCGGCCGTCATCGCGGCGATGATGTCTTGCAGGCGCTCAGCCTCCAGAGCCAAGTCGGCCGGACGTTGAAGGGCGGCGTCAACCGGCAATAGGTAGTTCTCCCCGTTCGCTTGGAGCCCGTGTCCGGCGAAGTAAAAAAGCGAGACGTCACCCGGCCGCAAGTTTCGCCTGAATTTTCCGATGAGTTCCCTGAACGTTGATGCGTCAGTATCCAGTCCAAGGGTGACGTCGAAGCCCGTCTCTTGCAAAACTCGGGAGATGGCATTCGCATCATTTACCCCGTTGGGAAGCGATGACGCATAACGGTAGGCCGAGTTACCGATTACGAGCGCATGTCTATGGCTGCGTTGACCGATCTGGGTCTCAGAGGAAGCCGGTGTCGACAAGCCGGCCAGCAAAAGAAGGCACGCGCACAGCAAACAAACCTTGGACATTGCGACCTTCCCGAGTAACGGAGAATATTAGCATCCGTTAAAGCGCGTGGGTACCCGTTGTAAGGGCCATCTTGCTTGGGGAAGAGGCCAAACTTGCCGGAGGCCGCTTGGTATGAGGTCTCCGTGCATCGTCAACGCCCTTTCCGGCATCGACTTCAAACACCATCAATCCCCGGAATGAGGCCGCAGCATACAAGGTGGGCAGGCCTCACGAGCTTGTGGCAACACCGTTCGATCGTTCAGCCGACCGCCTTCGTCGCCGCCCTTCCGGCGCTGCGGCCGGAAAAGATGCAGCCGCCGAGGAAGGTCCCTTCGAGCGCCGCATAGCCGTGCACGCCGCCGCCGCCGAAGCCGGCGACCTCGCCCACCGCGTAGAGACCAGGCACCGGCTCGCCCTCCGCGTTGAGCACGCGGCTGTCGAGATCGGTCTGCAGGCCGCCCAGCGTCTTGCGGGTGAGGATGTTGAGGCGGACCGCAATCAACGGACCGTTCGCCGGATCGAGCATCTTGTGCGGCTTTGCGGTGCGGATCAGCCTGTCGCCGAGATAGGCGCGCGCGCCGCGCAGCGCGGTGACCTGCGCATCCTTGGAGAACGGGTTGTCGAGCTGCATGTCGCGGGCGCGGATCTCGCGTTCGACCTGCGCCACATCGAGCAGCGGCTCGCCGGCCAGCCCGTTCATCCGCGCCACCAGCTTCGAAAGGTTGGCCTCGACGATGAAATCTTCGCCCTTTTCCATGAAGGCTTTCACCGGGCCGGGAATGCCCGACGTGGCGCGGCCAAGCACCTGCCGCCAGCTCTTGCCGGTGAGGTCCGGATTCTGCTCCGAGCCCGACAGCGCGAACTCCTTCTGGATGATCTTCTTCGTCAGGATGAACCACGAATAATCGAAGCCGGTGCTCATGATATGGCTGAGCGTGGCTAAAGTGTCGAAGCCTGGGAAAAGCGGCACCGGCAGCCGTCTGCCGCGCGCGTCGAGCCATAGCGAAGAGGGACCCGGCAGGATACGTATGGCGTGATCGGTCCAGACCGGCGCCCAATTCTTGATGCCCTCGACATAGTGCCACATGCGGTCGCGGTTGATGACCCTCCCGCCCGCTGCTTCGGCAATTGCCAGCATGCGGCCGTCGACATGGTCCGGCACGCCGGTGATCATGCGCTTCGGCGGCGCGCCGAGACGCTGCGGCCAGTTCGTACGCACCAGCTCGTGGTTGCCGCCGATGCCGCCGGAAGCGACGATCACGACCTGGGCGTGGAGCTCGAAATCCCCGGCCACGTTGCGCGAGCTCTTGCGTCCACGCTCGACCGTGCTTGGCTCCAGCACGTCGCCGCGCACCCCGGTCACCGTCTTCCCGGTCCGCGTGATCTCGTTGACCCGGTAGCGGAACTTGAACTCGACGAGCCCACGCTTCTGCGCCTCGCGGACGCGCAGCACGAAGGGCTCCAGCACGCCGGGCCCGGTGCCCCAGGTGATGTGGAAGCGCGGCACCGAATTGCCGTGGCCGCAGGCATTGCCGCCGCCGCGCTCGGCCCAGCCGACGACGGGGAAGAATTTCAACCCGCGCTCGATCAGCCAGGAGCGCTTCTCGCCGGCGGCGAAGCCGAGATAGGCTTCAGCCCATTTGCGCGGCCAAAAATCCTCAGCGCGGTCGAAGGCGGCGGTGCCCATCCAGTCTGCGAGCGCGAGGTCGTGGGAATCGCGGATGCGCATGCGCCGCTGCTCGGGCGAGTCGACCAGGAAGAGCCCGCCGAACGACCAGAAGGCCTGGCCGCCCAGCGATTGCTCGGGCTCCTGGTCGACGATGATGATTTTCTTGCCGGCATCGGCAAGTTCTGCCGCGGCGACGAGGCCTGCCAGCCCCGCGCCGACAATGATGACATCCGCGTCGTCAGCCATCTTCGTTCCCCCCAAGCGCCCTTCCGACGGCTGTCAGACGGGCTCCCAGCCGTCCTTGTCGCCGGCGCGGAGGATGGCGTCGATGACCTTCTGGTTGAGGACCGATTCCTCCAGCGTGAAGACACGGTCCTTGCCGCCCTGGGCCGCGCGTACGAAGGCCTCGCATTCCAGCCGGTACTGCTGGGTGCCTGGGAAGCGGAACACCTGCGCTTCGGTGTGGTTCTGGTTGTGCAATTCGATGCGGTGGTGGTCGTAGAGCCCGGCATTGAACGGGCCAAAGACCTCGATGAAACCCTTCTCGCCATGGAACACCATCACCTGCCGCGCCGCCATCTGCGTCGACAGGTAGAAGGACAGTTCGAAGTCGCCGAAATCGGCGCGGATCGAGGAATAGATGTCGGTGCCGAAGGTCTTGTCGCGCTCGATGGTGGCTTGCACGCGGACCGGTTCCTTGCCGGTCGAGAAGCGCGTCGACACGGTCGGATAGACACCGATGTCGGGCAGCGCGCCGCCGCCAAGATCGAGCTGGTTGCGCATGTTGCTGGGATCGACATTGTAATAGGAAAACGCGCCCTGCACGTGGCGCAGGCGGCCGATCGCGCCGCTGGCAATGAGGTCGCGCACCTTGATCCACTGCGGGTGGTAGACGACCATGAAGGCCTCGCAGACCAGCACCTTCTTCTCGTCGCGCAGCTTGATAAGCGGCGGAATGTCCTTGGCGTCGAGCGCAAGCGGCTTCTCGACCAGCACATGTTTTCCCGCCTCGATTGCCTTTGCCGTCCATTCGACATGCTGCGAGGTCGGCAGCGGGATATAGAGGCCGTCGACCTCCTTGGAAGCGAGCAGTTCCTCATAGGTGCCGAAGGCATGCGGCGCGCCGAAACGCTCGCCCAGTGCCTTGGCCTTCGACAGGTCGCGGCTGGCAATCGCCGACAGCACGCCGTTCTCCGAATCTACGATCGCCGGCAAAAGCTGCTCGCGGCCGATCTTGGCCGTCGACAGAACACCCCATCGGAACATCATGCTTCTCCATGTCGGTTACGTCGATGGAGGTGTGCCCCAATTCCGGAGAAAAGCCAATCGCAGACGCGGGCCACAAAGCGCCTTCGTCATCCTCGGGCTTGATCCGAGGATCCATTCCGTGACCTATGACGTAAAGTGCAGGGATGCAGAATTCTGTAACCGTCGCTTCGCTCCTTGCTCCGCCCTAGGATGACGAACCCGAGGATGCGCGACCAGAGCTAACCCTTTCTCCCTGTCAGGGTCATGTCGAAGTCGACGACGTTGGAATAGATCGGCGTGCCGACATCCATGCCGTAGCGCGATCTGAGCACCTTGCCGGTGACATGGAACTTGATGGTTCCTGACTTCAGCCCATCGAGCTCGGCCGTGAACTTTTCCGAAAACGTCTTGCCGCGCGCCGTCAGCCGGCCGGTGACCACGGCGGTGGTCTCGCCGGTGCGGGTCACGTTTGTCGAGCGGAACTGGATCTCCGGATTGTTGGCGCTGTCGAAGACGGCGTCGGAACGCAGGAAAGCATCGATGCGGCCCTGGCCGGTGCCGACGCTTTCCGGAAAGATGGTGAGGTCGACCCTCGAGCGTCCGACATCGGCATTGTCGATGCGGATCGTGCCCTTGAAGCGGCCGAAGGCGCCGCCGAAGCCGCCACCGCCGGCCTTGCCGATGGTGAAGCGGATCGAGGAGCCAGCCGGGCTGATTGTGTAGCTGCCGGCGGCGTCACTGAGCGCCACCGCGGCGTAAACCGGCGCGGCAAGGCAAGCGGCAAAGGCCGCCAATCCGAGGATGCGCGCATGCATCGACATCTTTCCTATCCTGAACCAGCGCATTGCTGTCTTCCCGCCACCAACGAACGGGCGGCCCGCCCTATTCCCGGGCTGACGAAGGCGTGATTATGCGCGTGAGCACGCTGTCGCGCAGCAGGAAATGGTGGCGCATCGCAGCAAGGATATGCAACGCGACCAGCGCGATGCCGGCATAGGCAAGATACCAATGCGCGGCCGACCAGAAGCTTTCCGCGGCGTCGGATTCGGCGAGCGGCAGGTCGGGCATGACGAACTGGTTGAACGGCATCGTCGGGATTTCCAGCGTCGAGACCGAGACCAGCGCCCAGCCGGAGAGCGGCAGCGCAACCTGGAAGGCGTAAAGCGCGAAATGCGCCAACGGCGCTGCCTTGCGCTCCAATGTTCCCACCGAAGGCGGGAGTACTGGCGCCGCATCGCCGACACGCCAGGCGATGCGCAGGATGACCAGCCCAAGCAGCAGGAAGCCGAAGGACTTATGCAGCTGGATCAGCTCGAATGATGTCCGCTGGCTGTCGATCCGCATCATCACGAAGCCGAGCACGAACTGGCCGATGAAGATGAGGCCGATCAGCCAGTGAAGGATGATCATCGCCCAGCCATAGCGGGTGGCGGTGTTGGTGATGGACGATTGCATGGTCGAAAAACGTCGCTGAAATCACCTTTCTTCCAGCCCTCCCCACAATCGGAAGGGTGGAGCCTACCCGCTCACCTTGAAGAAATCGACGAAGGCCCGCAACGCCGGCCGCATCTGGCGGCGGCTTGGGTAGTAGACGAAGAAGCCGTCGAAGGCGGGGCACCAGTCCTCCAGCACGCGCATCAGCCGGCCATCGACGAGCGGCGCCTTCACATAGTCCTCGAAGACGAAGGCGAGCCCGGCGCCGTCGATCGCGGCCTGGGCGATCAGATGGTCCTCGTCGAGGATCAACGGCCCTTGTGCTGCGATCTCGATTTCCTCGCCGTCCTTCTCGAACTCCCAGCGGTAGAGGATGCCGCTGGAGAAGCGGAAGCGGATGCAGCGGTGATCGGCGAGATCGCGCGGATGACGCGGTTTGGGCATGGTCGCGAAGTAGGAGGGCGCGCCGACTACCGCGCCGCGGATGTTCGGCCCGATGCGCGCCGCGATCATGTCGCGCTGCAGGCTTTCGCCCAGCCTGACACCGGCGTCGAACCCACCCTCCACCACATCCGTGAAGCGGTCCTCGATGACGACCTCCAGCACGATCTCGGGATAGGCGGCCATGAAGGCAGCGAGCCGCGGCGTCAGCACCAGATGCGCGGCGGTGCGCGGCACGCTGAGCCTGAGATTGCCGGCCGGGCGGTCGCGCGCCTCGACCGCCGTTTCCAGCGCCAGGTCGATCTCGGACAGCGCCGGCCGCAGGCGCTCCAACAGCCGCGCGCCTTCCTCGGTCGGGGCGACACTGCGCGTGCTGCGCGCCAGCAGCCGCACGCCGAGCCGCGCCTCCAGGCTCGCCACGGCATGGCTGACCGCCGACGGCGCGATGCCGAGCTCGCGGGCAGCGCCGCGGAAGCTGGCGCATTGCGCGACCGCGGCGAGAACGGCCAGCTGGGAAAGGTTCGTCCGGTTCATTGTTCTATTTCATAGAGCATGCCGTGCAAAAGAGACAGAATTATCGAACGCACTGCGAGGCGCTATCTCTCTGCTATCGCAACAAGGAGATGCGCCATGCAAACCCGCAAACTTGGAACTGAACTCGAAGTCTTCCCCGTCGGCCTCGGCTGCATGGGCATGAGCTTCGGCTATGGCGGCCAGCCCGAGGCCGAGGCGATCGCCACGCTGCGCCGCGCCGTCGAGATCGGCGTCACCTTCTTCGACACGGCCGAAGTCTATGGCCCTTACGAGAACGAGATCCTGCTCGGCAAGGCGCTGAAGCCGGTGCGTGAGAAGGTGACGATCGCCACCAAGTTCGGCTTCAAGATCGCCGAGCAAGGCTCAGGCACCGACCGGATGATCGGCG
The DNA here is from genome assembly GCF_002294955.1 of Mesorhizobium sp. WSM3864. Classification (NCBI taxonomy): domain Bacteria; kingdom Pseudomonadati; phylum Pseudomonadota; class Alphaproteobacteria; order Hyphomicrobiales; family Phyllobacteriaceae; genus Mesorhizobium; species Mesorhizobium sp. WSM3864. The sequence goes on from NZ_NSGD01000009.1 coordinate 91,961, forward strand.
TCGACAGCCGCCCCGAGCACGTCAAGGCGGTGGCCGAATCCTCACTGAAGCGCTTGAACACAGACGTCATCGACCTCTATTACCAGCACCGTGTCGACCCGAACGTGCCGATCGAGGACACGGTCGGCGCCATGGCCGAACTGGTGCGCGAGGGCAAGGTGCGGGCGCTCGGCCTGTCGGAAGTGAGCGGCGCCACGCTGCGCCGGGCGCATGCCGTGCACCCGATCGCCGCCGTGCAGAGCGAGTATTCGCTGTGGAGCCGCGATCCCGAGGACGAGGTCTTTGCCGTTTGCCGCGAGCTCGGCATCGGCTTTGTCCCCTACAGTCCGCTCGGCCGCGGCCTGCTCACCGGCACCATCGCCAAGCGCGATACGCTCGGCGCCGGCGACTGGCGCCTCGGCCTGCCGCGCTTCCAGGCCGAAGCCATGGAAGCCAACAATGCCGTCATTGCCGTGCTGGAAAAGTTGGCGATGGAAAAGGGCGTGACAGCGGCGCAACTGGCGCTCGCTTGGGTGCTGCACCAGGGCGATTTCATCGTGCCGATCCCCGGCGCGCGCAAGATCCGCCATTTGGAGCAGAACACGGCAGCGGCCGGGATCAAGCTGAGCGCCGCCGAGATCGCGGCCATCGGCGACGCGCTGTCGCCCGACAAGGTCGTCGGCAAGCGCTATACCGAAGAGCTGCTGGCGCTGGTGAATGGTTAGACATTTCAGCTTGCTTTGAGACGCTGGCGGGACAGCGCCCCCCTCTGTCCGGCAGGACAGAGGGGGGCGCCTCGCGCTGACCTACCAAGGCACGACGCTGATCTCCGGCCAGTTCTCTCGCGCCCTCCTCCCCTTCGCCTCATGCGTCCGCTGGTTGTCCAGCACCCGGTTCGGCGTGATGCGGAACGAAAAAATGTCGTCGAGCCCGAACGGCGCCACCAAATCTAGGCATCCCTCGGCACCGTACCGCACGCCAACCGCATGCGTCTTCGACGCGAAATAGCCGACCGATTCACTCGCGCTCGTGTAGCGCGGGCATGCCTGGCCGAACTTGGCCGGATACCACAGGTGCACGCGTGCCTGGTTGCGCACCTCCACCGGCAGCGTCAGTCCTTCGAAATGCTGCGCCGCCCGGCGGATCACCGCGTCCTCGGCCTCGTAGGAGAGATCGGTGCCGTCGAAATAGAACAGATCGACATCCTTGATGCCGTAGCCTGAGGGCCTGCCGGTGAGATGGTTCCAGATGCTGTTGTAAAGCGCGCCGGAAACCACCAGCCAGTCCGGCAACGCCAGTTCACGCACTCGCGCCAGCGTTTTGGCCAGCAGCGGGTCCGCCGCCACGATTTCGAGGAACGCCGCGCGCTGCTCCTCGAAAGGCAGGCCGGAATAGCGGAGATGGTGCATCGCCCTTTGGAGGGCGATTCGCCACCTTCCGGCAATCCTTTATGCTCTCAGCACGCCGCCCGTCTGCTTGTTGACGTTCTCGACGATGCGCTTGGCCAGCGCCTCGAGATCCTCGTCGGTCAGCGTCTTTTCGACCGGCTGGATCGAGACTTCGATGGCGATCGACTTCTTGGCGGCGCCGAGCGCAGCGCCCTCGAAGACGTCGAACACCGAAACGCCGGTGACGAGCTTCTTGTCGGCGGCCAAAGCTGCCCGCACCAGCGTGCCGGCCTCGACCGTCCGGTCGACGACGAAAGCAAAATCGCGCTTCACCGCCTGGAAGGGTGAAAGCTCCAGCTTCGGCTTGGTGCGCGTCGGCTTGGCCTTCGGCTCCGGCACGGCATCGACAAAGACCTCGAAGCCGCAGAGCGGCCCGGAGGCGTCGAGCACTTCGAGCGTCTTTGGATGGAACTCGCCGAAAGTGCCGAGCACGGTCTTCGGCCCGAGCTTGATCGTGCCTGAGCGTCCGGGATGGTACCAGGCCGGGCCGCCGGGCTCGATCTGCAGCCTGTCGACCGGCGCGCCGCAAGCTTCGAGCGACGCGATCGCATCGGCCTTGACGTCGAACACCCCGACCGGCCCGGCATTGCCGGCCCAGCTGCGGCTCGAGCCTTCGAGCTTGGCGGTGCCCCGCCGCACGCCGGCGGCGACGCGCCGCTGCTGGTCTGCCAAGTCGCCTTCATAGGTGCCGGAGACCTCGAACAGCGCCACGTCGCCGATGCCCCGATCGGCATTGCGCTGGGCGGCGCTGATCAGCCCAGGCAGCAGCGACGGCCGCATGTCTGACATGTCGGCGGCGATCGGGTTGGCGAGCTTCAGCCGGTTCTGGCCGCCGCCGAACAGCTCGGCGTGTTTCGCCGGAATGAACGACCAGGTGACCGCCTCCATCATGCCGCGCACGGCGAGCGCGCGCTTGGCGGCCCGGGTGCGCACCTGCAGCGTGGTCAGGATCCTGCCGTTGACCGCGTCATGCGAGGTGAGCGGCTGCGGCGCTATGTTGTCGACGCCGTGGATGCGCATCACTTCCTCGACGAGATCGGCCTTGCCGTCGACATCCGGACGCCAGGAGGGGACCTTCACCTCGACGGCGTCACCCGAGCTGCGCGGCTCGAAGCCGAGTCGGGTTAGGATTGCGAGCGCTTCTTCTCTCGGCACCTCGATGCCGGTCAGCCGCTTCACTTCCGACAGCGGGAAAGAAATGATCTTCGGCTTGTGGCCGGCATAGCCCGCCACCTCGATTTCGGTCGGCGTGCCGCCGCAGAATTCCAGCACCAGCTTGGTCGCGAGCTCGACGCCGGGAACCATGAACTCAGGGTCGACGCCGCGCTCGAAGCGGTAGCGCGCATCGCTGATGATGCCGAGCGTGCGACCGGTGCGGGCCGTCGTGATCGGGTCCCAGAGCGCCGATTCGATCAGCACGTCGGTGGTGTTCTCGTCGCAGCCCGAATGCTCGCCGCCCATGATGCCGGCAATCGATTCGATGCCGTTGTCGTCGGCGATCACGCACATCTCCGGCGTCAGCGAGTATTCGCGTCCGTCGAGCGCCAGCACCTTTTCACCGTCCCTGGCGCGGCGTACCACAAGGTTGCCGGCGACCTTCTTCGCGTCGAACACATGCAGCGGCCGGCCGCGGTCGAAGGTGACGTAGTTGGTGATGTCGACCAGCGCGCTGATCGGCCGAAGCCCGATGGCGATCAGCCGCTGCTGCAGCCATTTCGGCGACGGGCCGTTCTTCACGCCCTTCACCAGCGTCAGCGCGAAGCCGGGGCAGAGTTCCGGTGCCTCGATCTTGACCTTGACCGGGCACATGCCGTCGCCGGCATGCGGCATGATCGCGCCGCCGGTCAGCCGGCCGAGGCCGCTCGCCGCAAGATCGCGCGCGATGCCGTAGACGCTGGTGGCATCGGGGCGGTTCGGCGTCAGGTTGATCTCGATCACCGGATCGTCGAGATGGGCGTAGGCGGCGAAGCTGGTGCCGACCGGTGCGTCTTCGGGCAGGTCGATGATGCCGGTATGCTCGTCCGAAAGCTGCAGCTCGCGTTCGGAGCACATCATGCCATGGCTCTCGACGCCGCGAATCTTGCCGACCGAAAGCGTCACGTCGATGCCGGGAATATAGGTGCCGGGCGCAGCAAAAGCGCCGACAAGGCCGGCGCGTGCGTTGGGCGCCCCGCACACCACCTGCACCGGCGGCCTGCCGTCGCCGGCATCGACCGTAAGCACCCGCAGCCGGTCGGCGTCGGGATGCTGCACGGCAGTCAGCACCTTGGCTATGACAAAGGGTTTTAGGCCCGCCTTGTCGTCGACATGTTCGACTTCGAGGCCGATCGCCGTCAGCCGCTCGACGATTTCGGCAAGCGAGGCGTCGGTCTCGAGATGGTCCTTGAGCCAGGAGAGGGTGAATTTCATGACTGTGTTCCGTAGGAAGGGCTTTGCGCGTCAGGTCTAGCCACGCTCGTCTTGAGGTGCCGCGGCAGTGAATCGGGCATATGCAGGAAGGGCAGCTGCTCGCGCACATGTGCATGCAGCGTCGGCCTGAAATAGGCAGGCATGTCCATGGCGCCGAGCGTGAAGTAAATATGGCCGGCGAGCCGCTCGTCGCTATAGGCGATCGGCGAGCCGCAAATGCCGCAGAACGAGCGCGCCACCGGGCCGTTCCGGTAGCTCTTCAGCGACTTGCCTTCGAGCGCGATCTGGTCGGCCGTGAAGCCGATAAAGGCCGACACCGGCGCGCCGCTGGCGCGCCGGCAATCGCCGCAATGGCAATAGCTGATGTGGTGCGGCTCGGCCGAGGCCTCGAACCGCACCGCGCCGCAGCGGCAACCCCCGGTGTGGGGAGCGGTCATGTGGAAAGGCCCCCGAACAGCGTCGGCATGTCGAGCGGCCGGAAGCCGTAATGCGTGAGCCAGCGCACGTCGGCGTCGAAGAAGGCGCGCAGGTCCGGCATGCCGTATTTCAGCATGGCGATGCGGTCGATACCCATGCCCCAGGCAAAGCCCTGGTATTCGTCGGGATCGAGCCCGCCGTAACGCAACACGTTGGGATGCACCATGCCGCAGCCCAGGATCTCCATCCAGTCGGAGCCTTCGCCGAAGCGCACTTCTCCCGGCCGCGAGCGGTCGCACTGGATGTCGACCTCGAGGCTGGGCTCGGTGAACGGAAAGAAGGACGGCCGGAAGCGCATCTTGACGCTCGGCACTTCGAAGAAGGCCTTGCAGAATTCCTCCAGCACCCACTTCATGTTGGCGATGTTGGCGGTCTTGTCGATTACCAGCCCCTCGACCTGATGGAACATCGGCGAGTGCGTTGCGTCCGAATCCTGCCGGTAGGTCTTGCCGGGGATGACGATGCGGATCGGCGGCTTCTGCTGCTCCATGGTGCGGATCTGCACGGGCGAGGTGTGCGTGCGCAAAAGCTTGCGTTCGCCCTTCTCGTCCGGCTGGAAGAAGAAGGTGTCGTGCATCTCGCGCGCGGGGTGGCCTTCCGGGAAATTGAGCGCGGTGAAATTGTAATAGTCGGTCTCGATGTCCGGACCTTCCGCGATCGCGAAGCCGAGGTCGCCGAAGATCGCGGCGATTTCGTCGATCACCTGGCTGATCGGATGGATGCGGCCGCGCTCGGCCGGCGACTGGCGCACCGGCAGCGTGACGTCGACCGTCTCGGCGGCGAGCCGCGCCGCGATCGCCACGTCCTTCAGCTCCGACTTGCGCGCCGTCAGCGCTTCGGTGACGCGGTTCTTCAGCCCATTGATCGCCGGACCCTTGACCTGGCGCTCCTCGGCGCTCATGGCGCCGAGCGTTTTCAGCATTTCGGAGACCGAGCCCTTCTTGCCCAGCGCCGAGACGCGCACAGCCTCGATCGCCTGCTCGTCGGCCGCGGCCGCGATGTCGGCCATCAAAGAAGCTTCAAGGGTTTCAAGATTTCCAGCGGTGGCGTTCACGGCGAAACTCTCTCGATCGGGCAACCACCGGGGTTCGGTGCGTCACCAATTTGGTTGCATCAGGCATAAGAAAAACCCGCGCCAGCCGTGCCAGCGCGGGTTCCCCAAAATCAGAATAGCGAATGCTTGGGAAGCGCTGGCTTAGGCGACAGCGCTCTCAAAAGCATTCGGCGTGGTGTTCTTCAGATATTCGAGCGCCACCTTGGCCTTGGCCACAAGGGCTGCGAAAGCCTGCGGCTCGTGAATGGCCATGTCCGAAAGGACCTTGCGGTCGATCTCGATGCCGGCCTTGTTGAGGCCGTCGATGAAGCGGCCATAGGTCAGGCCGTGCTCGTGCACCGCTGCATTGATGCGCTGGATCCACAGCGCGCGGAACGAGCGCTTGCGGTTCTTGCGGTCGCGATAGGCGTACTGCAGCGACTTTTCCACCGCCTGCTTGGCGATGCGGATGGTGTTCTTGCGACGGCCGTAGAAGCCCTTGGCGGCTTTCAGGACCTTCTTGTGCTTGGCGTGGGCGGTGACGCCTCTCTTCACGCGTGCCATGTCATGATCTCCTTAAAACGCTGTTCCGGACCGAATGCTTAAAGGCCGTTCGGCAGAAAATTCTTGATGACCTTCTTGCCGTCCGGTTCAGCCAGAACCATCGTGCCGCGGGCATCGCGAATGAACTTGTTGGAACGCTTGATCATGCCGTGGCGCTTGCCGGCGGCAGCCGACAGCACCTTGCCGGTGGCGGTAATCTTGAACCGCTTCTTGGCGGCCGATTTGGTCTTCATCTTGGGCATTTTGCTACTCCGTAATGTGGCGCACCATCGCGCTTCTTTTCTCGCTTCGGGCCGACCAGAGCCCGAAAAGCAAATGAAACCGCCACGGCATGCCCTGCCGGGCGGTTTTTGTTTTTGCTCTGCGTATCGTGCTTTCCGTAAATCAGAGATGATTTCCGGCCCGATACGCAGAACGGCGGTCCTATAGATCAAACAGGGCTCGTGCGCAACACCTCACGCCCTGCGGTAGTGTCTCAGTTTGAAATATGCGCTTCCGCCTAGGGGTTATCGCCTGCGCCGAACTCCTATGTACTTACCGCAAAGCACAAGACGCTGAAGATGACGCCGGCAATGGCCGCTGGCGTGTCCAAGACGCTCTGGTCGATGGACGACCATTGCGCGAAGATGGACGCCGTTGCTCCGAAGCCGGGCAAGCGCGGTCCCTACGGGAAAAGTACGAAAGGCCAAATGAGCATCCACGTATTGAAAATCATAGCCTGCGCGAACAGGCACACCCAGTATCCCGATGGGGAACGCCACGCACTTTTGGTCTACATCAATGCCCACGACTTGGGGACTGCACTCTCATCATCACCACGGTTTCTGGCCGAATGCGGATGGGAGCTGATCGAGGTAAGAGGCTCGAAAAGGCTGGAAATCGAAATTTCTTCGATCAGCGACGAACCGTTGCGAAACGCAGCTGCGACTGCGGTCCAAGAGGGTTACGGTATCGTCGTCTATGCGACTCCGATTGCTGATCTCAATTCCTAATTTCAAACTGAGACACTACCCGCCCCGCGGCGCGCTTTCCCGTTCAGGGCAGCGTGAACCACACCGGCAGCACCCCCGACTGCTGCGCGCCGTCGATCAGTTCGAAGGCCGGCAGCGCCACCAGGAACACCAGCCCGTCGAGCAGCGTGTTCAACAGCAGGCGCGGCTTGAAGCTGCCGGTGTCGCCTTCCTGGTAGAGTGAAAGCTTCGGAAAGAAGCGAGGCACGCGCGCCAGATAGGCTTTGTAGGGAGCGCCGAGGACTTCCTTGAGATAGCGCTCCTCGCGCAGGATGACGACGTGGAAGGCGCCGGCGCAAAGGACCGCGAAGAGGATGATGCCGGAAAACGAGCCGATCTGCGCGCCAACGCCGGCTGCCGCCACGGTCGAGAACAGATAGAGCGGGTTGCGGGTGATCGAATAGGGCCCGCCGGTGACCACTTCGGAGGATTTGCGGCCGCCGATGTAGAGCGTCGACCACAAGCGCCCGACGATGCCCAGGAAGATCAGGAGCACGCCGAACATCTCGATCGTCTCGTGCACGGGCGTCTCGGGAGGGAACGTCGACTGGCCGAACAGGAGTGCCGCAAACAGCACCACGATGAGCACCGCCAGCACGATGCGGCGCATATACTGGTAGCCGCCCAACCCTTCTATCTGGTTGTCGGTCGGGATCTTTGTTTCATCGACCATGGCCAATCCGATCGTCGTGTTTTGATCGCGATCGGGAACACCCGATCGTCGATTTGCTCGCGATCAAGGAGCTCGATCGTCGAGGAGCCGGCGATCGGATAGAAAAACAGGCGCCCCCGCCGATCGTCGGGTCGCCCTGCGCGGCAATTCAGGCGGATTTTGGAGCGCCAAGCAGCGCCGGCCGGTCAATTCTCTCTCGCGAAACCGTGATCGGCGCGACAGCTTGCGGCGATCGCGCCGGAATGGCTCCAGGACGGAAAGGAAAACGTGAGGCGCACCGTCAGCGGGGCGCCAGCACCATCATCATCTGTCGGCCTTCGAGCTTCGGCTCGGCCTCGACCTTGGCGATCGGCGCGACTTCCTCGCGCACCTTGTTCAGGAGCTGCATGCCGAGTTCCATATGCGCCATTTCGCGGCCGCGGAAACGCAGCGTCAGCTTGACCTTGTCGCCGTCCTCGAAGAAGCGCCGCACGGCCTTCATCTTGGTTTCGTAGTCATGGCTGTCGATGTTCGGGCGCATCTTGATCTCCTTGATCTCGATGACCTTCTGGTTCTTGCGCGCCTCGGCCGCCTTCTTCTGGTTGGCGTATTTCAGCTTGCCGAGATCGAGGATCTTGACGACGGGCGGCTGCGCGTTGGGCGATATCTCGACGAGATCTAGCCCGGCCTCTTCGGCCAGCAGCAGCGCGTCGTTGATGGAAACTTCGCCACGGTTGTGGCCTTCTGCGTCGATGAGCTGGACCCGGGGCACCCGGATGTCTCGGTTGGAGCGCGGACCGTCCTTGGTCGGGGCCGCTGCTTTGAAAGGTCTGCGAATGGTCGTGGTCTCCTCGGCCGTTTCGTTCAGGGTTTCTTTGAGTTCAATCGCTTGGACGCGCCTATGTGGTGAGCGCGCGGCCGGAGTCAATAGCACAGCCTCGCCAGGAAATCACCTCAAAGCTTGCCATTGCCTGCACCAAGCAAAGAAAAGGTGCGAGCACTTTTCCGCGAACCGCCGGATGTGCCAAAAGACCGGCCGGAAGGACGAGGTCATGGACGCCAGCGCACCAGTTTTCATCGACGTGAACGGAACGCAGATCGCTGTCAGGCAGGCGCCGGGCTCAGCGCCGGGCATCGTCTGGCTGGGCGGCTACAAGTCCGACATGCTCGGCACCAAGGCCGAGGCGCTGTCGGCCTGGGCGAGCCGCGAAGGCCGCGCCTATCTGCGCCACGACTATTCCGGCCACGGCGAATCGGGCGGCGAATTCGCCGAGGGCACGATCTCGAAATGGCTGGCCGAGAGCCTCGCCGTCTTTCGCCGCTTCAGCAAGGGCAAGCAGATCCTGGTCGGCTCCTCGATGGGGGCGTGGATTGCGCTGCGCATGGTGCAGGAATTGCGCAAGGCCGGCGACGACCGCATCGCCGGCCTGGTGCTGCTTGCGCCGGCGCCCGACTTTACCGTCGAGCTGATCGAGCCGGTGCTGACCAGGGCGCAGAAGCGCGACCTTTCGAAAAAGGGATTCTTCGAGGAACCGTCCGACTATTCCGCCGAGCCCTATATCTACACGCGCGCGCTGATCGAGGACGGCCGCGCGAACCGGGTGATGACCGGGCCGATCGACACTCATTGCCCGGTGCATATCCTGCAGGGTCTCGCCGATCCCGACGTGCCTTCCGGCCATGCGCTGAAGCTCGCCGCACTGCTGCCGGCCGATGACGTCACGCTGTCGCTTATCCCCGACGGCGATCATCGCCTCTCCCGCCCGGAGGATCTCGACCTGCTCAACCGCGCCGTCGGCGACCTGGTCCAGCGGGTTTCATGAGCATGCGCATTTCAATCCCGATATCCGCCTTCGTTGCGGCCATCGTCGGCTTTGGCGGCACTTTAGCCATCGTCATTGCCGCCGCCAAGGCGATCGGCGCCACTCAGGTCGAGACCGCGAGCGGGGTGACGGCGATCTGCCTGGCCATGGCCCTAGAATGCCTGTGGCTGTCCTGGCGCACGAAAATGCCGGTCATCACCGCCTGGTCGACCCCGGGCCTGGCGCTGATCGCGGTCTCCAGCGGCTTCACCATGGCGCAAGCCGTCGGCGCTTTCATCGTCACCGGCATCCTCTTGATCGCCACCGGCCTGTTCAAGCCGCTGACCCGGCTGATCGCGCAGATTCCGGCCTCGGTGGCGTCCGGCATGCTGGCCGGCATCCTGGTCGGCTTCGCCATCAGTGCGGTCAAGGCCATTCCCGCCGATCCGTGGCTGATCCTGCCGCTGATCGCCGCCTTCTTCGTCATCCGGCTGTTCAACCCGGCGGTTTCGGTCCTTGTCGTGCTGATCGGCGGCGGCCTTGCCGCCTTCCTCACCGGCCGCGTCGGCGGCCTGCCGGCGCCGGAATTGTCGACACTGACGCTGATCGCTCCGCAGTTCACCGTTTCGGCGATCATTGGCCTGGCCTTGCCGCTCTACCTCGTCACCATGGCCTCCCAGAACCTCTCCGGTCTCGCGGTGCTGAAAGCCGCCGGCTACCACCCGGAACCTGGCCCGCTGATCGGCGTCACCGGGCTGTTCTCGCTGCTCTCGGCGCCGTTCGGCGCCTCGACGACCAATCTGGCGGCGATCTCCGCGGCGATCTGCACCGGCCCGGATGTCCATCCGGATCCCGCCGAGCGCTGGAAGACGGGGCCGTTCTATGCGCTCGCCTATCTGGTCTTCGCCATCTTCGGCGCTTCGCTGGTGGCGATCTTCGCCGTCCTGCCGCAGAGCCTGATCGTGCTGGTCGCCGGCCTGGCGCTGATGGCGCCTTTAGCCAACGCGCTCTCGATCGCGCTCCATGATGCGGGCGAGCGCATGCCGGCCACGCTCACCTTTGCGGTGACGGCCTCAGGGCTCACCTTGTTCGGCGTCGGCGCGGCTTTTTGGGGGCTGGTCGCCGGAATGGCAGTGCTTTTCCTCGAGAAACTCAAAAAGCGATAATCATTTCAGGCCTTTCGCCGGTTTTGGCCGGACTTGCCTTGAATCGCCGATTTCGCCTTCCCATTTCGATTCCACGCAGCCGGTTTGGCTGTCTCCAACGGAAGGATTGGGAGAAAATGAACACAAGTGCATTGATCCGTCCGGCCTGGACGCCGGCGACCATCGCGCTGATGGTGATCGGCTTCATGGTGTTCTGGCCGCTGGGCTTCGCCATGCTTGCCTACATCATCTGGGGCGACCGGCTCGAAGGCTTCAAGCGCGATGTCAACCGCGCCACCGACGGCATCTTCGCCGGCTGCCGCCGTGGCTCGGAAAAGGCGGCCCGCTGGGGCCATGGCTCGTCCCGCACCGGCAACGTCGCTTTCGACGACTGGCGCGAGAAGGAACTCGAACGCCTCGCCGAGGAGCGCCGCAAGCTCGACGAGATGCTGAACGAGTTCGACGAGTATGCCCGCGAGCTGCGCCGTGCCAAGGACCAGGAAGAGTTCGACCGCTTCATGGCCGAGCGCAACAAGCGGACCGCGCCGACGACGACGAGTGGTCCGACCGGAGCGACGGGGCCGAAGCGCGGCAAGGGCTCGAACCTCCTTGACGACTGAGCCTCAATCATAAGGCTCGGCCGACATGCGGCGTCGCGCAAGCGGCGCCGTTTCTTTTTTGTTCCCCATGTAGCCTCACTCTACTGGTCGTTTTTCTCGAATCGCGTATCGTCCGGCCATGACCCTCGGCTTCTTTCGCAATCTGACCAAGCCAGAACCCAAGCCCGTCGTGGAGCGCGAGCATTGCGTCGCCGGCCGCACCCTGCCGCTCAAAATCGTCGAGAGCGCGAGGGCCCGGCGGTTGACGCTGCGTATCGATTCCGGCGGCCAGGGGCTGCGCATAACCGTGCCGCCCGGCTTGCGCCGCGGCGAGGTGGAGAAGTTCCTCGACCGCCATCAGGACTGGCTGGAGCAGCGCCTGGCCAAGGTGCCGATGCGCCCGCAGGTGCGGCCCGGCATCAAGATCCCGATCCGCGGCGTGCCGCACCGCATCGTCCATGAGCCGGCGAAACGCGGCACCGTCACCATCGCGCGCGACGAGCGCGGCCCGCTGCTCATCATCCATGGCGAGCGTGTCCACCTGCCGCGCCGCATCGCCGATTATCTGAAACGCGAGGCCAAGCGCGAGATCGAGAAGCTGGTGGTCAAGCACACCGAGGCGATCGGCAAGCGCGCCAAGGCGATCCGCTACAAGGATACCTCCAGCCGCTGGGGGTCATGCACCTCGGAGGGCAATCTGTCCTTCTCGTGGCGCATCATGATGGCGCCGCCGCCGGTCATCAATTACCTGGTGGCGCATGAGGTCGCGCATCTGAAAGAGATGAACCATGGCCCGAAATTCTGGAAGCTGTGCGAAAAGCTCTGCCCCGACACCGATCGCTGCAAGGACTGGCTGAAGCGCAACGGCGGCGCGCTGCAGGCGATCGTGTTTGAGTAGGCGTCGCCCTGGCACCCGTATAGCTGGCGGCCCACCGAAGCCGCTCAATCGTCATTCGCCGCGTTGAGTTCCTCCGGCCGCAGCCCTTCCTCACTCGCATGGGGCCACGGCAGAAAATTCCGGTCGAACGCGTCGCTGCCGAAATAGTCGAGCGCCCGGTGCGCCTCGGCGCCGTTGAAAGCGGACTTGTCCATCAGATGCACGATCACCTCGCGCGCCTGCGCGATCTTCTGCCTGAGTTCGGCGACGGTCTTGTCGGTCATGATCTTTCTGCTCCCGCCTGTGTCCCTACTCGAAAGGTAGCGCTTTCCGTCGGCCCGGCAACGGCATGCTTTTTCTCGACTCTTGCGGCTTTTCGTGCCAATCCCGCGCCATGACGCTCGACATCAAGATCTGCGGATTGAAGACCGACGCCGCGATGGCCGCCGCGCTCGCCGGCGGGGCCAGCCACGTCGGCTTCATCTTCTTTGCCAAAAGCCCGCGCTTCGTCCATCCGGCCGAGGCCGGCCGTCTGCGCCAGGCGGCCATCGGCAAGGCCAAGGCGGTTGCCGTCACCGTCGATGCGGATGATGACTTTCTCGACGATATTGTCGCGAAGATGCAGCCGGATATGCTGCAACTGCATGGCTCCGAAACGCCGGTGCGTGTGGCGGAACTAAAGGCTCGCCATGGCCTGCCGGTGATGAAGGTGCTGTCGGTCAGCGAAGCTGCGGATCTCGAGCGGATGAAGCCCTATGTCGGCGTTGCCGACCGCTTGATGTTCGACGCCAAGCCGCCCCAGGGATCGCAATTGCCTGGCGGCAATGGCGTCGCCTTCGACTGGCGCATCCTTGCCGGCCTTGACGCCGGCCTCGATTACATGCTTTCCGGAGGGCTCAACGCCGCCAATGTCGGCGATGCCCTCAGACTGGCCAATCCGCCCGGGATAGACATCTCCTCCGGCGTGGAGAGCGCTCCGGGCGTCAAGGAACCGGCGCTGATCGAGCAGTTTTTCCGGGCCGTCAGGGCCGCGCGCGACGACCGCGCCGCCTGAGGAAGTTTTCAAACCCGAGCATGTCCCGGAAAAGTGGGAACCGGTTTTCCGATAAGGACGTGCTCAGAAGCAAAGACTCAGGAGATCGGCGATGAACAGGCCGGCTATGCCCAATTCCTTCCGCACCGGGCCCGACGAGCAGGGCATGTTCGGCATTTTCGGCGGCCGCTTCGTCGCCGAGACGCTGATGCCGCTGATCCTCGATCTCGAAGAGCAGTGGAACAAGGCCAAGAATGATCCGGAGTTCAAGGCGGAGCTGGAGAACCTTTCGACCCATTATGCCGGTAGACCGTCGAAGCTCTATTTCGCCGAAGGCCTGACAAGGCATCTTCGGGAGGTTTCCTCGGCGAAGGGCCTCGGGGGCGGCGCCAAGGTCTATTTCAAGCGCGAGGACCTGAACCACACCGGCTCGCACAAGATCAACAATTGCCTCGGCCAGATCCTGCTCGCCAAGCGCATGGGCAAGAAGCGCATCATCGCCGAGACCGGTGCCGGCCAGCATGGCGTCGCTTCCGCCACGGTCGCTGCGCGCTTCGGCTATCCTTGCGTGGTTTACATGGGTGCCACCGACGTCGCCCGCCAGAGCCCGAACGTCTTTCGCATGAAGCTGCTCGGCGCCGAGGTGCGCCCGGTCACCGCCGGCCACGGCACGCTGAAGGACGCCATGAACGAAGCTCTGCGTGACTGGGTCACCAATGTCGAGGACACCTATTACCTGATCGGCACCGCCGCCGGCCCGCATCCCTATCCGGAGCTGGTGCGCGACTTCCAGTCGGTGATCGGCACGGAAGCGCGCGCCCAGATGCTGGAGCAGGAAGGCCGGCTGCCCGACGTCATCATCGCCGCCGTCGGCGGCGGCTCCAACGCCATTGGCCTTTTCCACCCGTTCCTCGACGACAAGGATGTGCGCATCATCGGCATCGAGGCCGGCGGTCGCGGCCTCGACGGCGTCGAGCACTGCGCCTCGATGAATGCCGGCGCGCCGGGCGTGCTGCACGGCAATCGCACCTATCTCTTGCAGAATGCGGATGGCCAGATTCTCGACGGCCATTCGATCTCGGCCGGTCTCGATTATCCGGGCGTCGGGCCCGAGCATGCCTGGCTGCGCGATTCGGGTCGCGTCGAATATGAGCCGATCCTCGACGACGAGGCGCTGGAGGCCTTCCAACTGACGACCCGGGTCGAAGGCATCATCCCGGCGCTGGAATCGGCGCACGCCATCGCGCATGCGATGAAGATCGTGCCGAAAATGGACAAGGACCAGATCGTCATCGTCAACCTGTCCGGCCGCGGCGACAAGGACGTGCACACGGTGGCCAAGATGCTGGGCATGGAGATCTGACAATGACGACCCGCATCGACCGCCGCATGGCGAAGCTCAAATCCGAGGGCCGTCCGGCTTTGGTCACCTATTTCATGGGCGGCGATCCCGACTACGAGACATCTTTGGCTATCATGAAGGCGCTTCCCGGCGCCGGCAGCGATGTCATCGAGCTCGGCATGCCGTTCTCCGATCCGATGGCCGACGGCCCGGCCATTCAGGCGGCGGGTCTCAGGGCGCTGAAAGGCGGCCAGACGCTGGTCAAGACGCTGAAGATGGCGTCCGAATTCCGCGCCGGCGACGACGAAACGCCGATCGTGCTGATGGGCTACTACAACCCGATCTACATTTACGGCGTCGATCGTTTCCTGGCTGACGCCAAGGCGAGCGGCATCGACGGCCTGATCGTTGTCGACCTGCCGCCGGAAATGGACGAGGAGCTCTGCGTTCCGGCGCTGAAGGCGGGCATTAATTTCATCCGCCTGGCGACGCCGACCACCGACGACAAGCGCCTGCCGAAGGTGCTCGAGAACACCTCCGGCTTCGTCTACTACGTGTCGATGACGGGCATCACCGGCTCGGCCTTGGCCGACACTGCCAAGGTGTCGGCGGCGGTCAAACGCATCAAGGGTCACACCGCGCTGCCGGTCTGCGTCGGCTTCGGCGTCAAGACCGCCGAGCAGGCGCGTACCATCGGCGCCTCCGCCGACGGCGTCGTCGTCGGCACGGCCATCGTCAACGCGGTCGCCAATGTGCTCGGGCCCAAGGGCGAGAAGACCGCCGATCCGGCCGAAGCGGTCGCCACGCTGGTCAGCGGGCTTGCCCAGGGCGTCCGCTCGGCCCGCCTTGCTGCCGCCGAATAGTCTGACTATTTGTTTTTACGCAATTCCGGACGGAAAACCGCCACACACTTTTCCTGGAATTGCTGGACGTCTCTTCGTCGGGACAGGAGCCGAAGCGATGAACTGGATCACCAACTACGTTCGACCGAAGATCAATTCGATGCTCGGCCGGCGCACCGACATGCCGGAAAATCTCTGGATCAAGGATCCCGAGACCGGCGAGATGATTTTCCACAAGGACCTCGAATCCAACCAGTTCGTCATCCCGTCTTCCGGCCACCATATGAAGATCTCGGCCAAGGAGCGGCTGAAATACTTCTTCGACGACGGCAGATACGAGACGCTGGAAAACCCCAAGGTCGTGCAGGATCCGCTGAAGTTCCGCGATGAGAAGCGCTACACCGATCGGCTGAAAGAGGCGAAAGCCAAGACAAGCCTCGAGGACGCGATTCTTAACGCAGTCGGCACCATCGAAGGCCTGCCGGTGGTGGTTACCGTGCAGGATTTCGCCTTCATGGGCGGCTCGCTCGGCATGGCCGCGGGCGAGGCCATCGTCCATGCCTTCGAGGTCGCTTTGCAGCGCAGGCGGCCGCTGATCCTGTTCGCCGCCTCGGGCGGCGCCCGCATGCAGGAAGGCATCCTCTCGCTGATGCAGTTGCCGCGCACCACGGTCGGCGTCGACCGGCTGAAGGAAGCCGGCCTGCCCTATATCGTGGTGCTCACCAACCCGACCACCGGCGGCGTGACCGCGTCCTATGCCATGCTGGGCGACGTTCACATCGCCGAGCCCGGCGCGCTGATCGGCTTCGCCGGGCCACGCGTCATCGAGCAGACGATCCGCGAGAAACTCCCCGATGGCTTCCAGCGCGCCGAATATCTGATGGAACACGGCATGGTCGACATGGTGGTCTCGCGTCTGGAGATGCGCTCGACCATCGCACGACTGTTGAAGATGCTGCTCAAGACCCCAGTGGCCGAGACGCCATTGGAGCCTGAGATCCTGCCGCCGGCGGTCGTCAACGCCGAATCCCGGCCGCAGGCCTGACGCGACATCGTTTGCCGCCCACCGCGATTGCGCCAGCTGCGCTGCGCAGTAGCTGTTTGCGCATGATCCCTTTCCAAAACCGATCCCGGTTTTCGGGCTCATGCGCCAGAGCAATTCCAGCAAGAGTGCGCAGCGGTTTTGCGTCCGGAATTGCACACGAACGAAAAGCATTGAAGGCGATCCTGTTCTTTCGCCGCAAATGCTCTAGGATTCCGCCATGACAACGCTCGCCGCCGCTCGTGAAATCGAACATCTGATGACGCTCCATCCGAAAGGTTTCGACCTTTCGCTGGACCGCATCGCCCGCCTGCTCGAGCGTCTCGGCAACCCGCAGGACCGGCTGCCGCCGGTCATCCACATCGCCGGCACCAACGGCAAGGGCTCCTGCGCCGCCTTCTCGCGTGCGCTGCTGGAGGCGGCCGGTCATCTCGTCCACGTGCACACCTCGCCGCATCTGGTGAACTGGCACGAGCGCTACCGGCTGGCCGCCGAGGGCGGCGGCAAGCTGGTCGACGACGATGTCTTTGCCGAGGCCATCGCGCGCGTCGCCAAGGCCAATCAAGGCCAGAAGATCACCGTTTTCGAGATCCTCACCGCCGTCACCTTCATCCTGTTTTCCGAGCATCCGGCCGAGGCGGCGATCATCGAGGTCGGGCTCGGCGGCCGCTTCGATGCCACCAATGTCATTTCGCGGCCTGCCGTCTCGGTGATCATGCCTGTGTCGATGGATCACGAAGCCTATCTCGGCGACCGCGTTGAGCTGATCGCGGCCGAAAAGGCCGGCATCATGAAGCGCGGCTGCCCGGTGGTGATCGGCGCGCAGGAAAGCGAGACCGCGCTGGAGGTGCTGATCGAGACCGCGGAGCGGCTGGATTGCCCGACCGTCGTTTACGGTCAGGATTTCCTGGCCTTCGAGGAGAACGGCCGCATGGTCTATCAGGACGAGGACGGTCTGATGGACCTGCCGCTGCCGCGCCTGCCCGGTCGGCATCAGTTCGCCAATGCCGCCGCGGCGATCGCCGCGGTCAAGGCCGCCGGCTTCGAGATAAGCCATCGCGCTGCCGAAAAAGCGATGACCAGCACCGCGTGGCCGGCCCGGATGCAAAAGCTGACGCAGGGCAGGTTGGTTGAGCTTGCCCCAAAGGGCGCCGAGATCTGGCTCGACGGCGGCCACAATCCGGGCGCCGGCGTCGTCATCGCCGAAGCGCTGGCCGAGCAGGAGGAAAAGAATCCGCGCCCGCTGATCCTCATCGCCGGCATGATCAACACCAAGGACCAGACCGGCTATTTCAGCGCCTTCAAGGGGCTTGCCCGCCATGTCTACACGGTGCCGGTGAGCAAGAGCGATGCCGGCGTGCCCAATGACGAGCTCGCGCTGCGCGCCACCGAGGCCGGCCTGTCGGCCGAGCCGGTCAACTCCGTCGCCGACGCGCTGATGCTGCTGCGCGACAGCTGGGACGGTCCGGCGCCGCGCATCCTCATCGGCGGCTCGCTCTATTTCGCCGGCGCTGTGCTGGACGAGAACGGCACGCCGCCGACCTGATAGCGCCGAGGCAGCCGCGAGGAGCAATCGTGATCAAGGTGAACCAACTGGCCCATGTCTGCATCTTCGCGCATGACCTTGAGGCGACGCGCGGCTTCTACCGGGATGTGCTCGGCATGGACACCCGGTTCAACTTTATGCGCGACGGCAAGATCTTCGGTTTCTATCTCGATTGCGGCGGCCGCAGCCATGTCGAGGTGTTCGAGAAGGCCGAAGCCCGCTACAGCGAGGCGAACCAGATCAACCACTTCTGCCTGGAGGTGGAAGACATGGACGCCGCGATCACCCATATCCGGTCGCAAGAGGTCGAGGTCACGGCGAAGAAGCTCGCTTGCGACGGCACCTGGCAGGCCTGGATCAAAGACCCCAACGGCGTGAAGATCGAGCTGTTCGAATACACGGACAAAAGCGCGCAATTCATCGGCGGCGATCGCGTCGCCGATTGGTAGCGGCGCCTGCCTCGAAGGTTATTTCAGCTCGATCTCGATAAAGGCGTATTCGCCGTCATTGGCGTTGATGACATCGTGCTCGACGCCTTCCCGGCGGAAATAGGGCGCGCCTTGCTTCATCTCCGCGAAGGATTCGCCGTCCTTGGTCACCAGCTTCACCTTGCCGTCCATCAGCGGCACGATGACATAGTCGTGGCCATGGCGGTGCCAGCCGGTGTTGGCGCCCGGGGCGAAGCGGTATTCGGTGACGATCACGCGCTCATTGTCGACGTGAACTGTGGCCTTGGCTGTTCCGGTCATGGGGCTCTCCTTTTCTTAAGGAAAGGAGATGGCTGCCCGAAGCGTCAGGGCCAGAGCGCCGTCAGCGATGGCGCCAAGGAAAAAGCCCGGCGCGATGGCCGGGCTCGATCTTTCTGATATTCGGATTGGCTCAGGCGAGGCTGCCATTGATCCAGTGCGACAGCGCCGTCTTCGGCGCCGCACCCACCTTCATGTCGGCCACTTCGCCGCCCTTGAAGATCATCAGCGTCGGGATCGAGCGCACGCCGTACTGGGCGGCCAACTCGGGATTCTCGTCGATGTTGAGCTTGGCGACCTTCACCTTCGAGCCGAGCTCCTTGGCGATGTCTTCCAAAGCCGGGGCGATCATCTTGCACGGACCGCACCACTCGGCCCAGAAATCCACCACAACCGGCTCCTTGGCATTGAGCACATCGGCCTGGAAATTGCCCTTGTCGACCTTGACGGTGGCCATGCTGAAATCCTTTCGAAAACTCGGGTTGCACCAAATGTGGTGGCTGTGGTGGCGATGTTCAAGCAGTTCTTGTGTCACGCTCCCGTGAGTCGGGCAAGGGCACCGTCCATGGCCGCTGCCGGCAGCTCGATCAGGCGCGGCGCCTCGGTGAACAGCAGCGCGGCCGTCACCGTGCGGCCCGGATAGAGCGGCTGAAGCAGCGCGCGGTAGAGCGCAAGCTGCAGGACATAGGCCGGCGGCACTTCGGCCAGGCTGGCCGGCGCCGGCCGGTTGGTCTTGTAGTCGACGATCGAGACCGTTTCCGCAGTGACGGCCAGCCTGTCGATCTTGCCGGAGATGGAGCGCAGCCTGCCCTTCACCTCCAGGCTGCCCATGATGGCGACTTCCGCCCGCGAGGACGGCGAGAACAGCGCCCCGAAGCTTCTGTCGAACAGGATGGAAAGCACGGCTTCCAGCGCGGTGTCGCGCTCTTCGGCCGGCCAGTCGGCGCCGGCGCGCGCCAGATAGCGTTCGGCCGCGCTCCGCCTCTCGTCCTCGGCGATGCCGGGCAGCATCTGCAGCAATTTGTGCAGTGCAAGCCCGCGCATCACCGCAAAGCCGGGTTCGGTTTCCGCATCGAGCACCGGCGAGCGCGTGTCGGGCAAGCTTTCCGTCGCTTCGTCGATCAGCGCCGAGGCGCCTGAAGGCGAGAGCGGCCGCGGCAAGTCCTCATAGGGCGGGAGCGGCCGGAACAGGCCGTCCGGCAGCGGCGCGGCATGATCGAACGGTATCGTCTCCTCAGCCTGATTGAGCGCCATCGGCGGCAGCTTGGTCATATGGAAGCGATGCACCGCCACGTCGGGTGTCGCCGGATGCCGCCGCTCAGCGCTTTCCGGCGCACACAGCAGTGCCCGGCTGACAATCGAATGCCAGGTGCCGGTGCTCGGCGCGCGCTTGCCGTGATAGCCGCAGACGATCAGCCGGTCCTCGGCGCGCGTCATGCCGACATAGAGCAGCCGCCGGTATTCGTCGTCGGCAAGCGCGCGCGCCCGCGCCGAGGCCGCTTTCGAAACGCCGTTGGCGACGTCACTCGCCGAGCGCCAGAGATAGCCCTTGCCCTTCCAATCAGCGCCCGAGCTTTCGAAGGCCATCAGCCGCGGCAGGTGCTGGTCGCTGAACGGCGCCGAGCCGCCGTCGACCAGGAAGACGACCGGCGCCTCCAGGCCCTTGGCGGCGTGCACGGTCATGACGCGCACCTCGTTGCGGGTCTGGTCCATCTCGCGCTTGATCTCCGGCCCGCTGTTTTCCAGCGTCGAGAGGAAGGATTCCAGCCCCGGCAGGCCGGTACGTTCCTCAGCCAGGCAGAAACTCAGGAACTCGTCGAGGATGTCGCCGGCTTCCGGCCCGAGCCGGGCCGTCATCTTGCGGCGCAGGTCGTCACGCGAAAGCGCGGCGGCATAGAATTCAAACACCGGCTTGAACGCCACCTCAGTCGCCCAGCCATCGAGCCGGCTAACAACGGCGGCCAAGACCTCGTCTCCGCCGGCATGCTGCCGGAGTGATGCCATCAGCGACTGGCCCTTTGGCCGCTCGCCGGCGAGCGTGAGCAACGTCTCCTCGGAAACCTCGAAGATCGGGCTGCGCAGCACGGCGGCCAGGGACAGGTCGTCCTCCGGCTGAATCAAAAAATGGCCGAGCGCGATCAGGTCCTGCACGGCGATATGGCCGGGAAGGCTCAGCCTGTCGGCGCCGGCGACCGGGATCTGCCGGTTCTTGAGGCTGCGCGACAGCGCGTGCACGAAGCGATCGCGCTTGCGCACCAGCACCAGGATGTCGCCGGCGGTCATCTTGCGGCCCTTGCCTTCGATGGCCTCGCCGTTGCGCAGCCAGTTCTGGATCGTCGTTGCCACATGTTCGGCCACCCGCACGGCGGGCGCGCTGGCGTGGTTGACCGGCAAGGTCCAGTCGTCGGGCTCTTCGACCATTTCGGCGCCGATCGAGGGCCACACCTCGACATAGCCCGGCGCATCGATGCGGATCGCCTTGTGGCTGAGCGGATCGGGATCGTGGCTGATGCCGCGCCGCACGCCTGGCTCGGCGAAGACGCGGTCGACGGCGGCAAGCACGTCGTCGCTCGAGCGGAACGACCAGGTGAGCTTCAGGTCGGCAAACGAAGCCTCCGCGTCGCGCACCCGCCCGGCAAACAAAAGCCGGCTTTCGGCAAAGGAATCGGGCGCTGCGCCTTGGAAGGAGTAGATCGACTGTTTCTCGTCGCCGACGGCGAAAACCGTGCGCCGCACCGTCTCGCGCTGGCCGAGCCCGGCGAAGAACTCTTCCGTCAGCTTCTTCACCACCTCCCACTGGTCGGGACTGGTGTCCTGCGCCTCGTCGAGCAGGATATGGTCGATGCCCTGGTCGAGCTTGAACTGCACCCACGGCCCGGCATCGGGCCGCGACAGCAGGCTTACCGTGCGGGTGATCAAATCGTTGAAGTCGAGGAAACCGCGGCTTCGCTTCAACTGCTCGTAGCGGGCGATCAGCCAGCCGGCGACGGTGAGCGCGGCGGCCGTACCTTCGAGCATGCGGAACAGCGCCAGCCGGTCCGATACATCGAGGATCGCCCTGGCCGCCGCGAGATAGCGCTCGGGCAGGTCGGGCAGCCTGTCGACCAGCGCTTTCTTGAAGATCTTCGGTGGATCGTAAGGGTCGCCATCGGAGCGCAGAAATGCCTTGGCGAGCAGTCGCAGTCGCCTGATCGAATCGGCTTCGGCAAAAGCGGTCTGCGCATAGGGCAGCACGTTGTTCAGCACCTGCCGCGCGTCGGCGGCTTCGGCGGCGCGCCCGAATTCAGCGAACTGGCTCGGCGCAAAGCCCGGCAGCGGCCAGACCGAAGCGGCAATGCCGGCTGCCGTCTGGCCGGGGTTGAAGCCGAATTCGGCGAACAGCGGCCGGAAGTCCCGGTCCTTGCCCAGCTTTTCGATAAAGGCGCGCAGTTCGTCGCGCTTGCCGACGATCTCGGAGAGCAGCATGTCGAGCCCGAATTCGCCGCCGCGCTCCAGCACCCTGGCAAAGGCTTCCGCCAGGCCTTCGACACCGGCGCCACCACCCGAGATCATGTCGCGGCGCGCATCCGCGAAAAGCGAGGCCTCCATCTGCGGGTCGAGCATGTCGAAATGCGCCGGGATGTTGGCTTCCAGCGGGAACTGATGCAGCACCGATTCGCAGAAGGCGTGGATGGTCTGAATTTTCAGGCCACCCGGCGTTTCCAGCGCCTCGGCAAACAATCGGCGCGCGCGCCGCATCGTATCGCGGTCGGCCGCCCGCCCGTCGAGCGCCGCGATCCGTGTCGCAAGCTCGGCGTCTGGAAGCGCCGTCCACTCCGACAACGTCGAGAACACGCGGTTCGACATGTTGGCGGCGGCGGCGCGCGTGTAGGTCAGGCACAGGATCTTCGACGGATCGGTGCCGTTGAGCAGAAGCCGGATGACGCGTTGCGCCAGCACATGGGTCTTGCCCGAGCCGGCATTGGCCGAGACCCAGGCGGAATTTTGCGGATCGGAAGCGCGCGCCTGGCTGGCGGCGGTGTCGGAGGGGATCGGATATCTCATCCTTCCGCCTCGTCCTCGCTTGCGCCGCCGGCCGACCATTCCAGCACGCGCGCCAGATGGTCGTAGTCGCCATCGGCCTCGCCTTCGCGGAACGGCAGCGCGCGTGACAGATAGCCGGTGGTCGGGTCAGCATAGTGGAAGAGCAGCCTTTCCAGCCGCGCCCACGCTTCCTCGGCAAGCTCGTTGGCGGTCTTCGGCTTGCGGTTGTATTCGAGGATCGATTCCTCGAACACCTCACCGTTCGGCTTCAGCCGCACGAAGGCAAGCTGCGAGGGCTCGCAGATGCCGAGCTCCTTGAAGGCGCCTCGCCGAAGAAGCGCGCCCTCGAGTGCCAGCTGCGGCGACAGAAGCGTATGCGCCTGCGCCTTCGAAGGCGAGGAACCGGTCTTGTAGTCGAGGATGTCGGCCATGCCACCTGCGAGAAGGTCGACCCGGTCGGCATAGCCCGAAAGCGTGATGCCGGTGCGGCCGACAACGGTCTTTTCGGCGCGTTCCTCGGCATAGCGCCGGGCGACGGCGTCGGCGCGGGTATGCTCCCATTCGATGATGTTTTCCGCGAGCTTTTCGAAGCGCGGCCACCACACCGCCTCGATATCGGGCGGAAGTGCCGCGTCGGCAAAGCACGCGCGACCGGCCTCGATGAGGGCTGCCAGCGCGCCCGGCGCCCTCGGATCTTCCACCCTTCGCGAAAACAAATGCAGGATTTCGTGGAACAGCGTGCCGCGTTCGGCAGCACCGGGGTCGCGGATCACCGGGTCGAGCGGCATCAGGCCGAGAATCCGCCTGGCATAGATCGCATAGGGGTCGCGGCGCAGCGTCTCGATCTCGGTGACCGAGAAATGCTGTGGCCGCAGGTGCAGCGGCGGCTTCGGCTGTGGGCGGGACGCGAAATCCTTCCTGTCGCCGGCATCGAGCGCGCGCGCCCAGGCAAGCAGCGCGTCGCCGCGCCGGCGAACTGCCGTCGCCTGGTCCTTGCCGATGAAGGTGAGGATGCGCTGCAGCCAGCGCGACGGCACCGCGGGCGCGTCGCCGGATCGGGCCGAGCGCGTCAGCACCACCGTTTCAGTACCAATCGCAATCTGGAAATCATGCGCGGCAAGGCCGATGCGCCGCTCCGGCGGCTCGAGATCGATGCCGGTCTTCATCAGCCGCGACATGAACCGGTCGCTCTCGGGCTTGCGCGGCCAGACCCCTTCATTGAGGCCGCCGATGACCAGCGTGTCGACGCTTTGCAGGCGAGCTTCCAGCGCTCCCCAGATGGCGATGTTGCGGTCGGTGCCTTGCGCCGGCTTGACCGTTTCCGGCGCGATCAGCGCCTCCATCACGTCGGGCCATTCGCCCGCACCGATCATAAACGGCGATGACACGGCAACCAGCCCGCGCAGAAGCTCGGCCAGCTTCTCGCCGGCGTCGCCGGCATAGAGGCTGGTCAGGCTGTCATCGGCCGCGCGGCCGAGACCTTCTAACGCCACGACGCTCGCCCGCGTCAATGTCGCGATATCGGCATCCTTCTCGCCGCGCATCGCAGTGAGCGGGGATAGCGCATCGGTGAGGCGATTGAGCACGCCCCGCGCCTGTTCGATGCCGCGTACCGTGAGGCGCTGGAACCAGAAGGGCTGACGGCTGTCGCCGCCAAGGCCCGCGAGCCGCGTCTCGAAAAGCGCGTCGAGGGAAGCGACGTCCGGCCGGCCGGTGCCGCCGCGCAGCGCCACCAGCTCGATCAGCTCGGCAGCCTTGCGCACGCTCTGGCGTTCGAGACCGAGGCCAAGCAACGGATGCTTGAGCAGCGACAATAGACCCCCCGGATCGCCTGGCCGGAATGCTGCGCCTAGCGCCAGTCTGAGCAGGCTGGCGGCCGGCGTGTTGGCTAGCGGCGTGCCTCCGGAATCGTCGGCGACGACGCCGAAGCGCAGCAACTCGGCCGAGACGCGTCGCGCTAGGGCGCGGTCGCCGGTGACGAGCGCCGCGCGCTTGCCCGGCGTTTCCACTGCGCGCTTTAGCGCAATGGCAATCGCTGCCGCCTCGTCGCGCTCATTGGCAGCCTCGACCAGCGTCACGCCGGCCAGCGCCTGCTCGACATCGCTGACCGGGAAACGCGGCCGCGACTCCGTCCAAAGCTCGGTGGTCTCGGCCGGCCGCAGCGCCTCGCCGACAAGGGCGGCGCGTAATGCAAGCGGTCTTGACGCAGCGCCGATCTCCTCGACATCGCGGCGCTCAATGCCAATGCTGCCGATCAGCTTGGCGAGGCCGTATTGTGGGTGACCAAGTGTTGCCGGCCGCGCGCCGGGCGCGGTTATCGCCGCGAAGGACGCGTCGTCGAGCTCACGGTCGAGCCCGGGCAGCACGACGGCGCCGTTCGGCAAGCCGGCGATCACGGCAAGCAACTCGGCCGTGGCTGGAATGGAGCCGGTCGAACCGGCGGCGATCACCGGTCCGGTCGGCGGACTGCGCTTCAGCCGCGCCGCTTCCAGCCGGATCAGCGCGCTGCGGTGCGCGGCCGGATTGGAGCGGTCACGCTCTTTGAGCAACTCCGGCCAGTTGTCGGTGACGATGCCGAGGAAATCGAGCGTCACCTGCCACCAGCCCGCAAGGTTGCCGGTGACCAGCGTGGCGAGCTTCGCCCAATCCGTCCCCTCGGTCTCGATCTCGTCCATCAGCCGGGCAAGGTCGCGCGAAAGCCAAATGGCGTCGGCGGCCGAGGTCGGCACGACGAACTCCTCGTTGAAGCGCGCCCTGACGTGCGCCGGCAGGCTTTCCTTCCAGGCGCGCACCAGCGGCGCCAGCAACAGCAGCCTTTCCTGCGCGGCGATCGGCGGTGCGAGGTCTATTGCCGGTGCCGCCTCGGCGTCAAAGGCGGCCTCGTCCTCGTCGAACTCGCCGAGCGGCCGCACCGTTGGCAAGATGGCCGAGCGTCTGCCGAGCATGTCGACGAAGGCGCCGCGCAGGGCGCGCGCCGCGCGCCGCGTCGGCACATAGATGGTCGCGTCAGCCAGCGCCAGCGGCTCGCCGTCGAAGCGGAAGGTTGGGATCAGGCGGCCTTCGAGCAACGCCTCCGCCAGCGTCGGCAGGAACGGCGCTCCGGACGGGATGGAAAAGACGCGGCGCGAGCCGCTCATACCGCATTAGATCTTTGTGCGCCCGTTTGGGCGCACAAACGACGATCTAGCTCTTTGAGTCTACGCATCGTGCTTTCCAAAAATCGGACCCGATTTTTGGGCCGATGCGGTCGCGGGCGCGCCGGTGACCGCCGCTTCGGCCGCCGGAATGGCGTCCGGCGTCCCGACGGTGATCCAGCGGCCTCTCATCTTCATGCCGAACAGGCGGCCGGCGGCGATTGCCTTGTCGAAATAGGCGTTGAGCGAATGCGGGCCTTCGGGCGCATCCTTGAAGATGCGCGGATGGATGATCGCGGCACCGGCATAGATCAAGCCGGCAGGGTCGCCTTTGGAACGGCGCAGCGCGCCGTCCGGCGCCACGAGGAAATCGGTGCCGACGCAGTGTCCGATCGCTGAGTCGAGATCGGTGAGCATCAGCAGAATATCCATTCTGGCGGCGTCCCATGCAAGGGCGAGGCGCTCGAGGCTGGGCTCGCCGCTGTCGATCCAGAACGTATCGGCATTGATGATGTAGAAGGGCTCGCTCCCCAAGAGCGGCAGCGCCTTGACGATGCCGCCGGCCGAGTCCAGCAGGCCCGCGCGCTCGTCGGAAATGACGACCTTCGGCGCCCGGCGCCCGGCGACATGGGCGATGATCTGCTCCGGCAGGTAGTGAACGTTGACGACGGCGCTGGCGACGCCGGCGGCTTCCAGGCTGTCCAACCCCCAGTCGAGCAAGGTCTTGCCGGCGATCGTCACCAGCGGCTTCGGCATCGTGTCGGTGATCGGCCGCATGCGCTTGCCGAGACCGGCCGCAAGCACCATCGCGGTCTTCGGCTTCATGGCGAGCGCTCCTCGAGCAGGCCGTGGGCCATGTAAAATTCCTTCAGGCCGGCAAGCGCCGGATGCGCCAGCGCCCGCCTCAGATAGTCGCGGATGCGCGGCAGGTGCTTCAGATAGTAGGGCTTGCCGTCGCGCTTTTCGAGCCGCACGAAGATGCCGAGGATCTTCGAATTGCGCTGCGCCGCCATGATCGCATAGGCCTCGGCGAAGCCGGCTTCGTCGAAGGCGCCGGCCGAACGCCGCGCTGCGACATAGGCTTCGACCGTCCGCCGCTCGATCTCGGTCGAGACGGTGACACGCGCATCCATGGCCAAAGAGGCGACGTCGTAAGCCGCCGGGCCGATCAGCGCGTCCTGCACGTCGATGATGCCGAGCCGATCGAGGCCGGAACGCTCTGCCCGCCAGATGATGTTGGGCGAATGGAAGTCGCGCAGCATCAGCGTGTATTCCTGGCCCTCGAGCCGGTCGAGCACCGCGTTCCATGCCTTGTGGTAGCCTGCCCGCAATGCATCGCTTGCCGGCTCGCCGGTGACCATCGGCACATACCAATCGACCAGAAGGTCCGCTTCGATCAGCATCGCCTCGCGGTCAAAGGGCGGAACGTCGTGGTACACGCCCGGCGCGGCCTCCATGCGGTCGGGCCAGGCCTTGCCATGCATCATGGCGAGCAGCTCCGCCGCTGCCTCATAGCGCTCGACGATCGGCTGGCCGTCGCCGCCCAAAAATCCTTCCGAGCCGAGATGTTCGAGCAGCAGAAAGCCCTGATCGAGGTCCTGCGCATGGATAAGCGGCACGCTGACGCCGGCGGCGAGAAGCGCCCGGTCGATGGCGACGAAGGCGGCGACCGATTGTGCGGTGTGAGCGATCACGGCGTAAGGCTTGCCGTCGCGCACCGGCGGTCCGAGCACCAGGCGCGGCGAGTTCATCAGCACCCGCGGCGCCCGGCCGGGAAGCGAGGCGATCTCGTACGAACGGGCGGACGCGTCGCCGACGAAATGACGGCGGCTCGCTTCGCCCCAGCCGGCCGAGGCCAGGAAATCACGCATCGCCAGCGAGCGCGCCGCGCGCTCGAAGGCGGCTCCCTGTCCGGAAATCCTTGCCGATCGGCCCGCGCCCTGCTCGATAAGCTCGACCTGGAGCGCATCTGCCGGCAGCTGGTCGCGGGCCCGTTCCGGCCATTCGATCAGTGCCGCGCCCTGCGCCAGCGCGTCGTCGAGGCCGAGCTCGTCGAGCTCGTCCGGCGAGGACAGGCGGTAGAGGTCGAAATGGTGCACGGGTATCCGCGTCTCGTAGCTCTGCACCAGCGTGAAGGTCGGGCTCGGCACTTCGAGGCCGGCGTCGTCGGCGAGCGCCCGGATGAGCGCGCGGGCCAGCGTCGACTTGCCGGCGCCGAGATCGCCTTTCAGCGCAATCGCGTCGCCAGCCCGCAGCGCCATGGCAAGGTCTTCGCCAAGCCTTGCGGTCGCCGCCTCGTCGGCGAGAAATCGTTCCAACACCGTTTCTGCCAAAGCGCGTTACTCGGCCGCTTCGCGGATGCCGCCGGAGGGCGTCTCCGGGAAGGTGCAGATCACGGTCGTGCCCTTGTCGGCGCCGGTCTCTATACGCACCGTTCCGCCGTGCAATTCGACGAAGCTCTTGACGATCGACAGTCCCAACCCGGCGCCGCGTCGGCGGCCGCCATTGGCGCGCGGCTCGAAGCGTCGGAAGACCGATTCCAGCACGTCCGGCGGCATGCCCGGCCCGTCGTCATGCACCGAGAATTCGACGCCGTCGGCCATTTGACGGCAAGTGAGCGTGATCGTGCTCGCCGCTGGCGCATAATTCGCGGCATTGCTCAACAGATTGTAGAGGATCTGGCGGACCCGGATCTCGTCGCCGTGGAAGCTCTTCGGCGCCGATGCAGCGTCGACCTTGAGCTTGATCTGATGCTCTTCCAGCCGGTCGGCGACCAGCTCGGCGGCCGCGGCGATCGTCCTGTCGATGCTCATCTCGGAAATGTCGAGCTGCATGATGCCGGCATCGACCGTCGCAAGATCCAGTATGTCGTTGACGATGGTGAGCAGCACCGAGGACGACGAGCCGACATGCTCGAGATATTCGCGCTGCTTCGGCGTCAGCGGTCCCGTCGTCGGCAGCGACAGCAGTTCGGTGAAGCCGATGATGTTGGTCAGCGGCGAGCGCAGTTCGTAGGAGACGTGCTGCACGAACTCGTTCTTCAACTGGTCTGACTTCTCCAGCGCCTCGTTCCTGTCCTTCAGCGCCCGCTCGACATTGACGGTGTCGGTGACGTCAACAAAGGTCATCATCACTTGCCCGTTGGGCAGGTGGATCACGGCATAGCTCAGCACCGTGCCGTTGACGAGTTCCGCCTGGCCGTGGCGGTCGCGGCGTTCGTCGTCGAAGCCGGTGATGGCGGCGACGAAGCCGCCCCACGGACTGTCTGCCGCGCGTTGGTCGCAAAGATCGCGGATCGCCGAGACATGCACGTTAGCCTTGATCGCGTCCGGCGCCAGCCCCCACAGCGCGATAAAGGCGGGGTTGGACAGGCGCAGCCGTCCGTCCGGGCCGAACACCGCCACGCCCTCCGCCAGATTGTCCAGCGTCTCGCCTTGCACACGCACGGCGGTCTGATAGCGGCTTTCGAGGTCCATCTTCTCGGTCAGATTCTCGAACACCCAGGTGACGCCGCCCTTGGGCTGCGGGTTGGCCACCACGCGGATCGTCTTGCCGTCCGGCAGGTGCCACCAATGCTCCTGCGATTCGACGGCGCGATAGGCGCCGAGCAGGTTCTCCTTCCAGCGCCGCCATTCCGGCTGTTCGGCGATCTTGCCTTCGCTGCGCAGCCGGTCGAGCAGCAGCGCGTTGGAGGGGGCGCTGTGCAGAAAGCCGCCGTCCAGGCCCCACAGTTTCTGGAATGCCTGGTTGAAAAAGCGCAGGTTTTCGTCGGTATCGAAGATCGCCACCGCCGTGTTGAGCTGGTCGAGCGTGTCGGCATGGCTGCGCACGGTGCGCTCATATTCGGCGCGGATCGTCTCGATCGCGCTGATGTCGCAGGCGAGCCCCGCCGAGCCGTCGGCGCTGGCAAAGTCGGTGACCGAAAACATGTGGCGATCACCCTCGATCACCGTCGACAATGTCTGCTCGAAGACGGGGCGCGACTTGTGCTGTTCGGCAATCTGCTCGCGCGCCTGTCCGCCGAGGAACTCCTTGGCCTCGCGCACGGCGGCCTCCGCGCTTCCCGCTTCGACAGCCTCGGCATAGGCGCGGTTGACCCATTTCAGCCGACCGTCGGCCGCCCGCAGCCATGTCGGCATCTTCAGCGCGTCGAGCAGGCCGAGCATGGTATCGTAGTCGGCGCTGAGCCGCTGGTTCTCGATCTTCAGCCGGGCCTGGCTGCGCAGCGTTTCGGACAGCGATATGAAGCGGACCAGGACATGCGCGGCGCTCTTGCGGCCATGCACCTCCAGCGGCATGCCCGCCTGCGTTTCGATGACGAGGTCGAAAGTCTTCGCCTGGTCGCGCAGCGCCGCTATGGCGTTCTCGAGCGCCGCGGCGGAGCGCGGCATCAGCCAGCGGCCGAAAGCGAGGAAGGCGGACCGCTCGTCCGGTGCGCCGCTTTCGAGCGGCAGGCTGCCGATCAGCTCCGGTTTCTTGATCTCCGAACTCCACACGACGACGCGCTGGTCGCGCAAATTGAGCAGCGCCTCGGAGCGCTGCAGGGCCGCGTTGACGTCGGCGATTCGCGCCCTGAGCTGGACATTTTGCGACGCCGTCCGTGCCCGCTCGCGGATCAGGAAGATGGCCGAGACAAGGGCTGCCCCCATGACGCCGGCAAACATGGCAAGTTGCATCACTTCGACCGTGCTGACCGCCGCGGCCACGCCCGTATCGGCATGCGCCGCAACGCTAAGCAATGGGGCGGCAGACGTGGCGGCGGCAAGAAGCGTGCCGAGACGGGCGCCGGCGCGCCATGAGAGGGCTCCGCCCGCCGCGGCGGAGCCGGTCGTGATCGAATCCTCGTGGCCGCCGGAAACGGCCTTTCCCGCGCGTGGCGGGTTATCCCCCGGCATGTCTTGGTCCTCTTCGCCGCTTGAATGCAAGACCGCCCTGAATGCGTCCCCGGCCCAACTGTCCCCGGACCGCGAATCACAACAATAACGCCTGCCGGAATCGGCGTGAAGAATCACAGGTGCAAAAAATGAAGCCGGGCGCAAAGTCAACACCCGGCTTCAATATGTTGTAGATATTTTCGTTTTGGTTAATAGCGGTAGTGCTCAGGCTTGAACGGGCCCTGCGGCGTCACGCCGATATAGGCCGCCTGCTCGGAAGAGAGCTCGGTGAGGCGCGCGCCAAGCTTGTCGAGATGTAGCCGCGCCACCTTCTCGTCGAGATGCTTGGGCAGCACATAGACCTGGTTCTGGTACTGGCCGTGCTTGGTGAAGAGCTCGATCTGAGCTAGCACCTGGTTGGTAAACGAAGCCGACATGACGAAGCTCGGATGGCCCGTGGCGTTGCCTAGGTTGAGCAGGCGGCCCTCGGACAGAAGAATCATCCGCTTGCCGTCCGGGAAGGTGATCATGTCCACCTGCGGCTTGACGTTGGTCCATTTCAAGTTGCGCAGAGACGCCACCTGGATCTCGTTGTCGAAGTGGCCGATGTTGCCAACGATCACCATGTCCTTCATCGCCCGCATATGGTCGAGCGTGACGACGTCCTTGTTGCCGGTGGTGGTGATGACGATGTCGGCGGTGGGGGCTGCGTCTTCCAGCGTGACGACTTCGTAGCCGTCCATCGCCGCCTGCAGCGCGCAGATCGGGTCGACCTCGGTCACCTTGACGCGAGCGCCGGCGCCGCGCAGCGAGGCCGAAGAGCCTTTGCCGACGTCGCCATAGCCGCAGACCACGGCGACCTTGCCGGCCATCATCGTGTCGGTGCCGCGGCGGATGCCGTCGACCAGCGATTCCTTGCAGCCGTATTTGTTGTCGAACTTCGACTTGGTGACGGAGTCGTTGACGTTGATCGCCGGGAAGGGCAGCAGGCCTTTCTTCTGCAACTGGTAGAGGCGGTTGACGCCGGTGGTCGTCTCCTCGGTGACGCCGCGGATCGCTTCCTTCTGCTTGGCGAAGAAGCCCGGCGAAGCCTTCATGCGCTTCTTGATCTGGGCGAACAGGATCTCTTCCTCTTCGCTGCCGGGACTGGACAGCACGTCCTCACCCGCCTCGGCGCGCGCGCCGAGCAGGATGTACATGGTGGCGTCGCCGCCGTCGTCGAGGATCATGTTGGACGTGCCGCCGTCGGCCCACTGGAAGATCCGGTCGGTGTAATCCCAGTAGTCCTGTAGCGACTCGCCCTTGATGGCGAAGACAGGAATGCCGGCCTCGGCGATCGCCGCGGCGGCGTGATCCTGGGTGGAGAAGATGTTGCAGGAGGCCCAGCGTATATCTGCGCCCAGCGCTCTCAGCGTCTCGATCAGCACCGCGGTCTGGATCGTCATATGCAGCGAGCCGGTGATGCGCGCGCCCTTGAGCGGCTTCTTGTCGCCGAATTCCTCGCGGCAGGCTATCAGGCCCGGCATCTCGGTTTCGGCGATCTCGATCTCCTTGCGGCCCCAGCCGGCAAGCGAAATGTCGGCGACCACATAGTCCTTGCTACCCGTCATGGCAGTGCTCCGGTGTGATTGTCTTCAAAAGCGCGCCGGCGCCGGGACGGCGCATGGAGGGCGCGGATTGCCGGCCTGACTAGCAGATCGGCTGCCAAACGACAATGGGATATAAAGAAATCTTTATTCGTGCATGTCTTTCGAGACAATGCGAGCAGCGAGCGGCAACCGTCAGATTTCCTCGCCGAAGCGCGACGCGACCAATTGCTCCAGCGCGTCCATGGCCGGACCGGCTTGCGGACCGCTGGCGGTGACGCGGATCGAATAGCCGGGGCTTGCCGCCAGCATCATCAGGCCCATGATCGAGGTGCCGCCGACCTTCACGCCGTCCTTCTCGACATGGATGGTTGCGTCGAAGCCGCTGGCGACCTGGACGAACTTGGCCGAGGCGCGGGCATGCAAGCCGCGCTGGTTGACGATCGGAAACTCTCGCACAACCTCGTCTCTTTCCGGCGCATGGGCGTTCATTTGCTGCTCAGAAGCTGGCTGGCGACGTTGATGTATTTGCGCCCCGCGGCCTGCGCCTCGTCGAGCGCGGCCGCCATGTTGTCGCCCTTGCGGACCGAGGAGAGCTTGATCAGCATCGGCAGGTTCATGCCGGCGATGACCTCCGTGCGGCCCGATTCCATCACCGAGATGGCGAGATTGGAAGGCGTGCCGCCGAACATGTCGGTGAGCACGATGACGCCGGCCCCGGTGTCGACGCGTGCCACCGCGTCGACGATGTCGGCCCGGCGCTTCTCCATGTCGTCGTCGGCGCCGATCGCGACCGTTTCGAAATTGTCCTGTGGCCCCACCACGTGTTCGACGGCATGCCGGAACTCGGTGGCGAGTTGACCGTGCGTCACGAGCACGAGTCCGATCATTCTTTGGTGGCTCCCGTCATCGCCGCTTCACTGGCGTATTTTATGTTCGCCAACCATTCCAGGCGGCGGGAGCGCTATCTTGTCGACGCACGGCCGGTTGACAAGCCCAAAATTGCGACGGCCCGGTCCATTTTGACGCATTGCAGCAAAAAATCCGGACCGGATCATGAAAAAGGCGCTATCGACAGCCGCGCCATCACGGCCGGCACGCCTGTGACAACATTGCGCTCGGCAAGATCGATGCGCGGCACCGGGCAGCCCGCGACCGGCTCGCTGATTTCTTCCTGGAAGCGGGCCATTTCCTCTTTCGGCACCAGCCGGACGTGCAGGTCGATCACGCCGCCCGGCTCGAACGGCAGCGGGCTCGGAATGAAGCCGGGCACTTCGGCGAGACCGGCGATGGTGGCCGGCGCCCGGCAGACCAGCCGCCCGTGACGCGGGGCGGCAAGCAGCCTGTCATCGCCGATCAGTCGCGAAAACAGCCCGCGCACCCGGCAATGGTCGATGAGCGTCAGCGCCAGCGTCGTCTTGCCGGCGCCGGACGGCCCGGTGATGAGGACGCCGCGATCGCCGATCAGGATCGCCGTTGCGTGGATGTTTTCGGGCTTCACGGCAGGATCGGACATGATCGTTTCTGTCTGGGAACGGAGATCAGCCTTCGGCCGGCAGGGTCACCACGAAGCGCGCGCCCTTGATCTCGCCCGGCTTGGTGCCGGGGATGTTTTCCGCCGTCAGCGTGCCGCCATGCGCTTCGACGATCTGCCGGCTGATCGACAGGCCGAGGCCGGAGTTCTGGCCGAAGGCCTCGCCGGCGGGCCGGTCGGTATAGAAGCGCTCGAAGATGCGATCGATCTTTTCGGCTCTGATGCCCGGACCGTTGTCGTCGACGGTGACGATGTTGAACTTGCCGGCGCGCGCCAGCGAGATGGTGATATGGCCGTGTTCCTCGGGAACGAAGGAACGCGCGTTCTCGATCAGGTTGGTGATGACCTGGCCGATCCTCAGATCATGGCCGACCACGACGTAGCCTTTGACGCCCTGCGGCAGCTTGGCGACCTTGAGCTCGATCTCGACCGACTTCTTGTTGCGCGTCGTCTCGCGCGAGACCGCGACAAGATCGGTGATGAACTTCTTCAGATCGACCGTCGAGGCATCCTCGCGCGCCAATTCGGCGTCGAGCCGCGACGCATCGG
This sequence comes from Mesorhizobium sp. WSM3864, assembly GCF_002294955.1. Taxonomy (NCBI): domain Bacteria; kingdom Pseudomonadati; phylum Pseudomonadota; class Alphaproteobacteria; order Hyphomicrobiales; family Phyllobacteriaceae; genus Mesorhizobium; species Mesorhizobium sp. WSM3864. The sequence continues at coordinate 126,207 of NZ_NSGD01000009.1, forward strand.
AAATATCGGTGATCAGTCGGTCGAGCCGCTTCACGTCGTGCTGGATGATTTCCATCAGGCGCGCGCGTGAGGTGTCGTTCTTGGCCAGCGGCAGCGTTTCGACCGCGCTGCGCAGCGAGGTCAGCGGATTCTTGAGCTCGTGCGAGACATCGGCCGCGAAGCTTTCGATCGCCTCGATGCGCGCATAGAGCGCGTTTGTCATGTCGCGCACCGCGATCGACAGATTGCCGATCTCGTCCTGACGGTCGGAGAAGTCCGGGATCTCCTCGCGGTTCTTGACGCCGCGCCGCACCCGTACGGCGGCAGCCGACAGCCGCCGCAGCGGATTGGCGATGGTGGAGGCCAACAGCAGCGACAGGATGGCCGTGACAAGCGCCGCGATGCCGAACACGCGCAGGATCGCCTTGCGTTCGGCCGCGACGATCTTGTCGATATCGCCGCCTTCGGTGGACAGCATCAAGACCCCGAGCACGGCGCGGAATCGCTGGATCGGCACCGCCACCGAGACGATCTGCTCGCCCTGCTCGCTTACCCGAACGATGGTCGAGGGACTGCCGGTCAGCGCCTTGACCACTTCGGGGAAGGCCGCGCCATTGCCGCCGGGCTGTTCGTGATAGACGGGCAGGTCCTTGTTGCGGAAGAAGTCGAAGACGAATTTCTCGACGCGCTCCAATAGGTCGGGCTGCTCGTCGTCGACAGGCGGCAGGTCGTAGCGCAGGATCTGGCCGCGCGAATAGAGATGCCGCGAATCGAGCAGCAGGTTCGCGTCGCGGTCGTAGATGCGGGCGCGCGTGCGGGTCGGCGAGATCAGCCGCCGCAGCACCGGCGCCACGCGCTCGGGATTGATCGGGAAGTCGAGATTGTCGAGCTGGTCCGAGCCTGGCCCCAGGCTTTCGCCGGCCTGCAGCTCGAGCAGCTTTTCCGGATCGATGCTGATCGAGTCGGTCTCGACCGTCGCCGAGGCCGCGATGGCGCCAGCGATGATCTCGCCTTGCGTCATCAGGCTTTCGACGCGGGCGTCGATCAGCCCGTCGCGGAAGGTGTTGAGATAGAGGATGCCGGTGACCAGCACGGCGAGGCCGGCCAGGTTGAGAAACAGGATGCGCCGCGTCAGGCTGGAGAAGATGTGGTGGCCGAGGAAGCGGCGCATCGGCACCGTGATCTTCGACAGGAATGCAGGCACGATACGCGACGGGCGCTTCGCCGCGCCCGCCCGCCTGCCTCGCTCTGCTTCCACTGCCATCAACTAGCAGTCCCTGTCCGGTGAATGGTGCATGACGAATGGAAAAATGGGGCGCTTCGATAGAGCCCAGTGGGCCGCTCGCACCATCCACCATTCACCATTGCCTATTCAATATATCAAGCTTCCCGAAACCGGTACCCGACCCCGTAAAGGGTTTCGATCATCTCGAAGTCGTCATCGACGGCCTTGAACTTCTTGCGCAGCCGCTTGATGTGGCTGTCGATGGTGCGGTCGTCGACATAGACCTGCTCATCATAGGCCGAGTCCATCAGCGCATCACGGCTTTTTACCACGCCGGGGCGCTGCGCCAGCGAATGCAGGATCAGGAACTCGGTTACCGTCAGCGTCACCGGCTCGCCCTTCCAGGTGCAGGTGTGCCGCTCCTGGTCCATCACCAGTTGGCCGCGCTCGAGCGAGCGCGCCTGCTGGCTGGGCGCCTTGGCGGCCGCCTCGCGGGCGCTGGTGCGGCGCAGCACCGCGCGCACCCGCTCGACGAGCAAGCGCTGCGAGAACGGTTTGCGGATGAAGTCGTCGGCCCCCATCTTGAGGCCGAACAGTTCGTCGATCTCGTCGTCCTTCGAGGTCAGGAAGATCACCGGCAAGTCGGATTTTTGCCGCATCCGGCGCAACAGCTCCATGCCGTCCATGCGCGGCATCTTGATGTCGAGGATGGCGAGGTTGGGCGGCCGCGCCGCCAGGCCTTCGAGTGCCGACGCGCCGTCGGTGTAGGTTTCGACGCGGTAGCCCTCGGATTCGAGCGCGATCGACACCGAAGTCAAAATATTTCGGTCGTCGTCGACAAGCGCGATTGTTGCCATTTCAAGCGGCTCCCTCATGAGCTGTCCCTTCTGTCGTCGAGAAAGGGCTTTTGCAGGACAAATTGGGTACAAAATGTGGCACGGGCCTTGTCCGAAGTCACGGGCGGCCTGCCGCTACACACGATCGCACCCGTAACCGGATTGGACGAACGAAGCCTGCCAATCCTTTGGGCAACCTCTGTGATTTTTTGCACATATAAACGATTTAAACAACTTTCAAAATTTTTAAATCGATTAATGATTTGATATCATTCGCCTTTTCTGGTTCTGACCCTAACTAGTCCCTTGCGCGTTCCGGCGATGACCGGTCAGACGCGGCCAAAATCCGGAGAGGAAATTGATGTCGGAAGCCGGCAAACGCAACCCCGACCGCGCCATTGACGCGATCGGCCTGAGGACCACGGGCACGGTGCGATATAATTTCGGCGCTGCCGAGCTCTATGAGGAAGCGATCCGCCGCGGCGAGGCGAAATTGACGGCGCAGGGCGCGCTGGTTGCCGAGACCGGCCAGCACACCGGACGCTCGCCGAAGGACAAGTTCGTCGTGCGTGACGACAGCACCGCCCCGCATGTCTGGTGGGAAAACAACAAGGCGATCTCGCCGGCGCAGTTCGAGACGCTGCTCGCCGATTTCCGCGCCCATGCTGCGGCCAAGGATCTCTATGTGCAGGATCTCGTCGGCGGCGCCGATGCCGAGTTCCAGCTGCCGGTTCGCGTCGTGACGGAATTCGCCTGGCACTCGCTGTTCATCCGCAATCTCCTGATCCGCCCGCAAGCCGCCGAGCTCGACCGATTCGTGCCGCAGATGACGATCATCGACCTGCCGTCCTTCCGCGCCGACCCGGCCCGCCACGGCACCCGCGCGGCGACGGTTATCGCGGTCGACCTCACCCGCAAGATCGTGCTGATCGGCGGCACGTCCTATGCCGGCGAGATGAAGAAATCGGTGTTCACCGTGCTGAACTACCTGCTGCCGCAAAAAGGCGTCATGCCGATGCATTGCTCGGCCAATGAAGGACCCGCCGGCGACGCGGCCGTCTTCTTCGGCCTTTCCGGCACAGGCAAGACGACACTGTCGGCCGATCCGTCACGCACGCTGATCGGCGATGACGAGCATGGCTGGGGCCCGCACGGCATCTTCAATTTCGAGGGCGGCTGCTACGCCAAGACGATCAGGCTTTCGGCCGAGGCCGAGCCGGAGATCTTCGCCACCACGCAGCGCTTCGGCACCGTGCTGGAAAATGTCGTGCTCGGCGCCGACCGCGTGCCGGATTTCGACAACGGCAGCCTCACCGAAAACACCCGCTGCGCCTATCCGCTGGACTACATCCCCAATGCCTCGAAGACCGGACGCGCCAGCCATCCCAAAAACATCATCATGCTGACCGCCGACGCCTTCGGCGTGATGCCGCCGATCGCCAGGCTGACGCCGGCGCAGGCGATGTATCATTTCCTCTCCGGCTATACGGCCAAGGTCGCCGGCACCGAAAAGGGCGTTACCGAGCCGGAAGCGACCTTCTCGACCTGCTTCGGCGCGCCCTTCATGCCGCGCCATCCGTCAGAATACGGCAATCTGCTGCGCGAGCTGATCGCCGGCCACGGCGTCGATTGCTGGCTGGTCAACACCGGCTGGACCGGCGGCGCCTATGGCACCGGCCGTCGCACGCCGATCAAGGTGACGCGCGCCCTGCTCGGCGCGGCGCTCGACGGCTCGCTCAATGCCGCCGAATTCCGCACCGATGCCAATTTCGGCTTCGAGGTGCCGGTGGCGGTGCCGGGCGTCGACGGCGCCATTCTCGATCCGCGCTCGACCTGGGCCGACAAGGCGGCCTATGACCGGCAGGCTTCCAAGCTGGTCAACATGTTCGCCGCCAACTTCGAGAAATTCGAAACACATGTCGACGCGGCCATCCGCGGCGCGGCACCGCGCCTGCAGGAGGCGGCGGAATAGCTGCCGCTCCGAACATCTTCCTCCAGGGCCCGGCTTCGGCCGGGCCTTTTCTTTTTCCCGCCGCCGCGCCATGACTGTGCGCATGAATGCCGACGACAGGATCATCATCGCCAGTGACGCGGTCATCCATCCGGACGACCTGCACGAGGATTTCATCCGCTCTTCCGGCCCGGGCGGCCAGAACGTCAACAAGGTGGCGACCGCCGTCCAGCTGCGCTTCGACGCCGCCAATGCGCCGGGCCTGTCGGAGCGGGTGCGGGAGCGCGCCATCAAGCTCGCCGGCCAGCGCGCAACAAAGGATGGCGTCATCGTCATCGAAGCCGGGCGCTTCCGCACTCAGGAACAGAATCGCGCCGACGCGCGAGCCAGGCTGACGGCACTGGTCGCCAAGGCGGCCGAGCCGCCGCCGCCGCCGCGCAAGAAGACGAAGCCTTCAAAGGGCGCCGTCGAGCGGCGCCTCAAGACCAAGGCCGGGCGCTCGACGGTGAAGAAGCTGCGCGGCCGGGTTGAAAGCGACTAGGGGTCGACATCCGACGACGGCCGCTTTCGGGTCGCGAAGCCGTTCTGCCGGTGGCATGCTCGGACGGACTGATCGGATCGAATGCCATGCTCGTTCTGCCCAAGGGCGTTCGCCATATGCCGGGGTATCTGCCGCGCACGGAGCAGGAAGCGCTGGTCGAGGAGATCAGGCGCGTCGTGCAGGCGGCGCCGCTTTATGTGCCAGCCATGCCGCGCACCGGCAAGGAGATGAGCGTGCGCATGACCAATTGCGGCATGCTCGGTTGGGTGACCGACCGCGAGCGCGGCTATCGCTACCAGCCGATGCACCCGGTGACAGGCGAGCCCTGGCCGCCGATTCCCGAAGCCCTGCTAAAAGTGTGGCGCGAGGTGTCGGCCTATCCGCATCCGCCGGAAGCCTGCCTCGTCAATCTCTATTCGAGCGAGGCCAAGATGGGCCTGCACCAGGACCGCGACGAGCAGGATTTCGCAGCACCCGTCGTGTCGGTGTCGCTCGGCGACGACTGCCTGTTTCGGGTCGGTCACACCACGCGCGAAGGCGGCACCAAGTCGTTCAGGCTGAAGAGCGGCGATGTCGTCGTGCTTGGCGGGGAGGGACGCCTCTGTTTCCACGGCGTTGACCGCATCTACCCAGCGACCTCGGCGCTGTTGAGGAGTGGCGGCCGTGTCAATCTGACGCTGCGGCGGGTAACGGTGCCCGCAAGCTAACGAAATCTAGAAGTTTTCCTCATAAAGACGGGCAGCTATTGCAGCTTGGGGCTCGGCAATGACGCAAAGCTATTCGGTCCTCCGCGGCCTGTGGGCAATCGTCACGGAGGCAGCCCAACTCGTTCGCAGGGATTCGGGCCTCTATCTGGCCATCGTCATTTATGTTTTGGCCGGGCTGATCTTTCTGAACGCGATTGGCGCCCCCGACCGCCTCGCGTTCTCGATATATTTCGGGTCCTGGATTTCTCTCAACGGCTTCGCACTGCCCACAATAGCCTTCCTTGCCGACGCAATTCTCATCATACATCGCTTCAATTCCCGGCGACGTTTGGCTGCGAAAAGAGTGTTTTCGACCGGGCGGTTGGCATACTCGCTATCGGGATTGTGCCTTCTGATGGCGCTCATGATCTTTCAGGGCAATTTCACTTCCGTGAAGAACGGAATGTCAGCCTGGCAAGGCGGTTTTCAATTCGATGTCCTGCACGCGGACATCGACGCTTTCCTCCATTTGGGCGCCGATCCGTGGCGCTGGCTCTACTCCGTGGCCGAAAGTGATCTGGTGCGCGCCATAATAGAATGGAACTACAACGTCTTCTGGTTTTTGCTGAATTTCGTCGGGTTGTTCTTCGTAGCGACATCGCCCATGGTGGCATCGGTCCGAACGCGCTATCTCGCCTGCTTTATGGCAGTCTGGATTGTTGTCGGGAACATCCTGGCGGCGCTGTTCCTCTCGGCGGGTCCGGCATTTTACGGCGCGGTCACGGGAGACACGGCACGGTTTGGTGAACAGCTTGCATTCCTGGCCCGCGGGGCTGGGTCGAGCAACTCCGCTGCCGCCTACCAGCAGTATCTATGGTCGCTGTATGAGGCCAAGCAGACCGGTTTTGCCACGGGTATCTCGGCGTTTCCCAGCGTTCACGTCGGCCTTGCGATGCTCAATGCATTATTCGTGCGCGAATACAGCCGCCTGCTCGGCGTCTTCGCTCTGCTCTACGTAGCCTTTGTTGCTGTCAGCTCGGTCTATCTAGCATGGCACTATGCAATAGACAGCTATGTCGCCGTCATCGTCGTGTCTGTGATTTACATCGTCGCTCGCAAGCTGATCCCCGCGGACCGTCGCCTCGTGCCGAACATGCCGATCGGAGCCGTCAACCGTCCCGTGGCGGCCGCTACGGTCTGCTGAGACCCGGCTCCTTATCGAAGCTGCCGCCGACTAAGAACAAAGACCAATTCGAAAGCGCGTCGCTTGAATCGGCGCCAGGCCATGCGCTTTAGGCGCCGGCCCGCCGGATTCGATCAGAGTTTCCGCAATGCCACCTCTTCGACCAGGTGGTTGGCGCCTTTGCGCAGGATGAGGTCGGCGCGCGCCCTGGTCGGCAGGATGTTCTCGCGCAAATTCTTCAGGTTGATGTTGCTCCACAGGCCCTCGGCGATGGCGCGGGCGGCATCCTCCGACAGCTGCGAATAGCGGTGGAAGAAGGAGTCCGGGTTGCGGAACGCAGTCTCGCGCAGCCGCATGAAGCGCTGGGTGTACCACTGGTGGATCAGCTTCTCGTCGGCATCGATATAGATGGCGAAGTCGAAGAAATCCGACAGGAACGGCACGATCTTGCCGTCCTTCGGCAGCTTGCCCGGCTGCAAAACATTGATGCCTTCGAAGATCAAAATGTCCGGCCTGTCGATGGTGACGAACTCGCCCGGAATGACGTCGTAGGTCAGGTGCGAGTAGACCGGGGCCCGGACGTCGCGCTGCGCCGACTTGATGCCGGACAGGAAGCGGAGCAGGGCGCCGACGTCGTAGCTTTCGGGAAAGCCCTTGCGCTCCATCAGATTGTTGCGGCGCAGGATCTCGTTCGGCAAGAGGAAGCCGTCGGTGGTGATGAGATCGACCTTCGGGCTCGACGGCCAGCGCGCCAGCAATTCCTTGAGCACGCGGGCGGTGGTCGATTTGCCGACCGCGACCGAGCCGGCGATGCCGATGATGAACGGCGTCTTGACGACGTCCTGCGCGTTGAAGAAGGCCTGGCGCTGCCTGAACAGCAGCTGGCTCGCCTCGACATGCGCCGAAAGCAGACGGGAAAGCGAAAGATAGATGCGCTTGACCTCTTCGAGGTCGACCGGGTCGTTGAGCGAACGCAGCCGGTCGATCTCGTCCTCGGTCAGCGTGAGCGGCGTGTCGGCGCGGAACTGTGACCATTGCTCGGCCGAGAAGAAACGAAAGGGGGAGTATTTCTCGGTCGGAGCAAGCTGGTCCATCGAGTCTCCTGCCCTCCTAGAGCATGATGCCGAAAAGTGTGGAGCGGTTTTCGGACGACATCATGCTCTATCCGTCTTTAGCGGTCAGCCCCCCGGGGCCGGGACGCCTTTTCGGCGACGCCCGAGCGGCCGGTGCGGCCCTCGAGCTCCTTCAGCACGTCCTCCAGCGGAATGCCCGCGATCGCGAGGACGACCAGCCAATGATATAGAAGATCGGCGCTTTCCGAAACGAGGGCCTGCCTGTCGCCGCGAATGGCGGCGATCACGGCCTCGACCGCTTCCTCGCCGAGCTTCTGCGCCGCCTTGTCCATGCCCTTGGCGAACAGTTTCGCCGTCCATGAGTCCGGGTCGCCGGAATGGGCGCGCTGATGGATTATCGTTTCCAGATCGGCGAGCGAAAATTGAGCCATAGCAGTGGTTTAAGTCCGATGAACGGTCGAGTCCAGCCGCATCGGCAGGCCGGCGCCCGCCATATGAGCCTTGGCCTCGGCGATGGTGTAGGTGCCGAAATGAAAGATCGAGGCGGCAAGCACGGCGCCGGCATGGCCGTCGCGGATGCCTTCCACCATGTGATCAAGCGTGCCGACGCCGCCCGAAGCGATGACCGGCACACGCACGGCATCGGCGATCGCGCGGGTCAGCGCGATATCGTAGCCGGCCTTGGTGCCGTCGCGGTCCATCGAGGTCAGCAGGATCTCGCCGGCGCCGCGATCGACCATCTTCTTGGCGAACTCGACCGCGTCGATGCCGGTCTTCTCGCGCCCGCCATGCGTGAAGATCTCCCAGCGGTCGGCCTCGCCGGCAGCCGATACTTTCTTGGCGTCGATGGCGACGACGATGCACTGGTTGCCGAACTTGTCGGCAGCCTCCGCGACGAAATCCGGGTTCTTCACCGCCGCCGTGTTGATCGATACCTTGTCGGCGCCGGCCAGAAGCAGCCTTCGGATGTCGGCCACCTGGCGCACGCCGCCGCCGACGGTGAGCGGCATGAAACATTGTTCGGCCGTGCGGGCGACCACGTCGAAGATCGTCTCGCGATTGTCGGACGATGCGGTGATGTCGAGGAAGCAGAGCTCGTCGGCGCCCGCCTCGTCATAGGCCTTCGCCGCCTCGACCGGATCGCCGGCATCGACCAGGTCGGCGAAATTGACGCCCTTGACCACGCGGCCGTTCTTGACGTCGAGACAGGGAATGACGCGGGCTTTCAGCATCAGCGCCCCTCCATGGTCGACAAAAGGTCGACCACCAGCTCGCCGACCTGCGGCGGCACCTCGCCCTTCGGGTCGAACGCCGGATCGTAGGCGGAAATGGTAAGTCCGGCGATGCTGAGCGGGCCGGCAAAGCCGCACATCGCTGTGCGGACCTGCTCCGGCGCCGGGCCGCCGAGCGTTGCGTAACGATTGGCCTGCAGCGTTTCCGGATCATGCACGTCGAGGTCGACATGCATGTGAATGCGCTCGGCACCCGTGGCCTTCAGCTTCGCCGCGGCCACTGCCCAGTCCGGACACTCGGTGCGGATGATCGGCAGCTTCTCCAAAAGCTCTTTCTCGGCCTTATCGAGGTCGCGTGCGTTGACCAGGACACAGCGGGCCGGCTCGATCGGCTTGAAGCCGGGAATCTGCGCCGCCATGCGCCGCCAGCACAATCCAAGCGCCGTTGCCAGCGCCATGCCGTCGAGAAAGCCGGAGGTGGAGGTTTCCGGCGTGTTGAGGTCGCCATGCTGGTCGGCCCAGATGATGGCATCCGCGCCTTCACCGGCCACCGCACCCGCGCTGGTCAGGCAGTTGCCGGCCAGAACGATGGGAAAGCGCCCGTTGTCCAGCGCGATGCGGACCTCGCCCGAAACGACGTTGCAGACGGCAAATCCCGTGCCGATCTCGCGCTCCTGCTCGTCCTCGACGACCTTGCCGATGTCGCGCACCGCGACGTCGTGACCGGCAAGCTTCAGCGCCTCGGCCAGCCCGCCGGAGATCAGCGCATCGGGGCCTTGGCCACAGCGGCCGTGAAAGTGGCCGCTGTCATAGGACGCCAGGATGATCGAGATGTTCACGCTCGTGCCTCCGCGTTGTTGCCGCGCAGGATAGCGAGCGCCTCCGCCGGGTCGATGCGCCCGTCATAGAGCGCGCGACCGGAGATCGCACCCTCCAGGCGCTTCGCATCGGGCATGGTCATGCGGACGATGTCGGCGATGGAGGCCAATCCGCCGGAAGCGATCACCGGGATCGACACCGCCTCGGCAAGGTCGATGGTGGCATCCCAGTTGATGCCGGAGAGCACGCCGTCGCGGTCGATGTCGGTGTAAATGATGGCGGCCACGCCCGCACCTTCGAACTTCCTCGCCAATTCGATGACGCCGAGTTCCGAGGCTTCGGCCCAGCCCTCGACCGCCACCTTGCCGCCCTTGGCGTCGATGCCGACCGCTACCTTGCCGGGAAAGGTCCTGCATGCCTCCTTCACCAGTTCGGGCTCCCGCACCGCCACGGTCCCGAGGATGACTCGCGCCAGCCCGCGGTCCAGCCAGTCCTCGATCTGCGCCAGCGTGCGGATGCCCCCGCCGAGCTGGACCGGGTTCTTCGTCGCCTTGAGGATGGCGCCGACCGCCGCGGAATTGACGCTCTGTCCCTTGAAGGCGCCGTTGAGGTCGACGACGTGCAGCCATTCGAAGCCTTGCTCTTCGAAGGCTCGTGCCTGGGCCGCCGGGTCATCGTTGTAGATGGTGGCGGTTGCCATGTCGCCGTGCTTCAGGCGCACGCATTTGCCGTCCTTGAGGTCTATTGCCGGAAACAGGATCACGATCAAGCGCCCTCGACGATGGCGAAGTGGCCGGTCGATGCCGCCAGCCGGAATTTCAAGGCTTCCTGGTACTCGGGCGACTGATAGCAGGCGAGCGCCCTGTCGTAAGAATCGAACTCCACCACGACATGGCGGTTTCCCGTTGCCCCCTCCGGGTCGGTATGGCGGCCGGCCCGAACAGCAAACTTCGCGCCAAATTTGGCGAAGGCCTTCGCGTTGGCCTCGATGTATTTGTTGTAGGTGTCCGGGTCGCGGACATCGATCATGGCGATCCAGTAGCCCTTCTTGCTCATTCAGGGCCTCCAATTCAGGAAATTGGTGATCAGCGCCAAGCCGAGCGCCTGGCTTTTCTCGGGATGGAACTGCGTGCCGGCAAAGTTGTCGCGGGCAACGGCCGCCGTCACCGGCCCGCCATAGTCGGCCGTCGCCAGCACCTCGGCCGGGTTCCTTGCCTCCAGGTGGTAGGAATGGACGAAATAGGCGTGCAGCCCTTTCGGACCGGTCTCGATGCCCGAAAACAGCGGATGCTTGCGCGCGAGCTCGATCGTGTTCCAGCCGATCTGCGGGATCTTTAGTGCCGGATCCTTCGGCGTGATTTCCTTGACGTCGCCGGCAATCCAGCCAAAACCCTCGGTGACGGTCTTTTCCAGCCCGCGTTCCGACATCAATTGCATGCCGACGCAGATGCCGAGGAACGGCCGCCCTTTGCGAAGCGCCGCCTCTTCCACCGCTTCCCACATGCCGGTGACGGCATGCAGGCCGGCCGCGCAGTCGGCATAGGCGCCGACGCCCGGCAGGACGATGCGGTCGGCGCTGCGCACCCGCTCGGCGTCGGCGGTGAGATCGATGGTCGCGGCGATGCCCGCCTCATGCGCGGCGCGCTCGAAGGCCTTGGCGGCCGAGCGCAGATTGCCCGACCCATAGTCGATGATCGCTACCCGCATGTCAGGGCCTTCCCGGCGTATGGGTCAGCCCCAGCGCCATGCCCGTCTGCGCCGGCCGCGCCAGGTTGGTGTCGGGCACGATGTGCGGCATCGGCGCCTGTTCCTGCGTGCGCTCGCTGGCTTCGAGCGCGTGACGGACCTCGGCATCGCCGAGCCTGCCGGCCTCGACGACGCCCCATTCCCGCCAGCCGCGGCGGCGGAGCGCCGCGATCCGCAGGGCCTGGCCTTCGAAGCCGATATAGAGCGACACCAGCAGCGAGAGCGCCGATCCAGCCCATTCAAGCCTTAGTTTCTCGCCGAGCATGGACAACGCCGCCATGGCCGCGAAGGTGAGCAGGGCCTCGATCCAGAGGCGGTGCCAGGCGAGCCAGATCGGCGAGAACAGGAAACCGAGCCAGGTGAAGCTGTCGCGCACCAGGGCGGCGTCCTTCTCGTTGCGCCCCGCAGGCGGCTCCATCACGACATAGATGGCCATAGGGTTATCCTTTCAGGGATCCCTTGGTGGACGGCACCGCATCGGGCTGGCGCGGGTCAGGCTCCAGCGCCACGCGCAGCGCCCTGGCCACGGCCTTGAAGCAGGTTTCCGCAATATGATGATTATTGGCGCCGTAGTGGTTGGTCACATGCAGCGTTATGCCGGCATTCTGCGCCAGCGCTTGGAAGAATTCGCGCACCAGCTCGGTGTCGAATGTGCCGATCTTCGGCGACGAGAAGGAAACGTTCCAGACCAGGAACGGCCTGCCGGAAACGTCGATCGCCGCCCGGGTCAGCGTCTCGTCCATGGCCAGGTCGATCGAGGCATAGCGCATGATGCCGCGCCGCTCCCCCAAAGCCTTGCTCAGCGCCTGGCCGATGGCAATGCCGGTATCCTCGACCGTGTGATGGTCGTCGATGTGAAGATCGCCTTTGGCCTCGATCGTCATGTCGATCAGCGAATGGCGCGACAGCTGATCGAGCATGTGGTCGAAGAAGCCGACACCCGTCGAAATGTCGGATTTACCCGTGCCGTCGACATGGACCGATACGGAAATCTCGGTTTCCTTGGTCTTGCGGCTGATTTCTGCGGAACGGGGCGGCATCAGTCTGTCCTGTTCAGAGGCGCGGGCTTGAAAACGAGAGCCTTCTATCAGCATGATCCTGCGATTGCCAGTTGCCATTCCGGACTGTATCGGCCTTGCCGCGGACGGTTTGCAATCACTCGCCCTATGCATACATATGGCCGATCAAAGTCACTCGTACCGCGCCAATCGCCTTTGAGGGATAGCGCGACTCGGAGCAGGAAATGTCGAATGAACTGACCATGCACGCCACGACCATCGTCACCGTGCGCAAGGGCAGCAAGGTTGTCATCGCCGGCGACGGCCAGGTCAGCCTTGGCCAGACCATCATGAAGGGCAATGCACGCAAGGTGCGCCGCATCGGCAAGGGCGGCAGTGTCATTGCCGGTTTTGCCGGCGCCACCGCCGACGCCTTCACCCTCCTCGAACGCCTCGAAGCCAAGCTCGAACAATATCCTGACCAACTGACCCGCGCCTGCGTCGAGCTCGCCAAGGACTGGCGCACCGACCGCTACCTGCGCCGCCTGGAAGCGATGATGCTGGTCGCCGACAAGTCGGTCTCGCTGGCGCTGACCGGCACCGGTGACGTGCTCGAGCCAGAACATGGCGTCATGGCCATCGGCTCCGGCGGCAACTACGCGCTCGCCGCCGCCCGCGCGCTGATGGACACCGACAAGGACGCCGAGGAGATCGCCCGCAGGGCGATGCAGATCGCCGCCGATATCTGCGTCTACACCAACAGCAGCTTCGTCGTCGAAACGCTCGATGCCGCCTAGGCGGCCGGCCATGATCCCGAAAAGTGGGAATCGGCTTCTGGAACAGATCATGGTCGAACAGGAAGACAGCTACGATTTTCGGCCGGTCACCCAAAAGGATCTGCCGATGATCGCCCGCTGGCTTGCCGAGCCGCATATCGCCGAATGGTGGGGCGATCCGGAAAAGGAGATCGCCGAGATACGCGAGCATATCGGGTCGGTTTCGGTGGAGCCGCTGATCATCGAATTGGGCGGCAGGCCGATCGCCTATCTGCAGAGCTACGATCCGCATCTCGAGGACAACCATCCTTACGCCGACCAGCCATTCGGCACGCTGGGTATCGATCTTTCGATCGGGCCGCCGGACCTGGTCGGCATCGGCCACGGCTCGGCCATCGTCCGCCAGTTCGTCGCGGAACTGTTCGAGGAAGGCGCGCCGCGTGTCGTCATCGATCCGCATCCCCGCAATGGCCGCGCCATCCGCGCCTATGAAAAGGCCGGCTTCAGGCCGATCGGCCGCAGGCATTCGGAATATGGGGACGTCGTGCTGATGGCCGTCGATGCGGCCGAAATCGACCAACAAGAGGGGGACTGATCACAATGACCGCATCCGGGGGAGACAAGACGCTGTCGGCCTATGAAGACAGCTGGCGCATGGGGCTGCTGCTGGTGCTGGCTCTCGTCGTTTTCCAGGCCGGCATTCTCTACGGCATGGGCCATCCGCCGATCTGCACCTGCGGCTACGTCAAGCTCTGGCACGGTGTGGTGAATAGCTCGGAGAATTCCCAGCACATCGCCGACTGGTACACCTTCTCGCACATCATCCATGGCTTCCTGTTCTATGCGCTGGCCTGGGCTCTGTTCCCGCGCTCGCCCGTCGGGCTGAGGCTGGCTTTCGCCGTCCTCATCGAGGGCGGCTGGGAACTCCTGGAGAACAGCCCCTTCATCATCGACCGCTACCGCGCCGGCACTATCTCCCTCAACTATTACGGCGACAGCATCATCAATTCGGTGTCCGACACGCTGTTCATGGCGCTCGGATTTGTGATGGCGCGAAAGCTCCCTATATGGGTGATCGTGGCCCTGGCGCTCATTTTCGAATTCGGCACGGGCTACATCATCCGGGACAATCTGACGCTCAACGTGATCATGCTGCTGCATCCGTTCGAGTCCATCAGGCAGTGGCAAAGTGGAATTTGAGTAATATGAGCACCTTTTCTCCCCGCGAAATCGTTTCGGAACTCGACCGCTTCATCATCGGCCAGAAAGACGCCAAGCGCGCCGTGGCGATCGCCTTGCGCAACCGCTGGCGCCGCCAGCAGTTGGAGGGCCAGATGCGCGAAGAGGTGATGCCCAAGAACATCCTCATGATCGGCCCGACCGGCGTCGGCAAGACCGAGATCTCGCGCCGGCTGGCGCGGCTGGCCGGCGCGCCTTTCGTCAAGGTCGAGGCCACCAAGTTCACCGAGGTCGGCTATGTCGGCCGCGACGTCGAGCAGATCGTGCGCGATCTCGTCGAGGTCGCCATCGGGCTGACGCGCGAGAAGATGCGCGAGGACGTCAAGGCGCGCGCTCACATCAATGCCGAAGAGCGCGTGCTCGAAGCTTTGGTCGGCAAGACCGCGAGCCCGGCCACGCGCGACAGCTTCCGCAAGCGGCTGCGCGACGGTGAGCTCGACGGCAAGGAGATCGAGATCGAGGTGGCGGACACCGGCACCGGCGGCATGCCGGGCTTCGAGATCCCCGGCATGCCGGGCGCCAATATCGGCGTGCTCAACATCAACGACATGCTGTCGAAGGCGATGGGCGGCAGGAAGACCAAGTCCCGCAAGACGACCGTGAAGGAATCCTACGCGCTTCTGATCAATGACGAGTCCGACAAGCTGCTCGACCAGGACGAGGTGGTTCGCCAGGCGCTGGAATCGGCGGAGAATGACGGCATCGTGTTCCTGGACGAGATCGACAAGATCGCGGCCAGGAGCGACATTTCGGGCGGTCCCTCGCGTGAAGGCGTTCAGCGCGATCTGCTGCCGCTGGTTGAAGGCACCACCGTTGCGACGAAATACGGGCCGATCAAGACGGACCATATTCTTTTCATCGCCTCGGGCGCGTTCCACGTCTCCAAGCCTTCGGACCTGCTTCCGGAGCTGCAGGGCCGCTTGCCGATCCGGGTCGAATTGCGTGCCCTGGAGAAGCAGGATTTCGTCCGCATTCTCACCGAAACGGAGGCCAGCCTCATCAAGCAGTATATTGCGCTGATGAAGACCGAAGGCGTCGAGTTGGCCTTCACCGACGACGCCATCGATTCGCTCGCCGGCATTGCCGTCGACCTCAACGCCAATGTCGAGAACATCGGCGCCAGACGCCTGCAGACGGTGATGGAACGGGTGCTGGACGAGATTTCCTACGACGCGCCGGACCGCCACGGCACGGCGGTCACCATCGATGCCGACTACGTGCAGAAGCATGTCGGCGATCTCTCGCGCAACACCGACCTGTCACGGTTCATCCTCTAACGGGCGAAGCCCGGCGATGTGTGGCCAGATGGTACCATCTGGCCACCTTTCGTCCCGTCGGAAGCTTGCCTCGTCTCGACTCTCCCACTCGCTTTACCTAGTTTGCCGCCGACTTGAAGGCGGCGGTGGATGAAGAAACGCATACTTCTTTTTGTTGGGCTGGCATTGGCTGCGGCGGTGGCAACGGCGAACGCGGCGACCATGGTGCCGCCGGGTAATCGCAACAGCGTGCAGCCGGATATTCCGGGCGCTTCCAGCCGGCGCACCCAGGCCACCAACACCACCTTCCAGGCCAAGTATCGCAAGGTCTACGCGCTCTTGCAGAACGATGCCGAGCTGCGCGCCAAGATCAGGAAAGTGGCGGCCGCCTACGACATCGATCCGATGCACATCGTCGGCGCCATCGTCGGCGAGCACACCTACAATGTCGACGCCTATGATCGGCTGCAGACCTATTACGTCAAGGCAATGTCCTACCTGTCGAGCAAGCTCACCTTCGCTTATGAAGGGGAGGACGTAAGCGATTTCGTTGAGCGGCCGCAATTCCAGAAATGCGCCGCCATAACCGACAGCTACGATCTCTGGGAATGCCGCGAGCAGGTGTGGAACCATTCCTTCCGTGGCAAGACCGTCGGCGGGACCAGCTTCCCCAACGACCGCTTCGGAGCCACTTTCTTCCAGCCCTACTATGCCGGCCAGACTTTCGGACTCGGCCAGCTCAACCCGCTGACGGCGCTGCAGATGAGCGATCTCGTGCACAAGGTCTCCGGCCTGCCCGAGCTCGACGTCAATGATCCGAACACGGTCTACAAGACCATCATGGATCCCGACCTCACGCTGCCTTACGTCGCTGCGACCATCAGGAAGTCGATCGACGCCTACAACAGCATCGCCGGCTTCGACATCTCGCACAATCCGGGCCTGACCGCCACGCTCTACAATGTCGGCAACCCCGAGCAGCGCGCCTATGCGTTGGAGGAGGAGAACGAGAAGCGTCGCGCTGCCGGGGAACCGGAAAAGCTGCCCGAGGAGAATTATTACGGCTGGCTGGTCAACGACAAGCTGGACGAGCTGAAGACGCTGTTCTAGCCGGCTGAGCCGCGTGGCTCAGTAGCCTTCCGAGGCGAGAAACGCCTCGAACTTGCGCATTTCGCCGGCATCCGCCTCGACCATGTGCCGCGGCTCTGGATAGGCGCCCGACTGGATATCGTCGGCATATTCGCGGAAGGCCGCGATGCGCTCGCTCTGCAGGCGGTCGAATTCCGCCGCGAAGTCGCGGTAGCGCTTGGCATGGCGCGGATAATGGCCGCGATTGCTGCCGAGCACGTCTTCCGCGAATAGATATTGCGCGTCGCAGCCGGCGCCCGCGCCCATCGAAATCATGATCAGCGGCGTCCGCCGCGAGATCGCGCTTGCAACCGACGCCGGCACAACTTCGATCTCGGCGGCGAAGGCGCCGGCGGCTTCAAGCTCCTTGACCTGCTTCCAGACGAGGGCAGCACTTTCGGCCGTCTTGCCGACTGCCTTGAAGCCGCCCGTCCAGGTCGCATGCGCCGGGATCAGGCCGACATGACCGCAGACCGGAATATGCTCGTCGCGCAGCCGGCGGATGGTCTGCAGGCTGGCCGAGCAATACATGGCGTCGGCGCTGGCCGCGCGCAGCTTCACCGCCGTGCGCAGGATCTCGTCGGTGGTTGCGCCCAGCTTGATGCGTTCGTCCCCGGGAATGGCAAAGCAGGTGGGCGCGGCGTCGCGAAAACGCGGATCGAAGATAAGGTCATAGGGAACCGAGATGATGTCGAGGCCGGCACGCTCGGCGGCCTCGGCCTCCTCCAGCGAGAAAACGCGCAGCTTCGAAAGCTGCCGCTTGCCCTTGAGCGATTGCAAATCGGCGACGGTCGGTCTGTTGCGTGCCATGTCCGTGAACCCCCTCGGTTACTCGGGCCTATGCCGCCAGCAGCGACTTCAGCTTGACCGATTGCGAGCCGAGCGCCTCAGGCGCGGGCGTCGCCCGCTTCGCGATCAGCATCTCGGCCAGCCGTATGTCGCGCGCCACCGCATTGCCGGGCCCGATGCCGCTGGCGGCGACCAGCCTGCCGTCCTCGGCCAGGTGGAACAGAATGAAGGCGCCGTCGTAGAGGTCGCGCCGTACGGTCGAGCGGCCTTCGTCCGAAAGCCCGGCGATCTGCAGCGTGAGCCCATATTGATCCGACCAGAACCACGGCACCGCGGCATGCGCCTCCTTGGCGCCCAGCATGTTCTTCGCGGCGAGCGCGCCCTGCTCCTGCGCGTTGCGCCAGGCTTCCAGCCGCACGCGCCGGCCGCCATAGACGGCGAGCGGGAACGAGCAGCAGTCGCCGGCGGCAAAAACATCCGGATCCGCGGTGCAAAGGTTCTCATCGACGGCGATACCATTGTCGATCGCAAGTCCTGCTTCGGCGGCGAGCGCCGTCACCGGCACCGCGCCGATGCCGATCACGGCAAGATCGGCGACGATGTCCTGCCTGTCGGCAAGCGTGATGCGAACTTGCGTGCCGTCATCGGCAATCGCCGTGATGCCTTGGCCGGTAAGCACCTTCACGCCTTCGGCCTGATGCGCCTTATGAATGATTTCCGCGACCTCGGCCGGCACGCCGCGCATCAGGATGCGCGGCTGCGCCTCGAGCACCGTGACCGTTGCGCCTAGCTTGCGCGCCGAAGCGGCAAGCTCGAGGCCGATGAAACCGCCGCCGATGATGGCGACGCGGTTCTCCGGCTTAAGATGGGCGCGGATCGCGAGCGCGTCGTTGAAGGTCCTGAGATAAACGCAGCGGCCGCCCAGACCAGGCATCGGCAGCTTGCGCGGCACGGACCCGGTCGCGAGCAGCAGCTTGCCATAGCCAAGCGAAGAGCCGTCGGAGAGGCGCACGAGATGCGCGGCGCGGTCGATAGCGACGGCCCGAACGGAATGGATGTGGCGGATCGAGCGTTCGGCCAAAAGCTCGTCGCTGGCGATCGCCTTGATGAGGGGCGCCTCGCTGGTCATCGCCTCCTTCGACAGCGGCGGCCGTTCATAGGGCAGATGCGGCTCGTCGCCGACCAGCGTCACCGGCCCTTCATGACCAAGGTCGCGCAGGGTAAGCGCGGCACGACCGCCGCACTCGCCGGCGCCGATGATGACCATTCCTCCCGCCATTCCGTCACCCAAGCTGAATGAGGACTTTGCCAGCGTCGACCTTGACCGGATAGGTCTTGAGATTGACGCAGACCGGCGCCCCGCGCGCGTCGCCGGTCTTGTAGTTGAAGCGGCCATTGTGTTTTGGACACTCGATGATGTCGTCCATCACCAGCCCATCGGCCAGATGCACTTTCTCATGCGAGCACAGGCCGTCGGTCGCGTAATACTCGTCCTCCGGGCTGCGATAGATGGCGTAGGTGCGGCCGGCATGATCGAACCGCATTACGTCCTCCTCGTCGATGTCTCCGGCCGCGCAGGCCTCGACCCAGTCGCTCATGTCGTCCTCCGGCGAAATTCTTCGTTGTCGGTTGTGTCGGATCCGGTCACTCGGCCGCGGCCGCTACCGGATTGTCGTTGTGGAGCTCTTCCCGGTAGGGCTTTGCCGTCGGCGGCAGCTCGCGCTTGAGGAAGTAGTCCTCGTTGCGCAGCTGGCGCAGGAAGGCCGGGATCATCTCGCGGTAGCCGGCCAGGATCGACGGCGTCGGCGCCGGCAAATCGTGCTTGATCAGCTCATGCAGCTTGGGCAGCGCGTGGTAGGGCACCATCGGGAACATGTGGTGCTCCACATGGTAGTTCATGTTCCAGTAGATGAACCGGCTGATCGGGTTCATGTAGACGGTGCGGCTGTTCAGCCGATGGTCGATGACATTGTCGGCCAGCCCGCCATGCTGCAGCAGCCCGGTCATGACGTGATGCCAGGCGCCGTAGAGGCGGGGCAGGCCGACGAGCATCAGCGGCAGCCATGAATGCAGATAGAGCGCCAGCGCGATCGTCGCGACATAGATCGCGAGCCAAATACGGGCGATGCGGATGGCCTTGGGCTGCTCCTGTTCCGGGATGAAGGTCTGTTCTGCGGCGCTGATGACGCCGGCGGCATTGCGCACCATGTCGGTCATCGCATGCCAAGCATCAAGCACGCCGAAAAAATTCAGCACAACGCGCAAAAGGTCCGGCGGTCGCATGACGGCGATCTCCGGGTCGCGGCCGACGATGATGGTGTCGGTGTGGTGGCGTGTATGGCTCCAGCGCCAGGTCACCGGATTGCGCATGATCATGAAGCAGGCGAGCTGGTAGACCGCATCGTTCATCCATTGGGTGCGGAAGGCGGTGCCGTGACCGCATTCGTGCCAGCGGGAGTCGGTCGAGGAACCGTAGAGCGTGCCATAGACAAAGAAGAACGGTACGCACCACCAGCTGCCCCAGAACCAAGCGCCGCCCGCGCCACTGAGGATCAGCGCACCGAGCCAGATGATGGTGTCGCGAATAGCCGGCTGGTCGGAGCGCTGCATCAGCTCCTTCATCTGCTTGCGCGGGATCTCGGTGTGGTACCATTGGGCCGCCGAAAGCCCGTTCTCGACCGCGCGCTTGGCGTCGCGGCCGGTCAGGCTGTAGTCGCGTCCGGACGGCGCCGGAGACGTGATTGCCGTCATTGCGGGGTCCTCCATCAGCACCTGGCGAACGGCCCTCGGCAATGCCGCGCCTCGCCCATGGCTGGCTTCGACTTCACCATAGCGCCAAGCCATGATAGCCACAATGTCACAAAGATAGATTCTATCATTTTCTATCAGATTCGGCTAATCTGAGTCGGGCAAGCGATGGAGCACCTCATGGCAAAGCGGCCGACAATCACCGATCTCGCGCGCGTTTCAGGCTTCAGCGTCGCCACGGTCGACCGGGTGTTGAACAATCGCCTGCCGGTGCGCGAGGAGACGGCGCGTCGCGTCTACGACGCGGCGACCGACATCGGCTATCACGCCGCCGGCCTGATCAGGCAGCGCATGCGCCAGGAGTTGCCCGAATATCGTCTCGGCTTCCTGCTGCTACGCGGCAATGACGTTTTCTACGGCGATTTCGCCCGCGAGCTGGAGCTTGCGGTCTCGCAATCGCAACGTTTCCGGGGCACTGCGACGATCGACTTCGCCGCTTCGCTGGCGCCCGATGAGATCGCCGCCCAGATGCGCAAGCTGGCGGCGAAATCCAGGGCCATCGCCGTGGTCGGTCCGGACCATCCCACCCTGACGGCGGTGGTCGAGGCGCTGAAGGCGCGAGGGCAGCCGGTCTTTTCGCTGCTCTCCGACTTCGCCGCCGGCATCCGTGAAGGCTATGTCGGGCTCGACAACCGCAAGGTCGGACGCACCGCGGCCTGGATGATCGCCAAGGCCGCCAGCAAGCCAGGCAAGGTCGCGCTTTTCGTCGGCAGCCACCGTTTTCATGGTCACGAGCTGCGCGAGATCGGCTTCCGCTCCTATTTTCGCGAGCATGCGCCGGATTTCACCGTGATGGAGACGCTGGTCAACCTGGAGGCCAACCAGGTGACGCATGATGCGATGCTCGAGCTTCTGGCTCGGCATCCCGACCTTGCCGGCTGCTACGTCGCCGGCGGCGGCATGGAGGGCGCGGTCGCGGCGTTGAGGGCGGCGAAGCCGGCGCATATGCCGGTGGTCGTCTGCAACGAGATCAATGCGGAGTCGCGCGCGGCACTTGCCGACAACATCCTGACCATGGTGATCTCGACCCCGCTGGCGGCGCTCTGCCGCGAGCTTGTCGGGCTGATGGCGCATGCTATCGAGACCGGCGCCGCCAATGCGCCCGGCCAGACTTTTCTCCCCTTCGACATCTATCTGCCGGAAAACATCTAAGCCGCCTCCCGTCGGAATGATGTGATCCATCAGGCTGATGGAATTCTTTCGCGCCGTGAAATCGCCCGGAAGTCCGCCGCAGAACGTTTGCATGTCCGGCCGCGAGGGCGCTGCACGCTTGCCTCCATCGAAAAACCGGCACGTCCATTTCGAATCTCCCTTGACGGCTGCAAGCGAAATGGAATAAATATTTCACCAACTGGGTATTTTGGTTCTTTCGTTCCGGAACATCTGTTTCAAACAGAGGACCAGGCGTTCCATTATGCGAGGAAAACGCCGCCGGAAGGGCCATGGGAGAGATTCCCCGGTAACATCGGGGATTCCGGTTCAATCGGTGCAGCCGGACACCAAGTGGAGGAGAAACTAAAATGAAGAAACTGCTTTTGGGCGTCGCGCTTTCGGCGCTGATGTGTTCGTCCGCCTTCGCCGCCAAGATCGGCGTCTCGATGGCTCTTTTCGACGACAATTTCCTGACCGTGCTGCGCAACGGCATGATCGCACAGGCCAAGGGCATGGACGGCGTCGAACTGCAGGTCGAGGACGCGCAGAACGACGTGGCCAAGCAGCTCGACCAGATCAAGAACTTCGCCGCTTCGGGCGTCGACGCGATCATCGTCAACCCGGTCGACACTTCGGCCACCCAGGCGATGTCGGATGCGGCGGCCGCGGCCAAGATCCCGCTGGTCTATGTCAACCGCGAGCCGGTCAATGTCGACAAGCTGCCCGACAACCAGGCTTTCGTCGCGTCCAATGAGGCCGAGTCCGGCACGCTCGAGACCAAGGAAATCTGCCGGCTGTTCAAGGAAGCCGGCAAGAAGGAAGCCAATGTCTATGTGATCATGGGCGAGCTTTCCAATCAGGCGGCGGTGCAGCGCACCAAGGATATCGATGAAGTGATTGCCACGCCGGACTGCAACTTCATCAAGATCATCGACAAGCAGACCTCGAACTGGAAGCGTGACGAAGCGCAGAACCTGATGACCAACTGGCTGTCGTCCGGCAAGCCGTTCGACGGCGTCATCGCCAACAATGACGAAAGCGCCATCGGCGCCATCCAGGCGATGAAGGCCGCCAATATCGACATGAAGTCGGTCGTGGTCGGCGGCGTCGACGCAACCCAGGACGCGCTGGCCGCGATGCAGGCGGGCGATCTCGACGTCACGGTCTTCCAGGATGCGGCTGGCCAAGGCGCGGGCGCGCTCGATGCGGCGCTGAAGCTCTCCAAGGGCGAGAAGGTGGAGCGCAAGGTCTACATCCCCTTCCAGCTCGTGACGCCGGCGAACATCGACAAGTTCCTGAAGAAGAACTGACGCCGCGCCAACGCAATTCCAGGAAGTTTTCCGTACGGACTTGCGTGAGGACAAACCCTGGAGCGGCGCTCCGACGCATCGAGTTGGCTGAAATCGGCTGCAGACAGAGCAGCGTCGCTCCCTTCCTTCTCCCGCCCGACCGGGCTGGAGAGCGGGCGCGGTCATTCGGAGGAAGAAGACGTGTCACAGACATCGCATGGCATTGGCGGGCTGAGCTATGACGCCAAGAAGCGCCCCTGGCCTGCCGAGTTCAACGTGTTTCTGGCGCTGGTCATCCTGGTCGGCGCATTCGAGCTGATCGGCCGCGTCTTCCTCGGCGACAGCTTCCTCTTCAACACCCGCGATAACGTCGATGCTATCTTCAACGAGCAGCGGCTGCAGATCATCATCCTGCAGGTGTCGATCGTCGGCATCATCGCCATCGGCGTCACGCAGGTGATCATCTGCGGCGGCATCGACCTGTCCTCGGGCTCAATCGTCGGCGCCACCGCCATGATCGCCATGAGTTTCGCGCAGGTTGCGACCGTCAACGGCAATCCCAACCCCAAGGCGATGTTCATCGCCTATGGCTGGACCGACCTGCCGGTCATCGTGCCGCTTCTGGTCGCGATCGGCTGCGGGCTGATTGCCGGCCTGATCAACGGTGCCCTGATCGCCTACACCCGCATTCCGCCGTTCATCGCCACGCTCGGCATGATGGTCACGGCGCGCGGCATCGCAAAATGGTGGTCGAAGGGCCAGCCGATCTCGTTCCCGACCGACAGCTTCGCGGCCATCGGCAAGGGGCTGATGCCGGTCATCATCTTCATTTCACTGGCGATCCTGTTCCAGCTCATCCTGAGCTACACCCGATACGGCAAGCATTGTTACGCCATCGGCTCCAACGAGGATGCCGCGCGCATGTCCGGCATCAAGATCGCCAACCACAAGGTGCTGGTCTATGTGATTGCCGGCATCCTCGCCTCGATCGCCGCGGTGGTGCTTTCCTCCAAGAACCTCACCGCCCAGGCCGGCATGGGCGTGATGTACGAGCTCGACGCCATCGCCATGGCGGTCATCGGCGGCGTCTCGCTCTCGGGCGGCCGCGGGTCTATCATAGGCACGGTGATCGGCTCGCTGATCTTCGGCGTTATCATTTCCGGCTTCACCTTCCTGCGCCTCGACGCCTACTACCAGGAGATGGTCAAGGGCGTGATCATTGTCGGCGCGGTCGTTCTTGATCAATGGCGCCAGCGCCGCCGGGCGATAGGAGCTTGACCATGTCCGATATCGTTCTGAAGACCGAAAACCTCACCAAGCATTATGGCGGCGTTCACGCGCTGCAGGAGGCGAATTTCGAGCTGCGCAAGGGCGAGCATGTCGCCATCATGGGCGACAACGGCGCCGGCAAGTCGACCTTCGTGCGCCAGATCACCGGCGTCGAGCAGCGCACCGACGGCAAGATCTGGTTCGACGGCAAGGAAGTGAACTTCGCCGGCCCGATCGAGGCGCGCGAGGCCGGCATCGAGACCGTGTTCCAGAACCTGGCTCTGGCCGACGACCTTGACGTGCCGTCGAACCTCTTCCTCGGCCGGGAGAAGGTGCTTTTCAACCTCGGCCCCTTCTCGATTCTCGACCGCAAGGCGATGCGCAGGGCGACGGAGGCGGCGCTGATCCGCACCGCGGTGAAGATCCCGAACCTTTCCAGCACCATCCGCCACATGTCGGGCGGCCAGCGCCAATGCGTGGCGATCGCCAGGACCGCAACCTTCGCCTCCAAGCTGATCATCATGGACGAGCCGACCGCAGCGCTCGGCGTGCAGGAAACGGCGCAGGTCGAAAACATCATCCGCACGCTGAAGGAGAACGGCGAGCCGCTGATCCTGATCAGCCACAACATGCGCCAGGTCTTCGACCTGGTCGACCGCATCGTCGTCTTCCGGCGCGGCCGCATCGTCGCCAATTTGCGCAAGCAGGACACCGACGGCAACGACATCGTCGCTTACATCACCGGCGCCAAGACCGGGCAGGCGGAGCTTCAGGCCGCCTGACCAGGCGCCACGACGGGACCAGACCAAATCGTCCGCGCCGGCCGGCGCGGACACGTTTTAGAGCCACCCTCAAAGGACATTCCATGACTCTCCGCTTCGCTCTTCTCGGCGCCGGCCGTATCGGCAAGGTGCATGCCCGCGCCGTAGCCTCAAACCCGCAGGCCAAGCTGGTGGCCGTGGCGGACGCCTTCGAGAAAGCGGCGACGGAGCTTGCCTCCGCCTATGGGGCCGAGGTGCGCAGCATCGACGCCATCGAGCAGGCCAAGGACATCGACGCCGTCATCATCTGCACGCCGACCGACACTCACGCCGACCTCATCGAGCGCTTCGCCAGGGCCGGCAAGGCGATCTTCTGCGAGAAGCCGATCGACCTCGACGTCAAGCGCGTCGAGCAGTGCCTGGCCGTGGTCGACAAGGCCGGCGCTACGCTGATGGTCGGCTTCAACCGCCGCTTCGACCCGCATTTCGCCGCCGTCCGCAAGGCGATCGACGACGGCGCCATCGGCGATGTCGAGATGGTCACCATCACCTCGCGCGATCCGGGCGCGCCGCCGCTCGACTACATCGCGCGATCCGGCGGCATTTTTCGCGATATGACCATCCATGATTTCGACATGGCGCGCTTCCTGCTCGGCGAAGAGCCGGTGGCGGTCAGCGCGCACGCCTCGGTGCTGGTCGACAAGAAGATCGGCGAAGCGGGCGATTTCGATTCCGTCAGCGTCATTCTGGAAACGGCGTCCGGCAAGCAGGCCGTCATCTCCAACTCGCGCCGCGCCACCTATGGCTACGACCAGCGCATCGAGGCGCACGGCTCGAAGGGCATGGTTGCGGCCGAGAATCAGCGGCCGGTGTCGATCGAGCTCGCCAATGACAAGGGCTACACCCGCCCGCCGCTGCACGATTTCTTCATGACCCGCTACATCGAAGCCTACGCCAACGAGATCGCTTCCTTCATCGCCGCCGCGACTGCCGGCAAGAAGGCGGCGCCGAGCGGCAAGGACGGGCTGGTCGCCTTGAAGTTGGCGGATGCGGCCTTGGAGTCTGCCAAGACGGGCAAGACCGTCCGCGTCGCCTGAAGGTTTTGAAATCGATTACAGGAGCAGAGCGATGAACGGTCTAGCCGGTCGCAATTCAGAAACGCGCGCCATCGTCACCGGCGGCGCGCAGGGCATCGGCTTCGCCGTGGCGGAAGCCTTGGCCGACGAGGGTTGCCGCGCGCTGGCGCTGGTCGGCCGCTCGCAGGAGAAGGGCGACAAGGCGGTCGCAGCGCTCAAGAAAAACGGTGTCGACGCCATCTTCATCAGCGCCGATGTCGCCAAGGTCGCCGACTGCAAGCGCGCCGTCGCAACGGCGCTCGCGCATTTCGGCACCTTGAACGCGCTGGTCAACGCCGCCGCCACTTCGGCCCGCGGCTCGTTGGTCGAGACATCGGAAGAGCTTTTCGATCAGATCTTCGACACCAATGTGCGCGGCCCCTTTTTCCTGATGCAGGGCCTCGTCGCGCATCTCCTGGAGCGCAGGGCGCCGGGCTCGATCGTCAACGTGCTGTCGATGTCGGCGCATGCCGGCCAGTCCTTCCTGACGCCCTATTCGACCAGCAAGGGCGCGCTGATGACGCTGACCAAGAATGTCGCCAGCTCCTACCGGAAAAACCGCATTCGCTGCAACGCGGTGCTGCCCGGCTGGATGGACACCGAGGGCGAGGCGATCGTGCAGAAGAAGTGGCACGATGCGCCGGACGACTGGCTGGAAAAGGCCGAGGCCGCGCAGCCGATGGGTCAGCTGGTGAAGCCGGCGCAGCTCGCCCGGCTGATCACCTATATGCTCAGCCCGCAGGCCGGCGTCATGACCGGCTCGCTGGTCGATTATGATCAAAATATAGCTGGCGTGATCGGGGAGTAGTGACAACGAGCAGCTTTACGCCAGAAGCAGGCCAGCTATGGGTGCAGATGTGATCAGCCTCGTGCGCCCAAAGGTATCCGGCCCCTGAGAGCCCCTGTTGCCGCAGCATTGCTATTCCGGTATAGTCAAGATGGTCAGAATAGTCATGAGATTGAGATGCTGCCCGGACCCAAAGAAGATACGAGCTGGACGGTCGCTGGGGCAAAGGCCCGGCTCTCGGAGGTAATAGATCGGGCGCAATCTTCGCCTCAGACGATCACCCGTAACGGCAAACCAAGCGTTGTCGTCGTGTCCGCAGAGGAATGGCGGCGGAAGACCGCCCGCAAAGGAACGCTTGCGGAGTTCCTCCTGGAGTCGCCGCTGCGCGGCGCCGATCTCGACCTTGAGCGTCAAGCCGACGAACCGCGTGATCAGCCGCTTTGAGGCTTCTGCTCGATACCAATGTCCTGTCAGAGGTGACGAGGCCGGCGCCGGATGTAGGCGTTCTAAAGTGGCTGGACGGGCTTGATGAGGATCGATCATTCATCAGCGTCGTGTCGATCGCCGAGATCCGGCGCGGCGTTTCCCTCATGGATGAGGGCCGCAAACGAGAGGCACTGGCCGAATGGCTCGCTCGAGATTTGCCGCAGCGCTTCGAGCAAAGGGTTTTGCCGGTGGACGAAGCCGTTGCCTTGGCCTGGGGCGACCTGATGGGCCTTGCCAAGCGCCGCGGTCGCGGTCTGTCGTCGATGGACGGTCTGATCGCCGCCACCGCGATTGCGAAGCAGCTCACCTTGGCAACGCGTAATTCGAAGGATTTCGAAGGCTTTGCAATCGAACTTTTCGATCCATGGTCTGCATGAACCGTGAACCGCTGCATGATGCTCTCTTTTTTCCCGAGGCCACGGAGCACGGCGCAAACCAAGCAAATGCTTAGCTTCATGAGGACGTGACAAGCGCCTCGGCATCGACTATATGAGCCGCATGATCCACCTGACCGCCTCGTTTTGGTACTTTAGCTACGGTAGCTCGCTGGCGGCGGGAGGATTGCGCTCGATCTGAAGATTGCAGCATCTAATCCGAAAAGCCGCCAGACCTGGCGGCTTTTTCGTTTCAGCCGGCAGGTCTCCTAACCAGGAGCAGAAAGCCGTGTTGACCACCACAGACGACCTACGGGTCAAGGAACTCAAAGTCCTGAGCACGCCGGACGACGTGATGCGCGAGATACCGCGCTCGCTCACGGCGACGCGCACCGTTGCCGCCTCGCGCAACGCCATCCATTCCATCCTGACCGGGGCCGACGATCGACTGGTCGTCATCGTCGGCCCTTGTTCCATCCACGATCCGGTCGCCGCCGTGGACTACGCCAGCCGTCTGGCGGCGCTGCGCGAGGCCCTGGCCGACCGGCTCGAGATCGTCATGCGCGTCTATTTCGAGAAGCCGCGCACCACGGTCGGCTGGAAGGGCCTGATCAACGATCCCGATCTCGACGGCAGCTTCAACATCGACAAGGGCTTGCGGATGGCGCGCAACGTGCTTTCCGCCGTCAACAATCTCGGCCTGCCGGCGGCGACGGAATTCCTCGACATGACGACGCCGCAATACATCGCCGACCTCGTCGCCTGGGGCGCCATCGGCGCGCGCACGACCGAAAGCCAGATCCACCGCGAGCTGGCGTCGGGCCTCTCTTGCCCGGTCGGCTTCAAAAACGGCACCGACGGCAATCTGAGAATCGCCGGCGAGGCGGTTAAGTCGGCGGCGCAGCCGCATCATTTCATGGCGGTGACCAAGGGCGGCCGCAGCGCGATCGCTGCGACGACCGGCAACGAAGACTGCCATATCATTCTGCGTGGCGGCGTGGCGCCGAACTACGACGCGGCAAGCGTCGACGCGGCCGCCGCGGAGCTCGGCCGCATCGGCATCGCGCCGCGCCTGATGATCGATGTCAGCCACGCCAACAGCGGCAAGAAGCCGGAGAACCAGCCGAAAGTCGCGCACGACGTGGCGGGCCAGGTCGCAGCGGGCGACGAGCGCATCATCGGAGTCATGATCGAGAGCAATCTCGTCGCCGGCCGTCAGGACGTCGTGCCCAGCAAGCAGCTCACCTACGGCCAGAGCATCACCGACGGCTGCATCGATTGGGCGACCACCGAAACGGTGCTGCACGGACTTGCCGGCGCCGTCGAGTGGCGCCGGTCGGTGAAGCGCGAACTGCTCGCCACCCGTCAGGGCGCCGCCTGACAACCCTGGCGAGGGCGGCGTTCACGCCGCCCTCAGCCCTTCCCATGCGGTGAATACCGAGACCGCGAATAGAAGCAGCCCGGCCGCACGGCCGGCAATGACCGTTGCCCGCGGATTGCCGACCAGAAGCGCCCGGCTGCGCCCGGCGGTGATGGCGAGGCCGCCGTAGATTCCTGCTTGTGTGACGACAGTCAGCAGTCCCATGATGGTCGCCTGCATCCAGATCGGACCGTAAACCGGCTTCAGGAACTGCGGATAGACGGCAAGGATAAACAGATAGGCCTTGGGGTTGATCAGGCAGGTGACCAATCCCTGGCGAAAGGCTTTCCAGGCGGAGCGGCTGCCGGCGGGCCCGTCATCGCTGACGGTGATCGAGCTGCGCATCAGCGAAATTCCGATATAGGCCATGTAAGCGGCGCCGGCGATCAGCAGCGGTTTGAACAGGACCGGCACGAAATGAATCAGCAGCCCGACGCCGATCGCCCCGTTCAACGTATGCACTACGCCGCCGAGCATAATGCCGCCGGTCGCCGCCAGCCCCCTGTCGCGCCCCCCGGTCAGCGCATTGGCCAGCACGAACAGCATGTCCATGCCTGGAACGGCGATGATGCCGAACAGCAGGATGAAGAATAGCCAGAGATTTTCCGTGTAACTCATGTCAGTTGCCTGTCGCAGCGCCCGCCAAGGACGCTGAGGAATCTGTTGATTTTCAAACCGATGCGCGGCCCCTATAGGTCGTCCCAACTGACGGGGGTGTGTCAGTTGCGTTACGATCGAGTGGAAAAATGCGTAAGGCCTCGCGTCTGTTCGAAATCATCCAGATCCTGCGGCTGGCCAAGAAGCCGGTGACCGCGGCGACGATTGCCGAGCAACTGGAAGTGACGGTGCGCTCCGTCTATCGCGACATCGCAGCCCTGCAGGCGATGCGCGTGCCGATCGAGGGCGGGCGCGGCATCGGCTATATCCTGCGCCCCGGCTTCGACCTGCCGCCGCTGATGTTTTCGATCGAGGAGATGGAGGCGATCGTGCTCTCGCTGGCGCTGCTCGAACGCACCGGCGACGACGAGCTCAAGCAGGCGGCAAAGCGCGTCGGCGCCAAGATCGCCGGCGCGGTGCCGCCGCCCTTGCGCCAGACGCTCGACGCCAACGCTCTTCATGCTTGGGGTTTTTCGCCTGCGGCCGCGGCGGTCGATCTGGCGCTGGTGCGCCGCGCCATCCGCGACGAGGAGAAGCTCGACCTCGCCTACCGCGACGAAGCCGGCCGCGACACACAGCGTATCGTCCGCCCGATCGCGCTGATCTACTACGCCGAGACCGCCAACATCGTCGCTTGGTGCGAGCTGCGCCAGGCCATCCGCAATTTCCGCAGCGACCGCATCGAGGATTGCCAGCCGACCGGCCTGTGGTTCAAAGGCGAAGGCGATCAACTGCGGCAGGTTTGGGTGGACGGCTGGGAGATCAATGCGGCAGCAGCCGCCGGCACCTGAAGGCGAGCCGGCTCACCTCACATCCACCCAGCGCTGTTCCTGGAACGATCGCGCCATGGCGTGCACCGTGCGCTCGATCTCCAGCCCCTCGTCGAAATCGATGATCCGCGCCGGCTTGCCGGCGATCCGCATCAAAAGCTCGCGGCATTCGATCACCTTGAGGTCGTTGAAGCCGAGGCCGTGGCCGGGCGCCGGCACGAAGGAATCGTAGGGCTTGTGGTGCGGCGCCACCAGGATCGTGCGGTAGCCCTGCTCGGTCGGCCGGTCGGCGGTCAGATAAAGCTGGAACTCGTTCATCCGCTCCTGGTCGTAGAGGATCGAGCCTTTCGAGCCGAAGATCTGGAGGGCGATACGGCCCTTGCGGCCCCAGGCCGAGCGATTGACCAGCAGCGTACCGGCGACACCGTTCTCCAGATGCATCAGCACACTGGCGATATCGTAGGTCTCGACCGCACGGCGGCCGCCGGAGGCGACGCGCCGGTCGGCATAGGGTTTCGCCATGTCGCACATGACGCGAGCGACGCGGCCGAACAGCACTTTGATCAGCGACAGCGGATGCACCGCGAAATCGTCGAGCGCGCCATAACCGGAAGCCGCCTCATGCTTCCAGAAGAACAGCGCCTCGGGATCGGCCATGAAATCCTCGTCCATCTCGATGCGCACGAGATTGACATCGCCGATGATCTTTTCCTCGAGCAGCGCGCCGATGTGGCGGATGGCCGGGTTCTGAATGTAGTTGTAGCCGAGCACGGCAGCCTTGCCGGATTTGGTCGCTGCCTTTGCCATCGCCTCGGCCTCGGCAAAACTCGGTGCCATCGGCTTCTCGCACCACAGATGCTTGCCGGCTTCGAGGATGGCGATCGCCATTTCAGGATGGAACTGGTTGGGCGTGGTCAGCGACACGACATCGACCTCCGGATCGTTGACGACGGCACGCCAGTCGCCCGAGCCTCGAGTGAAGCCGAACTCGGCCGCTTTGCGCTTTGCAAGCTCGTCATTGACCTCACCCAGATGCACCAGCCTCGCCTTCTCGACATCGGGAAAGACGGTGCCGACCGCGTTCCAGGCAATGGCGTGGCACTTGCCCATGAAGCCCGTGCCGATGAGGCCCACTCCGACCATGTCGATTGTCTCCGCTGAAGGGGAAGAATTCGCATGGATGAATTAATCCATTTCAGCCGAGAATGGAACGTCCAAATCATTTTTTATGGTGTTCTTGCGCGAAACCGCTATGATGAGGCAGGAGAGGGAACACCAGCATGGCCGTGGGCGGAGCGACGATGGACGGACGGGTGCCTCGCGATTTCGAGACCTTGCGCACGACGATCCTGGAGCGGCGCACCAGTCTGCCCAAGCGCATCGCGCAGATCGCCGCCTATGCGCTGGACAATCCCGACGACATCGCCTTCGGCACGGCGGCGAGTATCGCGGCTTCCGCCGGCGTCCAGCCCTCGACGTTGATCCGCTTCGCCCAGCAGCTCGGCTTCGATGGTTTCACTAGCCTGCAGCAGGTGTTTCGCGAGCGGCTGCGCGAACGCAATTCCTCCTATGACGAGCGGTTGGCGGCACTGCGCGCCAAGGCCGAGGAAGGCGCTGGACACCGGGCGATCTTCGACGGCTTCGTGGCTGCCGCCAGCACCTCGCTCAGCGACATTTCGCGCGCGCTGAACGATGCGCATTTCGAACAGGCGATCACGCTGCTGGCAAAGGCCGAGACAATCTATGTGCTAGCCAAGCGCCGCTCCTATCCGGTCGCCTCCTACATCGCCTACGCGCTTGGCAAGCTCAAGATCCGCAACCAACTGATCGAGTCGGCCGCGGGCTTGAACGCCGAGATGATCGGCTTCGCCACGCCGCGCGACGCCGTCATCGCCATCAGCTTCTCGCCTTACGCGCCTGCGACCATCGAGGAGACGCGCTCGATCGCCGAGCAGGGCGTGCCCATCGTCGCCATCACCGACAGCTCGTTCTCGCCGCTCGCCCAATTCGCCAAGGTCTGGTTCGAGGTGGCCGAATCCGATTTCGGCGGCTTCCGCTCTTTGTCGGCAACGATGGCGCTTGCCATGGCGCTGACCGTTGCCGTCGGCGAAAAGCGGCGCGACGCCGGCCGCAGGCGCAAGGCCTGAGCGGCCCCGAACGGGCGTTTTTCCATCAGGGAACACTCATTCCATATTGACTATGGATTGGAATTATTATTTCATATTGACGGTGTCACGCCGCCGTTCGCGCGTGCTGCCCAAAACGACGCTGCTCTGCACAACAAAGCCGATGGGAGGTTCGAATGGGCGAAGCCGTGGAAGCGAAATATCCGCCGCTCGACGTCATCACGATCGGCCGCGCCTCTGTCGATCTCTACGGCCAGCAGATCGGCTCGCGTCTGGAGGATATAACCTCCTTCGCCAAGTCGGTCGGCGGCTGCCCGGCCAATATCTCCGTCGGCACGGCAAGGCTCGGCCTGCGCTCGGCGCTGCTCACTCGCGTCGGCGACGAGCAGATGGGCCGCTTCATCCGCGAGCAGCTCAGGCGTGAGGGCGTCTCGGTCGACGGCCTGAAGACCGACAAGGAACGGCTGACGGCGCTGGTGCTGCTTTCCGTCGAGGACGAAGGCGTCTCGCCGATGATTTTTTATCGTTCGGATTGCGCCGATATGGCGCTCGCCGAAGAGGACATCGACGAGGCTTTCATCGCCTCGGCGCGCGCCGTGGTCGTCACCGGCACCCATTTCTCGCGTCCCAACTCGGATGCCGCACAGCGCAAGGCGATCCGTTTGATGAAGGCCAAGGGCGGCAAGGTCGTGTTCGACATCGACTACCGCCCGAACCTCTGGGGGCTCGCTGGCCATGCCGAGGGCTTCGAGCGCTACGTCAAGTCGGACCGGGTCTCGGCGCAGCTGAAGACGGTGCTGCCCGATTGCGACCTCATCGTCGGCACCGAGGAGGAAATCATGATCGCCTCCGGCGCCGACGATTGTCTGAGCGCGCTTAAGACGATCCGCACGCTGTCGGCCGCTACCATCGTGCTCAAGCGCGGTGCCAAAGGCTGCATCGTCTATGACGGGCCGATCAGCGACGACCTCGAGGACGGCGTCGTCGGCGAGGGCTTCCCGATCGAGATTTACAACGTGCTCGGCGCCGGCGACGCCTTCATGTCGGGCTTCCTGCGCGGCTGGCTCGGCGGCGAAAGCTTTGCCACGGCGGCGACCTGGGCCAATGCCTGCGGCGCCTTCGCCGTGTCGCGCCTGCTATGCGCGCCGGAATATCCCACCTTCGAAGAGCTGCAGTTCTTTCTGAAGCACGGCAGCAAGCATCTGGCGCTGCGCAAGGACGAGGCGATCAACCACATCCACTGGGCGACGACGCGCCGGCGCGACATCCCTTCGCTGATGGCGCTCGCTTGCGACCATCGCGTCCAGCTGGAAGATGTCGCCGCCAGGGTCGGTGCAGATGTCTCGCGCATCCCCGACTTCAAGGTGCTCACCGTCAAGGCGGCGGCCAAGGTCGCCGCCGGTCGCGACGGCTACGGCATGCTGATCGATGAGAAATACGGCCGCGATGCCATGTTCGAGTTCGTCCGCCATCCCTTTGCCTGGTTAGGTCGGCCGGTCGAGCTGCCCGGATCGCGGCCGCTGCGCTTCGAGTTTTCGCAGGACATCGGCTCGCAGCTCACCGAATGGCCGGTCGACCATTGCATCAAGTGCCTCTGCTTCTATCATCCGGATGATCCGGAAGCGCTGAAGACAGAGCAGCAGCAAAAACTGCGGACCCTGTTCGAGGCGGCGCGGAAAGTCGGCAGGGAACTGCTCGTCGAGATCATCGCCGGCAAGCACGGCACGCTCGACGACACCACCATTCCGCGCGCCCTTGAAGACCTCTATGCGCTGGGCATCAAGCCCGACTGGTGGAAGCTCGAGCCGCAGGCCTCGGCAGGCGCCTGGGCCAGGATAGAGCAGGTGATCGTCAAGAATGATCCGTGGTGCCGCGGCGTCGTGCTGCTCGGTCTGGAGGCGCCGCAGGATGAGCTGGTCGCCGCCTTTGCCGCCACCGCCAATGCGCCCATCGTCAAGGGATTTGCCGTCGGTCGCACCATCTTTGTCAATGCCGCCGAACAATGGCTGGCCGGCAAGATCTCGGATGACGAGGCTGTCGCCGACATGGCCTCGCGCTTCGAGCAATTGACCGAGGCATGGCTTGCAGCGCGCGGCCGCAAAGCAGCATAAGAAGAACGGGCAGCATATTAGGCGGCACAGGGAAAGCCGGAGGAAACGACAATGACCAAGACCGTTCGCCTGACGATGGCGCAGGCGCTGACCCGCTTTCTCAGCCGCCAGATGACCGAGATCGACGGCAAGAAGGTGCCGATCTTCGGCGGCGTCTGGGCGATCTTCGGCCACGGCAATGTCGCCGGCATCGGCGAGGCGCTCTACCAGGTCCGCGACGAGCTGCCGACCTTCCGCGCCCATAACGAGCAGGCGATGGCGCATGCGGCGATTGCTTACGGCAAGGCGAATTTCCGCCGCCGCTTCATGGCCGCGACCACCTCGATCGGCCCCGGCGCGCTCAACATGGTGACGGCTGCGGCGCTCGCCCACGTCAATCGCTTACCGGTGCTGCTGCTTCCCGGCGATGTCTTCGCCAACCGCTTGCCCGACCCGGTGCTGCAGCAGGCCGAAGATTTCTCCGACGGCACGGCGAGCGTCAACGATTGCTTCCGCCCCGTCTCGCGCTATTTCGACCGCATCACGCGGCCGGAGCAGATCATCCCGGCGCTGAACCGCGCCATGCAGGTGCTGACCGATCCGGCCGAATGCGGCCCGGTCACGCTTTCGCTCTGCCAGGACGTGCAGGCGGAGGCCTATGATTATCCGGAAAGCCTGTTTGCCGAGCGCGTCTGGACGCCGCGCCGGCTGCGCCCGGATCGCAACGAACTGGCCGTCGCCGTGGCGGCCCTGAAGAACGCCAAGAAGCCGCTGGTGATCGCCGGCGGCGGCGTCCTCTATTCGCAGGCTTCCGGAGAGCTGGCCAAGCTGGTGCAGGGCGCCGGCATTCCGGTTTGCGAGACCCAAGCCGGCAAATCCTCGCTGCCCGACGATCATCCGCTCAACATGGCGGCCGTCGGCGTCACCGGCACATCAGCGGCCAACCGGCTGGCGGAAGAGGCCGATGTGGTTCTTGCCGTCGGCACCAGGCTGCAGGACTTCACCACCGGCTCCTGGGCGCTGTTCAAGAATGCCGGCCGCACCATCATCGGGCTCAATACCCAGGTCTTCGATGCCGGCAAGCACTGGGCGCTGCCGCTGGTTGCCGACGCCACCGAAGGGCTCGCCGAGCTTTCCGCCGCGCTGAAGGGCTGGAAGGCGCCGACCGCCTGGACCGACAGTGCGCTGAAGGGCAAGACGGAATGGCAGGCTGCTGCCGCCAAGGTGACGGCCTCGACCAACGCCGCCTATCCCTCCGACGCGCAGGTGATCGGCGCCGTGCAGCGCGCGATGGGCTCGGGCGTCACGCTTTTGCATGCCGCCGGCGGGCTGCCCGGCGAATTGCACAAGCTCTGGCAAGCGGGCGCGCCCGGTTCCTATCACGCCGAATACGGCTTCTCGACCATGGGCTACGAGATCGCCGGCGGGCTCGGCGTCAAGATGGCGAAACCCGACCAGGAAGTCGTCGTCATGGTCGGCGACGGCTCCTATCTGATGCTCAATTCCGAGATCGCGACGTCGGCGATGCTCGGCCTGAAGCTCACCATCGTGTTGCTCGACAATCGCGGCTATGGCTGCATCAACCGGCTGCAGATGGCGACCGGCGGCGCCAACTTCAACAATCTCCTGAAGGACGCTCGCCACGAGGTGATGCCCGACGTCGACTTCGCCGCCCATGCGGCCAGCCTCGGCGCCGTCGCCGAGAAGGTGGCCTCGATTGCTGAACTCGAGACGGCGCTCGCCAAGGCGAAGGGCAACGACAAGACCACCGTGCTGGTCATCGACACCGATCCGCTGGTGTCGACCGAGGCCGGCGGCCACTGGTGGGATGTTGCCGTGCCGGAAGTCTCGTCGCGGCCGCAGGTGAACGCCGCGCGCAAGGCGTATGACGAGAAAAAGCTCATGCGGAGCTTAGGTGATTGAAGCTGGCGCTGCCCCTCACCCTTGCCCTCTCCCCGTGAAGAACGGGGAGCAGGGGGCCGCCACCGCTGAAGCCTGTCCCTTCTCCCCGTCATTTCCAGGGAGAAGGTGCCGGCAGGCGGATGAGGGCAGCGCCGATGAGCGAAAGTTGAACGATCCAAACCTGGAGTGACGACTTGAAAGCCAAACTGGGCATGTCTCCCATCGCGTGGTGGAACGACGATCTCGTGGAATTGAGCGATGATGTGTCGCTGGAGGAGTGTTTGCGCCAGTCGCGCTCGGCCGGCTTCACCGGCATGGAGATGGGCCGCCGCTTCCCCAACGATCCGAAGGTGATGCTGCCGATCCTGAAGGAGGCCGACGTCACGCTCTGCGGCGGCTGGTTCTCCGGCACGCTGGTCGATGAGGACATGTCGAAGAACAAGGATCGCATCCAGCCGATGATCGACTTGTTCAAGGCGGTCAACGCGCCTTGCATCGTCTATGGCGAGGTCGGCCGCTCCATCCAGAGCGACCGCTCCAAGCCTCTTGCCACCAAGCCACGGCTTTCCGGCGACGAGATGAAGGCCTATGGCCGCCGCGTCACCGAATTCGGCGAATGGTGCGCCGACCAGGGTATGCCGCTTTCCTACCATCATCACATGGCGGCCGTGGTCGAGACCGAGCCGGAACTCGATTCCTTCATGCATCATTCCGGCGAGGGCATCCCGCTGCTGCTCGATGCCGGCCACCTCGCCTTCGCCGGCGGCGATGTGTTGCGCGCCATCGACAACCACCACAAGCGCATCAACCACGTCCATGTGAAGGACGTGCGCATGAACGTGATCGACGGGCTCGACCGCACGAAACAGTCCTTCCTCGATGCCGTCGCGCTCGGCGCCTTCACCGTGCCCGGCGACGGCTCGCTCGATTTCGGCGCGATCGTCCAGCGCTTCGCCGACTACGGCTATGAAGGCTGGTTCGTGGTCGAGGCCGAGCAGGATCCGAAAAAGAACCCGCCGCTGAGGATGGCTGAGGTCGGCCATAAGGAGCTGATGCGGGTGATGACGGCCGCCGGCTATACGGTCGAGACGCAGGGCTTCCCGGCGTAAACGGTGGATTCGTCCGGCCGCTCGGTCTATCTGATGCGTTTGGACAAGTCCCGGATTGGCGCGATGAAAGACTATGAGCACCCCTTCTTCCGACCGCTGTGGCGGCGCATTGCCGTCGTCGCCGTCTGCCTAATCTGGTCGGTGATCGAATTCGCCTCCGGCACGCCGTTCTGGGGGGTAATCGCGCTCGGCTTCGCCGGTTACGCGGTGTGGCAGTTCTTCTACCTCTACAAGCCGGCCGAGGAGCCCAAGCCTCCGGCCGAGCCGAAGGAATGACCCAGGAGACAAAAATGTCGAAACTGCTCGTCAAGGCCGACAAGGGCCACGGCCACGTCGCCCACGTCACCCCGCAAAGCGCGGGCTGGACTTACGTGGGTTTCGATCTCCACCGGTTGCGGCCGGGCGAGACGGCCGCCGGCGAGACGGGCGAGCGCGAGGTCTGCCTGGTGTTCGTCACCGGCAAGGGCAAGGCTGCGGCCGGCGGCAAGGATCTCGGCCTGCTCGGCAAGCGCATGTCGCCCTTCAAGGGCAAACCCTGGTCGGTCTATGTGCCGCAAGGCTCCGACTGGTCGGTGACCGCCGACACCGAACTGGAGCTTGCCGTCTGCTCGGCGCCCGGTCTTGGCGGCGGCCTGCCCGCCCGCGTCATTGCGCCCGACGATCTCGGTCAGGAAGTGCGCGGCAAGGGCACCAATACCCGTTACGTCACCAACATCCTGCCCGAGGGCAAGCCGGCCGACTCGCTGCTGGTGGTCGAGGTCATCACGCCCGGCGGCCATACCTCCAGCTATCCGCCGCACAAACACGACCAGGACAATCTGCCGGCCGAGTCCTATCTTGAGGAGACCTACTACCACCGCCTCGACCCGCCGCAGGGTTTCGCCTTCCAGCGCGTCTACACCGACGCCGACAGAAATGGCGTGCGCGATCTGGACGAGGCGATGGCGATCGAGGACGGCGATGTCGTGCTGGTGCCGAAGGGCTACCACCCGTGTGCGGCCTGCCACGGCTATGATCTCTATTATCTCAACGTCATGGCCGGCCCGAAGCGGACGTGGAAATTCCACAACGCCGCCGAGCATGAGTGGCTGATGAAGGCGTGAGATTTTTCATAGCCCTCAACCTGTTGGTCCAGTTCGGGAAAATCGTCGGCTAAGGACCGCCGGAGCCTGGGTTGCCTTCGAAAACCCATGAAAGCTTCGTCAATCCGTCATGGAAATCACCTATGGCAGCGGTCTGACGAGGATTTTCGATGCGCTATGCCATTTACTTTACCCCGAGGCAGGATGAGCCGCTGGCGCGGATCGCCGCCAACTGGCTGGGGCGCTACCCGTTCGGCGCGCCGACGCGGCCGGTCGAGGGTGTGGGTGACCTGTCGGCGGCGGAAGTTGCCTTCCACACCGCCTCGGCACGGCGCTATGGCTTCCACGCGACGCTGAAGGCGCCGTTCCGGCTGGCGCCGAGCGAAACGGAAGCCTCGCTGCGGGCGGCGCTCGACGATTTCGCCGAGGCCACGCCACCAGTCGTCATCCCGCGTCTGGTCGTCGGCCAGATCGACGGCTTCTTCGCGCTGGTGCCGGAAAGTCCTTTCGAGCCGCTCAACAGTTTCGCCGGCGCGGTCGTGCGCGCTTTCGACCGCTTCCGCGCGCCGCTGACCGAGGCCGAGATCGAGCGCCGCAGCCCAGACTCGCTGAAGCCGGATGAGTTTCGCAACCTCTGCCAGTGGGGTTATCCCTACGTCTTCGAGACGTTCCGCTTCCACATGACGCTCTCCGGACGGGTCGGGCCACAGGAAAGCCCGCGCCTTCGCGCTGCAATCGACAGCCTGTTCGCGGACGTGCTGCAGCGTCCGGTGCCGGTGGATGCGCTGACGCTGTTCGTCGAAACCGAACCGGGCGCGCCCTTCATGGTGCTCTCGCACCACGTGCTTGGACGCGGCCCGGCCAGAAAAACCGCCTGATGTCCGCCCGCCTGAGATAGGACTGCTGAAATGACCGCCGAGACCGTTTTGAACAATGCCCGCATCGTGCTGCCCGACGAGATCGTCGCGGGCTCGCTGCTGCTGCGCGATGGGCTGATCGCCGCGATCGAGCCGGGTGCGGCCCGCACCGGCGAGGACATGGGCGGCGACTACATCATCCCGGGTCTCGTCGAGCTGCACACCGATCACCTCGAAGGCCATTACGCGCCGCGTCCGAAAGTGCGCTGGAACCCGATCGCCGCCGTGCTCGCCCACGATGCGCAGGTGGCGACCGCCGGCATCACCACGGTGCTCGACGCCTTGCGTGTCGGCATGGACGAGGATGCCGACCTGAAGTCCGACGACGTGCGCAAGCTCGCCGACGCGATCGAGGACAGCGTGCGCCGGGATCGGCTCAGGGCCGACCACTTCATCCATCTGCGCTGCGAGGTCTCGGCGCCGGACTGCCTCGAGGCCTTCGCCAATTTCGAGACCGACGACAGGGTGAAGCTCGCCTCGCTGATGGACCACGCGCCGGGCCAGCGCCAGTTCGTCGATCTTGAGACCTACGCCTATTATTACCAGCGCAAGCTGAAGCTCACC
Source organism: Mesorhizobium sp. WSM3864 (assembly GCF_002294955.1). Classification (NCBI taxonomy): domain Bacteria; kingdom Pseudomonadati; phylum Pseudomonadota; class Alphaproteobacteria; order Hyphomicrobiales; family Phyllobacteriaceae; genus Mesorhizobium; species Mesorhizobium sp. WSM3864. The sequence goes on from NZ_NSGD01000009.1 coordinate 166,342, forward strand.
GACCGCGACTTCCAGAAATTCTGCGAGAAGCGTATGGCGGAATCGGCCAAGAATTCCGGGCCGAACCGCGTCTTCATTTCCGCCGCCTGCCGCGAGCGCGGCATCGTGCTTGCCAGCCACGACGATGCGACAGCCGGCCATGTCGACGAGGCGGTGGAGCAGGGCGTGCGCGTTGCCGAATTCCCGACCACCGAGGAGGCGGCGAGGGCCTCGAAGGCGGCAGGCCTCGGAGTGCTGATGGGCGCGCCCAACGTCATGCGCGGCTCCTCGCATTCGGGCAATGTGTCGGCGCGCTCGCTTGCCGGCGACGGTTTGCTCGACATCCTGTCGTCCGACTATATCCCCTTCAGCCTGATTCAGTCCGCCTTCTTCCTCGGCGATGTCGTGGAAGGCATTTCGCTGCCGCAGGCGGTCGCCATGGTCTCGAAGAACCCGGCGGAAGCGGTCGGCCTTAGCGATCGCGGTGTCATCGAGCCCGGCCGGCGCGCCGACCTCGTGCGCGTGCGCGTCGACCAGCATGTGCCGGTCGTGCGCAACGTCTGGCGTCAGGGCAGGCGCGTCGCATGATGGTTTCTGCGCTGATCGAACGCGAGCTCACCGAGACCCTTGCGATCCGCAACGGCGTCTTCGTCGCGGTGGTCGGGCCGAGCGGCGCCGGCAAGGACACGGTGATCGGCTACGCCAGGGCGCATTTTGCCGGCGAGACGCGGCTGGAGTTCGTCCGCCGCGTCATCACCCGTCCGAGCGACTCCGCCAGCGAGGACCACGATACGCTGGCCGACGCCGCCTTCGCCGAGGCGGAAGCGGACGGCGCCTTCGCCATCTGCTGGGACGCGCATGGCCTGCGCTATGGCCTGCCGGCCGATGTCGATTGGGCGATCGCCAATGGTCATGTCGCGGTGGCCAACGTCTCCCGTGCCGTCATCCCGGCGCTGCGTGAGCGCTATGCCAACCTGGCGGTGGTCGAGATCACCGCGGCGCCGGAGATCCTCGCCGAGCGGCTGGCGGCGCGCGGCCGTGAATCGCGCGGCGAAGTGCTGGCGCGTCTGGCGCGCAGCACCAGCGTGACGCTTTCCGGACCGGACGTCACCTCCATCGACAACAGCGGCGCCAGAGAGATCGCCGGCGAGCGCTTCGCCGACGTGCTGCGCAAGGCGATGGCGTTCTCGGACCTTTCGGACATGATCTGACGGAGTGATGCCGGCTCGCGAGTGGGAGGTTGAGCCGAGACTTGTTGATGTCGGCGCCAACGTCCAAAAAATGTGTGCAGCACGCGAAGTTGAAATTTGCGCCGCTGCCTGCCGAGATCGGACGAGGGAAGCTACTCCGCCGGCGCGCCGGCGACATTCCGGCGCGACGCCTCCATCATCCGGCGCCGGGCGCGGAACACGCCCCACTGCTGGTCGACCAGCACGCCGATCAGGATGACGCCGCCCATCACCGCGAAGTTCAGGGAGGACGGGATGCCGAGCAGATTGACGAGGTTTTGCAGTTCCTGCAGCAGCACGGTGCCGAGGATGACGCCTACCAGCGAGCCCTCGCCGCCGCGCAGCGAGAAGCCGCCAAGCACCGCCGCGGCGATGGCGTAGAGCTCATAGAACTGGCCGTGACTCGCCGGCGAGATCGAGCGCGTGTACATGGCGAAGTAGATCGCCGACAGCGCCGTCAGCACACCGCAGATCACGTATGCCGCGATCACCACGCGCCCGGTGCGAATGCCCGAATACTTCGCCGCTTCCTCATTCTTGCCGATGGCATAGAGATAGCGCCCGAACACCGAGCGGTGCAGCACCACCCACATGACGATGGCGATCACGATCAGCGCGATGAAGGAATTCGGCAACCCGCCGGAGCGGCCGGCGGTCAGGAATTCGAGATCCGGGAAATTCTGGCCGAAAGCGAAGCCCGCCGTGCCGTCGGCGGTGTAGAAACGGGCGACGCCGCGGTAGATCAGCAGGCCGCAAAGCGTCACCACGAAAGGCTGCATCTTGAGCCGCGTGATCAGCCAGCCATGCATGAAGCCGATGATGGCGCCGAGCACGATGATCAGCACGAAGGCCAACGGCCAGTCCATCTCGCGCACGGCGATGAAGTCGATGAACAGCGTGCCGAGCAGCGCGATCAGCGAACCGACCGAAAGCTCGATGCCGCCGGTGATGATGACGAAGGCCTGGCCGATCGACAGGATGCCGAACAGCGCGACCAGGTTGGAGGTGTTGGCGAGATTGATCGTCGACAGGAAGCGCGGATTTATAGCCGTGACCACCGCGCCGACCACCAGGATCAGGACCAGCAGGCCGAGGTCTTTCTTGCTCATTGCGCTCCTCCCGCGGCTTGCGCCAGCTTCGGCTTCTTGCCCACCGCCAGCAACAGCACGTTCTCTTGGCTGAAATCGTCCCGGTCGAGGATGCCGGAGATCTGCCCCTCATGCATGACCGCGATGCGGTCCGAGACGCCGATCACCTCCTCCATGTCGCTGGAGATCATCAGCACCGCGACGCCGGCATCGGCCAGCGCCCGCATCAGCGCGTAGATCTCGGCCTTGGCACCGATATCGATGCCGCGCGTCGGCTCGTCGAGGATCATCACCTTGGGGTTCATCGCCAGCCATTTGGCCAGAACCACCTTCTGCTGGTTGCCGCCGGACAGCGTGCCGGTGCGGGTCAGGACCGACGGCGCCTTGATGCCGAGATCCTTCTTCTGCTTCTCGGCGGTGGCGAGCTCCGCGCTGGTCGACACCAGCGAGCGCTTCGCATGCGCCGGCAGATTGGGCAGCGAAATGTTCTGCGCGATCGAGAGATCGAGCAGGATGCCGGTCAGCTTGCGGTCTTCGGGCACCAGGAAGATGCCGCTCGCCACCGCATCGGCGGCCGATCCGACATTGAGCGCCTTGCCGTCCAGCGCGACACTGCCGCCGAGCCGCTCGTCGATGCCGAACAGGACGCGCGCGAGCTCCGTGCGGCCGGAGCCGACCAGGCCGGCAAGCCCGAGGATTTCGCCGCGCCGAAGCTCCAGGTCGACCGGGTGATCGGGATAGGCGCTGGTGCGCACCGCTGTTGCCGAGAGCGCGACGCCGCCCGGCGCGCGCCCCGCCTCCGCTGCTTTCTCGCGGTGCTTAAGCATGCGCCCGATCATCAGCTTGACCATCTGGTCGTGATTGATGTCGCTCTTCGGCAGCGTGCCGGCCAGCATGCCGTCGCGCAGCACCACGACGCGGTCGGCGACGCGCTCGACCTCGTGCAGGCGGTGCGAGATGAAGATGACGCTGATGCCTTCCGCCCGCAGCCCCTTGATCACGTCGAGCAGCTTTTCGGTCTCGGCGATCGGCAGGCTGGAGGTCGGCTCGTCGAGGATCACCAGCCGCGCCTTGATCGACAGCGCCTTGGCGATCTCGACCATCTGCTGCTGCGCCAGCGACAGGGAGGCAACCGGCGCGTCGGCCGAGAAATTGGCGCCGACGCGTTTCAGGAGCGGCGCCACCATCTCGCGCAGCTTGGCGCGGTCGACCAGCCTCAGCGGCCCGGCCTTCAGCGGCTCGCGGCCGAAGAAGATGTTGGCGGCGACGTCGAGGTTTTCGAACAGGTTGAGTTCCTGATGCACGAAGGCGATGCCGGAGCCGATGCTGGCTTCCACGGTCAAGCCGTCATGCGCGACGCCGTCGACGGTGACGGTGCCGCTGTCCGGCCGCGTCACGCCGCCGAGGATCTTCATCAATGTCGATTTGCCGGCGCCGTTCTCGCCGACCAGCCCGATCACCTCGCCCGGCCTGACCTCCATCGAGAAGCCGCCCAGTGCCACGACGCCGGGATAGGTCTTGCGCACGGCCTCGAGGCTCAGGAACGGAGCGGATTGGACGATGGATGGGTCGGAATAATTCATCACGCCATTGTTCATCGCGCTTATCGGCAGCCGGTGGGCTGCAGACTGACGGGCCGCATGCGGCCCGTCAATACGGACGCCGGCTCAAGGCGAAGCTTGAGCCGGCGCAACTGTGCATCGATTACTTGCCGGCCATCGCCTTCAGGTTGGCGGCATAGGCGTCGACATCGTCCTTGCCGATGATCTTGGTCGGCACGATGATCAAGCCGTTGGCCGGAATGCCCGACTTGTCGCCCTTGAGGTAGGCGGCCATCAGCTTCATGCCCTGATAGGCCCATTCGAAGGGCTGCTGCACCACGGTCGCGGCAACCGTGCCTTCCTTGACGCCGCCCAGCGTGATCGGATCGTCGTCGAAGCCGACGACGGTGATCTGGCCGAGCTTGCCGGCGTCGCGCAGCGCCTCATAGATGCGCGGCGTATTGTAGGAGTAGAAGCCCACCATGCAGGTGATGTCGGGGCTGGCGACCAGCGCGTCCTCGACATTCTTCTTGGCCCGCGCCTGGTCGATGTCGTCGCCGCGCACGTCCACCAGCTCGATCTTGCTGCCGGCAAGCCCCTCCTTCATGCCCTCGATGCGCTCCTTGGCATTGTCGGCGCCGAGCAGGCCGACGAAGCCCAGGCACTTGCCGCCGTTCGGCATCGCCTTCTTGGCGATCTCGGCCGCCTGCTTGCCGGCATCGACGTTGGACGAGCCGATATAGGCGACGCGCTTGGTCTGCGGGGCGTCGCTATCGGTGGTGAACAGAGCGGTCTCGGACGCGATCTTGTTCAGCCCGTCGGTCGAGGTCTTCGGGTCGACTGCCGACACCATGATGCCCTTCACGCCGGCCGTCACCAGGTCGTCCATCAGGCGCTGCTGGATGGCGACCGACGACTGCTCGGGATATTTCAGCTCGAGATTGTAGTCGGGCAGTTCGCCCTGCGCCTTCTTCACGCCGGCTTCCGCCGCCTTCCAGAAGTCTGACGCGCCGTTGACGACGAAGGCCAGCGTCGGCTTGTCGTCGGCGCGCACGGCTGCGCTGGCCGTCAGGCCAATAGCCAAGGCCGCCGCGGCGACGGACGCGTTGCGTATCATGGATTTCATGCTTCAACCTCCCTTTTGAAACTCATCGCTGCTGTCTCGGCTGCGGCCTGGACGCCCTCCTCCTCAAGGGTCTGGCACCTAAGTCCGGGGCCGATCCAGCCGCGACCGAAACACTAGACACAGATTTGACGTTCGTAAATAGTCCGATTTGTCTGACATTTTCGTGAGGATGAGGGCAGCCCTCTTCCGGCAAATTGCCGGGCAGCGAACCTGCGCTCCTCCCAGATGCCGTCGCCGCAGCTCGCCCGGCGACGCGTTGACAGTAGATCGCTTACCGATATTAGTAAATAGTATTAGTCGCGGGATCGGACCGGCGCCCCAGCCACGGCGAACCGGGTGCCGCGGTGGGCGCCGGCGGAAGCAGGATTTGCGCTGGTCGGGTCGGCAAAACTCGGGAAAAATGACAGCTTTGCTGACCTTTTTGGCCATTTTGTCGCCGCGTGCCGTGGCTGGTGCCAACGCTCTTTTTAGTGATAATAGTTATAAGCATACCCGCTCGGTGGCGGGCTTTGCGGAACAGCCCGGCAGGTTTGGGAAAAGACCATGAGCGAACCGACGCAACTGCGCGATCCACGGGAAACGTCCAGACGCCGCAAGGCCTCGGCCAAGCCCAAGGGCCGGGTCACCATGACCGATATAGCGAGGGCCGCCGGCTGTTCGCAGGCGACGGTCTCTTTCGTGCTCAACAATTCGCCGGGCATCAGGCTGTCGCAGCAGACGCGCGACCGTGTGATCGAGGCAGCTAGAGCGCTGGGCTATTCGCCGCCGGTCTTTTCAGCTTTGCGTCCGCCCGTCACGCCCTTCGAAGGACTGGATGGCGTCATCGGCTTTGCCGTCGATCAGCTCGCCACCAGCCCCGAGGCGGTTGTGGCCATCGAGGGCGCGCGGCAGGCCTCCTGGAATGCCGGCAACGTGCTCTTGGTGGCGCAGACCATGGGTGACGCCGTCATGGAGCCGCGTGCCATCCAGGCGCTCACCCGGCGCGGCCTCTCGGCGCTGATCTACATGACCATCTTCACCCGCGAGATCACCGCGCCCGAGTTCCTCTACAGCGTCGACATTCCGGTCATCCTGCTCAACTGCTACACCGCCGATTATGCCTTCCCGGCCGTGGTGCCTTCCGAGATCGCCGGCGGCCAGAGCTCCACCCGGCATCTGATCAGCCGCGGCCACCGCCGCATCGCAACCATCACCGGCGAGCCCTGGATGCAGGCGGCGCAGGATCGGCTGAAGGGCTATCGCCGCGCTTTGGCCACCGCCGACATCCCCTTCGATCCGGACCTGGTGGTGGAGGGCGACTGGTCGGCCAGCGCCGGTTATGCCGCGACGGTGAAGCTGCTTGCGCTGAAGGACCGCCCGACCGCCATCTTCTGCCAGAACGACCGCACGGCGATCGGCTGTTACGAGGCGCTGAAGGAGGCGGGCCTGCATATCCCCGGGGACATTTCCGTGATCGGCTATGACGACGAGGAGATCGCCCGTCACCTCTTCCCGCCGCTGACCACATCGATTCTTCCGCATCTGGCAATGGGCCAATGGGCGATCGAGCAATTGGAGACGCCGCCAACGCTAGGCCGCGGCCGCTATCCCATCACCAAGCTTGAATGCCCGCTGGTGGAGCGGGAAAGCGTGGGAGCGTGCCTCGCACAATTCCGGTGACCCCGCCCTGATCCGGGCCTATGATGGACTGCGCGTGTTCCTTTCCCGACACAGGAAAAACGCTCGTGTGGCCGAACTGTCGTTTATGCGATCTCCTAAAGATCGAACATCCGATCATCCAGGCTCCGATGGCCGGCGCGGCGACTCCGGAACTCGCCGCCGCGGTGAGCAATGCCGGCGGGCTGGGATCGCTCGGCTGCGCATCGATGCTGCCGGACGGCTTGCGCACCGCTGCGCGCCAGCTGCGCGCCTCGACCGAGCGTCCCTTCAACCTCAATTTCTTTGTTTTTCCCAGACCAGACACCAGCGACGCCGTACTGACCCAGGTCATCGACAGGTTGCGGCCCTACTACAAGGAGCTGTCGCTCGACGAACCCTCGCGGAGGCTTCCGCCGATCGGACCGGGTTTTGACGATGAAAAGCTTGAATTGCTGCTCGAGATCCGGCCACCGGTCGTCAGCTTCCATTTCGGCATTCCGGACGCGGCCGCGGTCGCCAAGTTGAAGGAGGCCGGGATCGTGGTTATCAGCACCGCGACGAATGTCGCCGAAGCGCGCCAACTCGCCGACGGCGGAGCCGACGCGGTCATAGCTCAGGGCTGGGAGGCAGGCGGCCACCGGGGATCGCACGCTCCCAACCGTCCCGGTGACGGCGTGGGAACGTTGGCGCTGGTTCCCCAGGTCGTGGATGCCGTCAAGCTGCCGGTCATTGCCGCCGGAGGCATCGCCGACGGCCGCGGCATAGCGGCCGCCTTCGCGCTTGGTGCCAGCGGCGTGCAGATCGGCACCGGCTTCCTGTCTTGCGACGAGGCCGGCACGGACGGACCGCGCCGAGCCCTGATCCGCGCCGCCACGGACATGGACACCATGGTCACCGATGCCTTCACCGGCCGCGCGGCGCGGGCGAGACGCACCCGCTTCGCCTTGGAGATGGAGGTGAACCGGGCGCACCTCCCCGACTTCCCGCAAATGGTTGCGCTCAGCGCTCCGCTCGGCGAGGCCGGTGCAAAAGGAGATTTCGCCTTTCATCTCTATGGGCAGGCGGCCGCCTTGAACCGGGAGCTTCCTGCCGGCGAATTGATGCAGACGCTCGTGGCCGAAACCGGCGAGGTGTTCGAAGCGCTTTCGACCGGCAAATCGACGCCTGCGTGAGCGAAGTCTCCGCTCGTTGACGTCCCGGACAAGTTGCAATCCGGACTGCGAAAAGATCGGCCGGCAGGCAGGCATGCCATCCGGTCGCGATCGATGATGCCGGCATTCGGCGGCAAGGGGCGACCGCCAGCTCGGCCAGTTTTGCCGCCATATGCGCACTGGTGATCTGCGGCTGCGAAACGCACATGGCGATCCGATCACGCCGCGGAATCGCGTCGGCATCCTCGCTTGCGGCGGCGAAAAGCCGGGCCATGACCGGATACGGCGGCGGAACAGGAAGGCCCTCCGCCAACGCGTTCATCTCGGCGATCCGGGCTCGGTCGGCGGCGATCTGGTCGCGATAGAACACTGGCGCTCGGCTTCGGCATCGTATGCTCCTGCCAACGCCCACCTGTGCGATCTCGGGACGAGGCTGGTTTCGTTGCTTGGCATGGTTCCCGCGTGGGTCTAGGCTGAAACCAGCAAGGGAGGACGGGATGACATCAAGCTTCACCGTTCACGCGGCATCGGGCTATGAGCAGCTCATGGGCCGCTGGAGCCGCAGGCTCGCGCCCAAGTTCATCGACTTCGTCGGCCTGGCCGGCGGCGAGAAGATCCTCGACGTCGGCTGCGGCACCGGCAGCCTGACCTTCGAACTGGCGAAGTGGCGCGATCTCGCCGAAATCCAGGCCATCGACTTCTCATCCGTCTTCGTCGCGGCGGCGAAGGAGAGGAACACCGATCCGCGCATCACTATTCAGCAGGCGGACGCCACGGCGCTGCCTTTCGAGGACAATGTGTTCGACCGTGCGATGGCGCTGCTGGTGCTTCACTTCGTCCCGGAGACCGGCAAGGCGGTGGCCGAGATGCGCCGCGTGACGCGGCCGGGCGGCGTGGTCGCGGCTGTTGTGTGGGACCATCTTGGCGGCATGCCGGCCATGCGCATGATGATCGACACCGTGGCCGCGCTCAGCGAAAGCGGCCGCCAGTTGCGCAATCGCTACTGCTTCCAGCCGATGATGCAGCCCGGCGAAATGAAGCGGACCTTTGTCGAACAGGGCCTGGCCGACGTCACCGAAACCGAGCTGATGATCCGCATGGATTATCAGAATTTCGACGACTACTGGGCGCCCATTGCCGCCGGCGAAGGCCCGCTCGGCAAATACATGACCACGCTCGACGCCGCCGAGCGGACCCGCACGGAGGCTGCAGTCCACGATGCCTATGAGGCCGGTCGTGCCGACGGGCCGAGGTCTTTCGCCAACGTCGCCTGGGCCTGCCGCGGCATCGTGCCCTGACCTTCGGCGCGATCCGAGCTGCGCCGCATCACATGCACCTGGAGGAGCGGCTGCGGCTGCTTGACATCGCCGAGACCGCCAATGCCTGGGTGATCGAAGACGTTTCGACGGCGAATACCGCTTTCAGGGCAGTCCCGTGCCGGCGATCTAGAGCATGGACCGCTCCGGCCGCGTCATCTATGTCGGCACTTTCGCCAAGCTGCTGTTCCCGGCGCTGCGGCTCGGCTTCGTCGTGCTTCTCGTCGAGCTCGCCGGCCGCATCGTCAACGCGCTCTCCACCACCGGCCAATTCGCGCCGCTGCTGTTGCAGGCCGCCTTGGCCGATTTCAGCACCGAAGGCCATATGAGCCGGCACTTGAAGCGCATGCGCCGCATCTACGCCCAGCGCCGCCAGCTCTTTCGCGAGATCGTGGCCGAGCGCCTGCGCGACAAGATTACCCTCTCTCTCGCCGAACCCGGCATCCAGGTGGTGGGATATCTCAAGGATGGCATCGACGACATGCCGGTCGGTCAAGCCGCGGCGCTAAAGGCGATCAACGACTCGCCGCTGTCGAAATATTTCCAGAACACGGCGCCGACGCAGGGGCTGGTGCTGGGGCCTGTGACGCGGCGCAGACGAGGACCGGATAGAGAGGTTGGCGGCGGCGACACGCGAGACGCTGACAGGAGGAACAACGAGCGCGGGGGCCGCCAAGTTCCATAGTGGATCTTGGGGCGGATGACCGCAGCACGCGACGTGCCATCGGGCCACCTCTTTCAACAGTAGAACGCTGGTCAAAAAAGAGCTGGTTGCGCTAATGGGTTTGCCAGCACTAGGATTGGCGATGCTGGGGCGCAAGAGCAAGGCCTATCGCATTGAATTTATTTCACAATATTCTATCTGCTGATGGACGACTTGGGGAGACTCTCGGGCGATTGGGCTTGTCTCAGTGATCGACCGTCACACCCCTCGGCAGAGAAGCCTCAATATGGGCAGTATTAGATCGGCCGATACCACCCCAGAGCGGACTGTACGCCGGATTTTGCATCGTCTCGGTTTTCGGTTCCGACTTCATCGTCGCGATTTGCCCGGCACACCCGACTTGGTTCTCCCAAAATACCGAACAGTGATCTTCGTTCATGGCTGCTTTTGGCACCAACATGCCGGATGCCGGTTTGCCAAACTGCCGGCATCGAACCAAGAATACTGGCTCCCAAAACTCGCCCGCAACGTTCAGCGCGATACTGATGCTAAGCAAAAACTCCAGCAGGCAGGCTGGCGCGTGGTTGAGATCTGGGAGTGTGAAACGCACATTTTGTCTGCTGCTGAAGATAAGCTTCGCTGCTATTTTGGCTCGAATCACTAGTGCGCTTGTGCCCAGCCCAGCATTGCAGCATTCGGTTCAAGCTGCTTCTGTACTATTTGGTGCTGAAAGGGTTCCTGATGATCGCCAATTCAACGCGTAGATTTTTGATATGTACGCGTCATATTGACATTCGGATGCTTTCCTGATACCGAGCACGCTCAGATAGGAGGGTGTAATGGGGAGCGCACGGGATAATTTTGTCCGCCTGGCGGAAGCAAGGACAAGGAAGATATTGAAGGACTTGGACCTCCTGGGCAACCTTTCAAATAGGTCGAATTACGCCTACTCAGAGGAGGACGTGAAAACCATCTTCAAAGCTGTCGCAAAGAGAATGCAAGACGTAGAGCTTCGCTTCAAAGCCAGTATGACGCCCACCCGGGACGCTGATTTCAGGCTCCCTCGATGAAGGCCGCTGCGCTTTTTTCCGGCATCGGCGGGTTCTGTTTAGGATTCGAGCGCCAAGGGATTAAAACTCAGTGGGCGCTGGAGCTGAATCAGCACGCCGTTGAAACCTATCGAGCCAACGTCGCGACGCCCCGAATCATCCAAAAGGACATCCGAGAGGTGTCCGTCGCGGCCGATGACTTGGAGCCGATAGATGTCCTTCATGCCGGTTTCCCATGCCAGAGTTTCTCGCAGGCGGGAACACGTTCCGGTTTTGATGATGATCGAGGTAAACTGTTCTTTGAGATTATTAGGTTGCTTCGAGAGTTTGGGCCCAAGAGACCCCCTGTTCTGGTCTTGGAAAATGCTCCGTTCTTTCGTTACGGTGACGGCGGTGCGTGGTTTCTTCGACTTCAGAACGAGATCAGAAAAGCTGGTTACTGGTTCAGAGATGAAAATGCTCAAGAGATTGATGCATACAAATTTACTGACCTGCCTCAGCAACGTGTGCGCCTTTTCATGGTCGCGCTTTCGACGGATCATTTTATCAGCGGGCGATTTGAATTTCCAAAACCAAAATCGGTGAAAGCAAAAGATCTTTGTGATTTTGTTGACTTTGACAACGATGTAGATGAGCAATACTATTTGCCAAAGGATAATAGATACTATCACATGATAAATAATGCTGCCGAAGGTGATCGGCAGATATACCAATTGAGGAAGTATCTTGTTAGAACGAAAGAGCCTGGTGTATGCCCAACCCTCACGGCCAATATGGGGCTCGGCGGGCATAACGTTCCTTTTGTGTTTGCGCCGTCGGGGTTGAGGAAGTTAACAGAATACGAATGCTTGGCGTTGCAGGGCTTTCCAAAAGGATTTGCGTTCCCCGAGAGTGTCCCGTGGGCAAAAAGATACACTCAAGTGGGTAACGCGGTAGCGGTTCCGGTTGCGGAAGAGTTGGCTAAATTTGTTCGCAGGCGGTTAGAGACGGGAAGGGCAGATGGTGGCGAAGGTCGGTTTCGAATTTCCGCGTGACAATTCTCAGCAATGGGACGGCTTCAATGAGCCGGGAATGGAGCATTTTGCGGGGTCGCCGTTTCGCTCACTAGGGCGAGAGGGAACGCAGAACGCTCTTGATGCTGCGATATCTTCGCCTGTTGCGATAAGTGTTCGCCTTGTCGAGGTGCCGACGATAAGCGTTCCCAGCGTGGATGAGTTGCGGTCTGCATTGGAGTTATGTGTCGCGGAGTCCCATGCAGAGGGAGAAAAGGCCAAGCAGTTTTTTGAGACGGCGCTTGACCTCCTGGGGAAGTCGAAAATCTCAGTTTTGCAGTTTTCCGATAGTAACACCTCTGGCGTTAAAGGTCCATGTGAGTTGGGCTATCCGTACTTCGCTTTGATGAAGGCGACTGGCCAATCGAAGAAGGAGTCCGGCACGGCTACGGGTTCTTTCGGGATTGGCAAATTCGCACCGTTCACGGTTTCCGGTTTGCGGACGATTTTTTTGAGCACCCGGTGGAGCGACGAGAGCGGGGCTATGCACCACTACGTTCAGGGCAAAGCGATACTAATGTCTCACCGTAGCGGTGGCGCCACCTATCGAGGGACTGGTTTTTGGGGAATACGAAAAAACTGTCAGCCCTTGGTTGGAAACCTAGATGAGTTGCCGGCCTGGCTACATTGTAACGGTCACGAGGTCGGGAGCACCGGGACAACCCTCAGCATATTGGGCTTTATGGCGAATAAAGGATGGGAAAGAATACTCGCTGCCAGTATCGGTGAAAGCTTTTTCGGGGCCATCTGCCGTGGCGAGCTTACGCTGACGATCGAGGGTGGCCCGGTGCTTAACGCGGGGACGTTACCGGATTTCTTCGCCGACAAAGACATCTTAAACGCTATCAAAGATCAGAAGGAAGAGCCGGAGACATTTCAGAACAGCGGACATTTTTTGAGGGCGCTTTCAAGCACCGAGAGTAAGGTTGAGGAGACCCAGAATGCTTCGCTGGGGCACTGTCGGCTTCACATACTCGTTGGGGAAGGGCTTCCGAAGCGCGTGGCTGTTTTGCGGAACGGAATGCTCATAACCTCCGAACTCGCTCGTCTGAGACGTTTCGGGGAGTTCAAAGAGTTCGTAGCTGTTTTAGAGTGTCTCAGCGACAAAGGGAACGCCTTGCTACGGGCGATGGAGCCACCGCCCCACAATGACTTCGAGCCAGATCGCCTGCCTACTTTACAGCAACAGAGGGCCGGTCGAGTTGCGTTGCGTGAGCTAGCGGAGTGGGTGCGGCAGATGTTGCAGCGCCACGCTCAAGACCCCATTGCCGAGGTCTCAGAAATCGACGAGCTGGCTGAGTTTTTTGGCGATGACGAAGAGGGTAGCGGCTCCAAGGAAAAGAACGGCGACGAAAACCCAAGGGGGGCGTTGAAAATTCGAGCGCGTCCTTTACCGAAGAAGAAGTCGGCGGCTTCCGACAGTCAGGAGGACCATTCCCAAGATGACAATCTTCCCGGTGATGATGGCGATGATGGAGATGACACTGGCGACGGTGACGGCGACGAGGGCGGATCGGGCGGCAGCTCGGGTAGCAACGAGTCAACTGGCGGCGACGCAACCAAAGGTGGCGATGGTGGTGCAGGATCATCGAAGAATCATGTCTCCACACTGGCGCTACAAAACGTTCGTGCGGTCGTGCTGTCTCCCGCGCGGAGGCGAATTTCCTTTACTCCCGAGGTTGGGGGACAAGTAAAGGTGACACTCGAAGATTCAGGTGCCGACACAAACCGAATCCTGAAAATAACGTCTGCGTCAGTCGGCGTCGTTGCTAATGGAGATCTGTCCATTCAGTGCAACATGAATCAGCGCCTTACAGTTGACGTAGAGTTGGACAGGGTATTCGAAGGTACGATTAAGGTGAAAGCTCATGCAGTTTGATAGCCTAAGAGCCTTTCCATATCCTGTGCTGAGGCCGGACGTAGATGATTACGTCGATGGGGATATCCAAGTAACAGTAGAGTTTGAACCATCAGCCGATGGGCAAGAGGTGGTCGCAGAAGTTGCCTTTCATCTGAGCGTTGAAGAGTTACGCGCGGAGGTAGAGGCAGGGAGAGCCCAATATACGACTGTGTTTGCGTGCCGGGATACCTATTTTCGTCACGTTCATTCGTCTCCCGAGGACAGCTTCAAAGTTGCTTTCCCTGCCGGAAGGTTGCGGGGCGAGGTACAGGTGTTCCCGTACATAGCGTCTGTTAAAACCATTACAAACTATAAAAGTAAACTTATAAATTCAGAATTTGGTGAAGGTCCTTTTAGATACGAAATTGGCTCAGTTCTGGCAGTAGACAGGCCACAGGCAATATATATCGATCGTGACGTGTTCAAACCTCTATCGTCCGTGTTCGTGCTAATAGGGGACGATTCGATCATAGGGCACGAATGGCAAGTTCGAACCACAGATGACAAGGTTCAGATTTGTGTTAGCTTAGAACTAAAAGAGTTGATCGACAAAGCTAGAAACAACAAGGCTCACCGGGCAGTGTTGATGAACTCAATATATTTCGCTGCGGTCATGCAGTGCATATCCATTCTCAAATCAGGCTCAGAAGACAACGAGTCACGTTGGGATAAGGTTATACGGCAGAAGTGCCATAACGACGGCATAAATATAGATGAGCATGACGAGTACCTAATAGCAGAGAAACTTATGAGGAGCCCTTTTCAGCTGATTGAGGCGTATGTATTTCAAGGAACAGAGCAATGAAATTGCGAATTTTGCGAGATTCAGCTGTAGTTACACTTAGAAAGTCGATACTAGAAAATCGAGCTATACAGATCAGGCAATTTCTCGTTTCTTGATCTCGATGCCGCACAGTACCATGAGCTTCCCATTTCCCCTCAACCAAAAGCGTTGGAGATGCTCAAGGTACCCGTAGGTGAGGAATTCTACGAAGTTGAAAATTGCCTAGCCGTTCATGCGTACCTCTCCGAGTTGACGCCATATGATGCTCGTGATGAGCGTCTATGGTGCCACCTCACACATACTGTGTTGCTCGATTACGTTCGCGCCCGTTGGCCTATACCTAGTGACGATGAGAAGGCTGTAGCGCATATCGAAACACATTTTTTCGCACGGACTAATCGCCAGATTGAGCGCGACAACGCAGCATCGCGATTGTGGTGGATGTCGCATCTATGTACACGTGTCGCTGGAGTGGATCAGAAACAGGCTCTTGATGCCTTCTTGTTTCGCGCCGACGTGCGAGCCAACATCATCGAGAGGCCCACGATAGCTCAGTCGACGAATGTTTTCTCGGTGATCCTGCGAGGGCTAGTTAAATCGGCGGCGGGGAAGAAGGCACTTTTTGAGCGGAAGACGTTCAGAGCCATCATGATGGATCTTAACTCTATCGGTGGATTTCGGTTGCTTGATGTCTTGCCAGAATCGGAAATTCACAAGATTTTTGACTCTGTTATGGAGACGCGCCTCGGCGTTGCAGGATACTGAGATATCGACTGTTGGAAATTGAACAGATTACCTGACAAGGCCGCATCACAGTGCCGCAGGCCCGTCATCGTTAACGGTCAATCGACTACAAATGGAAAACTGGCGCACCCGACAGGATTCGAACCTGTGACCTCTGCCTTCGGAGGGCAGCGCTCTATCCAGCTGAGCTACGGGTGCTTCCCGGGAAACCGGAAAACGAACCGGCCGGTGAGCCGGCCAGCCACGGCTTCTTAGCGGAAGCGCGTGCCGGCTTCAACGGGCAATTGGCTTGGCGGAATATTCGCCGTAGCGGGCAGGCTCGCATTCGTCCGGTGGAGGTGCCGGAGTCGAGAGCGAGCGGTCCCAACTAATGTAGGCTCGGAGGCCGGCGGCCCCGCTTCGGCAATGCATCGCGACTTCCGAGCGTTGTTCAGGCGCAAGCTCTCGCCAGCCCTCACCCCTCCGCCTCGCTCTTCGCCACCCTCCGCTGCACCCCGCGCGTCGCCCGCTTCTGCTTCTTCGCGGTCAGCTCGTGCATGGCGTCGAGCTGCATCTGCTGCATCTCGGCCAGGCGCTGCCATTGGCGTGAGATCAGGTAGTCGAGCTTTTCGTGCAGGTGCCGCACTTCGAGCTCGGCCTTGAGGTTCACCCGGTAGTCGTTGAAGGAGCGCAGCCGGTCCTTCGCCTCCTGCCGCTTCTGGCTCATCATGATGATCGGCGCCTGGATGGCGGCGATGCAGGATAGGAGCAGGTTGAGCAGGATGAACGGGTAGGGATCGAAGGCGGCGGCCGCGCCCTCGAAGAGGTTGAGGCCGATCCAGATCAGAAGCACCGCCGCGAACGAGATCAGGAACCACCAGCTGCCGCCGAAGGCCGCCATGTCGTCGGAGACGCGGTCGGCGAAGGAGCGGCGCTCCTCGAACTCTTCTTCCGAGTTTTCCGAGATCGTGTCCTGTCTGGCGATCGATTCCACCACCTGGCGGTCGAGCTCGGAGAATTCGCCATGCTCCTGCTGCAGCAATTCCTCCATGTAGCGCATGCGGTAGCGGGCGAGCTCCTCGCGGCTGATGCGGGCGCCGCGCGGCAGGTCGGGATGGTCGGAGCGGATGCGGTCGGCGAGGCTCGGCCTGAGGTCGTCGACGCGCACCAGGTCGCGCTTGCGGAACTTCCGGCCGCTGATCGCCGACGGTTTTTTCTTGGGCTTTGCGCGCGCCGCGCCGGGCAGGTGCGGCTCCGAATCCGGCACCTCCGGCGCTTCGAGAATCTCGTCCGCCGCCTCATGCTGATCTTCCGGCACGGTGGCCGCCTCGAGATATTCGCCGCCCGAGTCGTTTTCGTTGTCGGCTATTGTCTGCGCGGATGCCTTTGGGTCGCCGGCCATGCTCAGTGCTCCTCTTCTCGGGCTTCGATACGATACGCCGAGCCGGCGCGGCATATCCATCGCGACTGTGAAGCTGGTGTGACCGAACAAGTTGTTGTGATGGATGGATCTGCTTTCGGCGCGCAAAGACATAGATCCAATTCTGGGAAGATTCGGTTGAAAGGGCTTACTGAGCAACAACAAATCTCTCGGGGCAGCGCCGCCCCTCATCCGCCTGCCGGCACCTTCTCCCTGTATAGACGGGGAGAAGGAGGCTGGGCGCAGGCTCGGCGCCTTCCTCTGCACCGCTGGCTATTGGCGAAACCGGCGATGAGAGCGCCCCTCTCCCCGTCACTTACGGGGAGAGGATGCCGGCAGGCAGGTGAGGGGCAGCGCCACCGCCGAACGCATCGGTCCTGCCTCGCTGGAGCCATGGTCACCGCCGGCGGGCTATCTGGCCGGTCGCTTGAGCAGGCCGCCGCCACCCGGGCTTCGCTACTGCGCCGGCAAACCCGGCAGCGACGACCCTTGCGCCGGCAAACCCGGAAGCGCCGAAGCGGCGGGCTGCTGGCCGGCATACATCAGCCGCGTCTGCGCATCGGCGCTCATCGGCGCCAAGCTGCGCTGGATCAGCGCCTCGACATGGTCGTTGCGCTGGCGCGCGCTTTGGGCGCCCATCACCACCACGATCAGATGCCTGCCGTCGGCATTGTAGGAGGTGACGATGTTGTAGCCGGAGGCGCGGATATAGCCGGTCTTGATGCCGTCGACGCCGCGCACCCGTCCCAGCATGTCGTTATGGCCGCGCACCAGCCGGCCGCGGAACATGAAATCGCTTTCGGAGAAATAATGGAAATGCTGCGGGAAGCGGCGCTGCAGCGCGATGCCCAGCACCGCCATGTCGCGCGCCGTCGTCACCTGGCCGTCGTCGGGCAGGCCGCAGGCGTTGCGGAAATTGGTGCTGGTCATGCCGAGCTGGCGGGCCTTGGCGGTCATCATGGCGGCGAACTGCTCCTCGCTGCCGCCGCCGAGATATTCGCCCACCGCCACCGCCACGTCGTTAGCCGACTTCACCACCATGGCGCGGATGGCGGAATCGACGTCGATCGTCTCGCCGCGCCTGAAGCGCAGCTTCGTCGGCGGCTGCGCGGCGGCGTGGTTGGATACCGGGATCTGCGTCTCCTTGCTCACCCGGCCGCTCTCCAGCGCCTCGAACAGCATGTAGAGCGTCATCATCTTGGTCAGCGACGCGGGATAGCGTTGCGCCGTCGAATTGACCTCGAACAGCATCTTGCCGGTCGAAGCGTCGACCACGATCGCGGCATATTTCTGCGGCTGCGCCGGCACGGCCAGCACGGTCTCCGGCGGCGCGGCGGTGGTGCAGCCGGCAATGAGGAGCAGCAGGACCAGCGCGGCCATCAGTTTGTGGAGGAGCGAAAGCGGAGTGGACAAGATTGTTTCAAAAACGGTTGCGGAGATGCGGCGAAGCTAGCGTACCGCATCCGCCCCGTCCAACTGGTTAACGGCGGGAATGAGGCATTTGCCCAGCTTTTGGCGGTTTGCAGGAGGTTGAATTGCCTTCAAGGTCGGCGGCGCCGAGTTCGACAATTGGTGGCATTCGCTTGATGCAAAATGCCTATCGCCCTGCTTGCGCCGCTGCCGCCGGTCAGGCTTTGTTGTCACCGAAGATTCGAGGTTTGGCAATGGACACCCTCAGCATCAACGCAAAAGGCATCTCGGTTTCGCTCGATCTCGCCGTCGGCCACATCGCCGCCCTGGAAATCGAGGCCGATGGCCGCCGCCTAAAACCGCTGCACCGCGCGCCCTGGGTCGGCTCGCCGCGCGCGACCTTGCCGGAAAACCTCCCCGAAGGCACGGTGCGCCTGTCCGGCGACTTCCTCTGCGCGCCGTTCTCCACCAGCGATGTCGAGGAAGCACCCCTCCATGGCTGGCCCGCCAACAGCGAGTGGGATGTCGTCGAAAGCAGTGCCATCGCCGGCGGCTGGCGCGCCGTTTTCCGCTTGCGGCGCAAGGTGATGGGAGCTTCCATCGACAAGCTCTTCATGCTGCGCGACAACCATCCCTTCCTCTACCAGGAACACATCTTCTCCGGCGGTTCCGGCGCCATTTCCGTCGCCCACCATCCGATGACGGCGATGCAGGACGGCGGCCGGCTCGCCTTCTCGCCGAAACGTCTGGCGGTCACGCCGGCGACCCCGCTGGAGCCCGATCCGGCGCGCGGCCGGTTTCGCCTGGCCTATCCCGCCCGCGCCACCGACCTAACCCGTTTCCCGCTCGCGGCCGGCGGCACCGCCGATCTCGCCGACTACCGCATGGAAGACCGGCGCGAGGATTTCATCACCCTGGTCGAGGCCGATCATGGCGGGCCGGGCTGGACGGCGCTCGCCCGCCGCGCCGAGCAGGATCTGGTGCTGGTGCTGAAGAACCCGGCCGAGCTGCCGGTCACCATGCTGTGGTTCAGCAATGGCGGGCGCGACTATGCGCCCTGGAGCGGCCGCCATGTCGGCGTGCTCGGCATCGAGGACGGCCGCGCCGCGGTCGGCCACGCCGCCTCGCTCGGCGACAACTGGCTGAAGCATGAGGGCGTGGCGACGGCCTTCGCGCTTGCCGAAGGGCGCAGCGTCTCCTTCCGCCATGTCATCGGCGCGGTTCCGGCAGCCGACGTCGAACCGCCAAGCGGCCTGGAACAAGCGACCGATCGACTGCGCGTCCTTGCCCCGAATGGCTCAGCGAAGGAGATACCGTTCGACGGCGAATTCCTGCGCATCGGCCGTTCCGTGCCCGCCTGAGGCCCTTGCTCCGCCATAGGATGCCGACCGATCTCAAAGGCGTGCGGCAGAGCCTTATAACCGTTTGAAATTTCTCCCCGGTGCCGCCAAGATGCGGCCGGAGTCGCTAGCGAAGAGGCGCTGATGTCCGACTTAGCCCATATCACTGCCGCCATCTTCAAGCGCGCCGGCAAGGCCAAGCGTTTCGTCGTTGCCATTGCCGGCCCGCCGGGAGCCGGCAAGTCGACCATATCGGGCAGGCTGCATGAATTGCTGCCGGAGGGCACGTCCGAAGTCGTGCCGATGGACGGCTTCCACTATGACGACATCGTGCTCAACCGGCGCGGCCTGCGCGCGCGAAAAGGGGCGCCGGAAACCTTCGATTTTGCCGGCTTCGAGACGCTTTTGAAGCGGATCCGCTCCGGCGAGCCGGACATTGCCATTCCGGTCTTCGACCGCAGCATCGAACTCTCGCGCGCCGCCGCCGAGATCATTTCCGCCGACACCAAGTTCATCCTGGTCGAGGGCAACTATCTGCTGCTCGACGAGGAGCCGTGGTCGCGGCTGGCAGAGCTGTTCGATTTCACCATTTTCGTCGATGTCCCGCGCAACGAGCTCGAGCGCCGGCTGATGGAGCGCTGGCGCGGCCATGGCAAGTCCGACGAGGACGCCCGCGCCTGGATCGCCTCCAACGACATGCCCAATATCGAGCGCGTGCTGGCGCGCCGCAGGGAGGCCGATCTGGTGATTGGTTAACCTGCTCAATTTTCACGAGTTTTGGGCGGGAACCTTAAGATTTACAGGTCGTTATCTCCATGACCCGAATTGTCCGGCACTGACGCGATTCCAGGAAAGTGTGTAGCGGTTTCCGGAATTGCGCGATAACAGGGAACCGTCTTATGGCAACCAAGACCAGAAAACCCGCGCCTGCAAGAAGCAGAGCCAATCAATCCAGAGCTAGTGCCGCTCCGGCGACCGCCGAGCGCTCCAAGGACGCCAAGCCAAGCTTCGGCAAGGCGGCGCCCAAGAAGGTCGTGCCCGGCACGGCGCACAAGGCTCCCGCAAAGGCCGCGAAGCCTCATAAGCCGGCGGCAAGGTCGGGGCCGATCCGCACTGTGGCAAGCGTGGCGACCGGCGCGGTGGTGGCCACCGCGCGGCTTGCCGCATCCGTGCTCGGCCGAGGCGGCGCCAAAGCCAAGCCCAAATAGAGCGACTCAGCCCCTGGCCGGGATGGTCAGGCCCCTCTGCACGGCGGGCCGTGCGAGGCCGCGCTCCAGCCATGCCGCGACACCGGGGAAATCGTCGAAGCCGACCAGATCGCGCGCTTCGTAGAAGCCGATCAGATTGCGCACCCAGCCGAGCGTCGCGACGTCGGCGATGGTGAACTCGTCATCCATGATCCATTGCCGGCCCTTGAGCCGCGTCTCCAGGACGCCGATAAGGCGCCGCGACTCGTCGCGATACCGCTCCAGCGGGCGCTTGTCGGCGATCTCGCGCCCGGCGAATTTGTTGAAGAAGCCGACCTGTCCGAAGATCGGGCCGATCGCGGCCATCTGGAAGAACACCCACTGGATCGTCTCGTAGCGCCGGATCGGATCGGCCGGGATCAGCTTGCCGGTCTTGTCGCTGAGATAGAGCAGGATGGCGCCGGATTCGAACAGCCCGATCGGCTTGCCGCCGGGCCCGTTCGGATCGATGATCGCCGGTATCTTGCCGTTCGGGTTGAGCGACAGGAATTCCGGCGTCCAGCTCTCGTTCTTGCCGATGTCGACCGGATGCGGCTCATAAGGCAAGCCGATCTCCTCCAGCGCGATCGAAATCTTCACGCCGTTGGGCGTCGGCCATGAATAGAGCTGCAGGCGATCGGGATGCTTGGCCGGCCAGCGCTTGGCGATCGGAAAGGCGGACAGGTCGGTCATCGGGGCTCCGGATGCGGATGGGCGCGTGGCGGCGCCGTGGCGGGTGGGCAAGACTTAGGACCGCGGCCCTTCGGGATCAATATGGCCGGCAATCGACCTGCCGTGCACGGTCAGTCAGCCAAAGCACCCGCAAGGATGGGAACGCGTCCGGCGCCGCCGAGCGCCCGTGTCGGGTCGCCCATCTCAGATCGCCCGTCTCAGATCGCCTTGAAGGCCAGCACGGCATTGGTGCCGCCGAAGGCAAAACTGTTGCTCAGTGCTGCGCGCACCTTGCGCTCGCGCGCCACATTCGGCGTCACGTCGAGATCGCATTCGGGGTCGGGCTCGCGGAAATTGGCAGTCGGCGGCACGATGCCGTCGCGGATCGCCATGACGCAGGCGATCATCTCCAGCCCGCCCGAGGCGCCAAGGCAATGCGCATGCATCGACTTGGTCGAGGAGACCGAGAGTGCGCTCACATGCTCGCCGAAGACGCGCTTGATCGCCGCGGTCTCGATCTGATCGTTGGCCTTGGTGCCGGTGCCATGCGCGTTGAGATAGTCGACGTCCTCGGGATTGAGCCCTGCATCCACCAGGCAGAAGCGCATCGCCGCTTCCGGTCCCTCGACGGTCGGCGCGACGATGTCGGAAGCGTCGGCCGAGAGGCCCGCGCCGGCGATCTCGGCAAGGATGGTGGCGCCGCGCGCCATTGCGTGGTCGTAGCTTTCCAGCACCGCCATGCCGGCGCCTTCGCCGAGCGACAGGCCCTGGCGGTCGGCAGAAAACGGCCGGCAGGTGTCGGGCGAGAGCACGCGCAGCGCCTCCCAGCCCTTGAGCACGCCCCAGACCAGCGGCGCCTCGGTGCCGCCGGCGACCATGACGTCGGCGCGGCCGAGCCGAATCTGGTCGACGGCCGAGGCGATGGCATGATTGGCCGACGCGCAGGCCGAAGTGACGCCGAACACGGGTCCGCGCAGGCCGAGACTCATGCTGACCTGACCGGCGGCCGCGCCTGGCATAACCTTCGGCACGGTGAAGATAGCAGCGCGGTTGCGCCCCTCGATCAGGATCGCGCGGTAATTCTCCTCGATCGTTTCGAAGCCGGCGACGCCGACGCCGACAACGGCACCCATCCGATAGGTGTTGTCGGTATGCGCGACCAGTCCGGACTGCCGCATCGCTTCGCGCGCCGCGATCACCGCCAGCAGGCTGAAGCGGTCCATCGACACCACCTGCTTGCGGTCGATGCCGTGATCGGGCAACGCCTTGATTTCGGAGCCGACCTTGACCTTCAGGTCATGCAGCGAAGGATTGTCGATCGGGCCGATTGCCGATCGGCCGGCGCGCATGGCGTCCCAGATCGCCGGCACATCGGTGCCGAGCCCGCATATTCCGCCAATGCCGGTGATGACGACGCGCTTGAGCATGCAGTCAGGCTTTTTTCGCGATCAGTTCGCGAACCGCCTCGACCATGTCGCCGACGTTCTTGAGGTTGCTCCAGGCGTCGACCGTGTTCATCTCGATCTCGATGCCGTACTTCTCCTCGAGATCGAAGATGATCTCGGTCAATTCCAGCGAATGGATCCCCAGCGTGTTGAGATCCGTGCTCGGCGTGATTTCTTCGCCGCCAGGTTCGGCATGCGCTTTGATCTTTTCGATGATTTCGGTCGTCAGCTGGTCAGCCATTCGGTTCCTTCCCCTGTCGTTTTCCGACGCCAACTGATCAGCGCCCCTGTGTCCCCGGATTCATAAACGTCGTCGCCCCTTACCTCGCCAGGAATCCGTGTGACCGCTCCAAGGTGGCTCCCTCTATAGAAACCGAAACGATGTCAAGCAACAAGCTATATATCGACAAAGCCGGTGGAGTGCTTAACGTTGGCGCCGTGGACACGATCGACGATATCCTGATTTCTCTGCCTGCCGCGCAACGTGTTGCCGGGCGAGGCAGGCTTTTCTGCGGCAAGAGCGGCGGCAGGACCCGCCTTCAACGTCTCTATCAGGACGGATCGGCGAAGATTCGCATGCCGGCGGTGCAAGGCGACCCGCTCGAGGCCGTGCTGATCAACACGGCCGGTGGGCTGACCGGCGGCGACCGGCTTGGCTGGGAGATCGAGGTCGGCGAGGGCGCCTCGGCATCGATCACCACCCCGGCCTGCGAGAAGATCTATCGCGCCGCATTCGACCGGGCCGAGACGAAGGTCAGCCTCACGGTTGGCGCCGGCGGCCGCATTGCCTGGCTGCCGCAGGAAACCATCGTTTTCAACCGCGCGGCCTTTGCCCGCGCGCTGCATGTCGAGCTGGCGGTCGGGGCCGAGGCGCTGCTCCTGGAGGCGATGCTATTCGGCCGGCTTGCGATGGGCGAACGGACGGTCCTGGGCAATTTCCATGACCGCTGGCGGGTTCGCCAGGGTGGCAGGCTCATCCATGCCGAGGACTTTCGCATCGGCCCGGATATCGCGGCCGGGCTCCAGCGCCAGGCCGTGGCCAGTGGCGCGCTTGCAATTGCAACGATGCTTCTCGTCTCCCCGCGTGCGGAATCCATGCTGGAGCCTGCCCGCGCGATCATCGGTGATCAGGGTGGCGCCAGTTTCTGGAGCGTCGGGCAATCTGGCAAGCTTCTTGCGAGGCTCACCGCCGGCGACGGCTACCAGCTCCGCAAGCGGCTGGTTCCGCTCGTCGAGCTGCTCAACGGACGGGCTGGCCTGCCCAAATTATGGTCACTTTGACCTTCGACTACTTTGATCTTGAGTACCGAGAAGACGCATGAACCTGACGCCGCGTGAAAAGGACAAGCTGCTGATCGCCATGGCGGCGATCGTGGCGCGCAAGCGAATGGAACGCGGCGTCAAGCTCAACCACCCCGAGGCGATCGCGCTGATCACCGATTTCGTCGTCGAGGGCGCCCGCGACGGCCGCTCGGTGGCCGAGCTGATGGAGGCCGGCGCCCATGTCGTCACGCGGGCCCAGGTCATGGACGGCATTGCCGAGATGATCCACGACGTCCAGGTCGAGGCGACATTTCCCGACGGCACCAAGCTGGTGACCGTGCACGAACCGATCCGGTGAGGAGGATCCGATGCTGGAACTCAGACCCAATTGCGAATGCTGCGACAAGGATCTGCCGCCGGAGGCGGCGGATGCGCTGATCTGCACCTTCGAATGCACCTTCTGCGCCGATTGTGCGCAAGATGTTCTCGGCGGCGTCTGCCCGAACTGCGGCGGCAATTTCGCGCCGCGGCCGATCCGGCCGGCGGCAAAGTTGAAGAAATACCCGGCCTCGACCAAACGCGTGCTCAAGGCCCGGGGCTGCGGCCCCCGCAAGGCCGCCTGAGTCGGCAATTCGAAAAGGACCCGCCCATGATCTCCGCTTCGACGAAACGCACCGCGCTTGCCGCGATCCTCTTCCTGGCGGCGGCGATGCCGGCTTACGCCCATGTCGGCGTCGGCACGACCTCGTCCTTCACGGCGGGCTTCATGCATCCGCTGTCGGGCCTCGACCATATGACGGTCATGATCGCGGTCGGCCTGTGGGCGGCGATGAAAGGCAGCAAGGCGGTGTGGGCATGGCCGCTCGCCTTTGTCGGCGTGATGGTGGCGGGCGCAGCACTCGGCATACTGCAGGTGCCGGTGCCTTTCGTCGAGCCTGGTATCCTCGCTTCGGTCGTTGCCCTCGGGTTGCTGGTGGCGCTGGCGGTCGACCTGCCGGTCTCGGCGGGTGTGGCCATCATCGGCCTGTTCGCACTCTTCCACGGCCATGCGCATGGCACTGAAGTGCCGGAAAATGCCGGCGGCCTCGAATGTATGGCGGGTTTCGCCATGGCGACGGCGCTTCTTCATGGCATCGGCATCGCGGCCGCGCTCGGACTTGGGCTCCGCTTCCGCGCCCTGGCGCGTCTTGCCGGCGCCGCCTGCGCGACGGTCGGCGCTGGCCTTGCCTTCGGCGTGCTGTGAGGCCGCGATGATCCCCGGCGAAATCATCACGGCAAAGGGCGACATCGAGTTGAACAAGGGCCTGCCGACGGTGACGCTCAAGGTCGCCAACAGCGGCGACCGTCCGATCCAGGTCGGCAGCCACTATCATTTCTTCGAGACCAATGAGGGCCTGAAATTCGACCGCGAACGCGCCCGCGGCATGCGGCTCGACATCGCCGCCGGCACGGCCATGCGCTTCGAGCCGGGCCAGGAACGTGACGTCACGCTGGTGCCGCTCGGCGGCAAGCGCGAGGTCTATGGATTTCAACAGAAGGTGATGGGCAAGCTGTGAGGCGTGGCGGCGCGCTCAAATCACTTCGGCGGCTTGGCGGCCGCGTAGATGACGACCTTCCCGGGATTGTCGAACTCGACGGCAAGCACGTCCTCGGCCTGCACGCGCCGCGAATCGATGGCGTTGAAGAGCAGGGCGTTCGCTTCGATCTCCTGCCGCAGCTCCGCGACGTCTTCCTGATGCTGCTTCACCTTGTTCTCGATCGCAGGCGGCGGCCCGCCTTCGCTGCGCGCGGCATCCGTCAGGAAAACGATATCGACGGTATCCAGCTTGGTCGTCTTGCGCACGGTGCCAATATTGTCGCGCGTGCGGTCGATGGCGGTGATGACCTTGCCGGCCTCTGTCTTCGACAGCGCCTCCTCCTGCCGCACGTCGGAATCGACGATCGTCGCACCCGGCTTGGTGCTGTCCAGTGGCGGCTTGCCGTCCGCAGGCTGCGCGGGAAACGCTGGGGCGGCGACCACGAGAAGCATGGCCACCACAAGGGCTGGAAAGACAAGGGCTGGAAATCCTGTTCCGGGGCACGGGGCGCTCGCCATCGCTCGCTCCTGGTTGAACTTGTGGCGGGGCGAAAAAGGCGAAACGAGTCCTGTCGGCGGGAGGTTCCGTTTGCGATGATGCTGACGGGCCTGCAACCGGCCCGCCAGCATTGGTCGTCAGCTCGCCTTCTTGGTGATCAGCGTCAGCGCGCCATTGGGTTGCAGGCTGGCGGCGATCACCTGCGCCGAGCTCATTCCCTTGGCTTCGAGCGCGGACTTCACCTTGGGTGTCGCGTCGATCGATTTGCGCAGGGTCTGCAGGCCGGCGTCGCCGCGTTGGGCGACGATCTGATTGACCTGCGTCTGCGTGTCCTTTGGCAGTTCCGTAATATCGACGATGCTGACGCTCTCGATCGTCGGCGCCTTGGGCGCGGCGGCAGCAGGTGCCGCAGGCCCCGGGCTCGGCTGCGGCGCGGGCTGCTGCTGCGCGCCGGCCGCACCCGCCATCATCAAGCTGGCGGCGGCCGCGAAAAGTATCGTCTTTCGCATGGATATTCCTTCCCTCGGTTTGGAAAACGGTCGTTTTGGGCTGACTCGGTCACCTCAACCGCCAAATGGGATCGGAAGGTGTCGTCGAGCGGGTCATTGCATGACCATTGGATGGCGACAATGTGCGCTCCGCGCCCACACAAACTCGCTTTTGGGAGCAATCGCTGATGGCAAGAATTTCCCGTGCCGCCTATGCGCAGATGTACGGCCCCACGGTCGGCGACAAGGTGCGGCTTGCCGACACTCAGCTCTTCATCGAGGTCGAGAAGGATTTCACCGTCCATGGCGAGGAAGTG
The DNA here is from genome assembly GCF_002294955.1 of Mesorhizobium sp. WSM3864. NCBI lineage: Bacteria > Pseudomonadati > Pseudomonadota > Alphaproteobacteria > Hyphomicrobiales > Phyllobacteriaceae > Mesorhizobium > Mesorhizobium sp. WSM3864. The sequence continues at coordinate 193,238 of NZ_NSGD01000009.1, forward strand.
AAATTCGGCGGCGGCAAGGTCATCCGCGACGGCATGGGCCAGAGCCAGGTTTCCAGGGCGGGCGGTGCCGTCGACACCGTCATCACCAACGCCCTGGTCGTCGACGCGCTCGCCGGGATCGTCAAGGCTGATATCGGCCTGAAGGACGGTCGCATCGCCGCGATCGGCAAGGCAGGCAATCCGGACACCCAGGATGGCGTCACCATCATCATCGGTCCGGGCACCGAGATCATCGCCGGCGAGGGCAAAATCCTGACGGCCGGCGGCTTCGACGCGCATATCCACTTCATCTGCCCGCAGCAGATCGAGGAAGCGCTGATGAGCGGCATCACCACGATGCTCGGCGGCGGCACCGGTCCGGCGCATGGCACCTTGGCCACCACCTGCACGCCCGGCCCCTGGCACATGGCGCGCATGATACAGTCTTTCGACGCTTTCCCGATGAATATCGGACTGTCCGGCAAGGGCAATGCGTCACGGCCGGCGGCGCTGGAGGAAATGGTGCTCGCCGGCGCCTGCTCGCTGAAGCTGCATGAGGATTGGGGCACGACGCCGGCCGCCATCGACTGCTGCCTTTCGGTCGCCGACGACTACGACGTGCAGGTGATGATCCACACCGACACGCTGAATGAGTCCGGGTTTGTCGAGAACACGGTTGCCGCGATCAAGGGCCGCACCATTCACGCCTTCCATACCGAGGGCGCCGGCGGCGGCCATGCGCCCGATATCATCAAGGTCTGCGGCCTGCCCAACGTCATCCCGTCATCGACCAACCCGACGCGGCCTTACACGGTCAACACCCTGGCCGAGCATCTCGACATGCTGATGGTTTGCCACCATTTGTCGCCGTCGATCCCGGAGGACATCGCCTTTGCCGAAAGCCGCATCCGCAAGGAGACGATCGCGGCCGAGGACATCCTGCACGACATCGGCGCCTTCTCGATCATCTCCTCCGACAGCCAGGCCATGGGCCGCGTCGGCGAAGTCGCAATCCGCTGCTGGCAGACCGCCGACAAGATGAAGCGCCAGCGCGGCGCGCTGGCTGAGGAGACGGGCGACAACGACAATTTCCGGGTCCGCCGCTATATCGCCAAATACACCATCAATCCGGCCATCGCGCATGGCCTGTCGAAGGAGATCGGCTCCGTGACGGCCGGGAAACGCGCTGATCTCGTGCTGTGGAACCCGGCCTTCTTCGGCGTCAAGCCGGAGATGGTGCTGGTAGGCGGCACAATCGCCGCCGCCCCGATCGGCGATCCCAACGCATCGATCCCGACGCCGCAGCCGATGCACTACCGGCCGATGTTCGGCGCCTACGGCAAGGCGCTGACCAACTCCGCGGTCACCTTCGTCTCCAAGGCGGCTTTTGATGCCGGCTTGCAGGGCAGGCTTGGCGTAGAGAAGGCGATGGTCGCGGTCGAGAACACGCGCGGCGGCATCGGCAAGCATTCGATGGTGCTCAACGACGCCACGCCGCACGTCGAGGTCGACCCGGAAACCTATGAGGTGCGCGCCGACGGCGAGCTCTTGACCTGCGAGCCGGCGACCGTGCTGCCGATGGCGCAACGGTATTTTCTGTTTTAGCGCTACCGCATTTCATTCGTCCTGCGGCTCTTCGACCTCATCGCCTGATCGCCATTGGGTTGATGGCTTGGATGGTCTAGGCTCCGGAAGAGGCAGGATTCCAACCATGTACAAGGCCGTCGGATCACGAGGTTCCCGGGTCAGCCGCGTGCTCTGGATGCTCGAGGAGCTCGGGCAATCCTATGAGTTCGTAGAGGTGAAGCTGCGCTCGCCCGAGACCTACGCGCTGAACCCTTCCGGCAAGGTGCCGATCCTGATCGACGGCGAGCTGACGATCACTGATTCGGCGGCGATCTGCGTCTATCTGGCGCACAAGCATGCCGATAAGGGAATGGGCGCCGATCCCGGGCTCGCCGGCCGCGCCGAGTTGGATTCCTGGATGCATTTCGCGCAGAGCGAGTTCGAAGCGCCGCTGTGGAACAAACTGCGCCACCGCTTCATCCTGCCCAAGGAGCTGCGCGTCGATGTCGGCCCTGCCGCCGCCCATGATTTCGCTTCGGAAGTCAAGGCGCTGCACCGCCGGCTCGGCGACAAGCCCTTCGCGCTCGGCGACCGCTTTTCCGCCGTCGACGTTCTGCTCGGCGATATGGGTGGTTGGGCGCGCGCCGGCCGGTTCTCGGTCGACTCAGATCGCGTCAACGCCTATTTCGATCGCGTGCTGTCGCGACCCGCCCGCGCGCGGGCGCAAGCCAATGGCGGAGCCATCAAATGAAGCTCAACATCAACACCGATTTCACCAAATTTCCGCGCGCCGTCTCGGTGCTCCCGGCCGGCGAGGGCGGAGCGGCGACACCTTTCGACAAGGCTATCTTGACGCATGACGAACGGCATTTGCGCCGCCGCGCCATCGAAACCGCCGGCGGCGACAGAGTGTTGGTCGATCTGCCCGAGCCGGTGGCGCTCGGCAATGGCGACCGGCTGGTGCTGGAGGACGGCCGCCAGCTCGAGATCGTCGCCGCGCCCGAAGAGGTCTACGACATCCGCGCCCGCGACACCGTGCATCTCACCGAGCTTGCCTGGCATATCGGCAACCGCCACCTCGCGGCGGCAATCGAGGCGGACCGTATCCTCATCTTGCGCGACCATGTCATCAAGGCGATGCTGGAAGGGCTCGGCGCCACGGTCGGCGAGGTGGTGGAACCGTTCAGTCCCGTGCGCGGCGCCTATTCCGGACAAGGCCACGAACATAGCCATGCGCATGATGATCACGGCCACGACCATCACGATCATGATCACGCGCATGGCCATCATGACCACGACCACGATCACCACCATCACCATGACTGACCAACCGTCCGGTACCGCACTGCTGCGGCTGATGGCCTGGCTGTCGCCGTCCTTTCCGGTCGGCGGCTTCTCCTACAGTCACGGTCTCGAGCGCGCCGTGCATGACGGACTAGTCGCCGATCGCCGGGATCTCGCCGAGTGGCTGGGGACGCTGGTCGAGATGGGCTCGGGCTGGAACGATGCGGTGCTGTTTGCCGAAAGCTGGCGGCGTGCGCGTGACGGCGGCGATATCGCCGAAGTTGCCGCGCTTGCCGAGGCGCTTGCCGGATCGCAGGAGCGCCACGTGGAAACCATGCTCCAGGGCGCCGCCTTCCAAAAAGCCGCCTCTGCCTGGCCCTGTCATCCGCTGGAGCGGCTGCCTGCGGATTGCCCCTATTGCGTCGCTGTCGGCGCGATCGCTGGCAGCGATGGCATCGGCTTGGCGGACGCGCTGTCGGCCTTCCTGCAGGCCTTCTTCTCCAACCTCGTGCAGGCCGCTATCCGGCTCGGCGTTGTAGGACAGGTCGACGCCACATCTTTGGTAGCCGGCTTCGAACCGTTGGCGCTCGCGACAGCTGCTCGCGCCGCGAACTCCACGCTCGATGATCTCGGCGGCTCGGCCTTGATATCCGACATTGCCGCGATGAAGCACGAAACCCAATATTCGCGTCTGTTCCGCTCATGATCATTCTTGCCTTTGTCCTCTCCCTCATCCTGCTGCTGATCACCACGCTGCACGTCTATTGGGGCATAGGCGGCATCTGGCCGGGAAAGGACGCGAAATCCTGCGCCCGCGCCGTCGTCGGCTTTCGCGGCGTGGATGACATGCCCTCGCCCGTCGCGAGCTTTGCCGTCGCCGCGTGCCTGGCGCTCGCGACGCTATGGCCGCTGGCCCTTGAAGGCGTCTTCGCCTCGCCCTTTCCCAGGCAGGGCCTTGCCGCTACCGCGCTGCTCTTCGGCATCGTCTTCTTGGGGCGAGGCATCGCTGGCTTCACGCCCTGGTGGCGCGGGCTGACGCCGGAGCAGCCTTTCGCACGGCTCGACCAGCGCCTCTACTCGCCGCTCTGCCTGTTGATCGGGCTGGGCTTCGCAATCCTCGCCATCACGGAGTTTCCGGCATGAGCCAAGCCAATGGTCCCCTGCGCATCGGCATCGGCGGTCCCGTCGGTTCCGGCAAGACGACGCTCACCGAAAAGCTCTGCAAGGCGCTGCGCGACCGGTTCTCGATCGCCGTCGTCACAAACGACATCTACACCAAGGAAGACGCCATGATGCTGGCGCGCCTGCAGGCACTGCCGGAGGAGCGCATCGTCGGCGTGGAGACCGGCGGCTGTCCGCACACAGCCATCCGCGAGGACGCCTCGATCAACCTGCGGGCGATCGCCGAGTTGAACCGCAAATTCCCCGACCTCGACATCGTCTTCATCGAATCCGGCGGCGACAATCTCGCCGCCACCTTCTCGCCGGACCTTGCCGATCTGACCCTCTATGTCATTTCGGTCTGCCAGGGCGAGGAGATACCGCGCAAGGGCGGCCCGGCCATCACCCGCTCAGACTTCCTCGTCATCAACAAGAGCGATCTGGCGCCCTATGTGAACGTCAACCTCGACGTCATGGAGGCGGACGCCGCCCGCATGCGCGGCAAGCGGCCTTTCGGCTTCACCGATCTGTCGCGCGGCAAAGGCCTGCAGGAAGTGATCGAGTTCATCGTCGAGCTGGGCGGGCTGCAATCGGCACGGCCTGCCGCCTGACCCATCAGTTTGCGGTTGCTGGCAGCCGCCATGCACGGCATGCTCGGCCAAACCGGAGGATTTTCGATGAGCCTTGCCCGTCTGCAGAAGGAAACGCTGACCAACTTGCCTTATTACGAGGAGCGGGTCGATCTCGCCGCCGCCTTCCGCTGGACGGCGCGGCTCAACATGCATGAGGCGGTCGCCAATCATTTCTCGCTGTCGGTCAACGAGGACGGCACGAAGTTCCTGATGAACCCGAACCAGGTGCATTTCTCGCGTATCAAGGCGAGCGATCTTCTTTTGATCGACGCCAACGATCCCGACACGCTCTCCGGCCCCAACGCGCCCGACCCCACGGCTTGGGGCCTGCACGGCGCCATCCACCGCAACGTGCCGCATGCGCGCTGCGCCATGCATGTGCATTCGATCCACGCGACGGTGCTTGCCTCGCTGGCCGACTCCACCCTGCCTCCGATCGACCAGAACTCGGCCATGTTCTTCAACCGTCATGTCGTGGACCCTCATTATGGCGGCCTGGCCTTCGAAGAGGAGGGCGAGCGCTGCTCGAAACTGCTCTTCGATCCCAAGGTCAAGGTCATGGTCATGGGCAATCACGGCGTGATGGTCATCGGGGATTCTGTCGCCGACACCTTCAATCGCATGTTCTATTTCGAGCGTGCCGCCGAGACCTACATCAAGGCGCTGTGGACCGGTCGGCCGCTGCGCACGCTCTCCGATGAGATCGCGGAAAAGACGGCGAGCGAGATGGACGACTATCCCGGCCAGGCCGAGCGCCACCTTGCCGAGCTGAAGGCAATCCTCGACGAGGAAGAGCCGGTCTACAGGAACTGAGCCCCGCGGTTGTGGGTTGACGCTGGAGGCTTGGCTTTCGCCTATTTTCGAAGCCGGGCGCTGCCCCTCACTCTCTCCCCGTGAAGCACGGAGAGAGGAGGATCGTCGGCGTCGGAGCGTGTCCCTTCTCCCCGTAGTCACGGGGAGAAGGTGCCGGCAGGCGGATGAGGGGCAGGGCAGCGCCGGCGTTGGCACGTCTTCTTAGAGACCCAATTGCGCCCGCAGTTCCTCGGCGCTGTTAATGACGATTGCGCCGGGCGGTCCTTGCATCGGCGCTTCCGGCCAGAAAATCGTCTTCATGCCGGCAGCCAGGCCGGCCATCGCGCCGGTGCGGCTGTCGTCGACCGCGACCGCGTCGGCCGGATCCACACCGGCGAGATAGGCCGCGCGCAGGAAGGGTTCCGCATGCGGCTTGCCTTGGCGTACGTCGTTTCGGCTCACCGTGTGCATGCCGGGATAGACGAGACCGACCGCGCCGAGATTGGCGTCGACGATCAGCCGGTCCGAATTGGACACCACCGCCTGCTCGACGCCTAGCGCGCGCAATTCGTTGAACACCTCGATCGCGCCGGGCCGCGGCTTGAGCGTCCCGGCCATCGGCAGATAGTGGTCGTATTTGCGCACGATCCAGTCATCGAAGTGCAGGTCGAGGCCGAACTGGTCGCGCAGCATTTCGTAGACCGGCCATGCCGCGACGCCCAGCACCCGTTCGTGCAGGTCGGTCGGCGGCGTGATGCCGACGCTGCGCAAGGCGGCCACAAGTGCTGCCTCGTGCAGCGGCTCGCTGTCGACCAGCGTGCCGTCCATGTCCCAGAAAACCGCTTTCGGCGTCATGCAAGGCTCCTTTTGCCGATCCCTTAATGGGTTTCCGGTCAGAGATAAACCGCTCTCCCGGCAAATGGTTGAAGCGAGTGCGAACAGGGCCAACCTTGGTCGGCAGCGGCGCAAGCAATTGCTCCTTCAATTGACAATTGCGCAGAGCCGCTTTCGCTGTAATCTAGAGGGCCCGCTATTGTCGGGCTTGGGGAGGCAGAATGTGAACGCGCGACAGGAAACCGGCAGCACCAGGTTGGACGACGCCGCGCGGGCCGGCTGGCTCTACTATGTTGCCGGCAATACCCAGGATCAGATCGCCGCCAAGCTCGGTATTTCCAGGCAGACGGCGCAGCGGCTCGTCTCGCTGGCGATGTCGGAAGGGCTGATCAAGGTCCGCGTCGATCATCCGATCGCCAATTGCCTCGACCTTGCCGCGCGGCTGAAGTCGCGTTTCGCGCTCGATCTCGTCGAGGTGGTGCCGAGCGATCCGACCTCGTCCTCGACGACGATCGGTGTTGCCGAGGCGGCGGCTGCCGAGATCGAGCGGCGGCTGCGCTCCGCCGCCCCCATCGTCATGGCGATCGGCACCGGGCGCACCCTGAAGGCGGCGATCGAGCTGTTGCCGCCGATGGAGTGCCCGCAGCACAAGGTGGTGTCCTTGACCGGCAACATCTCGCCCGACGGCTCGGCCGCCTTCTACAACGTCATCTTCACCATGGCCGACCGGGTCAAGGCGCGCTCCTTCCCGATGCCGCTGCCGGTCATCGCCTCCTCGCCGGAAGAGCGCGACATGCTGCTCAGCCAGCCGATGATCCAGCCGACGCTGGCGCTGGCCGCGGAAGCCGACGTCACCTTCGTCGGCATCGGCGATCTCGGCCCGAAGGCGCCGCTCTATGAGGACGGCTTCATCTCGGAGGGGGAACTGAAGGCGCTGCAGAAAGCCGGCGGCGTCGCCGAGATCGTCGGCTGGGTTTTCGACCGCGAAGGCCGCATGATCGAAGGCATCACCAACGACCGCGTTTCGTCCGCCGCCTTGCCGTCACGCGAGAAGTCCTTGGTCATCGCGCTTGCCATGGGCGAGCGCAAGCTGCCGGGCATTCTCGCCGCCGTGAACCGGCGTTTGGTCAATGGCCTCATCACCGATGAACGGACAGCCACCGCCCTGCTCGGCGGCGCGTGATCCTGATGCTGGGCTCGGGCCGAATCTGACGCGACGAGCCGTTGGCGATAAAAAGAAACCCGGCTATTTGTAGCGTCCATGCGGATCGTTGCCGTCGAGGAAGCCCATGTCCCGCTGCAGGTGCTCCGACAGTTCTCGGACATCGACATAGCCACGCCTGCGGCTGGCGAACCACGAGAATTCCCGCGCCAGCAGCGAAATCCATCCATGTATTGGGGTCGAATCGAGTTTTTCCTGCACCGGGGTCATGATCGTCAGCCTTCGCTATGCTTGAACTGGAGTGATCGTTGACCCCAAATATCGGGCTGATCGGCAAGTGCTTCCAATCAAACGTCGATCATGACCCATAAAGAGGCCTTATGCCCGATCTGAGCTCCCGGCAGAATGTCCAACTCCCGCCCCTGCAGGCGATTCGGGTGTTCGAGGCCGTGGCCAGACACCTCTCCTTCACCAAGGCCGCCGAGGAGCTCGGCATGACCCAGGCCGCCGCGAGCTATCAGATCAAGCTTCTGGAAGAGCGCATCGGCGCGCCGCTTTTCCTGCGCCGTCCACGGCAGATCGAGCTGACCGAACCCGGCCAGCGTCTTGCGCCGGCTGTCAGCGAGGCATTCGCGCTGCTGAGCGGCGCCTATGCGGCCGCCCGAGCCGGCGCCGACGGCGTGCTTTGCGTTTCCACCCTGCTCACCTTCGCCTCGAACTGGCTGGCGCAGCATCTGGGATCCTTTCAGGTCGCGCACCCCTCGCTTGCCGTGCGCGTCGACACCTCGAACCGAGTCGTCGATTTCGCCCGTGAGGACGTCGACATCGCCATCCGCTCCGGCGGCGGCAAATGGCCTGGCGTGGAAACGCATATGCTGTTCAGGGCCGACTTCACCCCGGTGCTCAGCCCCAGGCTTGCGGCGAGCATCGGCGGCGTCAAGGAGCCGGCCGACCTGCTCAAGCTCCCCATCCTCGATCCCGGCGACATCTGGTGGCAGGAATGGTTCGCGCTCGCCGGCCTGCCCGCGGAGGAACTCGCCAGCCGTCCCGGCACCAGCATGGGCGCGCAGGCCTATGAGGCCAATGCCGCGATGGCCGGGCAAGGTGTTGCGATCGTCACCAGCGCCCTGTTCAAGAACGAGCTTGCCGACGGCCGGCTGATCCAGCCCTTCGATCTCGTCGGCGACGACGGCCACGCCTACTGGCTGGTCTATCCCACGGCCCGGCGCAACGTGCCGAAGATCCGCGCCTTCCGAGATTGGATTCTCGCCGAGATCGCCTGCCAGTAGGCCGGCATTACACCTGCCGCCTCTGCTATGCGACGCCCAGACGGGCGCGGCATCGATTTGTGCTGCGCTGCAGCATCGATTCCGGCTTGACATAATTCACACTTAGTGAGTAATTGCCCACAGCCAAGGCAAATGCTCATCTTGGTTTTAGGGAGGAATTGATGAAACTTCGCACGCTCACCCTGGGCCTGTTGTCGGCCAGCGCCCTTGCATTCGCCGCGCATGCCGAATCCATCACCATCGCCACCGTCAACAATGGCGACATGGTCCGCATGCAGAAGCTGACGGACGACTTCACGAAGGCCAATCCCGACATCCAGCTCAACTGGGTCACGCTCGAAGAGAACGTGCTGCGCGAGCGCGTCACCACCGACATCGCCACCAAGGGTGGCCAGTACGACGTCTTGACCATCGGCACTTACGAGGTTCCGATCTGGGCCAAGCAGAGCTGGCTCTTGCCGCTCGAGAAGCTCGGCGACGACTACGACGTCAAGGACATCATCCCGGCCATTGCCGGCGGCCTTTCGGTCGACGGCAAGCTCTATGCCGCGCCCTTCTACGGCGAGAGCTCCTTCGTCATGTACCGCAAGGACCTGATGGAGAAGGCGGGGCTCAAAATGCCCGACGCGCCGACCTGGGACTTCATCAAGGAGGCCGCCGACAAGATGACCGATCGGGCCAATGGCGTGAACGGCATCTGCCTGCGCGGCAAGGCCGGCTGGGGCGAGAACATGGCCTTCCTGACCGCCATGTCGAACTCCTTCGGCGCCCGCTGGTTCGATGAGAACTGGAAGCCGCAATTCGACCAGCCGGAATGGAAGAACACGCTGCAGTTCTATGTCGACCTGATGAAGGCAGACGGTCCTGAGGGCGCGTCCTCCAACGGCTTCAACGAGAATCTTGCGCTCTTCCAGCAGGGCAAGTGCGGCATGTGGATCGATGCCACCGTCGCCGCGTCCTTCGTCTCCGACCCGAAGGCCTCGCAGGTCGCCGACAAGGTCGGCTATGCGCTGGCGCCCGACAAGGGTCTCGGCAAGCGCGGCAACTGGCTGTGGGCATGGTCTCTCGCAATCCCCGCCGGCACCAAGAAGGCGGACGCCGCCGAGAAGTTCGTCTCCTGGGCGACCTCGAAGCACTACCTCGACCTGGTGGCTTCGAAGGAAGGCTGGGCCAACGTTCCGCCCGGAACCCGGACCTCGCTCTACAACAATCCGGAGTACCAGAAGGCAGCGCCCTTCGCGAAGATGACGCTGGACTCCATCAATGCCGCCGACCCGACGCATCCGACCGTCAAGCCGGTGCCCTATGTCGGCGTGCAGTTCGTGGCCATCCCGGAATTCCAGGGCCTCGGCACCACCGTCGGCCAGCTCTTCTCCGCCGCCCTTGCCGGCCAGTCGAGCGTCGATGATGCGCTGAAGCAGGCCCAGGACGCGGCGACTGCCGCGATGACCGAAGGCGGCTACCTCAAGTAAGGCTCCTCCCGGTGCCGAACGCCGGTAGCGGATCATGACCGGCATAGGCCGCCCGAAACCCAGTTCGGGCGGCCACCTTTGCAATCAGGAATTCTGGCACAAGTCTAAATCCGGCTGACCTTGGGAGGGTGACCGTCATGGCTACTCAGCAAACCCGTTCGCTTGCCCGTTTCATGATGGCGCCGTCGGTGATCCTGCTGTTCGTCTGGATGATTGTGCCACTGGTCTTTACGCTGTGGTTCTCGTTCCTCCAGTACAACCCGCTCAATCCGATCCGCGATGGGTTCGTCTGGTTCGCCAATTACAAGCTCTTCTACTCCAACCCCGCCTTCCTGCAGTCGATCCTCAACACATTGACCATCGTCGTCAGTGTCCTGGCCATCACCGTGATTGGCGGCATCCTTTTGGCGCTGCTGCTCGACCAGCCGATCTGGGGTCAGGGCTTCGTGCGCATCCTGGTCATCTCGCCGTTCTTCGTCATGCCGCCGGTGGCGGCACTTGTCTGGAAGAACATGATCATGCACCCGCAATACGGCGTCTTTGCCGATATAGCCCGCTTCTTCGGCGCCAACCCGATCGACTGGTTCGGTCAGCACCCGCTGACCGCGGTCATCCTGATCGTCGCCTGGCAATGGCTGCCCTTCGCGACGCTGATCCTGCTCACCTCGCTCCAATCGCTTGACGGTGAGCAGAAGGAGGCGGCCGAGATGGATGGCGCCGGCTTCCTCAGCCGCTTCTGGTATCTGACGCTGCCGCACATGTCGCGCGCCATCACCGTCGTCATCCTGATCCAGACGATCTTCCTGCTCTCGGTCTATGCCGAGATCCTGGTCACCACCAATGGCGGTCCCGGCTACGCCTCCACCAACCTGCCGTTCCTCGTCTACCAGAAGGCGCTCTTGGAATTCAAAATCGGCCAGGCGTCGGCAGGCGGCGTCATCGCGGTCATTCTCGCCAACATCGTCGCCTTCTTCGTCATGCGCGCGGTCGGCAGGAACCTGGACAAGTAAGGGAGGATAGAATGGCACGCGCAGTCACCACCCAGCACAAGACGATCGCAACAGTCGCGGCCTGGGTCGTCGCCCTGCTGATCTTCTTCCCGATCCTTTATACGATCATCACATCCTTCAAGTCGGAGCAGGAGGCGATCCAGGGCTTCGCCCTGATCCCGTCGGGCACCACCGAAAGCTATTCGGAAGTGCAGGCGCAGAGCGGTTATTTCAAGTTCTTCCTCAATTCGGTGATCCTGTCGGTCGGCTCGACCGTCCTTGCGCTCATCGTCGCCGTGCCGGCGGCCTGGTCGATGGCCTTTTCGCCGACCAAGCGGACCAAGGACATCCTGATGTGGATGCTCTCCACCAAGATGATGCCGGCCGTCGCCGTGCTGTTCCCGATCTATCTGATCTTCCGCGACACCGGCCTGCTCGACAGCCGCATCGGCCTCACCGTCATGCTGATGCTGATCAACCTGCCGATCGTGGTCTGGATGCTCTACACCTATTTCCGCGAGATTCCGGGCGAGATCCTCGAAGCGGCGCGCATGGACGGCGCCTCGCTGTGGAACGAGATCATCTATGTGCTGACGCCCATGGCCGTTCCCGGCATTGCCTCGACCATGCTCTTGAACATCATCCTGGCTTGGAACGAGGCGTTCTGGACGATCCGCCTGACCACCACCGAGGCCGCACCGCTCACCGCCTTCATCAGCTCCTTCTCCAGTCCGCAGGGCCTGTTCTGGGCCAAGCTCTCGGCCGCCTCGACATTGGCGATCGCGCCGATTCTGATCATGGGCTGGTTCAGCCAGAAGCAGCTGGTGCGCGGCCTGACCTTTGGCGCCGTGAAGTAAGCCGTAAGCGGCGGACGAAATCCGGGGAGGAAACCATGGGAAACATCACGCTCAAGAACGTCTCCAAGTCCTTCGGGTCGACGACGATCATTCCGAACATCGATCTCGCCATCGAGGACGGCGAGTTCGTCGTGTTCGTCGGCCCCTCGGGTTGCGGCAAGTCCACGTTGCTCAGGCTGATCGCCGGGCTGGAGGACACCAGCGGCGGCACCATCAGCATCGATGGCCGCGACGTCACCCGCGAGGCGCCGGCCAAGCGCAAGCTTGCCATGGTCTTCCAGTCCTACGCGCTCTATCCGCATATGACGGTCGCCAAGAACATCGCCTTCCCGCTGAAGATGGCCGGGGAGGACCAGGCGACCATCGACAAGAAGGTCAAGGACGCGGCGCGCGTCTTGAACCTCACCAACTATCTCGAGCGGCGTCCGGGCCAGCTCTCCGGCGGCCAGCGCCAGCGCGTCGCCATCGGCCGCGCCATCGTGCGCCAGCCATCGGCCTTCCTGTTCGACGAGCCGCTGTCCAACCTCGACGCAGCCCTGCGCGGCACCATGCGGCTGGAGATCAGCGAACTGCATCATCAGCTGAAGACGACGATGATCTATGTCACCCACGACCAGGTCGAGGCCATGACCATGGCCGACAAGATCGTCGTGCTCAATGCCGGCAACATCGAGCAGGTCGGCTCGCCGATGGAACTCTACAAAACGCCGAAGAACCTGTTCGTCGCCGGCTTCATCGGCTCGCCGAAGATGAACTTGATCGAAGGCGCGCCGGCCGACAAATACGGCGCCAAGACCATCGGCATCCGGCCCGAGCACATCAACATCTCGACCACGGCGGGCGACTGGAAGGCGACGGTCGGCGTTGCCGAGCATCTCGGCTCCGACACCTTCCTGCATGTCCAGACCGACGGCATCGGCACGATCAATGTGCGCGCCGACGGCGAGGTTGCCGTCAAGCACGGCGACACCGTCTACCTGACGCCCGACAAGGCCAAGCTCCATCGCTTCGGCGCCGACGGCAAGGCGCTGGCGCAGTGAGGCTCAAAGGCAAATCGGCGCTGATCACCGGATCGGCGCGCGGCATCGGCAGGGCCTTCGCCGAAGCCTATATTCGCGAAGGCGCCACGGTGGCGATTGCCGACATCAATCTCGAAGCGGCGGAAGCGACGGCGAAGGATATCGGCTCTGCCGCTTACGCGATCCGGCTCGACGTCACCGACCAGTCCTCGATCGAGGCCAGCGTGAAAGCCGTCGAAGCGAAGGCGGGCGGCCTCGACATCCTGATCAACAATGCCGCCTTGTTCGACCTTGCGCCCATCGTCGAGATCAGCCGCGCGAGCTACGACAAGCTCTGCTCCGTCAATGTCGCCGGCACGCTGTTCATGCTGCAGGCCGCGGCTCGCTCGATGATCGCTGCCGGCCGGGGCGGCAGGATCATCAACATGGCGAGCCAAGCCGGACGCCGCGGCGAGCCGCTGGTCGCGGTTTATTGCGCCACCAAGGCCGCCGTCATCTCGCTTACCCAGTCGGCCGGACTCGACCTGATCAAGCACCGCATCAACGTCAACGCCATCGCACCGGGCGTCGTCGACGGCGAGCATTGGGATCACGTCGATTCGCTGTTCGCCAAATATGAGAACCGGCCGAAGGGCGAGAAGAAGAGGCTCGTCGGCGAAAGCGTGCCCTATGGCCGCATGGGTCGAGCCGAAGATCTGACTGGCATGGCGGTTTTCCTCGCCAGTGAAGAAGCCGAATACATTGTCGCCCAGACCTACAACGTCGATGGCGGTCAATGGATGAGTTGAGGGGGAAGCGCGCCTCCCTTCCTCCGGGGAGGACGCGTCGCGGGGCAGGTGAGGGGCGCATACCGGCAAACGGATGCTGCCCCTCACCGCTCGCCCCAAGCGGGTGAATTGGGGGTTGGATTGTCGGGCTGCATATCGGCCAAAGGGTAAGTAAGATGACCGTGAAACTCTCTTCCTCGAACCTCGCAAAGCTTCCGTCAAAGGTTTCCGGTCCAAAATACGATCGCGCCGCGCTGAAGGCCGGCATCGTGCATTTCGGCGTCGGCAACTTCCACCGCTCGCACCAGGCTGTCTATCTCGACGACCTGTTCAATTCCGGCCTCGGCCATGACTGGGCACTGATCGGCGCCGGCGTGTTCGAGGGCGAGAAGGCCGGCCGCGCCAGGCTGCAGGAGCAGGACTGGCTGACCACCGTGGTCGAGCAGGACCAGGGCCATATGAGCGCCCGCGTCACCGGCGCCATGGTCGATTTCCTGATGCCGGGCGATGCTGAGGCGATCGTCGAGCAGCTCGCCGACCCTGCGATCAAGATTGTGTCGCTGACCATCACCGAAGGCGGCTATTTCATCGATCCGGCCTCCGGAAAGTTCAATCCGGCCCATCCCGACATTGTCGCCGATGCTCAGCCGGCTGCGGCACCGAAGACGGTCTTCGGCATCATTCTTGCCGGACTGGTGCGCCGGCGCGCCGACGGCATCGTGCCGTTCACGGTCATGTCCTGCGACAACATCCCCCACAATGGCCACGTCACCTCCGACGGCGTCATCGGCCTTGCCCGGCTGATCGACGAGGCTCTGGCCAACTGGGTGAGGGACAACGTCGCTTTCCCGAACGGCATGGTCGACCGCATCACGCCGGCCACCACCGATCGCGAGCGTAGCATTCTGGCCAATGATTTCGGGCTGGAGGACAATTGGCCGGTCTTCTGCGAACCGTTCAAACAATGGGTGCTGGAAGATCGTTTCACCGCCGGTCGGCCGCCGCTGGAACAGGCCGGCGTCCAATTCGTCAAGGATGTCTCGCCTTACGAGCTGATGAAGATCCGCATCTTGAACGGCGGCCACGCAGCCATCGCCTATCCGGCGGGCCTGATGGACATCCATTTCGTGCATGAGGCGATGCAGGAGCCGCTGGTGCGCGGCTTCCTCGCCAAGCTGGAGCGCGACGAGATCATCCCCACCGTGCCGCCGGTGCCGGACACGGTGCTCGAGGATTACTACCAGCTCATCGAGCGCCGCTTCTCCAACCCCAAGATCGGCGACACCATCCGAAGACTTTGCCTCGACGGTTCCAACCGCCAGCCGAAATTCATAATTCCGACCGCCGCGGACCGACTGAAGGCGGGGAAAGGTGTTGCCGGCCTGGCTCTGGAGTCCGCGCTCTGGTGCCGCTACTGCTTCGGCACCACCGACAGCGGCGCCGTCATCGAGCCGAACGATCCGAGCTGGGACCGGATGCAGGCGACCGCCAAAGCGGCGAAGAACTCGCCCCAGGCCTGGCTGGCGATGGACGACATCTATGGCGATGTCGGCCGCTCCGCCGTCTTTGCCGAAGCCTTCGCCCATGCGCTGAACGAATTGTGGGCGAACGGCGCGCGCGAAACCTTGACGCGCTATCTCGCCGGCAAGCTCTGAAGCTCTTTGGACGCAGCCGCAATGACGCCCGAGCTCGTCATCTTCGACTGTGACGGCGTGCTGGTCGACAGCGAGGCGCTTTCGGTTTCCGCGTTGCTGGGCATGATCGAGCTCGCCGGCGGCACGGTCTCGGAGGACGCCGCCTACGAGCATTTCCTCGGCAAGAGCATGAAGAGCGTGCGCGAGATTCTCGGCAGCGATTTCGGCCTGGAGATAAGCGACCAACATCTCACCGCCATGCGCGTCGAGCTGATGCGCAAGTTCCGCGAGGAGCTGAAGCCGATCCCCGGCATCAAGGAGATCCTGCCGAAGCTTGGCCTGCCCCATTGCGTCGCCTCTTCCGGCACGCTGGAGCGCATCCGCTACGCGCTCGAGGTCACCGGCCTGCTGGGCCTGCTGGAGCCGCACCTCTTCAGCGCCGCCATGGTCAAGCGCGGCAAGCCGGCGCCGGACCTGTTCCTCCATGCCGCCGCCGTGATGCGCGCTGATCCGGGCAAATCCCTTGTCATCGAGGACAGCCCGGCCGGCATCGCCGCGGCGCGGGCGGCGGGCATGCGCGTCTTTGCTTTCACCGGCGGATCGCATGCAAACAACCCCGCGCTCAAGGCGCGGCTTGCGTCGACCGAACCGGACTTTATATTCGCTGACATGCTGCAATTGCCCGATCTGATTGCAGACCTGGGAGCGAGAGTAAAAGCATCTTGACGAGTTTCGTTTGCGCGGTCGATGTCGGCACCGGGAGCGCTCGCGCGGGCATTCTCGACTCGCGTGGCAATCTGCTCGGCCGCGCCGAGCGGCCGATCGCCATGCACCAGCCTAAGCCCGATCACGCGGAGCACGATTCGGAAAATATCTGGTCGGCAGTCTGCGCCGCCGTGCGCGCCGCGCGCGAGAAGGCCAACGTCGCCGCATCGGACATCGTCGGCATCTCCTTTGACGCCACCTGCTCGCTTGTGGTGCGCGGCAGGCGGGGCGATCAGCTGAGCGTCTCGGTCACCGGCGAGAAGCGCTGGGACACCATCGTCTGGCTCGACCATCGCGCCATCGCCGAAGCCGACGAATGCACCAGAAGCGGCCATGCGGTGCTCGACTATATCGGCGGGGTGATGTCGCCGGAAATGGAAACGCCAAAGCTGATGTGGCTGAAGCGCAACCTGCCCGCAACCTGGAATGAAGCCGGCTATCTGTTCGATCTCGCCGATTTCCTGACCTGGAAAGCGACCGGATCGCTCGCCCGCTCGCAATGCACGCTGACGGCCAAATGGACCTATCTCGCGCATGAGGAGACGGGCTGGCGGCGCGATTTCTTCAAGCTCGTCGGCATCGGCGATCTCTTCGAGCATGGCAATCTCCCGGACAAGGCGAGCCCCGTCGGCACCGATATCGGGCAACTCACGGCCGATGCGGCGGCAGATCTCGGCCTGACGGAAAAATGCCGGGTCGGCGCCGGGGTGATCGACGCCTATGCCGGCGCGCTCGGTGTGCTCGGCGGCTTCGCCGGCGACGAGAAGGACATCAGCCGGCACCTGGCGCTGATTGCCGGCACCTCGTCCTGCGTCATGGCGATGTCGCAGGATCCGCAGCCTTTCGCCGGCGTCTGGGGACCATATTATGGCGCGGCGTTGCCAAAGCTCTGGCTGTCGGAAGGCGGTCAGTCGGCGACCGGCGCTCTGCTCGACCACATCATCCGCTGGCACGGCGCCGGCGGCGAGCCGGATGCGGCAATGCATGCCAGGATCGCCAAGCGCGTCGCCGAACTGCGCGCCGCCGAGGGCGATGCGCTGGCGGCGCGGCTGCATGTTCTGCCGGATTTCCACGGCAATCGCTCGCCGCTCGCCGACCCGCACGCGGTTGGCGTCGTCAGCGGGCTGACACTCGATTCCTCCTTCGACAGCCTGTGCAAGCTCTACTGGCGCACCGCCGTCGGCATCGCGCTCGGCGTGCGCCATGTGCTCGAGGCGCTGAACGAGAACGGCTATTTGATCGACACGCTGCACGTCACCGGCGGCCACACCAAGAACCCG
Source organism: Mesorhizobium sp. WSM3864 (assembly GCF_002294955.1). Lineage (NCBI taxonomy): Bacteria > Pseudomonadati > Pseudomonadota > Alphaproteobacteria > Hyphomicrobiales > Phyllobacteriaceae > Mesorhizobium > Mesorhizobium sp. WSM3864. The sequence continues at coordinate 210,720 of NZ_NSGD01000009.1, forward strand.
CTCTTGATGGAACTCTATGCCGATGCCACCGGCTGCACCGTCATCGAGCCGCTGGCCGACGAGGCGGTGTTGCTCGGCACCGGAATGGTCGCTGCGACCGCCGCTGGGCTTTACCCCGACCTGAACGCCGCCTGCGTGGCCATGCAGCAGGGCGGCAGGACGCGGCCCCCGAATCCGGCCGCCGGCGCTCGCTTCGACCGCGACTATCGCATCTTCCTCGAAATGCACCGCCAGCGGCAGGCGCTCGACACCATCCAATAGAAGGCCCGGCTCTTGCGCTTCCCGCTGGCTCAATAGGTCGCCGCTCCTCCTCCTTGCCAATATGTCGCATTTCGTTCACAAGACGGCGCAAACGGCGCCATTTTGCGCCGTTTGCGTGCGGCTTCCGGGCGAGTCCCGACGCGCCGTGGTCTGAAGAGCGGAAAATGTCTGCGATCGAAGCCGGCGCTCGCGCGCCGGAAAATTTTTGGCGTCAGGAAATCAGGGCAACATTGTCGCTTGCCTGGCCGATGGTGCTCACCAATCTCGGCCAGACCGCCATGACCGCGACCGACGTCATGATGATGGGCCGTTTGGGACCCGACACGCTGGCCGCCGGCGCGCTCGGCTCCAACCTCTATTTCATGCCGCTGATCTTCGGGCTTGGCCTGATGCTCGCCACCTCGCCGATGATGGCGACCGAGCTCGGCCGCCGCCGCCATTCGGTGCGCGACTTGCGCCGCACCGTGCGCCAGGGCCTGTGGCTGGCGGTCCTCGTCTCGATCCCGATTTGGTTGTTCCTCTGGCATGGCGAAGAAGTGCTTTTGGCCATGGGGCAGAAGCCGGACCTCGCGCACCAGGCAGGCATCTACCTGCACTGGCTGCAATGGGCGGTGCTGCCTTTTTACGGTTATATCGTGTTGCGCTCCTTCATCTCGGCGCTGGAGCGGCCCGGCTGGGCGCTGATCATCGTTTTCGTCGCCGTCGCCTGCAACGCCTTCTTCAACTGGGTCTTCATGTTCGGCAACCTCGGCGTCCGCCCGATGGGCATCGCCGGCTCGGGCCTCGCCACCTCGCTTTCCAGCATGCTGATGTTTGTTGGACTGGCGGCCGTGGTGGTGCTGGAGAAAAAATTCCGCCGCTATCACCTCTTCGGCCGCTTCTGGCGCTCCGACTGGCCGCGCTTCCGCGGCCTGCTGAGGCTCGGCCTGCCGATCGCCGGCATCCTCGCCTTCGAGGTGACGATCTTCAATGCGGCAGCCCTGCTGATGGGTCTGATCGACGCGGATTCGCTGGCAGCCCACGCGATTGCCATCCAGATCGCCTCGATCTCCTTCATGGTGCCGCTCGGCCTCAACCAGGCGGTCACCGTGCGCGTCGGCCTGGCACATGGCGCCGGCAATCCCGAGGGCGTCTCGCGCGCCGGCTGGACCAGCTTTGTCATCGGCGTCTCCTTCATGGCGCTGATGGGGCTGGTGATGATCCTATGGCCGCATCTTTTGATCAGCGCCTTCATCGATCTCGCCGATCCGGCCAATGCCAGGGTGATCACGCTTGCTGTGTCCTTCCTGGTGTTTGCCGCGCTGTTCCAGATCTTCGACGGCGCGCAGGCGGTGGCCGCCGGCATGCTGCGCGGCCTGCACGATACCAAGGTGCCGATGATCTATGCCGCGATCGGCTATTGGGGGGTCGGCCTTCCGCTCGGCGTGCTGCTCGCCTTCCATTTCGGCTTCAACGGCGTCGGCATCTGGATCGGCCTTTCGTCAGGCCTGGCGGTGGTGGCGGTGCTCCTGCTCGTCCGTTGGCTGCGGCGCGATCGCATCGCGCCGGCGCTGTCGTTCAGCCATTGAGAAGAGCGGCCGCCGGTCAGGCGGCGGCCCTCGTCGACCTTCAGTGTGCGGCGACACGCTCAAGCCGCCGCGCATATTGCGTCAGCGGGAAGCACATCACGAAGAAGATCAGCGCCACCAGGCCGTAGACGGTGAACGGCTCGAAGGTCGCGTTGTTGATCGCGTTGGAGGTCCTGACCAACTCCTCGAAACCGATGATCGAGGTCAGCGCCGTCGATTTGATCAGCTGCACCAGGAAGCCGACGGTCGGGGCGCGCGTGATGGCGAAGGCCTGCGGCAGGATGATCAGCCTGAGTTCCTGCAGATAATGCAGTCCGAGGCTGGCGCCGGCGTCCCACTGGCCGCGCGGCAGCGCATCGACACCGCTGCGCCAGATCTCGGCGAGATAGGCGCTGGCAAAGAAGGTGAGGCCGAGCGCCGCGGCGGTCCATGGCTCGATGCGCAGCCCCAACATCGGCAGGCCGAAGAACATCAGGAAAAGCTGCATGAGGAGCGGCGTGCCCTGGAACAGCGCGATATAGCCGGAAGCGATCCGCTTGATCCATTTGTTCTTGGCTATGCGGAAGAACAGCACGACCAGCCCGACCAGCGCGCCGCCGACGAAGGCCGCAAGCGACAACAGCACCGTCCAGCGCGCGGCGAGCAGAAGGTTGCGCAATATGTCCCAGAGGGTGAATTCGATCATGACACGCCGGCTCCGAGTGCGCGGCGTCCGCCGCTGACCAGCAGCCGGCGCAGCCCCATCGACAGGCCGAGATAGACCATGGTCACCACCAGATAGGTTTCGAAGGCGCGGAAGGTGCGCGCCTGCAGCATGTCGGCTTCGTAGGTCAGTTCGCGCACCGCGATCTGCGACACCACGGCCGATTCCAGCATCATGATGACGATCTGGCTAGTCAGCGCCGGATAGATCACTTTCAGCGCCTGCGGCAGCACGATCTTGATGAACACCTGTCTGGGCCTGAGGCCGAGCGCAAGTGCCGCCTCCGTCTGCCCGCGCGGCACCGCGTCCAGACCTGCGCCGACGATCTCGATCGTGTAGGCCGCCATGTTGAGGGTCATCGCCAGCATGGCGGCCAGGATCGGATCGAGTCGGATGCCGAGGCTGGGCAGGCCGAAGAAGATGAAGAACAACTGCACCAGGAACGGCGTGTTGCGCATCACCTCGACATACCAGCCGATCGCCAGCTTGAGCGGCCTCGGGCCGTTCCGGCGGCCGGCGGCGCCCAAGATGCTGAGGAAAGTGCCGGCCAGCGTGGTGACGACGATCAGAAGCAGCGTCATCGCCGCGCCGCGCGCGATCGCGCCCGCTGCACCCGCAAGCCAGCCGAAGTCGAGGCTGTAGCCCATCGCGATTGGCCCTGTTGGAAAGCGTGTAGCGCAAGAAGCAAGTACGGGAGCGGTTCAGCGCTTCAGGCGCGCTGAACCGCTCCGGGGATCAATCCTTGAGGTTGTCGGGATTGAGCGGCGTCTTCAGCCAGGCCTTCGAGCTCTCGTCCAGCTTGCCGTCCGCCAGCATCTTGGCGACCGCATCGTTCACCGCCTTCTTCAGCCTGTCCTCGTTCTTGTTGAGGCCGATATGCGATGGCGAGGTCAGCAACTGGAACTTCTGCTCGGGTTTCAGTGCCACTTGCTTGGCCAGCACCTGCGCGCCGACATCGTTGCCGACCACCATCAGCTGCGTCTGGCCGGAGATGAAGGCCTGGATGACGGAATTGTAGTTGTCGAAGCGGCGGATGTCGGCCGAGGCGGGCGCCGCCTGGGTGAGCGAGGTATCCTCCAGCGTGCCGCGATTGACGGCGATCGACTTGTCGGCAAGGTCGTCCTTGCCTTTGACGGCAAGCTCGGCCGGGCCGATGACGGCGATGTAATAGGGCGCGTAGGCGGCGGCGAAATCGATCACCTGCTCGCGCTCCTTCGAATAGCCGACGCTCATCAAGATATCGACGCGCTTGTCGGTGAGATACGGGATGCGATTCTGGCCGGTGACGCTGACGAGGTTCAGCTTCACCTTCAAGGAATCGGCGATCGCCTGCGCGACGTCGATGTCATAGCCCTTGATGCTCATGTCGGCGCTGGCCGAGGAAAAAGGCGGGAAGTCGGAGAAGATGCCGACATTGATGGCCCCAGCCTTGGTGATGTCGTCGATGGCGTCGGCCTTGGCCTGCGAGGCAAGACCGGCGGCGCCGAGCATGATGAGTGCCGCAAGTGCGGATTTCAGTGTGTTGCGAAGAGTCATTTTAGTTCCCCTGCTGGAAGCTTGTTGTTGAAGCCGGCCGCCGGCTCCAGCGCGACGGCCGTACTGGTTAGCAATTCCAGGAAAAGCGGGAAGCGGTCTACGCTTGGCGACTTCGCATAGCTTCCGTCCGGAATTGCGTAAAAACGAAGCGGTTCGCCGTTTCCATGAAGCGGTGAAACGCTCTCGTGTCAGCCCTTCTTGATTGCCGGGCTGAACACCATCAGGCTCAGGATCTCGAACAGGACTTGCGCGCCGACATGGGCGGTGTTGGTGGTCGCGTCATATTGCGGCGCCACCTCGACGACGTCGCCGCCGACGATGTTGAGGCCCTTCAGGCCGCGCAGCAGCTCGAGCACCTCGCGCGTCGTCAGCCCGCCGACCTCAGGCGTGCCGGTGCCCGGCGCGAAGGCCGGATCGATGCTGTCAACGTCGAAGGAGATGTAGGTCGGGCCGTCGCCGACGATCTTCCGCGCCTTCTCGATGATGGCGGGGATGCCGAGGCCGGTCACCTCCTCGGCATGGACCACCGTCATGCCGGATTCGTAGGTGAACTCCCACAGATACTCGGCCGAGCCGCGAATGCCGATCTGGATCGTGCGGGTGGGATCGAGCACGCCGTCCAGGACCGCGTTGCGGAACGGTCCGCCGTGGTGGAACTTGGTCATGTCGAACAGCCCACTGGTGTCGCAATGGGCGTCGATGTGGATCATGCCGACGGGAGCCTGCTTACCGACCGCTTTCAGGATCGGATGGCTGATCGAGTGGTCGCCACCGACCGAAAGCGGTAGCACGCCGGCGTCGACGATCTGGTTGGTGCGCTTTTCGATGTCCTCGTGGCTGATCTCCAGCCGGTAACGGCTGCGGAACGGCGTGTCGCCGATGTCGGCGACGCGCAGCTCATGCGTCGGCGCGCATTCCAGCACGTGATTGTAGGGGCCGATGCGCTCGATGGCGCGCAGCGCCCGCGGCCCGAAGCGTGAGCCCGGCCGGTTGGTGACGCCAAGGTCCATCGGCACGCCGATCATCGCCACTTGCAAGTCGCCGAAATCCGGATTGTCGGCCGACACCTGCCGGTAAGGCGCGGCAAGGAAGGTCGGGATGCCGGAATAGGGCGCCAGCCGGGTGCCGCTTTTGCTGAAGATCTTGTCGGCAACCTTGCGGAATTTCGGATCGAACATCTCGCCGCCATGGCTCTCGCCATATTTGCGGCGCAACGCTTCGAGCTTGCCGCGATCGTAACCCATGTCCGGTACTCCTCCGTGACTGCTTGCAGCGCGGCGGCTGCACCGACGGCTGCCAAGCCAGCAGTCATCCGGCTGATCGTTGCCCGCCGGCGCCTGCGAAATCTACGTCTGTTGAGCTGTTCCGGGCAAAAGTGTCGGGCAACTGTATTGAAAAATCAATTGATATTGTTAGGGTCTTTGCTGTGAGAAAATCTCACAAAGTCGGGAGCTGTCCTTGGCCAAGCGCTTGCCGCCGTTGAATCCGCTGCGCGCTTTCGAGGCGACGGCGCGACATGCCTCGCTGACCAAGGCGGCGGGCGAGCTCAACGTCACGCATGGCGCGGTCAGCCACCAGATCAAGGCGCTCGAGCAATCGCTCGGCGTAAAGCTTTTCCAGCGCGCGGGTCAGCGCGTGAAGCTGACGCCGCACGGCGCTGAGTTCCTGCCGGCGGTTTCGGCGGCCTTCGACGGCATCGCCGCCGCCACGCAGCGCATGACACGCCCCGCAAGCACCGGTGTGCTGTCGGTGTCCTGCGTGCCGGCGCTGCTCTTGTTGTGGATGACGCCGCGGCTCGGCTCCTTCACCGCGCAATATCCCGACATCCAGCTGACGCTGATCCCCTCCAACGAGGCCAGGGACATCCGCGCGCCGCACATCGACGTCTGCGTGCATTATGGCGATGGCAGCTGGAGCGACTGCTGGATACGCAAATGGTCGGGCCTTGAGCTGTTTCCGGTGGTCAGCCCGACGCTGATCAACAACCGCCCGATCCGCAGCGTGCGCGACCTTGCCGACCACGTTTTCCTGCATGGCGACGACGGCCGCGAGTGGCACACCTGGCTGGCCGCCGCCGACGCGCTCGACTTGGAGCGCGGCCGCCGCCATCACCTCGGCGACGCGCGCATAGCGGTGGAGGCCGCCGTCCACGGCCATGGCGTGGCGCTCGGCGATTCCGTGACCGCGCGCGCCCTCCTCGCCAGGGGCATGCTCGTCGCGCCCTTCGCTTTGTCGGTGCCGGCGGTCGATGACTTCTATGTCGTCTGCCGCAACGAGATGCGCTCGGCGCCGATCGTCCAGCTTTTCATCGACTGGCTCTTTGCCGAAAAGGAGCAGGACGAGGGCCGCGCCGATGCCCCGGTCGCCGGCCGTGTGCCGAGCCGCAAGAAGCGCCCGGCGCTCAAGGTGATCGGGGCTAGAGCAATTCCAGGAAAAGTGTGAGCGGTTTTCCGTCCGGAAATTCGCCTCAAAACAAAAAAGCCAAGAGCATTTCGCGGTTGCCGTAAAACGCTAGAATGCTCTGGCGCAGCGTCATGATCGCTGGACTTGCATAGCTGGTTTTTGTCGGGCCAGCTTGCAAAGCAGGAAGCGCTTTCAAAAATACAATGCTAAGACCGCAGCTGGTTAACAATTCTGGGAGCTGCGCGGCGGTTTTCCGTCCGGAGTGCTTCATAACAGGGACTTGAGGCGCCGCGCTTGGAATCACGCAAGCGAGACGCGCTTTTTGGGTGAGCAGATATGGCACGAACCGATATAGCGCGGCGCGTCTACAACCACACCTGGAAGCTGGACCCCATCGTCCGCAGCCTGCTGGACACCGATTTCTACAAGCTGCTGATGCTGCAGATGATCTGGGGCATGTACCCCAAGGTCGACGCCACCTTCACGCTGATCAACCGCACGACCTCGGTGCGGCTCGCCGACGAGATCGACGAAGGCGAACTGCGCGAGCAACTCGACCACGCTCGCACCTTGCGCTTCACCAAGAAGGAGATGATCTGGCTCGGCGGCAACACCTTCTATGGTCGCAAGCAGATCTTCGAGCCGGAATTCCTCGCCTGGCTGGAGGATTTCCGCCTTCCCGACTATGAACTCACCAAACGCGACGGTCAGTACGAACTGTCCTTTCCCGGTCCCTGGATGTACACCACGCTGTGGGAGATACCGGCGCTCGCCATCATCAACGAGCTGCGCTCGCGCGCCGCCATGCGCTCCTTCGGTCAGTTTGCGCTCGACGTGCTCTACGCCCGCGCCAAGGCCAAGATGTGGGCCAAGACCGAGCGGCTGAAGGCACTGCCCGGCATCCGCATTTCCGATTTCGGCACCCGCCGGCGCCACTCCTTCCTGTGGCAGCGCTGGTGCGTCGAGGCGCTGAAGGAAGGCATCGGCGAGGCTTTCACCGGCACGTCGAACGTGCTTCTGGCCATGGACAACGACCTCGAGGCGCTCGGCACCAATGCGCACGAACTGCCTATGGTGTTTGCGGCACTTGCCAATTCCGTTGAGGAGCTGAGGCAGGCGCCCTACAAGGTGCTGCAGGACTGGCAGCGCTATTATGGCGGCAATCTGCTGATCGTGCTGCCCGATACGTTCGGCACGTCCGCTTTCCTGCGCGACGCGCCGGACTGGATCGCCGACTGGACCGGCTTCCGCCCCGACAGCGCGCCGCCGATCGAAGGCGGCGAGAAGATCCTCGCCTGGTGGCGCGAGAAGGGCAAGGATCCGAAACAGAAGCTGCTCATCTTCTCCGACGGGCTCGAGGTCGAGACCATCGAGGAGACCTACAAGCATTTCCGCGGCAAGGTACGCATGTCCTTCGGCTGGGGCACCAACCTCACCAATGATTTCGAAGGCTGCGCGCCGACCGAGACCAACAGCCTCGACGCCATCTCGCTGGTCTGCAAGGTCAGCGAAGCCAATGGCCGGCCGGCGGTCAAGCTCTCCGACAACCCCGCCAAGTCGACCGGCGATGAGAAGGAGATCAAGCGTTATTTGCGCGTCTTCGGCGAGAAGGGGCGGGTGGAGCAGCTGGTCAAGGTGTGAGGGGTCGCCATCAGTGACCAGTGCTGATCCGGCTTTGTCACTCGAGACAGCGAGCCTCGATCGGCCGGGTTCCTTCGCCGTAGGGTGTAAGCCTTCGGGGTTGGCTTGCTTAACCAC